>JBIIQG010000025.1:0-18981 GCA_044342185.1 Ilumatobacteraceae bacterium | reverse complement strand
ACAACGCCGCTCTCGACCGCATGCAACAACGCGTCTTGCTGCGTTGTGCTGAATCGATGAATTTCATCAACAAAGACAACCGTGCCATGGCCGTCGAAAGTAAGTGCTCGTTTCGCAGAGTCAATAACTTCGCGAATGTCTTTCACGCCAGCCGTAACAGCAGAGAGTCGCTCAAAGCGCCGACGTGTTGACGACGCAATCAACTCTGCCAATGTGGTTTTTCCGGTACCAGGAGGGCCCCACAAAATGATGGACGACACGCGGTCGGCATCAATCAGACGACGAAGTGGTCCGTCGGGACCGACAAGATGACTTTGTCCGACAATGTCATCGAGCATTGTGGGACGAAGGCGCGCAGCCAATGGCGCACGCAGTGCAATCTGTTCTTCCAGAGACTCGGTGAAAAGATCTGGTGTCTCCACGTGATTACGAACTTGCTGGCGGTGGAAGAAGTCGCAAACCGAGATCTGCAAGATGTGATGGCTCAACCTGTGTTGGGGCATTCGTCATTGGGTCGGCACCACTCTGGGTCTTTGGAAACGCAATAACTTCACGAATGTTTTCTTCGCCCGCAAGGATGGCGGTGAGACGGTCGATACCGAATGCAAAGCCGCCATGCGGAGGAGCACCGTACTTGAACGGTTGCAAGAAGAACCCGAACCGCTTGTCTGCTTCTTCGTCGGAAATTCCGAGAATGTTGAACACGCGACGTTGAAGTTCTGGTTCATGAATTCGAATGGACCCAGAACCCAACTCCCATCCGTTCAACACCAAGTCATATGCAAGAGCGCGAACCTTCAAAGGATTCGACTCAAACAATGCAATGTCGTCGGGATGCGGATGACAGAACGGGTGGTGCCCTGGACGTGGGCGACCGGTCACTGGGTCTGCGCCAACGAACAGTGGGAATTCAGTGACCCACACATATCGGTACGGACCTTCATGAACAGGTGGACGTCCAATGTCGTTGCGTAATTGACCCAGTACTTCGCATGTGGTCATCCACTCGTCGGCCACCAAAAGGAGTAGGTCACCGTCGGTTGCACCCATAGTTGTGACCAATGTGTCGCGCTCTGCATCGGACAAGAACTTTGCCACCGGTGACTCAACTACCCCGCCGGCCTGAACCTTCATCCACACCAAACCTTTGGCACCAATCTTCTTAGCGCGGTCGGTGAGTGCATCGAGCTTGTTGCGTCCGTATGCAGCGGCCTCTGGATATGTAGCGGCATCAACGCGAATGCCCTTAATGCATTCTGCACCAGCAAATGCCTTGAACTCCGTGGATGAAAACAGCGGCGTGAGTTCTACGAGTTCCATGCCAAATCGAAGGTCGGGCTTGTCGACACCGAATCGCTCCATCGCTTCTCGCCATGTGATGCGCTGGATAGTGGGCGACTTCTCCCCTGTGACTGCCTCCGCCGCAGCGGTTACTGCACGACCGATGAATTCCAGAACGTCGTCTTGAGAAACAAACGACATTTCGGCGTCGAGCTGCATGAACTCGTACTGGCGGTCAGCACGCAAGTCTTCATCACGTAAGCACTTAGCAATTTGGTAGTAGCGGTCAACACCAGACACCATGAGCAACTGCTTCCACAACTGCGGCGACTGTGGCAAAGCGAAAAACGAGCCATGATCTTTACGTGAAGGAACCAAGAATTCGCGGGCACCTTCCGGGGTGGAAGGCATGAGCAACGGGGTCTCTACTTCCAGGAATCCGTTTTCTTCCATTGCGCGACGAATAGCACTGTTTACCCGAGCGCGAACTCTCAAGTTACGCTGCATGCGCTCACGACGAATGTCGATGTAGCGATACTTCAATCGAACGCCTTCGTCGACGTCGTCGGCGCGTTGGTCTACAGGGAACGGTGGCGGTTCTGCTGAGTTCAGAACTTCTACTGCGCAGTCACCGATTTCCACGCGACCAGTTGCAAGGTTGTCGTTCACGGTTCCGTCTGGACGCGCACGAACCACACCTGTGATTCGCACTACATACTCACTGCGAACATCGACATCGTTGTCTACGACACACTGGATGAGTCCGGAATGGTCTCGAAGATCGACAAACGCAAGTTTCTCGCCATGTTCGCGTCGACGTCCGACCCACCCACACACTGACACTGTGCTGCCAATATTGGATTCATTGAGGTCGCCGCACATATGTGTTCGCATTGCCGTTGACTTCATTGTGTATTCCTTCGGGGGGTGCGCGCACCAAGTACAAGTGCGAGGTGCTGAATGAGTTCTGTTTGTTGAACAACAGTTTGTTCTGATGTTGAAAGGTCTCGCACGGTACATGTACCGGCCGAGGCTTCGTCGGCGCCGATGATGACAGCGATACTCGCCCCACACCTATCGGCGGATTTCATCTGCGATTTCATACTGCGTCCATCAAAGGAACGATCGGCTGTGTAACCGGCAGCACGAACCGTGTCGCACAATGTGAGAGCGGTCATTCCGTTGACGACGTCGACAACAAAGACATCGACTAGTGGAGATTCACCAGCAAACACGTCTTCGCTGTCACATGCCAATAGAGTGCGATCAACTCCGAGTGCAAAACCAACACCAGCAGTTGCTGGTCCGCCAAGGTCTTCCACAAGACCGTCATATCGCCCGCCTCCGCCAACCGCGGTCTGAGCGTTGTCGAGAGCAGTAGCAACAAATTCAAATACTGTGCGCTGGTAGTAGTCCAAGCCACGAACTAATCCGGTGTTTACTCGATACGGAATCCCCAAAGCGTCGAGACCAGCGATGACTGATGCGAAATGCTCCCGCGCATCGTTGCTGAGAAACGCATCAATAGTGGGAGCGCCAACGATGACAGGCGCATCTTGAGGACGCTTTGAATCGAGTACTCGCAGCGGGTTTCGTTCAAGAGTTGCCCGCGCTTCTTCAGACAACTGCGACGATTGAGACGAGAGATACGAACGAAGTGCGTCGATATAGGCGGCGCGATCTCCGGGATCACCTAGGGAGTTGATCATTAACTCCACGCTGCGCAAACCTAAGGCCGCAAAAAACTGCCAGCCAAGCGCAATGACTTCGACGTCGAGCAGTGGGTCGGATGCACCAAGTACTTCGATGCCCACTTGATCAAACTGGCGGTACCTGCCTGCTTGTGCCTTCTCGTAACGAAAGTTAGAGCCGGAATACCAGACCTTCCATGGAGTAGCGGGTCGATGCTGGGCAAAAGCACGGCAAATGCCCGCCGTGTGCTCGGGACGTAGTGCGATGTGACGGCCACCTTTATCTTCGAAGTCGTACATCTCTTTGGTGACCACATCGGTGGCGTCGCCCAGGCGAAGAAAGACACCCAGCTCTTCAAACATGGGGGGGATAACACACTGGTACCCCGCCGATTCGACAACATCGGCAAACACGGCAGAAAAGGCGCGCCAGCGTCCGGCCTGAGGCGGGAGGATGTCGCGGGTCCCCGGACTTGTTTGGAATGACGGCACGACAGGAAAGGCTAGTCGGGGTTGCCACCAGGCACGATGCGATATGCGTCGTACACCGAATCGATGGCCTTGATGACCCGCAAAACAGAGTCCAAATGGTTGGGGTCAGCAAGTTCAAACTCGAAGCGCATCTTTGCCACACGGTCTGACCCGGTGTGGGTGCTGCAGGCCACAATGTTTACGTGCTGCTCAGACAGCGCATTCGACACGTCGCGCAACAAGCGACTGCGGTCTAGAGCCACGACTTCCACTCCTGCTGTGAACATGGTTCCGGGCATTGCGCGCGACCACTCCACATCGATCATTCGTGTGGGTTCATCGACAACAAGCGAAACAGCGTTGGCACAGTCGGCACGATGAACGCTGACTCCCCTTCCCTTGGTGACGAATCCGAGAATGTCATCACCTGGAACTGGAGTGCAGCAACGAGAAAGGCGCACCAACACATCTTCAAGACCTTCAACGTGAATACCCGTTGCACTGCGTCGCTCTGCTGTGGGGCGATCAACACGCATGGGCATCGCGAGTTGTTCGTCGCTTCCCTCGCGACGCATGGCTCTGCCAATTCGTTGTGCGAATCCGCGAGCCGACACATGATGTTCGCCGATGGCAGCAAACAACGTGTCGATGTCGGCCATGTTCAGAGCTTCTAGTTCTTGCAAGAAAGCATCACTTGTCCAAATTCGCTGAACAGGCAACCCTTCGCGACGCAATTCTGCGGTGAGTTCATCTCGACCAGATTCCACCATGTCTTCACGACGCTCGCGTGTGAACCAGTTCTTAATCTTTGTGCGTGCACGCGGTGATTGAACAAAACCCAACCAATCACGGGATGGTCCTGCGCCGTCTACTTTGGACGTGAAGATTTCACATGTGTCTCCTGAACCGAGACTTGCGTCGAGAGAAACGAGTCGTCCGTTGACACGTGCGCCAACACACGCATGCCCCACCTCGGTATGCACTGCATACGCAAAGTCAACTGGAGTGGAATTCAACGGCAACGTGATCACTCGACCTTTAGGCGTGAAGACAAAAATCTCTTCTTGTTCCAGGTCGCTCTTCAGACCCGCCATGAACTCGTTGGGGTCAGTGATGTCTGACTGCCAATCGATAATTCGATTCAGCCAGTCCGAGTCTCCGGATTGTGTTCCCTGCTTGTACGCAAAATGAGCCGCCACACCCCATTCAGCGCGTTCGTGCATCTCGCGCGTACGAATTTGCACTTCAAGCGGCTTTCCACCAGGTCCGATCACTGTGGTGTGAAGCGACTGATACAGGTTGAACTTTGGCATCGCGATGTAGTCCTTGAATCGACCAACAACGGGTCGCCACTTGCCGTGAATGCAACCAAGTGCGCCATAACAATCACGCACACTGTCGACAATGATGCGAAGCGCTACTAGGTCGAAGATTTCGTCAAAGTCTTTGTCCTTTTGAACCATCTTTTCGTAGATGCTCCACAAGTGCTTGCCGCGACCCGTGACATCTCCGATGATATGCACGTCGGCCAGACGCGCGCGGACTTCGGTGATTGCTGTCTCTAAATAGACATCTCGTTCTGGCGTACGGGATGAAACAAGATGATCGAGTTCTGCAAATCTTTTTGGGTACAGAGCAGCAAAGGACAAATCTTCAAGTTGCTGCTTGATCTCCTGCATACCCAAACGGTTGGCAAGCGGCGCATAAATGTCGAGAGTCTCTTGAGCAATGCGTTGCTGTTTGTCTAATGGAACTCCGGCCAGTGTTCGCATGTTGTGAAGTCGGTCGGCAAGTTTGATGATAAGGACACGCATGTCGCGCGCCATTGCCACCAACATTTTTCGCATGGTGGCTGCCTGCTGAGCTTCGCGAGAATCGAACTGCAGGCGTTCTAACTTTGTAACACCATCGACAAGCCCCGCAACCTCGTCACCAAAGTTTCGTTGAACGTCTTCAAGAGTGATCTCGGTGTCTTCTACCGCATCGTGCAACAATGCTGCTGCAAGAGATATATCGTCCAAGCCGATGTCGGCAACGATTCGCGCCACCGCAATGGGGTGATTAATGTACGCCTCACCAGACGAGCGCTGCTGACTGATGTGCGCAACACGAGCGGCTTCGTACGCCTTGTTGACTAACGCGACAGATGCCTTGGGATGACGCTTGCGATACGCCGTCAGCAGCGGCGCAATTTCTTCAATGGGCGCACTATGGTGCCGTCTCCACGGAAGAACGCGGTCGGCAGTGGCCATAGCGAAAGGCTACCTTCGGGACTTCTTCCGAGGGCGCGGAGGATGACTCAAGATGGCTTCGACGGCCGGAAGCGGAGGCACTTCTGGGGTTGCGTCGGTGTTTCGCGCCGAGGCACGTCGACTAACGGGAGCTCCGGTGGCCATGAGAGTGGCCATGTCTTTGCCCAGACTGAGTTCCCCTCGCTTCGTGACGTACTCAGCTGAACGCTCTCGAAGGAGACCCAAAACTGGTGTGGCGATGTAAATGGAGGAATAGGCACCTACAGCCATACCCACGAGCAATGCAAGGGCGAATTCTTGAAGCGCCACTGCTCCAAATACTCCTGAACCAAGCAGAAGAAGACTGAGTACGGGAAGCACAGCAGAGATGGTGGTGTTGAGAGAGCGCATGAGCACCTGGTTCATTGACACGTTGACGATGTCGCCATACGACACACGTGAGCCAGAGAAACGAGTGACATTTTCCTGAACCTTGTCGAACACCACGATTGTGTCGTACAGCGAGAATCCGAGAATTGTGAGGAACGACACCACGGTGGACGGCGTGACCTCGAGTTGTAGAACTGAATACACACCAACGCTGATAACCACGTCATGCACAACAGCCACAAGCGAACCGATTGCCATGCGCGATTCAAATCGCCACGCGATAAACAACGACACCAAAAGCAAAAACACTGCAAGTGCTCGAATTGCGTCCCATGTGATGTTGCGACCCCATGTTGCAGACACCTTCTCCACACTGACTTCTTGAAGATCGACGCTTGCTTTCTTTGCAAGGTCTTCCTTGATGGCGGTTTCTACTGCTGGTTCGACTTCACCGAATTGGATTCGTAGGCGCTGATCGCTGCCGGAACTAAGGCTAAGGATCTTGGCGTTTGACGAATCGACTTCGTTGTCATCGAGAATCTTCTCGGCCGCAGCAACATTTAGTTGCCCTTTTGCAGGCAACTCATAAGCGACACCGCCCGTGAAGTCGATTCCAAGGTTGAGACCTTGGAAGATTAAGGATCCGATGGTGACAACAAGCAAGAGACCGGATGCAAAGAATCCGATGTTGCGACGACCATAGAAATTGATAGTGGTTTCACCGCTGTACAAGCGATGCCAACGACCAGCCATTACGCCACCTCTTCCGCTACGCGAGCTTCACGAACGCCCAAAGCTTTTCTGTTATTGAAGAGCTTGGTTCGAGCCAAGAGCAAAACTGTGGGGCGCGTGAATGTGTAGGAAACAACGAGGTCGATCAACGTGGACAGACCCAGGAAGAAGGCAAAACCACGAACAGCACCCACGGTGAGCCACCACAAAACCAATGCTCCAATGAGAGACGCAGTGTCTGCGATGAGAATGGTGCGCCATGCCGAGTCGAAACCGCGTGACGCAGAGTTGCGCAAGGTTCGACCCGCCTGAACATCGTCCTTCAATTTCTCAAAGAACACCACATAGGAGTCCACCGTGACACCCACGGACACGATGATTCCGGCTGCGCCAGACAATGTGAGCGCTAGTCCATTTGTTTTTGAGAGCCACGACACCACGCTCCAGAGCAAAAGCCCGGTGACTCCGAGACCTGCAACGACTACTGCTCCGATGAGTCGGTAATAAAATATGAGGTAGGCCAGCACCAACAGCACACCCAAAAGACCAGAGATAATTGCGGCATTCAGGGAATCTTTACCCAAGGTTGCCGACACTGTCTGAACGGTGGGGAGTTCGAACTGCACGGGCACTGCACCGAACTGGAGAATGCGCGCTAGTTCGTCGGCTTCTGAACGAGTAAAACCGCCAGTAATGGAAACGGTGCCATTATCGAACGATGGAGTTTGAACGGTTGGCGCCGAGATGACTTCGCCGTCGAGCACAATTGCGATTTGCTTTGTGGGGCACTCTTCTCCCCCGTCAAAGCACTTACGTGCCAAACCATTCCACAAGTCCTCGCCCGCAGGTCCATCTCGAAGGTTTGCAATAACGGAAAAACCTCCGCCTTCAACTTGTACAGACGGGTCATTATTGAAGACTTCACCGGTGGCTTCGACCGCACCAAGCAAATAGATGAGACCGTCTTTACGGCCAGGCAAGATTGTTTGGCCTGGCTTGAGACCGGTCTCTGGATCGGTTCCTGGCGCGGTGGTGGTTGTGGTTGTTTCAGCTCGAGTACGCGAACTACCCACGCCACCTGCTGGAGGGGCCAATGTTGTGGTGGCACCCTTCACCGTGGTGGTGGTTGCACCTGGTGCAGCCGATGTTGTGGTGGTGAGATCTGGATTTTCGGCCAAATTCACAACGGGGCGCATTTCTACTGCACCTGTTCGACCAATAAGGTCAAGCGCTTCCTGCTGGTCTTTCACGCCAGGCAAGTTCACAACAACGTTGTCACCTTGCCGCTGAATTTCAGGTTCAGCAACACCAATAGAGTCGACTCGCTGGCGAATGATGTCGACCGCAACATCTAGCGCTTGCTGCTCATATTCTCCAACAGGCGTCATGGTGACAGATGCACCACCTTGAAGGTCCAGCCCAAGTGACGGCACATTTCCCGCCACCACATTGCCAATAAACGCAGCAGAAGTGAGAAACAGCGTGGCTATTAGTGGAAAAAGAAGACGACGACGCGACATGAAGAACTATTGCTTTGCAGCGTCGTCACCCGTTGGGGCGACCTTGCGGGCTACAGCACCGCGAGTGACACGAATTTCAATGCGCTCTTGCTGATGACCATCGGCAATGTCGAGCCACAAAACATCTCCGTCGATGTCGGAGACAAAACCGAAGATGCCCGAGTTGAGAACTACTTCATCACCGACTGCCAAGTTTGCAGCGAGAGCACGGGCCTCTTTCATGCGTCGGTTACGAGGGCGCAAGAAGATGAAGTACATACCGCCGAAAAGCAATGCGTAGATGACGATGGCAAAGACCGGAGACTGGTTCGAGCTGGATGATTCTGCGGCGAGACTAAATGCGTTCACGGTGGGCAATCCTAGCCCTGTTGGGCCCGAGAGGACCCGAAGCGCTAACCCCAAACGTCGAGAATGGAGCGCCGAAGAGCCTGAAAAGAGCCAGCAGCGATGGCCGAGCGCATGCTGGCCATGAGATTGATTGTCCACGCCACATTGTGAATGGAGACCAATCGAGCAGCGGTTGGCTCCCCCACCTGAGTGAGGTGGCGCAGATACCCGCGCGAATGGGAAGTGCACACCCAGCATGAACACGCTGGGTCGAGTGGGTCGTCAGCGTCGGCGTACTTCGCGTTCTTGATGTGCACTTTCCCCACCGATGTCATGGCGGTGCCGTGACGACCTAGACGGGTTTGCATGACGCAGTCGAACTGATCGACACCAAGTGCGACGGCTTCCACCAACGACGCAGGGTCACCCACGCCCATGAGGTAGCGGGGCTGGTCGTCGGGTAGGTCCCCAATGCACGCAGCTATTGACTCCACCATTTCTGCACGTGTTTCGCCAACAGACAAACCACCGATGGCATAGCCATCGAATCCGATATCTGCTGTTCGACGGGCACTCTCGCTACGCATCGCTGCGTCGGTTCCGCCCTGGACAATGCCAAACAGAGATTGGTCTGTGCGTGTGTGGGCAGCTTTCGCGCGTTGCGCCCATTGACTTGTTCGCTCAAGCGCCAAACGCACAACATGTGGCTCGGCCGGCAACGACGTGCACACGTCGAGAACCATTTGAATGTCTGCACCCAACTTCTGTTGAGTCTCTACCGCAATTTCAGGAGTGAAACGATGGTACGAACCGTCGTACGTTGACTTGAATGTGACACCGTCGTCATCCACTTTGGGATCGAGTGAGAAAACTTGGAAACCACCAGAGTCGGTGAGCGTGAGACCATCCCAAGCGGCAAACGCACCGAGGCCACCGAAGCGTTCAACAATGTCTGCACCAGGACGCAGCATGAGGTGGTATGTGTTTCCGAGCACAATGCGGGCGCCTAACTCGGCGTAATCGCGCGCACTGAGATACTTAATGGCACCGCGAGTTCCGACCGGCATAAAGCATGGCGTTTCGTACGAACCACGATGCGTGGTTGCAACGCCAGTGCGTGCATTGCCGTCACGAGCAGCAATGTCTAACTGAACCTTGAACATTTAGTCCGCCTTACTTCTCTGCAGAAACATTGCGTCACCGAACGACAAGAACCTGTACTTCTCTTTGATAGCCGACATATACAGAGGTCTCCATAACTCACCAACAAATGCGCCGATCATGAGAAGCAACGATGTACGCGGCATATGGAAATTGGTCAACATTGCATCAACAATTTTCCATTCATACCCCGGCGTGATGAAGAGTCGCGTGCGCCCAGACAAGTCACCAAACGTTGCCGCCGATTCAAGAGCCCGTGTTGCCGTGGTGCCAATGGCGATCACTCGCGTGGCAGATGCGCACGCGTCCATGGTGTCTTGTGGAACGTTGTAGAACTCCGAATGAATGACGTGCTCAAGTGGGTTGTCCGTAGAGATGGGCTTGAAGGTGTCGAGACCAACAACCAGCTCCACTCGCTTAATGACGGCGCCAGCCTGTTCTACGCGCGCTAAGAGTTCGGGAGTGAAGTGCAAACCTGCTGTTGGCGCGGCGGCACTCGCAGGTGTTTGCGAATACACCGTTTGATAACGCTCTTGATCCTTTAACGAGCCACGAATGTAGGGCGGCAATGGCATGGACCCAATGCGTTGAATAAGAGCCAACGGATCATCATCAGTGATCTCAACAACAAATGTGTCTCCTGCCTCCGTGCGCGGACCAATACGAACAACACGCTTGCCGAAGTACTCGAGAACTTCGCCTTCCTTCAATTTGCGCGCGGGACGAACCAGTGCTTCCCACAATCTGGCATCGGGCGACCGGCGTTCCAGCAACAGCACTTCGGCTGCACCACCAGTTTTTCTCTGCAGCGTCAGACGAGCAGGGAGAACTCTGGTGTCGTTGACGACCACCACATCACCGGGACGAATGAATTGAGGAAGGTCGGACACAACGTGATGAAGTGCCTGTGCCCCATCTGCAACTAACAACCGAGCCGAGTCTCTGGGCTCGATGGGTTTTTGAGCAATGAGCTCCTCGGGCAATGGGTAATCGATGTCCGAGATGTGCACGCCGAAAGGCTACGGGCTAGCGAGGTGACTGCGGGCTGCATCCATTGCGACGCGACCACGTGGTGTGCGAGCAATGAGGCCTAGCTGAATGAGAAACGGCTCGTACACGTCTTCCACGGTCTCTGGTTGTTCACCCACAGCGATAGCCAGTGTTGTGAGCCCAACCGGCCCACCTTCAAATTGCTCGCACAGGCTGCGCAGAATTGCGCGGTCTACTTTGTCCAGGCCAAGTTCATCAACGCCAAATACTTTCAATGCTTCGGTTGCAGTATCGGAGTTAATGGTTCCGTCTCCGCGCACTTCAGCAAAGTCTCGAACACGCCGGAGAAGCCTGTTGGCAATACGGGGAGTTCCACGGCTACGTCGTGCAATTTGCAACGATGCTCCGTTATCGATGGGGACATCGAGAATTCGTGCAGCACGGGTAACGATTGAATTCAGTTCATCGGTGTCGTAGAAATCTAAGCGAGCAACTAAACCGAATCGGTCGCGCAATGGACCAGTGATCATGCCTGTCCGTGTTGTTGCACCGATAAGCGTGAACCGTGGAAGCGTAAGACGGATAGACGAAGCAGCCGGACCCTTCCCAACAACAATGTCGATCTGAAAATCTTCCATTGCCGGATACAAGATTTCTTCCACCGACCGAGAGAGACGATGAATTTCGTCGATAAACAACACATCGCCTTCACCCAACTTGGTGAGAATTGCCGCGAGATCTCCGGCGCGTTCTAAGGCTGGACCACTGGTGACATGCAGCGCTACCCCCATCTCTGCAGCAACAATGCCCGCCATGGTGGTTTTACCTAACCCTGGCGGACCGGCAAGAAGAATGTGATCGGCTGCTTGACCACGTTGCTTCGCTGCACCAAGAACAATGTCGAGGTGTTCTTTCAACTCACGCTGACCAACAAACTCATCTAACTGGCGTGGGCGAAGGCCTGCTTCGTCTGACACTTCCATGTCTGACGACACAACAGGATCGAGAAATTCATCCCGCACGACGAGCTCCGAGCAGCGCGAGCGCATCGCGCAACATTGCTTCTGTTCCCTCAGACGACGACAACTGCCGCATCGTGTCGCGAATTTCTTCTGTTCCGTACCCCAACGCTGTGAGCGCTTCACGAACATCGGCAGCGGCTGACTGCACAGTGTCTGTGGCACCTGTAGACGGAATGTTCTCGACATTGAGTCGAGATTTCAGTTCCACCATGAGACGCTCTGCGGTTTTCTTTCCGACGCCAGGAACAACAGTGAGTGCCGCTGTGTCGTGCGAGGCGATGATGCCTATGAGCGCTGTGGGCGAATAGGTGCTGAGAATGGCCATGGCCATTGCAGGACCGATGCCGTGCGTGTTGATGAGAATGTTGAACGCGTCTCGCTCACCACGCGTTGTGAAGCCGTACAGCGTTTGGGCGTCTTCACGGATGTGATGATGAATGTGCAAAAAACACGACACGGTTGGCTCGAGTTCTGCAAACGTACTTGTAGTAACCGCACACAGGTAACCCACGCCACCAACTTCAACCAGAACCGTTGAAGGCGTGAACCGTTCGAGAACTACACCGCGAAGACTCCCGATCATGTAATACCCCTAGCGACTGCGGCATCGCGAGATGCGATGAACGGTGCAATGGAACAATGACAGAGCGCAATTGCCGCAGCATCGGCGGCGTCGGCAGGTTGCGGGATGGTGTCTAGCGATAAGCGTTGCTGCACCATGCGACCAATTTGATCTTTCGTGGCGCCGCCCCATCCGGCCACGGTGTTCTTCACTTGAGACGGCGTGTATTGAGCAACTTGGCATCCGGCCCGCGCAGCGAGTGCCAACACAATTCCACTGGCTTGACCCACCGACATTGCGGTACGAACGTTGTTCTGAAAGAACACCTGCTCGACGGCGACAGCGTGAGGTTGGAATTCGGCCAAGAGCGCATCGACTTCGTTGTGAATTTCAGCTAATCGCTCGTGGAGAGGGCTGGTGGCTGGGGTTCTGAGCACACCGATAGCCAATGGAGTAATGGATTGGGCCGATGTCATAGACAGCACGGCATAGCCACACCGAGTGAGACCGGGGTCGATCCCCATGACCACATGACCGAACATATGTTCCATCCTACCCCAGCTGGGCGGTGGGAATGGTGAATTAGCGAGCGGCCTCTACTGCGGCGACGAGCTCTTCCACTGGGCGGAAAGTGAGTCCCGCTATGGCTCGGTGGGCGTATCGGATGATGCCTTGCCCATCCACCACGAAGACGCTGCGGCGAGGAAAGCCGAGCGGCCCCACTGTTCCGTATGCAGCGGCAACCGTCTTGTCGGTATCGGCCAACAAGGGGAACTTGAATCCGTACTTCGAAGCAAACGATTCGTGGCTCTCGATGTCTTGCGCAGAGATAGCCAACACCTGGGCTCCGACACCTTCAAACGCCGAGAGTTCGTTGTTGTACGAGTTCAACTGCTTGGTACAGACAGGAGAATCATCTCCGGGATAAAACACGATGACCACGGGCTGGCCGCGATAGTTCGACAACGAATATGAAGCGCCACCGGTACCGGGAAGCGTGAATTCGGGAGCGGTCTCCCCCACTGCGGCTGCCATTAGTCAATTCCTTGCATGATTGATTCGTCCATGTCGAAGTTGGCATAGACATCTTGTACGTCATCATTATCTTCCAACATGTCCATAATACGAAGTATTTGTTTCGCATCGTTCACATCGGTGACATCAATGGTTGTTGATGAGACCATGGTGGACTCAGCGCTTTGCACTTCAATACCAGCGGCATCAAGCGCGTCTTTCACGTCGTACACCACAGACGGATCGGTGAGAACTTTCCACGAATCGCCATCTCGTTCAATGTCGTCGGCGCCGGCTTCAAGCGCGGCCGTCATGACGGTGTCTTCATCGAGTGACGACGGCACCAAGATGACTCCGCGGCGAGAGAACTGCCAGCCCACTGCACCAGGTTCAGCCATAGAACCGCCAAACTTTGAAAATGCACTGCGAACATCTGCCGCAGTGCGATTGCGATTGTCCGTGAGGACATCAACCAACATGGCCACTCCGCCTGGCGCGTACCCCTCGTAGGTGATGCTTTCGTAGTTCGCACCATCGTTCTCGCCAATTCCACGTTTGATGGCGCGATCAATTGCATCTTTGGTCATTTGTCCAGCTTTGGCTTTCAGCACCATGGTTCGCAGAGCGGCATTCGAATCGATATCTCCACCACCAGCGCGTGCAGCAACTTCTATTTGGCGCGCCAATTTTGCGAAGAGTTTGCCGCGCGCCTTGTCTGCAGCACCCTTCTTGTGTTTGATGGTTGCCCATTTGGAGTGGCCGGACATTGGCTACACCTTCCTCGTGTGTGTCATGTTCTGAACAAAGTATTCGTGCAAGCGAGCATCGCCAGTGAGTTCTGGATGGAACGATGCCGCCAACACATTTCCTTGGCGCACCAATACTGGCTCATCGCCGAGCGTTCCCAGAACCTCTACCCCACTGCCAATGCGTTCAATTCGCGGAGCACGAATGAAGACCCCGTGAAAATCGCCGATAGGAGTATGAATGGACGATTCAAATGAGTCGACCTGGCGACCAAATGCGTTGCGACGAACTGAGATGTCGATTGCAGAGAAACTGACCTGATCTGAGCGGCCATCGAGAATTTCCGTGGCCAACAAAATCATTCCGGCGCATGTTCCAAAGACCGGCATCCCCTCTGCGATACGAGACGCTATGGGATCAAACAATTGAGACGACAACAACAATTGCGACATTGTGCTGGATTCACCACCAGGCATCAACAGTGAATCAACGGATTCGAGATGCTGTGGCGTGCGCACCTCGACGGTGGCAACCCCTAACGACTGAATGCACTCAGCGTGAGCTGCAAACGCACCCTGAAGGGCAAGTACTCCAACCTTCATGTTCACCCGGAGGCCTCGAATCCACGATGAAGAACCGTGTTAGTTGCCGCGAGATGCGTAGCGCTGTGATTCGTGAATTTCGTCCATGCCAATTCCGGTCATGGGCGCACCTAGGTTGCGGCTGACACGCGCAAGCACGTGGGCGTCACGGAAGTGGGTGGTGGCTTCAACAATTGCCTTTGCACGAAGCTCAGGCTTGTCGCTCTTGAAGATTCCAGAACCAACGAAAACTGCTTCTGCACCAAGTTGCATTGCGAGTGCAGCATCTGCAGGTGTTGCGATTCCGCCAGCACAGAAAATGGGAACAGGGAATTTTCCTGTTTCTGCAATTTCTTGCACAAGCGGAAGTGGAGCCTGCAAAGACTTAGCCCACTGGAACAACTCGGCGCTATCGGCCTGTGTGATCTTGCGAATGTCACCGAGGATGGAACGCAAGTGGCGCACAGCCTCAACAACATTGCCCGTACCGGCCTCACCCTTAGAGCGAATCATGCAGGCACCTTCAGAAACACGACGAAGTGCCTCTCCAAGATTTGTTGCACCACACACGAACGGAACGGTGAAACCAAATTTGTCAATGTGGTGAGTTTCGTCGGCAGGTGTAAGAACTTCTGACTCGTCAATAAAGTCCACGCCGAGTGCTTCGAGAATTTGAGCTTCAACGAAATGACCGATACGAACCTTGGCCATGACAGGAATGCTGACCGAGGCTTGAATCTCTTCAATCATGGATGGGTCACTCATGCGAGCAACGCCGCCGTCGCGACGAATATCTGCGGGGACGCGCTCGAGTGCCATCACTGCACACGCACCCGCATCTTCTGCAATTTTTGCTTCCTTCGCGGTGACGACGTCCATGATGACGCCGCCCTTCAGCATTTCTGCGAGTCCGCGCTTGACGCGCTGTGTGCCGACAGAGGATCCGTTAGAGGAATTCATTCCGTCAGGCTATCCAGCCATTCGGACCGTACCCCTAGAGATTTGATGTGACTAAACCGCAGGCCACTTCACAGTGGACGGGTCAACCCCTGGGCCAACAGGAGCGAGCGACTTCTTCCAGCCAAGCTCCACCCATGTCCGACCTGGTGTCAAACGAACAACCGCTCCGGCGGAATCGGTAAACACGAATGGCTGTGAGGCGTCTTTGCGTTCCCAATTCACTTCAATAATTCCGCCATCGGTGAGGATGAATCCCGTGCCCTTGCCAGTGGTGACTGCGTGTGGGCTCTTGCGGTCGGCCTTACTGCGAATGTATGTGACATAGAGAACAATCACATTCTTTGCTGACACTTGACCATCGTCGGCCATGTGAGGCTCCATCTCGCGCTTCAGGTTTTCGTTAAAGCGCATGAAGTTTCCTGCAGCGGCATCCCATTTCCAGAAAACCTTCACGTTGTACATGGAGACTTTTGCACCATCGACTGCGGTGGATGTTGCGGGCTTCGCATCGCTTGGTCCGCGGTAGGTGAACTGCTGTTGCGGCGGTCCAGACCCTTCGGGTGCAAGTGTCCATAGGTTCGAAGTCTTTGCATACAAGTTGTAGGGAATCTTCTTGTCTTTCGCGCGGTAATACCCGCCCTTACCCCGAGATGCGCTGTAGCCAACGTTGACAAGAGTGCTTGAGTTGATGGCACGGGTAACGCGTGAGTTGCCACCGCTCCAGCAGAACAGTGGCTTGTTGTATGAAGCGAGAATGTCGATGTCTTGGGTACGACCGCTTCGCAACGGACCAACGGGGTCGCTGCCTTGACTATGGAAGACCGCAGCGAATCGAGTGAGTCCTTCAACGTTCTCTTCGAAAACAATGTCTGCTTTATTGAGACCGCTCTGCGGACGGGCATTCGGATGGTTGTCAATTTTGCACGCAATTGCGGGACGAGTTGTCGCCGCCGAATCGGTGATGGGGGTTCCCAAAAGTGGGTACACAGGACCAGCCGGATTGTTCGGGTCGATGGACCCGTTACCCGGCGTACTTGAGTCGGATGCGTTTGTGCCTCCGCCACCACAAGCGGCAAGCACGGACAGTGCAATAAGAGAGGCAGAAATTCGCAATAGACGAGCGCGACGTACAGACATGTCAGATCTCCTTCAAGATGGCAACGCGCTCTGCAACCAGAGGACGAGCCAAAACCACATTAGAAACCTTGCGCACTCGATTGGTGTCACTCTCGGCTTCAACAGGCAAGACAAAACACAATGCGTCAGCCACACCAACGGAAACATCACCGCGCGACTGAACAGATTTTTCTAAGGCCGAGACCAAAGCAGGTGGAAAACGAGTGGCTTGGCATGCCGCAATATCGGCCCACAACACCAACTCCTGTGGCAAAGCCTTTTCGCCCATGCGAGCGGCAATTGAACCGAGTCCCACTTTGGACAACACCGATGTCACCCCTGACAAGTAACCAATGAGCTGCGGGTGGCCCATGCGAAGGCGCCACAAAAGGTGCGCCATCACCGCCTCTACCTCTACGCGATCCATGGTGCGAGCAAAAGATTCAGAAACCGCAATGATTCCTTTTCCGTCGGCGCCAACGAGAACAGTTGCCACAGGGAATGCAGAATCCACAATGCGAACCGCGGGACGTTGATCACCACTCACAACACATAGCCCATCGATGACATTAAAGATTCGTGCATGGTGAAGTTCAGATGCAGGCACAGTTGCGGCGATGACATTGAATACATTCCGTGTGGAGGCTGAAATCAAACGCTGCACAGCAAAGGCGGCCACAACTCCAACGGCGAGGCCAATAATGATCTGACCAACGACTAGACCAATGAGAGAGAAAAGGACGAACACAATCCCAAGGATGTAGCGATTTGTCTGTGTGATGTAGGACAGATTCTTCTCCAATGACTCGTCATTGGGAATCCATTGCTTCTGATTCATGAGACCTTTCGGGGACACAGTGTGACTTTGCTTTCTACGAACGTGAGTCGAAGCGAGAACGACGCAAGAATCGACCTTCGAACCGCTTCAGCATACGGGGCACGGTGATAGTGGTGATGTTCTCCGCTTCCATGTTCAGTGCTCGGTAGTACATCTCGACATACTTGACCGCCAGCGAATCCATTGAAAAGGATTGAGAGTGCTCCTGCCCTGCCGAGGTCAGAGATGCAGCTAAGCGGGAATCGGCAATGATGCGCGCGAGCGCGGTTGCCAATGCACCACTGTCTCCGGGAGGAACGAGCAGTGCATTCTCACCGTGCGTTGCGACATTGCGATAACCGTCAATATCGCAGGCAACAACTGGCGTACCCGCAGCCATTGCCTCGAGCAACACAATTCCGAAAGACTCGCCACGCAAAGACGGCGCGCAGAACACCGCAGCACGGGCAAGACGATCGACTTTCTCGTCGTCAGGTATGCGACCAAGCCACTCGATACGTGAGTCAGAGGGATAACGCGCCTTGAGTTCTTCTGTTTCTGGACCGTCAGATGCAATCCACAGACGAACATCTGCAGGCAACTGTGAGTGTGCTTCAAGAAGAACACTGAGACCTTTGCGTGGCTCATGGCGCCCACAAAAGAAAATGGCGTTCTCGCGCTGTCGCGGTTGCACTGCGTTGTACATGCCAAGTTCAATTCCATTGAACAAGACTTCGTAATCGCCCCCGATGTAGCGATGCGCTAGTTCGACTGCATCCTTTGACACGGCAACCCGAATATCGATTCGCGAAGCGACCCACTTGAGTTGACGTGAGAATGCCTTGTACGCACCGGATTCCCCTGCCGAATGAAAGGTGGCAACTACAGGCGCAAGCTTCACCAACAATGAGGTGAGCGAAGGCCCGGGTACAAGCGGTTCGTGAACATGCAGCACATCGAATGCTTCGTCGTTCAGCGCTCGAATTGTGCGCAATGCCGCCGACGCGTCGGGAGCCAATGGCGCCACGGATCCGTTCACTGCGGTGGGAAGGCTGTTGCCAAGAGGCGTGACGAATGGGTCGGGCGGCGGCCCATCACAGGGACCAAGAACTCGTACTTCGTGGCCGAGGGCCCGCAAACTGCGCGCAAGTCCAAGCACCTGTTGCTGCACCCCGCCGGGAATTGTGAGGCTGTACGGGCTCACCATTCCTATTCGCAACATGACGACTACGGTATCGGAATGGCCCAGGTAGATACTTCCTTCCGTCCCGCTCTCTCGGTTGTTGCAACTCCCAACAAACGACGAGCAATTCTCGAACTTGCCGCAGAGGCAGAATCGCGTGGATTCAGTGGGCTTGCCATACCAAG
>JBIIQG010000009.1:0-38012 GCA_044342185.1 Ilumatobacteraceae bacterium | reverse complement strand
TCTCTTCCGAATTACCGCAACTATTGGAAAGCAGCGGGATACGTCGAAGAGATGGATGCCATTGAGAACGCCATCAACTCCGGACAGAAAGACACTGTGACGTCGTTTATGACTGACAAGTGGCTCGATGACTGCACCATCAGCGGTTCGGCAACTCGCGTACGAGATCGACTTGAAGAGTGGGCATCATCGGGCGTTACACCAATTGCGGTGATGTCGTCCACCAGCGGCGGTCAAGCAAAAGCCATTGGCGAACTCTTCGCTCTTTACAACTGAGCAAGCAAGTCTTCTACACGAGCACGAATTTCGTCTCGAATACGGCGCACCTCTTCAAGGGGACGACCTTTCGGATCGTCTAGCGGCCAATCCACATATGTCTTGCCCGGGATGAACGGACATGTGTCGCCACACCCCATTGTGACAACCACATCAACGGAATGAAGAAGTTCATCGGTAAATCTCTGCGGTGTGTACCCCGCTATATCAATGCCGATTTCGCGCATGACCTCAACTGCAATTGGATTTACCTGATCTGCAGGCTCAGATCCGCCCGACAAAATATTGACTGTGCCCTGAGAGAGCTCGCGAGCGAACCCAGCCGCCATCTGTGAACGCCCAGCGTTGTGAATACACAAAAACAAAATGCCACTCATACCTTGACCTCATCTTTCGCTGGCCACAGAAAAACCATGAGCCCTAATCCAACAATGCCGCCAATGATCTGCATCACAGCGAACATTGGCCACGACTCTGGTGCGATTCCCGCAAAAGAGTCGGAGAACATTCGACCAAACCCCACGGCTGGGTTGGCGATACTGGTGGACGATGTGAACCAATACGCGCCGGTGATCCATGCCGCCACCAACGCAGCCACGTTTGCTTTAGCCATTGTTCCGCCGCGGATAATGAGCAAGAGGCCCACAGTCGCCACTACTTCAGAGAACCATGTGGGTCCACCTGTGCGAATCTTGGTGGACGTTTCAATAAACGGGTGGGCAAACATAATGTTGGCCAGCACTGCACCACACACAGCACCGACACACTGAGCAACGATGTCTACACCTATTTGCGGCCAATTTGCAGACTTGTTTACGACCGACATCACAACAGTGACAACGGGGTTAAACGAAGCACCCGACAGCGGAGCGAAAATTGTGATGAGACCCAAAAGTGCTCCACCCGTTGCAATTGCATTGGCCAGTAACTGCAGACCCACATCGGTTGTGAGTTGTTGGGCCATGATGCCCGAGCCAACCACGGACATCACCAATAAGGCGGTGCCCAGAAACTCGGCGCCGGCATGACGAGCGTCTAGTCGCATCCCTCTGGCCCACAACAACTTCCGGTGCTGGGAACTCCCAACATGATGGGCATGGGCTTCAGCGAGGTGTCGGATGGGGCATCGTCAAGAACGGTGTACCACTCCCATGGGAGTTCGTTTCCCTTTACCCACACTTTGTCTTGAACAGCGAAACAGCACGTGGTGCTCTCTTGCACTTCCACAGGCAATCCCAATGACTGTGCTTGTTGAATCTTGGCGGACACATGGTCTGTGGACTCCACCTCAACACCAACATGATTCATGGTGCCTGGTTCGCCATGACCAGCGATAAGGACCAGCTTCAGCGGCGGATCGGCGATGGCGAAGTTTGCATACCCGTCGCGAACTTTGGCGGGGCCCACGCCGAACATTTTGGTGTAGAACAAGATTGCTTGATCGATGTCCCCCACATTGAGAGCCAGTTGAACTCGTGACATGGTCGCCTCGTTTCTGCCGCAGGAATCTGCGATTACTTTGATAGTCATCAATATATCAATACATTGACTACTGTCAATGTATTATGAGCACGTGACTCAGCAACGATCCGTCCCCTTCTCGAGCCGACCTCTGTCGGAATCTGGCGCAGATTCTCTCGCCCCTATGTTTGCTGCACTCTCAGACCCTGTTCGTTTGCGACTCTTCGATCTTGTGCGTCGTGCTGGTCGTGACGGCATGTGTTCCTGCGACTTGGTTGAACCTTTGGATCGCAGCCAACCCACAATTAGCCATCACCTCAAGGTGTTGCGTGAAGCCGGACTCGTGGAATCACGTAAAGAAGGAACGTGGGTGTGGTATTCGGTGACACCAGACGCAACTGATGCCATTCGTTCTTTCATTACGAAATAGTTCGCTCGTTATATCCCGGGTCACTTGGCCAATTGGGTTGAAAGAGATGCCATTGTTCTGGTGCGCGTCGAATGAGCCCTTCAAGTTCTTTAGCTAAAGCTTGTGTGCCCGCAGCAACCGACTCACGCAATCCACCAATTCGCTCAAGAGGAAGAGGCGGCCTCACCACGGCGTGATGGCCATCGACTGATTTTGTGAAATACACACCAACGGGAAGAACTGGCGTGTTCCCCCTAATTCCCAACATGGCTGGTCCGGGGGGAAGAGTTGTCTTTTCGCCGAAGAACTCCACTTCTATTCCGCCACCTTGAATATCGCGGTCGGACAACAAGCACACAATTTCATTTCGCTTCAGTGCTGCCATGATTGCAGGGGCTGCCTGCGGCCCGAGCGGAACCACATTCATACCGAGATCGCGACGAAGCTTGGCGAACCACTCAAACAACTCGGGCGGTTCAAGTGGTTCAACAATGACGGTCATGCGATGACCCTTGTCCGCCATCCATCGGCCAGCCCACTCCCATCCACCCAGATGAGGCAGCGCGAGAATGACGCCATTGCCTTTCTCTAGGGCTTCTTCAACGTGATGAAATCCATCCACGGTGAAACAGCGAGCCACATGCCGTTTCGACAAAGTGGGAAGACGAAAACTTTCTGTGTAGTACCGCATATAGCTATCGAACGCTTGCTGCGATGCACGCCTCAAGGACAATCCGGATAACGATGGGTTGACGCGACGAAGATGGCGTTCAATCATGTGTCGCTTATTCCGTAGCGACAACGCGATTCCTGGTGCTAACAACGACACCGCACCCTGGGCTATGGGACCAGGAGTGAGGCGCGCAATGAGCGAACCAACGCGATAGCTACCGACGGTGAACGCATCGCTGATGTCGTCGAGCGGATTAGCCATTGCGCTGGCGTCGACGCTGACGCGACACAACCGACAATTGACGACGCGATGCGCGTGCACTTTGGCGTGACACGCGGCGCACACGACGACCTTCACGTTTAGCCATAGTGGTGGCAGACACTTCGGCCTGCTTCCACACCTGAACAAATCTCTGAATTGCGGTGATGACCGTGAGCGCCAACATGATCCACATGATGGGGACCAGCAAGGAGTCGAACAAGAGACCAATACACAAAACGACAATGCGCTCTGCTCGCTCCATTAGGCCACCCTTGGCATACAAACCAAGTGATTCAGCTTTCGCACGCTCGTATGAGATAAGAGACGACACACCCATGATGGCCATAGGCAACAAAGCAAGATGTGGGCTTTTCTCCGAGGCGAAATACCACGCCACTCCGCCGAAAAGAACTGAGTCGGTGACACGATCGACGACCGAGTCAAAGAATGCTCCACGTTGGCTAGCCGAGTTTGATGCCTTCGCTAACGCGCCATCGAGCATGTCGGGAAGTGCCGCCGCAATGACGAGGACCAATCCTCCACGAAGGGCTCCCTGACCAATGGCGAAAGCGGCACCAACAGCCACCACGATTCCGAGAATGGTGAGGTGATCGGGCGACATTCCTGTTCGACGCAACAACATGCCAACAGGTTTGACTGCGCGCTCAATCGGCGCTCGAAATCTGCCGTCGAACATTTAGAGAACGCTACTCCCCTGACGTCTCTGGTGTGGTCACTTCAGCCTCTGGGTTTTGCTCCACAAGACATTCGACCACGGAACCATTCACAGCATCGACGAGAACTAACCCGCGTCGAAGGGGTGGTTCTTCGGCGCTGTAGCAAAAAATACGCCAGGTAGGACGGCTGCGAACACCACGCCACACTTGTTGTGCAGACGCGTGGCCGACGGGATATCCCACCTCACGAGTGGCGATCACCAATGCATCTGATTCATTGACTGTCATTCGCCAACCGCTCGTGATGGAGATAATTGCCATCATCGCGAGAACGATGGCAGCGAAGATAAGGCCGCGATTCACCAAAGGTGAGTCATTGGAATCGGCAACTTTCCACACCCCTACACATGCAGCGGCAAGCACTACATAAATGACGCCAGGAATACGCCGGCGACTGTTGTCAGGAAAGTCGTACACGCCGATGTGATCGACCGCATTGAGATCTTCTGGAAGTTGATCGCGGATGTCGTCTGTCATTGGTCCCCCTTGGGCCATGCACTACGCACTTTTGACGCAGTATCGGGAAGTGATTCGGGAATTGTTCGAGTAGAAGCAACAGCGGTCATGAAGTTGGAATCGCCATTCCAGCGCGGCACCACGTGAACATGAAGGTGCTGCGCAATACTGCCACCTGCTGCAGCGCCGAGATTGATTCCGACATTAAGTGCGTCGGGGTTATGCGACACACGAAGCGCACACGTTGCATGTGTGACCGTTGCCCACATGTCGTGAGATTCATCGAGGGACAGATCTTCAAGATTGGCCACTTCTCGATACGGAAGAACCAAGAGATGGCCAGTGGCATACGGGTACGCATTCAAAATGACGAAACAGTGCGACGAACGATGAACAATGTGAGCCTCTTCATCGGAGAGACCAGATTCCAAGATGCGAGTAAATACAGATTTAGACGGGTCAGACGAATGCGAGGCCCCACTACCGACGTACTCTGCACGCCAGCCGTTCCACAATTGTTCTAGCGACATTTATTCGCCGCCCGACTGTCCTTCGGCAACATCGGCCGCCAATCGATCGACAAATGCACCGACTGTGACATCGCGTTCTACATCTCCGCCACGCGGGTTGACGCCGACAGTTCCGTGCGCCACATCGTCGTCGCCAACAACAAGGACATAGGGAACCTTGCCAGTTTTGGCATTACGAATTCGCTTACCAAGCTGTTCATCGGCGTGATCAATATCCACACGGAATCCGCGTGACTTCAATTGAGACACAACAGACTGCGCGTAGTCGTTGTGGGCTGCAGCAACCGGCAACACACGAACCTGTTCGGGCGATAGCCACGTGGGGAATGCGCCTGCGTAGTGCTCAATGAGAACACCAAAGAATCGTTCAATTGACCCCATAAGTGCACGGTGAATCATGATGGGGCGCCGACGTTGGCCGTCGTTACCTACATATTCAAGGCCAAAACGTTCTGGAGAGTTGAAGTCCAACTGAATTGTGCTGAGCTGCCACTTTCGACCAATGGCATCACGAACATCGATGTCGATTTTGGGTCCGTAGAAAGCTGCATCGCCATCTTTGATCTTGTATTCAAGTCCGTGTGAGCCCAAAGCATCACCCAATGCAATGGTGGCTTTCTCCCAGATTTCGTCGGAGCCGACAGATTTCTCTGGGTCACGCGTTGACAAGTTGAATTCAAAGTCATTGAACCCGAAACGACGCAATACCGACATAATGAAATCAAGAAGCGACGCGATTTCTTCTGCCATTTGATCTTCGGTGCAATAAATATGGCTGTCGTCCTGTGTGAAGCCGCGAATACGCAACAAACCATGCAGAGTTCCGGCGCGTTCGTAGCGATACACGTTGCCAAGCTCGAACAAACGCAGAGGTAGTTCGCGGTAACTGCGCTGACGACTGCCGTAAATAAGGCAATGCATAGGGCAGTTCATAGGCTTCATGTAGTACGTGCCGTTGTCCATCTCCATGGGTGGGTACATGCCGTCGGCATAGAAGTCAAGGTGGCCTGACTGTGCAAACAAGTTGGCGTTTGCAAGATGCGGCGTATAGACGAACTGGTAGTCGCCGTCTTGGTGACGCTGACGGCTGTAGTCCTCCATGAGCTTGCGAATAATGGCACCCTTTGGATGCCACACTGCGAGTCCACCACCAAGTTCCGATGGGAACGACAGCAGGTCTAGTTCGTTAGCAAGCTTGCGATGGTCGCGCTTCCCTGCTTCTTCAAGACGATGCAGGTGTTCTTTCAGTGCAACTTCGCTTTCCCATGCGGTTCCGTAGATGCGCTGCAACATGGGACCTTTTTCGTTGCCGCGCCAATACGCACCAGCAACTTTCATGAGGGCAAAGTGGCCGAGTCGAGAAGTGGAAGGCACGTGGGGGCCGCGACACAGATCGACAAACTCATCGGAGTTGCGATACACGCTGATGGTGTCGGAGTTACCCACTTCACCGGCATCGCTGCCGTCGGCGGCACCCGATGTGACGCGCTCAATGATTTCGCACTTGTACTTCTGTGACGCGAATAATGTCAATGCATCGGCGGCGCTGAGTTCTGAACGAATGAACGGTTGGTTCGCTTTCATAATCTCGCGCATGCGAGCCTCAATTGACGAAAGGTCGTCGTCTGAGAATGTGCGACCACCAGGCAATTCAAAGTCGTAGTAAAAACCATCCTCGATTGCAGGACCAATGGAGAACTGAGCTCCGGGGAACAACTGCACTACCGCTTGAGCCAGCACATGGGCGGTGGAGTGACGCAGAACATGTCGACCAGCATCGGAATCGGCGGTGATGACTGAAACGGTGACACCGTCGGCAACCACGGTGGTGAGGTCGACTTCGTCACCATTGACGGTTCCGGCAAGCGCAGACTTTGCCAAGCGAGACCCGATGGATGCCGCAACATCGGCAATGGTGGCACCGGCAGGCACAGAGCGAGCGGAACCATCAGGGAGAAGGACAGAGATATCAGCCATGAGGCTCCCATTCTACGGAGCGGGCACCAGAGCACCCTGTCCTATTTGCTAGGAGGAGACGACAGCCGTATCGGTGGGCAGCGCTTCGGCTTTCTTTGTGGCATACACGTTTCGGTATTCCTGACCCGTCAGTTCTCGAATCTCGTACATCAATTCATCTGTGATTTCACGCAGAACCAAATGGTCGTCTCCGCGGGACGAATAGCGAGAGGGATCAATGGGAGTTCCGAACTTCACCGTGCACTCCAATCCGATTTTCGGAAAGAACGTATCGGGCGGTTGAATTTCCCTCGTACCAATAATGCCCACTGGAATTATGGGGCAGCCCACTTTCAATGCAAGCCGTGCAGCACCGGTATGGCCCTTGTACAACATGCCATCGCGGCTACGGGTCCCTTCGGGATAAATGCCGAAGAGTTCTCCTCGGCGCAACACTTGCTCTGCCGCAATGAGTGCACCTTCGCTCTTGGATCCGCCAGCGCGGTCGATGGGAATCATTCCAAGCGCGGGAAACAAATGTTTTGTTTTCCATGAATCCATGTACTCAGCTTTGCCGACGAAGCTGATTTGTCGTTGCGCGTACACCATCGTGAAGACTGAATCGAAAAAACTGATGTGATTTGGACACAAGATTGCAGGACCGTCGGATGGAATGTTATGAGCACCCTCAATAGTGACGTTCCAGAGACGATTCAGAAGTGGCGTAATGACACGACGGGCACGAATTTGGGCGCGACCTGTTCCGGGCAAGGCGGCTGATTGTGGTTCAGCTGAATTGCGTTCGTCGTCGGTGGCCATGTACCGCAGACAATAGACCCTAAATCAGACCCGCTAAACAGGCATAACCAACTATTTACAAATGATCAATACTGATGTGACCCGCGACTCAGGAGATGTCACGCAGGTGACAGCGAAGCGTCCAATTCCACACCTAAGAGCGAGGCACTGGTTGACACATCGTGCCCAGCAGCCGCAGCTGCGTCGATGGCAGCAATTGCGGCGGGCGTATTGAGGTCGTTGTCCAAATGTTCACGAACTTGGTCGAGCACAGGTGACGCAGTGCCACCCACAGAGGCCTTCCACGCCAGCAACCGCTGGTGGTTACGAGGCATCAATCGGTCGTCCCATTCCCATTCATTGCGGTAGTGGTGTTCGATAACGGCCAGACGAATGCTGCGCGGGTCCCACTCTTTGCGCAATGCATCGACGAAGACCAAGTTGCCCAAACTCTTTGACATCTTTTCGCCATCTTTGAACACCATCGCAACATGCATCCAATGCCGAACAAAGGTCTCCCCTGTTGCGGCTTCAGATTGAGCACGTTCGCACTCGTGATGCGGAAAGATGAGGTCGCTTCCGCCACCGTGGAGATCGATAGTGGTTCCAAGTTCTCGAAGTGCAAGCGCGGAACATTCAATGTGCCAACCAGGGCGGCCCGCACCCCATTGAGCATCCCACGACGGTTCATCGTCGGCCGATGGGTGCCACAACACGAAGTCCAATGGATTTCGTTTGTGGGGATCATCGACATTGCCACCTCGTTGGCGAGCAAACTCAATCATCTGCTCGTGTGAGTAATGCGACACTTCGCCGAAAGACGGAAACTTCGTGACATCGAAATACACAGAACCGCCTGCGGCGTATGCGAATCCGCGGTCGAGCACCATGCCGATAAAACCGCGAATATCGGAGATTGCAGACGACGCACGTGGGGTGCTGTACACCGGTAATGCATTCAAGGCTTCCATGTCGCGATTGAAACGAGCTTCTTCACCAGCTGCGAGGTCGAGATAGTGCACACCCAATTCGCGTGCCTTCGCAAACAAAGGATCGTCTACGTCAGTGACATTGCGAACACAACGAACGGTGTGACCACGATCGATAAGGCGACGCTGAAGAATGTCGTATACAAGGAAAGTTGCAGCGTGTCCGAGATGTGTGGCGTCATACGGCGTGATGCCGCACGTGTACATGAGCACGGTGTCTCCGGGCGTAAACGGAACAACCTCGCGTCGAGCCGTGTCGTACAACCGCATACTCATGAGCGTTATGCCTGGGCCCGAGGGTCTCGCTTGATACCGGTCAACTTTGGAGCAACACGTGTCTTGTAGCGAACATTCAACTGAAGAAGCACTGCAGTGAAAGCTTCAATTGCGGTGGCATTTGAAAGTTCACCCGCATCGAGTGGACGACACCCTGGAATCTTTGACGTTATTTCCATTGCAATCTGTGTGGCTTCAACATCGTCGGAACAAATAAGAACGTCGGAGTCGATTGGTTCACCAAGATGGCCAAGTTCTGTTGCAGGCAAGTGATGGAACGCAGCCACCACACGACATTGGGGAACTGCAGCTTGAACATGGGCGGCAACACTTCCGCGTGGTGGAAGTAGTGGCTGGAATTCATGACCCACCCGAACGAGTGCGTTTGCCATGCTGATGACGACTTTGCCTGCCAGTAAATCGATGTGCTCTTGAGCCGTAGTGGCCGCACCGTCCCACGGAGTAGCAAGCACCACCACGTCACATGCTGAAGCGGCGTGATTGTCTCCGGCCTGAAGGTTCAGATTGAGCTCGGGCCACTTTGCCTTCACCGAGTCACACGCTTCAAGAGCGCGATACTTCGAACGAGAGCCAAGCACGACTTCGTAACCAACCGACGCAAGCCGCGCTCCGAGAGCAGTTCCAGCAGGTCCGGTTCCACCGAGGATTCCAATACGCATGCCGTAGAGCCTTACACATAGACCCCTGCCGAACTACGGTCATAACCATGGGACTTCTCGATGGCAAGAAAATTGTGGTCACAGGCGTACTTACCGACGCCTCGCTGGCCTTTCGTGTGGCACAACTCGCTCAACGAGAAGGCGCCGAAATTGTTCTTACTGGTGCTGGACGTGCCTTGTCACTTACTCAACGCACTGCACGAAAGTTGGATACCCCCGTCGAGGTCTTCGAGTTTGATGTCACCAATGCAGAGCATGTGGAATCAGTTCGTGAGAATGTGCGCGCATCACTTGGCCATGTTGATGCGGTGCTCCACGCCATCGGATTCGCACCCGAAGTGTGCCTAGGGGACGATTTCCTGGCAGCACAATGGAGCGATGTTGCAGTAGCCATGGAGATTTCCGCGTACTCACTGAAGACCATGGCTGATGCTTTCCTCCCGCTAATGAGCCCAGGTTCCACCATCATTGGCCTCGACTTTGACAACACCGTTGCGTGGCCTGCGTACAACTGGATGGGTGTTGCGAAAGCCGCCTTTGAAGCAACAAACCGTTACCTCGCTAAAGATTTGGGACCACGTGGCATTCGCTGCAATTTGGTCGCTGCGGGACCCATCAAGACAATGGCCGCGAAGTCCATCCCCGGGTTCAAGAAGTTTGAAGACGTGTGGGATGAACGCGCGCCACTCGGATGGGACGTCACAGATTCCACACCCGTCGCAAAGACCGTCCTTGCGCTGATGTCGGACTGGTTCCCCGCCACAACTGGCGAGATCATCCATGTTGACGGTGGCTACCACGCCATGGGTGCATAGTTCTTCGTGAACAGACTCGCCGACGCTTCGTCGCCATATCTGCGCCAACATCGAGACAACCCCGTCCATTGGTATCAGTGGGGTGACGAGGCTTTTGCCGAAGCGCAACGAACAGGCAAGCCCATTCTGTTATCGGTCGGCTACTCCGCCTGCCACTGGTGCCACGTGATGGCGCACGAAAGTTTTGAAGACGACGCCACCGCAACGGTCATGAACCAACTCTTCGTGAACATCAAAGTGGACAGAGAAGAACGTCCCGATGTTGATGCGGTCTACATGGATGCAGTGCAAGCACTCACTGGACGTGGCGGCTGGCCCATGACCGTCTTTTGCACCCCAACTGGTGAACCGTTCTATGGCGGTACCTACTACCCACGCGAAACATTTGTGAAGTTGATGGAAGCGGTCGACGATGCATGGAATAACCGCCGTGATGAATTGCAACAGAACATTGATGCTCTAGTTGAAGCCATTGGTCGCACGGCACATGTTGAACCCGCGCCTGCCGTTGATGCGCGCCAACTTGTGTCCACCACTATTGGCGCACTGCAGTCGTCGTTCGATTCCACCTGGGGTGGTTTCGGTGGCGCGCCAAAGTTTCCGTCAACGTTTGGTCTCGATCTCATGTTGCGAGTGTCCTTGCTGAACGACGACTCACAACTTGTGGACATGGTGCGCACATCACTCGATGCCATGGCAGCAGGTGGCATGTACGACCACGTCGGCGGTGGTTTCTCTCGCTACAGCGTTGACGACAGATGGCTCGTTCCCCACTTTGAGAAGATGCTGTACGACCAAGCACTTCTTGCGCGCGTGTACCTCCACATGTGGCAAATGAACCACGAAGAACGAGACGAACAGATTGTTCGCGAGATTGTGTCGTACGTATTGACCGACCTGTCACATCCTGACGGCGGATTCTTTAGCGCCGAGGACGCCGACTCTTTAGATGAACACGGCCATTCTGAAGAAGGGGCGTTCTACACCTGGACTCCTACAGAGATTCACACAGTTCTTGGCAACGACAGTGCCGCCGCATGCGCCTACTGGGACATCTCTGAACCAGGGAACTTTGAGGGCCGTTCCATACCGAACCGAATCGCCCAACGAGCAGACATTGTGCGCCCTGCCACGGTGGAAACATGGCGACAACAACTTCACACTGTTCGCGCCCAACGCTCTCGACCAGGACTCGACGACAAAGTGCTCTTGGAATGGAACGCCATGATGTTGTCTTCGCTATGTGAAGTAGCCGCAGCGTTTGAAGACGAACAATTCACCACAGCCGCCATAAAGAATGCGCGATTCTTGGTGGACAACTTGCGTGACGAATCCGGAGCGTGGAAGAGAAGTTGGCAGTCGAACGCAGAACCTCGCGCCAGACACACTGCGCTCGCACACGATCTGGCACACGTTGTCGACGCCATGGTTCGCATGTATGAACTCACTGCAGACCACGAATGGTTGATGGTTGCGCGAAGCACAGCACAACAACTATGCGACGAGTTCTGGGATCACGAGAACAGCGGCTTCTTTACGGTGGGCACCACTGCCGAACAACTCATTGTTCGACAAAAGGACTTAATGGACAATGCAACACCATCAGCAAACTCCGTTGCCGCTATGGCGTTTTTGCGACTCTCTGCGCTCACCGGCGAACCCCAGTGGCGCACATTCGCCATCGACACTCTGCGGCTCCTCGCTCGCGTGGCACCCTCTGCCCCATCGGCTTTCTGCCATGCCGTCTCTGCGAGCCTTGTCTTGGCTGACGGCACGATGGAAGTGGTCTTGCCTGGACCTGCGGGCGAGTTCCTCCATGAGTTCAGACAACAGTGGCGACCACACAGTGTTGTTGCGTGGGGCGAACCCTTCGATTCACCTGTGTGGACCGACAGAGTTCCTGGTTCGGCATACGTATGCAGAGATCATCAGTGCATGTTGCCTACAACCACCGTTGACCAGTTTCGACAGAGTCTGGCTACCAACGGCCGCGATGAATAACTGACGACGTCTTTGTAAAAGGTCGCTTGGCGCTGCGCCCATCTTGCGCTTTGTCCGATGTTTCATAACCAATCGCAAGAGTTCCCAAAATGTGAACTGATTGTGGAATGTGAAACTGATCTCGTAGCGCACCCTCTTGCGCGTGAGCGAAGAACAACGCACCAAGACCCACGTCGTGTAATGCCAACAGCAAGGTCATGGTGGAAAATGAAGCATCGATTGTCCAATATGGTGCCACCCATGCATCGGTGGACTCACCTAATCCTGTTTGCTGCTTGTCAGGTTCCGAATACCTAGAGAGATACGCCTGCTCATCTGCGAGAACGAGCGCAATGACGGGTGCCGCGAAAAGTCCGGGATAGGTGAAACCTTCTCGGCGTTCCGTGGGAAATGCAATGTCCCAGTACTGAGAAGTTTCGTCGCCAGTCAGCACCAACAGATGCCACCCTTGAGACTTGCCAGCACTTGGTGCCCGCACCCCAAGTTCAACACAGTGTTCCAACAACTCTGGCGGCACAGGTGTTGATGAAAATGAGCGAGTCATTCGCCTTGTGCGAACGAGCTCGACGAACTCCACAGTGTTACGAACGAGCGCCGAGCTTGACCAAGCTTTCGGCCATGGTCCAGCCGTGGATAATGATGACGCCACCTTTTTTCGCATTGACGGTGGTGAACAACGCAGTGATGTTTTCTGAGATCTTCTCTGGCTTTGATGATTCAAAATCGAGGTAACCACTTTGACCATCGTACGCCACAACAAATGTTTGGCCGTCGTACTTGCTTTCGACTCCGAAGCGACGTGCGAGGCGCTTGCCCCATGCACGTTGTTCCCCATCTGCACGATGCCCCGTGCGAGGAATGATGTCGGTGAGCGACTTGAACGCTTCCACTCCGTCTGGCGAGACGAAACGGCTTCCCACAACGACGTCTTCGTCGGGGAATGCCATGAGCGCACGGTGATATGCCTCGCCCATGAGACCCTTCAACACAGCGTCACGCTTGCCGGTGCGCTTGATGGTCATTAGCCCAATGAGGACACACGGTGTTCCACCGATTCGCTCGAGCGTAGAGAAAGTGACGCCATGCAATTTGCCGTCGATGCGCGCCAAGGTACACAGCACCCAATCGGACTGGGCCTTCTGAAACTGCGCAAGACCAAACCCACCCTCAATGGTGAGCATCTCTTCGATCTGGGCCTCGGTGAGGGCACTGCAGTCCTGTGTGGCTACTTCCAACGACATTGAACGGAACGGCTCCCTAGGGTTACTGGCGGGTTTGCCAGATACAACCCTTCTATTCTGCCATTCCGAGGGCGAGAACCCCGAAACAAAGAGGCGAAATCAGGCGATTTTGACCGAACCTGAGCCAAATGTGAGGCGCAAAGGGGCCACAGCCTTCTCCATGTCGACCAATGCACTGCCGCCGAGGTCGAACATTTTGCCACTGGGCAACTGAATACGAATGGGAGACATTCCGGGAAATTCAGAAATGATGGTCTTTAGAGTGTCTAGCTTCTCGGCGGTGAACCCGGCTGGAAGTGACAGCACAATCTCGGGAATTCGTTGGTCGAGGTTCTGAGGAACAACGATTCGTTGCGCACTAAAGCTGGCCGGATTGTCTTCGCGCTTGTTGAGTCGGCCCGTGACCGTGACAACAAGATCGTTGGCAAGAAGGTGACCGAACTCGGCAAGAACCTTGGCAAACACCGTTACTTCGATGCTGGCGTCCATGTCTTCTAACACGAACGTTGCCATTTGATCGCCGCGCTTGGTGAAGCGACGGTTCAACGATGACAGAACTCCACCAATGGTGACCATGCCCGCTTCGCGCGTCTCTAGGTCTCGAATGGTGCTTGTGGTGAGTCGACGCAGCGCAAGTTCCACACCCTTTAGCGGATGGTCCGAGATGTACAGACCCAACATGTCTTTCTCGTGACGAAGTTGGTCGGGCTTTGAGAACTGAAGATCGGGAATAGCAATTTCAGACGACCAGCCACCCGATGTTGACTCTTCGAGTTCTCCGAAGAGCGACATGACGCCCTTTTCTTCTTCACGACGTTTTGCGATGGCATCGTCGATAATGGATTCATACGCCATGAGCAATCCGCGACGTGGATGACCAAAGGAATCGAATGCGCCCGCCTTGATAAGCGATTCAACGGCTCGCTTATTGAGTGCTTGTTCGGGAACACGAAGTGCGAAGTCGTGGAAGGATGCGAAAGGACCATTGGTATCGCGCTCTTGCGTGATGAGTGCCACCAAACCTTCGCCCACGTTGCGCACCGCTGACAATGCGAACACGATGCGCTTTTCTGATTCGGTACTGATCGCTTCGAATTCGGAACGACCAGCATTGACATCTGGGTTTGACACGACGATGCCCATGGCGCGGCAGTCGGCCAAGTGAATAGCCGCCTTTTCGTAGTTGCCCTTTACGGAAGACAACAAGCAGGCGGAGTACTCCACTGGGAAATGCGCTTTGAGATATGCAGTTTGATACGAGATGAGTCCGTATCCGAACGTATGGCTCTTGTTGAATGCATAGTCAGCAAATTTTCGAATAACCGCAAACAAGGATTCGCCGAGCTCCCGACCGTAACCAGTCTTTTCGCATCCGTCGACAAAGACCGACTCTTCTTTTTCCATGGCGACCGGGTCTTTTTTGCCGCACGCTTTTCGCAAGTTGTCTGCTTGGGCCAGCGAGTATCCAGCAAAACGTTGAGCCACACGCATCATGCTTTCCTGGTACACCATGAGACCAAACGTGTCGTGAAGAAGTTCGCGCGCTTCGGGGTGGAAGTACTCCGGAGTCTTGCGATTGTTCTTGTAGTCGGCGTAGTCGTTGTGCATATTGGCACTCATGGGGCCCGGGCGATACAGAGCCAACACCGCACTGACGTCTTCAAACGACGTCGGGCGCATGGACTTTAAGAGTGCTCGCATAGGAGCAGACTCCAACTGGAAGATTCCGATGGTGTCTCCCCTGCCCAACAATTCGAACGTTGCTTGGTCGTCTAGCGGAACAGTGTCGATATCGAAGCTGGCGTCGCGTTGACGGCGAATCATCTCGACGGTGTCGGTAATGACGTCGAGGTTACGTAGACCCAAGAAGTCCATCTTGAGAAGCCCGAGTTCTTCAACTGCGTGCATTTCATATTGCGTCACGATGGGCGCTTCGTCGGCTTTGAGATCTCCGACGGGTTTGCGCTGAATGGGCAAGTACTCCATGAGTGGTTCGGGAGTAATCACCACAGCAGCGGCGTGGATACCGTCGGACCGTTTCAGACCTTCGAGACCGCGTGCAACCTCCACTACCTTGGCAGCAACTTCGTCGCGACCGACGAGTTCACGAAGGGCTTGAGCCTCACGGAATCCATCTGCGAATTTTTCGTCAAATTCGAGACACGCAGCCAATGGTGTGTCTCGACCTTGAATAAGTGGTGGCATGAGTTTGGCGATGCTGTCGCCTACTGCGTATTCATAGCCAAGCACGCGTGCGGCATCGCGCACCGCATTACGCGCCTTAATGGTGGCAAACGTAATGATTTGCGCAACGTGATCGCGACCGTATTTTTCGGCGGCATAGCGAATCATGTGATCGCGATAACGAGAGTCGAAGTCCATGTCAATGTCGGGCATGCTGACTCGTGACGGATTCAAGAATCGTTCAAACAGAAGGTCGTACTTCAACGGGTCGAGTTCGGTGATGCGCAGGCAGTAGGCAACAGCACACCCAGCTGCCGAACCACGACCTGGACCAACACGAATGCCGGAATCTTTCGCGTGTTTGATGAGGTCCCACACGATGAGGAAATACGAACTGAATCCCATCTGTTTGATGACACCCAGTTCGAACGACACACGTTCTACAACGTCGGCAGGAAGGTCTGAGCCCCAGCGCATTTGTGCGCCCTGCCAAGTGAGATGTTCCAGATACTTCTCGTCGTTTTCAAATTCTGCAGGCACTGCAAACACGGGCAAGCGATAGGTACCTAGTTCGATGTTGACATCTGCACGCTCAGCGATCCACAGGGTGTTGTCACAACTAGAAGGAAGTTCGCGCCAGAGGTAACGCATTTCTTCAGCAGATTTGAGATAGTGCTCGGTTCCTTCGAACTTGAAGCGATCTTGGTCTCGCATGAACGCACCGGTTTGCACACACAGCAACGCGTCGTGTGCCTCGTGGTCGGCCTGGTTGACATAGTGAGAGTCGTTAGTGGCAAGAAGAGGCGCGCCAATTTTCTGAGCGATCTCTACCAACTTGGGATTGGTACGCAATTGGTCGGCGATGCCGTGATTCTGAAGCTCGACGAACAGATTGTCTTTCCCAAAAATTTCCTGCAGACGACCCGCTTTTTGCAGCGCACCTTTTTCGTCGCCATTGAGAAGCGACTGCAACACATGGCCGCCCAAACATCCGGTGGTGGCAATAAGGCCAGACGCATGCCGTTCTAGCAGTTCCCAGTCGACTCGTGGCTTGTAGTGATAGCCCTCGAGGAATGCATAACTGGACAGCTTGATGAGGTTGGCGTAGCCCTCGTTGTTCTCAGCGAGCAAGGTGAGGTGGTAATACTGCTTTCGCCCGCCTTCATCTGACCCGCCGTTGTCGTCTAATCGTCCGCGCCGCGCAATGCGTTCGGTGCGATGGTCGTGAGCCATGTAGGCCTCGGTGCCAATGATGGGCTTGATGCCCTGCTTTCGACATTCTTTGTAGAAGTCGATAACGCCGTACATGTTGCCGTGGTCGGTAATGCCGAGCGCAGGCTGACCATCTTCAACGGCTTTTGAAACAAGTTCGTCGAGGCGGGCTGCACCATCCAACATGGAGAACTCGGTATGAACGTGGAGATGTGTAAACGACGACGACACTCTCCACTCCTTCCAAACCTGTAACCAGTAACGCACGGTGATGGCAAACGACCAGAAGTCGCGCACCAACGGGCGAGGATGTCAAAAGTAGCAGTCGGGTGCGTCGGCCACCTTGGCCTTCGGCGCAGACTTACAGATATGTTCCGCCCGGGCCACTTGAGCCGGGACCGGTGGGTGGGATCTGACGCATTTGCTCAATTTGCTGACGAGCGGCGATCTGTTGCGCGAAAAGGGTTGCTTGGATTCCGTGAAAGAGTCCCTCCAACCAGCCCACAAGTTGTGCCTTGGCGACGCGCAGTTCGCCTTCGCTTGGCACTTCCCCATCTTTGAATGGCAACGCCAAGATGTGCAATTCTTCAACGAGGTCTGGCGACAATGCGGTCGAAATTTCAACAATTGACCGTTCATAGATTTCGGCAAGCCGTTCACGACTTGCTTCATCGAGTTGTGTGCCGCGAACTTCTTCGAGAAGTTGGCGAACCATGGAACCGATACGCATCACTTTGGCTGGTTCGGTCACGCTCTCTGTAGCAGGCATATCGCCGTCGAAAGACGGAACCGAATTCACAATTTCGGCGCCCGTTACAACCTGGGGAGATTCACCATTTTGTGTCACGGCTCTATTCTGCCAACACTACGAGGGTTCGAGACAACACCTTTACGACTTATACGCAAGAAGTGGGACCAGCATTTCATCTTCCGTGAGCGAACCATGACGACACACAAGGTCAAACGCACCACTATCGAGCGGCTCATCAAAACTGACAGGCCCGTGTGCAACTAGTGCCACATCACCCATGCGACGAGCAATAGGGTCGGAAACTCGCGGACCGAACCAACACTCATCAAGAACTTGTTCTTTGGTGACTACCCACGCAACATCGTCGTATTGAAGCGCTGCATCAAGAACTGCACCCTCACGACCACGTTTAGCATGCAACCAACGAAAACGGCCTTCACCCGACTGGTGACTGACGTGTGTGGTGATATTCGCTGCAGGAATGAGGGTGTTATCACCCACATGCACCTGACCATGATCAGCAGTCACTATCAAAACTGTGTCGGGCGGAAGCACCGACACGATGTCAGCGATCAACGTGTCGGTCGCACGAAGTTCAGCGTTGTAAAACTCACCAAATCCGCGCTCGTGTGCAATCTTGTCGACACCGTCGTAATAGGCGTAGACAAACTCTTCACCTGCATCGAGTGCCGTACGAATAAGGACAGGAATACTGCTCGATGCACGCCATCCCATGTGCTTCACACCATTCAGATGTGCTCGCGTGAAACCTGTCCCTTCAAGTTCTGCCTTACTGAGAACAGGAACACTGAGACCAAGAAATGGAGGACATGGCTGAGTGGTTTCAGGCGGGAATGTGCGACGCAAGTCTCCCGTTTCGTCTCCCCAGCGCAACACGTTCATCACGGTGTTCCCCATGTCCACTCGATAACCAATGAGACCGTGCTCTCCGGGTGCAAGACCGGTCACCAATGAGGTGAGCGCGGTAGCTGTTGTGGAGGGAGTGATGGACGTGATGTGCCCGCCAGTAAACGACGACAATGTGGGCATGTGGATTGAGTGAGCCTGAAGTTGGTTCCACCCCAGCCCATCCACCAGCAAGACAACGATGCGCGGAGCACCAGCAACCATCTGGGGCATCCACGACGGCACCGTGCGTGGCCCGCCCGGGGCACACAACGCTGGAATGATGTTCGAGAGGCAACCACCCGAATATTGGGGAAGGACAGGTGTAGGAGCGCTCACCCCCCTAGTTCACCACCTACGATGTCTCTGTGCGAGTTTCTACGCGAGGTGATTATGCCTGTCGGGCCCTTTTGTCGTTGGCCCTTCATGCCGACGATGGCGGACCCACCTCAGTTCGCGACATTGCCGACCGCACAGGGCTTCCCCAGCCCTACCTGGAACAAATCTTGCTGGCCCTGAAAGGTGCCGGTCTTGTTCGTTCCAAGCGTGGTGTGGGCGGCGGTTATGTCTTGGCCAAACTGCCCAAAGACATCAAGCTCTCCGAAATCATTTCCGCTGTCGATGGCCCCATCACCCTGGGAGACTTTGGCCAGCCTCACCAGGACGGGTCCTGCGATCACGAGGGTCAATGCGTGCTGTTAGCAATTTGGGATGTAGCCGGACAACACATGCGCGAACATCTCGATGCATACACGCTGGAATCAATTGCCGCCGCTGCTGCAGGCACGGGTGAGTGGCCAAAGGCCGACCCACACCATCACCACTAAATTGCGTCGGGGTTGTGCGTCGAGCACTTCGACAACACCACGTGCATGTCGTTTGGTATTTCTGCTTCCCAGGTCATTTCTTCATGTGAACCCGGATGAATCAACGTGAGACGTCGCGCATGAAGCATGGGGCGGTCAGCCTTGAGCGCCGATTTCGCTCCGCCATACATGGTGTCCCCCACTACTGAATGACCAACCGCAGCAAGGTGAACACGAATTTGATGTGTACGCCCAGTTTCTAAGGTGCACTGAACAAGACTGAGATCTGCTGGTTCATTAAACGTTTCCAATACCTGGAGATGTGTGCGCGCCCACTTGCCGCTATTCACCACCGCCATCTTCATGGGGTCTCGCGGATGTCGACCAATTGCTGCATCAACTGTTGCAGTTGGCGAATCGAAGTGACCCCATGACAAGGCCACATATTCACGACCCACTTCGTGTTCCGACAGAGCTTCCACTAGTGAGTCGTACGCACGTTGTGAACGTGCAACCACCATCATTCCAGTAGTGCCCGCGTCGAGACGATGCACAATTCCTGGACGCGCGGGCTGGCCCACCGTTGCCACCTCGGGATACAGGGCAAGAATGCCATTCACCACGGTTCCTGTTCCGTGACTTGATGCTGGGTGAACCACCATTCCGGCGCTCTTGTTAATGACAATGATGTCGTCGTCTACATACACAACATCGAGAACGACAGATGCATCGGGTCCGGGCATTTCTTCAACAGGAATTTTGTTCAGATCGACAACAACAATCTGCCCTTCCTTCAAGCGTGGCTTCCCCGATGAAACAAGAACTCCATCTACTTCGGCCCCACCATCCGCAATCAACTTCGTTGCGTCTGATCGCGAGATGTCGGCGATGATGGACACAATGCGATCGATTCGTTCGCCATCGAGTGCGCCCGGAACAGTTTCTTCAACTTTCATGACGCTTCCGCATCCTTTCGAGCAGTGTTCTGCTCAACGAACAATCCGACAATGACCGCTATCGCGCCAAGCGTGATGCATGAGTCTGCAACGTTAAACACCGGAAACCATTGAAGATCAATAAAGTCGACCACTTTGCCACGCAGCCACCCATCGCCACGGAACACTCTGTCGGCGAGGTTTCCAAGTGCACCGGCCACGATGCCTGCCAACCCATATGACATCAACGGATGATGAGCACTCAGCATGTTGCGAACAAGGAACACAACCGCAGCGATGGCAATGATTCCTACCACTGGCCCAAGTCCTTGAGCCTGTGAGAAGGCAATACCGCTGTTGAATCCCAAAGCAAAACGCAGAGTCCACACAATGTCGATGGTGTGGCCGTCGTCAAGAGCTGAGACGGCCCAGGACTTCGTGATCTGGTCAAGTGCGACACAAACACCAATGATGAGCGCCAAACGGCGCACGGAAGGCACGAACGTGAACGCCTAGCGGCGTCCCAGCCCGCCGGCACGTTCTGTGACGAGCTCGGTGGCCCACGGACGAGCCTTCAAACGTTCTTTCGGAATAGGCAATCCAGACACAAGTGAGTATCCGTATTCACCATTCTTCATGCGCTCCAAAGCGGCATCAATTTCTTCCACCACTTGTCGTGCAGCGGCCATCAAGACCAAGTCTTGGTCGCGCTCCACCACCATGGTGTCGCCTTCTCCGCCTTCGTCGTCGAACTGAACATCACCCATCTCAGCGTCGGCAATGAGTGCATTTGCTTCGCTCTCGAGACGATTCGCCTGACCGGTGAGTTTTGTGCGTTCTTGCAACAACAGTTCACGTTGCGCAAAGAGGAATTTCAAATCGAACTCTTTTGTTGAAGTGACTCCATCTTGTGATGCGCCCTTCACAATGACTGGGCGCTTCGGTGGTTCTGGCTTCTTGATTGCCTTACGAGGAGGCATCGGCGGTGGACCCGCTGGTGCTATTGGCGCGGCGGGCTTCGCCGGCGCTGGCGCAGCTTTCTTTGTCTCCACCTTCTTGGTGTCAACTTTCTTCGCCTCTGCCTTTGTAGGCGCAACCTTCTTCGCAGGTGCTGCCTTCTTCGCAGGAACAACTTTCTTTGCTACTGGCTTCTTTGCGGCCACCTTCTTGGCAGGTGCAGCCTTCTTCTTCGCAGGAGCAGCCTTCTTCGCAGGTGCTGCCTTCTTCTTGGCAGGTGCAGCCTTCTTCGCAACTGGCTTCTTCTTCGCAGGAGCAGCCTTCTTCGCAGGTGCTGCCTTCTTCTTGGCAGGTGCAGCCTTCTTCGCAGGTGCTGCCTTCTTCTTCGCAGGAGCAGCCTTCTTCGCCGGTGCGGCCTTCTTCTTGGCAGGTGCAGCCTTCTTCGCTACGGGCTTCTTAGCTACTGGCTTCTTCTTGCTTGCCATGGTGAATACTCTCTTTCAACGGGGATGCCCGTGTTGCCCCGAGAGGCTACGACCCGAAAGGGCCTAACTCAACGATTAGCGGAAACTGACACACCTATGGATGTCCCTTCGATGGAGACCGAACGCTCCAAAGATGGGTCCCAGACCACAGACGTAGCCAGAGTTTCACCAGAAATAAGTGCTTCATGCGGTGCCAATTGGGTGGCGACCACGTCATCCACGCTCAAAGTGAGAGTGATTCGATCGGACACATTGAGTTGGGCGTCTCGGCGGGCTTGCTGAACTGCACGCACAACATCTCGTGCGAGACCTTCGGCTTCAAGCTCTGGCGTGACATCTGTGTTCAACACCACAACTCCAGATCCGCCTGGCAACGGCGCACTTGCTGTTCCTTCTTTGGTGACCAGCTTCAATGCGTACTCTCCAGGCTGTAATTCTTCGCCGGCAACAACGATGACATCACCACGCTGCTCCCACTCGCCCTTCTTCACTGCACCGATGACTTTTTGCGTGTTCTTTCCCAGACGCGGGCCCACCACGGCGGGAACTACTTGCAATTCGTGAGAGGCAACAGCTGCGACATCGTCGGTAAGGACAACCTCACGCACATTCACTTCATCGCGAACGATGTCGAGGAATTTATCGAGCGATGCTGCAGAGGGTGACGCAACAGTGACTGATTGCAGTGGAAGACGAACACGACGACCGTGTGCCTTACGTACTGACAACGCCGATGAACACACATCACGCACCATGTCCATCGATGTGACCAGTTCGGCATCACGCGGGAGAGCTGCGCTTGTGGGCCAATCGGCAAGGTGAACGCTTGGTCCACCGTTCGACAGCCCTCTACTGATTTCGTCGCTCAACAACGGCAGCAACGGTGCTGAGATCTTTGTGACGTAGTCGAGAACTGTGTGCAACGTATCGATGGCGTCTTGATCGCCCGCCCAGAATCGGTCTCGGCTACGGCGGATGTACCAATTAGTGAGCACATCGAGGAATGTACGAATGGTGTGACACGCCGCGAACAGGTCGTACGAATCCATAGAGACGGTGACACTGTCGATGGTGTCGGCCAATTTTGCCAACACATACCTGTCGAGAACATTGGTGGAATCGGTGCGAACCGAACCGGACTTGCTCTCTGCATTTGCGTAGAGCGACAAGAAGTACCACGAGTTCCACATGGGCAACAGCACTTGACGCACTGTGTCACGCATGCCCACTTCAGTGACAGAGAAGTCTCCACCACGCAAGATTGGCGATGACAAGAGATACCAACGCATGGCATCGGCACCGTGCGAATCGAAGACAGCCATAGGGTCTGGGTAGTTGCGCAAACTCTTTGACATCTTGGCGCCATCGTCACCCAACACAATTCCGTGACTCACACATGATGAGAACGATGGACGATCAAACAGTGCGGTTGCCAAAACGTGAAGCGTGTAGAACCACCCGCGAGTTTGACCGATGTACTCAACGATGAAATCGCCTGGGTAATGGTTCTCGAACCACTCGCGATTCTCAAACGGATAGTGCACCTGAGCGAACGGCATAGAGCCGCTTTCGAACCAGCAATCGAGAACCTCTGGCACTCGGCGCATCATTGATTGACCGGTTGGGTCGTCGGGATTAGGACGCACCAAATTGTCGATGCCTGGTCGGTGAAGGTCGGTAACGGCCACTCCAAAGTCGCGTTCAAGTTCTTCTAACGATCCATACACATCGATGCGTGGGTACCTCGGGTCGTCGCTCTTCCACACAGGAATGGGCGAGCCCCAGAATCGATTTCGACTAATAGCCCAGTCACGCGCATTGGCCAACCACTTACCAAACGTTCCATCCTTGATGTGTTCTGGTGTCCAGTTAATACTTTGGTTGAGTTCCACCATGCGGTCGCGGAACTTTGTGACTTGGACAAACCACGAAGAGATAGCGCGATAGACCAATGGCTCTGCACAGCGCCAGCAGTGTGGGTAACTGTGGTTGTAGGAATCGTGACGAAGAACGACTCCCATTTCCTTCAATGTTTTGATGACATCTGTATTGGCGTCGAACACGTGACGACCAGCCCACGGTGTCACTTCAGCCGTGTACTGACCGTGCTCGTCCATGGGACAGATAGTGGGAATACCCGCCGCGTTGCACTCGTTCTGGTCGTCTTCGCCGAAACCTGGAGCCATGTGCACAACGCCCGTGCCGTCTTCGGTGGTGACGAACTCTGCATTCAAGACAACAAAAGCATTTTCTGTGTCGGCAAAGAACGGGAACAGTGGCGTGTAATGAAGGCCTGCAAGTTCAGAACCCTTCACAGTGCGAAGCACTTCGGCGCCTTCGAGTTCTTTTTCGTATGCGCCCAAGCGTGCCTCGGCAAGAAGATACGTATTCCCGTCGGTGTGTTTCACTGCCACATAATCCACATCTGGACCAACGGCTAATGCCAAGTTTGATGGCAGTGTCCACGGCGTTGTAGTCCACGCAAGAATTTTCTCGCCTGTTTCCAAAGTAAAGGCAACGGTGAGAGCCGGATCCTGACGATCTCGATACACGTCGTCCATGCGTGTTTCTGTGTTCGACAACGGAGTCTCGCAACGCCAGCAATAGGCAAGAACTCGGAAACCTTCGTAAATGAGTCCCTTGTCCCACAAAGTCCGAAACGCCCACATCACACTTTCCATGTACGGCGTGTCGAGAGTTTTGTAATCGTTACCGAAGTCAACCCAACGGGCTTGGCGAGTTACATAGCGTTGCCATTCGTCTGTGTATCGCAACACACTGGTACGGCATGCATCGTTGAACTTGTCGATTCCGAATGCGGCAATAGCAGGGTGCCCAGCAATGCCGAGTTCTTTTTCTGCTTCCACTTCTGCGGGAAGACCATGGCAATCCCATCCGAAGCGACGTTCGACGTGCCGACCACGCATTGTTTGATAGCGAGGCACTGCGTCCTTTACGAATCCGGTGAGGAGATGCCCGTAGTGCGGAAGTCCGTTGGCAAATGGTGGACCGTCGTAGAAGATGAATTCGTTGTCTCCGTTTGTACCCACCTCGCGGGCAGCAACGCTGGCGGCAAAGGTATTGTCGCGTTCCCAACGCGCAAGAACTCCCTCTTCGAGGCGGGGAAAGTTCGGCTGGGGGTCAACCTGCGGGTACGTCACGCAGTAAGGCTAGAGGCAATGGCCACGCTGAACACGTGACTACAAGGCCTACAGCAGAATGCCCATGAGAATCTGAATGCCCAGAATGACAACAAGCGGCGAAAGATCGATGCCGCCCATAGACGGGAGTGCACGACGAACGGGTGCAAGAACTGGTTCTGTAATTCGATACAGAAACTGTGCGACTGGTGCTACGGGTGACCCAGGACGCATGGGGAAAAACGACAGAATTGCCCGCGCAAAGATTGCAAGCGAAAAAAGACTGAGAAGTTGAGCAACAAGATTCATAACGGGTTAGTACATAGGTTGGTCGAAGCTGACAGCAGGCTTCAACAGATATACGCCGCTACCAACTTTTTCCATTGTTCCGCTGAGTGCGTAACACATGCCGCTTGCAAAGTCGATAACGCGTCGCGCCATTTCACGATCGGCACCTTCAAGATTCACAATGACCGGAACACCATCTTTGAAATGATCGGCTATTGCTTGAGCTTCGTTGAAGTTGCGTGGGCGAATTGTGACGGTGTCTCCGGCAGCAGGAACTGCGCGAACAGTTGGTGCAGAGCGTGGAGCGCCAACTGGGCGAACTTGTAAACCTGAATCGTCAGGGCGACGTGCTGCACCTGTGTCATCTACTCGTTGTGGACGAGGTGCAGGCCGTTGTGTTTCCGATGAGTATTCGGGTTCGTAACCGCGACGTGTGAGCGGTTCAGTGTTTGGAGCAGGCCTCTGCGTGCGTGCAGGGCGCTCGTATTCCATAGACATGTCGTAATCGTCGTACGCCTCTTCATTGCTGAGACCCAGATAATCCATTGCGCGACGGAAAAACGACATGCCTTCAGGCTAATCCGTTTTCCCTAACAGATGTGGGAGTTACGGACCTACCGACGAGCGTGGTCCAAACAGCATGCTTCCGATACGAATGATGGTGGCACCACACTCCAACGCAATGCGGTAGTCCCCCGACATCCCCATCGAGCACTCCACCAGATGGTGCTGGTCTGCAAGGGTCCGCAATTGGATAAATGACGCCCGAATGTCGGCCTCGGTTCCGTGAGTGGGACCAAGCGTCATGAGACCGCGTACCTGCAGCCCAGCCTCTATGGCGCGCGAATGCAAAGCATCGAGACCCGCTGGCGATACCCCAGATTTGGATTCCTCATCGGTGGTATTCACCTGTAGCAGTACCGCGGCCCCCGGGGCACGCCGCCCAATCTCGTCCACCACCGAGGGTCGGTCAACCCCGTGCCACAGGGCCACATGTGGCGCAAGGGTCTTTACTTTGTTCGACTGGATGGCACCCACGAAATGAATGGGCAGACATGCAGGGCCCTGGCCCACCTTTTCCAAAAGTTCTTGCGCGTAGTTCTCACCCACTGCATCGCAACCAGCGCTCAGCGCGATGTTCCACGCCTCAACAGGAAAAGTTTTCGTGACAGCAACCAGAGACACTGGATGACTCGCGAGTCGAACAATGTCGAGTCGAATCTCATGGACGCGCGACGCGACCACTTCTGGGTCGATCACTTGTGCGATGACCTATTTCAAGAACGATGGAACGTCGAAATCGTCATCATCGTCCGACAACGGATCGCTGTCGGAGAAGATGTCACGCACATTGCTTGCGCTCGGACGAGAATCGGCTGGACGCGAGCTAGAGCGAGTTGCAAACGACGCAGAGTTAGATGCACCAGAGTCCCAGCGTTCAAAACCGGCCGCGATGACAGTGACCTTGATTTCGTCGCCCATTTCGTCGTCGATAACCGTACCGAAGATGATGTTTGCGTCTTGGTGAGCAACTGCGTGTACTTCGTCGGCAGCAGCGTTGACTTCGAACAGACCCATGCTGGACGGACCCGTAATGTTCAGCAGCACGCCACGTGCACCGTCGATCGCTGCTTCCAGCATTGGGCTGGAAATAGCGTCTTTTGCTGCAGTAACTGCGCGGTTGTCTCCGCTCGCAACACCAATTCCCATTAAGGCTGAACCAGCGTTGGTAAGGATCATCTTGACGTCGGCGAAGTCGGTGTTGATAAGGCCAGGCGTGGTGATGAGGTTGGTGATACCAGCAACACCTTGCAACAGAATCTCATCGGCCATCTTGAATGCGTTGATGAGCGATGTCTTGTCGTTGGCAACGGACAACAACCGATCGTTCGGAATAACGATGAGTGTGTCGACCTTTTCCTTCAAACGCTGAATGCCATTGTCGGCTTGAACCGAGCGACGACGACCTTCAAACTGGAACGGACGAGTGACAACACCAATGGTGAGCGCACCCAACGACTTCGAGATTTCAGCAACGACGGGAGCAGCACCTGTACCAGTACCGCCACCTTCACCGGCCGTAATGAACACCATGTCGGAACCATTAATGAGTTCTTCAATTTCTGCGCGGTGTGCCTCTGCTGCGGCCTTGCCCACTTCTGGGTCCGAACCAGCACCAAGACCACGTGTGAGTTCACGACCGATATCGAGTTTCACGTCGGCGTCGCTCATGAGAAGTGCCTGAGCGTCTGTGTTGATTGCAACAAACTCGACGCCACGCAGCCCAGCATCGATCATTCGGTTGACGGCGTTGACTCCGCCTCCACCGACACCAATTACTTTGATGACTGCGAGATAGTTCTGTGGTGCTCCGGCCATGAGCCATTTCCTCCGAAGAAACGTCCGTTACGGACTGTGTTCCTCAATGTTTCCACACAACGGAGCCAATTTGGTGCAATACAGCTTCTTGGACGCCGTATTTCTGCGGATTTATCGCAATTGCACCGTTGGGTCACCCGTGGAGACATCCACCACAGCCAATGTGGCGGGGTCTTGTCGCCGGAACAAAACCACTATGGCAATCAGTTTGTCCTGCAGATCAGTGGGCGGCCCAAAACGGACAACAGTGCCACTCTTCAAGATCATGGACAGCTCTCCCCCGCCCGTGAGTTCAAGCGCTTTCACTTTTGTGCGAATCTCATCGGGCAGAGCCAGCACCAATTGCGCGGCAGCGCGATAGACATCGTCGGCTATGGCTCCCGCCTCTAGCGCCGGGCCAGTACCAATGACTCGCAAGTACTTGGTGGGCCACCCAGTCAGCACGGCCACCACATGTCCGCGGTCATCGACCACTCGGGCCTTCTGGTCGTCAGCCACGTACCACACCACAGGAACTCGCTCGGCAACCTCAACGAGTGCCTTGCCTGGGAAGTCAGTGGTGATACGAACTTCTGCCACCCACGGATCGTCCAACAGTTGTTCACGTGCCTTCGCAGTGTCGACAGTGAAAATGGATGAGCCCTGAATGGAGTCCGTCACTTTTGCAACAGTTTCTTTGCTGGTGTACACAACACCTTCGAAGGTGACGCTTCGAATTGCAAACAACGGCGATGCCAACACACCTGCCACTACAACACTGGCCACCACCACGACTCCGGCCAGCTTCACCCATTTCACGCGACGCAGGCGCTCGCGTCGTTTGTGGCGGCGTTGACGTTCCTCAAATGTGGGGTCCGGTCGGTCGTCATCCACAATGACCACTCGATCCATAGAGTCGGCGTCAATCACCACAGTTCCACCGTCGTCTGTGATCTCCACAACATCTTCACCGGCACGAGCCAGTGGTCCGAGAAGTGGGTCTGGTGGCGCTGGTGTGCGGTCAGACATATCGTCATCACCAAGAACGATCACGTTGTCGGGAATTGGGCTGCTGATGTCGGGAGTTGATGGGTCTTTCGGCACGAAAGAAACAACGTTGGTGGTAGATCCGTCGTGAGGCTCTACTGGCGAATCGTCGTCTGTCGCGACGGGCACTGAGTCGCCAAACAAAATGGACAACTCTGCGAGAACCTCTTTGCTGACATCGGTCACCGCAACTTCGTCTGACTCACCAATGGGCGTGTCGTCTCTGCCGGCCATTACTGCTCCCCCAACATCGAGCACAGAGCGTGACGTGCACTCATGAAGTGCGGCGCATCGTGTTGTGTGTCGGCAAACTGCAGAGCAATGTCGTCCGCGAAACCCACGAGACGAACTTCGCTGCGCAACACGGTTCCTGTTTGTTCGCGAACGATGTTTTGCACATGGTTCATCACAGCAATGATGTCACTTGCTGAGGCCGTGTCCGATGCCTGAATGAAGTTCGCATGCTTTTCTGACACGTGCGCACCGCCGCTGGTGAACCCGCGCAAACCAGCGGCGTCAATTAATGCGCCAGCACTTCCCGCACCAGGTGCTGGGTTAACAAAGACAGACCCCGCATTGCGACCACCGGGTTGATGTTCTCGTCGCCACGCCACGATGTGATCAATCTCGGCGGTTCCTTGTTGAACATCTTGAGAAGTTGTAGTGAAATCTGCCGACACCACAACGTGATGCGGACTAAGAGCAGACCCACGAAAATGAAGCCCTAAGGCAGCCTGCGGCACCACATGTACTTCACCCGAACGAAGAGACAGCACTCGAGCGCTGAGCAACGAGTCGACCATTTCTGCACCATGGCCACCAGCGTTCATGCGCACAGCACCACCAACAGTGCCAGGAATTCCCACGCACCACTCCAAACCACCACGTGCGGCCTGCACAGATCGACGCGCCAAGACGGGCATCAACATTGATCCCGCGGCACTCACCACGTCGCCACTGCACTGGATTGATTTTGATTCATCCGATGTACCAACAATGACTACAACCCCGTTGAATCCTGAGTCGGAAAACAGAGTGTTGCTTCCCCTGCCAAGAACGACCAGTGGGATGTCTCCACACACCGACAACGCCGAGGCCAGTTTCTGCATGTCGTCGTAGGTGCGCACCGTGATAGCAATCCGTGCCATTCCGCCCACCGCATAGGTGGTGAGTAACGCCATGGGCTTGTTGTCTTCCCAGTGCACATCGTGTTCACCAAGCACGCGACGAACGATGTCTGCGTCCCATGCCGTCATGACGTTGTCTCCAAGAGATCATCAGGAAATGTCTCAATGTCGCCACATCCCATAGAGATGCAGACGTCACCAGGTTTCAGAAACGAGCCAACAAAATCGACGATGTCTTTTCGTTGTGGAGCCCACACCACGCGCGCATCTGGATGCGCCTCTTTCACATAGTTCACGACAAGTTCGCCGGTAACACCTTCAATGAAAGCCGTACCGGACGCATAGACGTCTGTGATGACCACTACATCTGCGGCTTCAAAACAATCGGCGTACGTGTCGGCCATTGCCGCAATTCGATGAAAACGGTTTGGCTGAAACACCGCAACGAGCTGGCCCGTGAGCGATGGATGAGAGCGCGCAGCCAATAATGCCGCGTGAATCTCTGCTGGTAAATGCGCATAGTCATCAACCAGCACGGCACCGTTGAACACGCCACGCTCTGTGAACCGTCGACCAACTCCGGCAAACGATTCAACCGCCGCACATGCATCGACAAGCGACACCCCAAGATGCATGGCCATTGCGATCGCAGCCGCCGCATTCAGCGCGTTGTGCTCTCCCCGCAATGGAATCAACAGTGTCTGACGAACGTCCCGAACATTCAATTCAACACGAATTCCTGATTCAGTTGGCTCCACTTTTCTCACGATGACATCAGCAATCAGGCTTTTGCCAAAGGTGGTGAAGTTGCCGCGCCGAAGAACAGCGCTCATTACTGGAAGAGACCCATCGTCGTCAACGTTCAGCACGACATGACCCGTTGTGCGCAGAACTGCATCGACAAAACACTGCTGCACTTCTTCAAAAGTTCCGAAGTAATCAAGATGGTCTACGTCGACATTGGTGACAATGAGATGCGACAACGGCAGCACATCGAGCGTGCCATCACTTTCGTCCGACTCAAGAACGAAGAGTGATGACGACCCAGCACGAGCGCCGATTCCCATTCCAGGGACCTCTGCACCAATGATGCAGGACGGATCTTTGCCGACGGTCACCAAGATGTGAGTGAGCAATGCCGAGGTTGTGGTCTTGCCGTGCGTGCCCGCTACTCCGACGGACTCAAGAGACCTACACAGCGATGCCAAAAGATCTGAGCGATGCCGAACCGCAATACCTTCATTGCGTGCAGCGACAAGTTCCACATTGTTATTCGGAATTGCAGTGGAATAGACCACCACATCTGCACCGTGAATCAACGCGGCATCGTGGCCAATGGTGACAGTCACTCCAGCATTCGTGAGTTGTTGCGTGACTGCGCTGGCCTTCATGTCTGACCCGCTGACGGCATGCCCCAACCCCTTCAACAGCAGAGCGAGTGGGCTCATGCCAGGGCCGCCTATTCCAACGACATGACACTTCCGAAGCGAAGAAAGATCGATGAGACCTTCAGAGTGGCGACGGGGTGCACGAGCGGACATGGGAATCCCATTGTTTCACGCTGACTAGGTCAACGAGCGGCGTTCGTAATGACGCCCACAAGCGCCGTACCCCTGTGCAGCGCACCCTTGTCGCGCGATTTCATCGCCAATTCGCGACGTTTCTGTGGGTTTTCAAGCAATGCACGGACCGCAGCGACAACTTCGCCAGATGCACAACCACTCTCAGGAACCAAAATTGCTGCGTTGTCGGCGGCCAACCATTCGGCATTCAATTGCTGGTGGTTATCGGCCGCACCAGACCACGGGACAATGACAGATGCAAGCCCAATAGTTGCCACCTCGGCAATGGTGCTGGCCCCTGCACGCGCAACAAGAACATCGGTAGCCGCATAGATGTCGGCCATACGAGAGTCGTACCCCGTGCGGATGTACTCCACTATTCCCGGCGGAACACTCGGTGCACTCTCTTCATCTATAAAGCGCTCGCCGCAGATATGAAATACCGCAACGTTGCCCACGGTTGCACATGACCCCAAAAGCGAGGGAACAACCGAGTTCAAGACGCCCGACCCCAATGACCCACCCATGATTGTGACCACTGTTGCATTCACGGGAAGGCCAAGTGCCGTGCGTGCAGCCTGTTGCTGACGCGCAACATCTACATGGCGAAGCGCTGAACGAACAGGTGCGCCCGTCACTGTGGAACGAGGCAACACAGTTTCGGGAAATGCCACCGCACATGCAGTTGCATGTCGTGCCTGTTTGCGGGTGGCAAGCCCCGGAATTCGGTCATAGCTGACGCACACCAAAGGAATTCCCGCAGCTATCGCTGCTGCAGAAATGGGTTCGCTGGCGTATCCACCCACCGACACCACAACACGTGGATTCCACTTGCGCAATAACTGACGTGCAATGAGCCGGCTGCGGAAAAGACGGAATGGAAGCGCGATGTTCAATGCAATGTTGCGAAGTGATAACGACCGCTGCAAACCAGAGATAGGCAGAAATTCCGTGACTACATTGCTGTCCTTCATGACGCGCGTTTCTATGCCGCGACGTGCGCCAACGTACGCAAGATCGTGCGCGCTATAGCCCGCCTCTTGCAGTAGTTCAATGATTGCGAGTGCCGGCATAACGTGACCACTCGTGCCACCGCCCGTTACCACCGCATACATTGCCTCTACCGCCGAGCGAATCGTGCAACGTTCAGCAACAAACCAATCGCCGCCATTGACGCAATCATGGAGGAACCGCCATACGACAAGAACGGAAGCGTGAGTCCGGTCATGGGAAGGGTTCCGGTCACTCCCCCAATATTCACGATGGCCTGAAATCCGAACCATGCGGCGATTCCGCCAGCGATAAATGCACCGTAGAGGTCGGTTGCAGAAAGCGCTACTTGAATTGCGAGAAGTACAAGCAGTACGAATCCGCCAATCACCATGACCGTGCCGAAAATTCCCAGTTCTTCTGCGATCACCGAGAAAATAAAGTCGCTGTAGGCCAATGGAACGTAGCCCCACTTACTTGTACCAGCACCGATTCCCGATCCGCTCCAGCCCCCGTTCGCGATGCTGAGGAGAGCTTGATACACCTGATACCCAAGGTCTTCTTTTGTTCCTTCAAGATTCATGAAGGCCATCATTCGCTCGCTGGCGCGCTTTTCAAATGTAAAGACGTAGACAGCGCCAACTCCGTACAGCGAAAGAACTACAAAGAGTTGGCGAATCGGCAAGCCCACCATCACCATCATGAACAACAACATGCCCGCAAAAATAAGCGCGCTTCCATAGTCCTTCTGCAGAGCGCAGAGACCACCGGTTACTCCCACGACAAACAACATCGGATACAAAACAATGGATCGAATTTCTACAGACCTGTGTCGTTTAGACAACAGGTTCGCTGCAAACAAGATGGCCACAATCTTCATGAACTCCGAAGGCTGTAATCGAAAGGGACCAATGTCGAGCCATGCTTTTGCTCCGCCGATGACTTGACCTTTACCCAGCACAATGATGTTGGCAAGGAGCACAGTAGAAACAACGGCCACGAGGACGCTGTTCGACTTCCATGTGTCATACGGCATGGAATAGGTGAACCACATTGCAGCGCCACCAAGACCCACCCACACCAACTGGCGGAAAAACATTCCCCACGCTGATGACCCTGTATGCAGGTTGGTCACCGATGAAGAGGACAACACCATCACGAGACCCAGCAGAATGAGACACGACACGATGACCAAGATCCAATAGAACGCAGCAGTTGGCTTCTCGGTAGCAATACGAGACTTCTCCGCACTACCAGTTCTACGAAGAACGCTGATGCGTCGATCGCGAAGTGACTGCGTACGTTTCGTTGTTTCAGTCGAACTCATGACGCTCACTTCCCTACAAATGAATCAGCGATGTTGGTGAAATCTGCGATGAAGATGCCCAATGCAACGGCCACACAAATGCCAGACAAAATCCAGAATCGGATGATGACCGTGGTCTCAGGCCACCCCAAAAGTTCAAAATGATGATGGATGGGCGACATTCTGAACAGACGCTTCTTTCTGCCAGATGCCTTGAACACACCCATCTGCAATGCCACAGAACCCGACTCCATCACGTTGAGTGCACAAATGATGGGAAGCAACAAGTGGGTATTTGTGGCTACCGCAAGCAGTCCGAGTGCCGCGCCAATACCTAATGCTCCAACATCGCCCATAAAGATGCGCGCAGGCGCAGCGTTCCACCAGAGAAATCCTCCACACGCCCCTGCCATTGCTGCAGAGAAGACAGCGAGGTCGAGCGGGTTCACCAGTTCATACACATCGGGGTTACGAAATGCCCAGTACGCGATAACAGTGAAGGCAAGAAAGCCGAAGAGTGCAGAACCCGCGGCGAGACCATCGAGTCCATCGGTGACGTTCACAGCGTTCGTCGTTGACCACACCATAAATGCGGTCCACACCACCCACACTGCTTGATTCAATTGCCAACCCGGCAGGTCGAATCGGGTGAAAGACAAGGTCTCGCTCACACCAGTTCCGGCAGACAACCAGAACATCACGATGACGACGAGGCCGAAAGTAATCCAGCCCTTCTTCTTCCAAAAGATGCCGCGGTTATGAGACTTGCGTACTTTCAGATAGTCATCAAGGAAACCCATGGTTGCCAAGATGGCAACACCTGCCCACATGATCATGGCCTGGTCTGACAACGCAATGCCGTCTCGCAAGTGCGCAACTAACCAGCCGATGAAAGCGGAGAACAAAATGGCAAGCCCACCCATGGTGGCTGTGCCTTGCTTTTTCATGTGATGCACGGGGCCATGGTCTTCTGAACCAAGGATGGGTTGCCCCTTGCCTAAGTTGTCAAAGAAGCCGATGAGCCTTCGCGTGCCAAATAACGACAAAATCATGGAGACAGCACCCGCGATGAGAACAGCAATCATTTCGTTGTCTCCTCTCGTTGAGCCACGTACTTGCGCGCAACGTCTGCATCGAGAAATGGATGAAGAACGCCAGCGATGTCTTGTGTGGGCTCGTGCCCCTTACCTGCGATCACCACTATGTCATCACGCTCAGCCTCTGAAATGGCGGATGCGATTGCAATTTCTCGGTCTACCTCTTGCGAGCAATGCCCTGCGGTGTTTGAAATTCCTTGAAAAATGTCATCGATAATGCGGTGAGGGTCTTCATTTCGTGGATTGTCAGAAGTAACAATCACGCGGTCGGCGTTTGCCTCTGCGATAGCGCCCATGAGTGGCCTCTTTCCGTGGTCGCGATTACCACCACAACCAAACACCACAATGAGTCGACCAGCACACATGCTTCGCGCCGAAACCAGAACCGATTGCAAACTTTCGGGTGTGTGCGCGTAATCCACAATCACACCAAAACCAAGTGTTGTGGTGATGGGTTCGAATCGACCAGGAACCGGGGTCATTGTGAGTAGCCCTTGTGCCACAGACTCGCGCGATACACCCATTGCATCAGCCGCAGTTACCGCGGCAAGTGAGTTCATCAAGGTGAACTCACCGCCCATAGGAATGCGAACAGAAAGACCATTCCACGAGTAGGCCACATGATCAACCGCCAGTGAAATGTCGTGCGCGTCATGACGAGAGAATCCGACCATCGGAATTGGTGCGGCATCGTTCAACAGACTCCCCTTTGGGTCGTCCGTATTCACAACGCCCACCTTTGCGAGACTTGAAGAGAACAAACGTGCTTTGGCTGCGAAGTAGGCCTCTTCGGTCTTGTGAAAATCAAGATGGTCGCGACCGATGTTTGTGAAAACTGCTACTTCAAACATGATGCCGTCGACGCGGTGCAGGACAAGTGCGTGTGATGACACTTCCATCACGACCGCAGTCACGTCCTCATTCACCCACTTTCGCAACGCGGCGTGAAGATCAATGGCTTCTGGGGTTGTGCGCTCCCCCGACAGCGTTCCAATCACTTGAGTCGACATACCTTCGGCTTCAAGAATGGATGCGATCATTGAGGTTGTTGATGTTTTTCCGTTTGTACCAGTGACACCCACCATCCGCAGAGAACGGCTTGGGTGACCGAAAATTGCTGATGCAAATGGCCCCAAGAATTGGCGGACATCGGGAACTGTGACCACTGCGATGTGCGCTGGCACATCAGGAACGATCGTGTCGACAACAACCGCTACTGCACCTGCCGAAATTGCATCGTCGATGTAGTCACCCCCATTGAATGTTTCGCCCCGTACACAGCAAAAGACATCGCCTGCGGCAATGAAGCGTGAATCTTGAGTGATACCTGAGACCACAACGTTGTCATTGACGACGCTGTGGTCACTCTTGACAGACGAGAGCACTTCACGAAGTGCGAGAGGATGACACGGGTACCGACTCATGATCAACACCTAGTTTCCTGCGTTGGCAGCGCCTGCCTTACAGCCAGTACTTGGCCCGGTTGACTCAATTTCCAGCTCGCGCATGATGGTGGGTACCAAACGTGCAAACACTGGAGCTGCCGCTGTACCACCGAAACGATCTCGCGAGTCCGCGCTGGGTTCGTCAATGCTGACCAGCATGGTGATTCGAGGATTGCGTGCAGGGAAGAAACCAACGAACGATGCAAAGTAACGACGTCCGCCGGCGTCTGTTGCGTATGTTCCGTTTGCCTGCACCTTGTATCCGGTACCTGTCTTACCCGCGATCTCCATGCCTTTTACCTTGGCAAGTTCGCCCGTACCGGTGCACACAGCTTCGCGCAGCAACTCTGTCATAGTGGCAGACGTAGCTTCCGTCAACACCGAACGAGTCTTTGAAGGTGCTACATCTTTTCGTTTTCCGTTTTGATCGATAGTGGCTTTCACAAGGCGAGGTTCAACGAAGACACCTTTGTTTGCCACAGTGTTCACTCCCGCAACCAACTGCAGAGCAGTTGTTGCAAGACCATAGCCATACGTCACGGTGTACTTCTCGGTACCGCGCCACTTCTTAGCGTCGCGCAGAATGCCACGACTCTCACCGGGATACTCAAGACCGGTCTTGCGACCAAAGCCAAAGGCTGCGTAATAGTCGTGCAGTTTTTCACTAGAAATTGTTTGTCCGGCCAGCATGGTGCCGATGTTGGAGCTTTCGCTCAAGATGGTGCGAACATTCATGTCCATCGTGGGGTGAGGCCATGCATCACGAATGGGGAATCCGTCAATGGTGGTGATGCCAGGCACCGAGAACACCGAGTCGGCCGTGATCTTTCCTTCGTTGAGTGCCGCACTGATGCTGAACACTTTTGCAACAGAGCCTGGTTCATACGCTTCAACTGCTGCGAAGTTGCCCGTGGCGATGATTGCTGCCCCACTCTCATCTCGACGCACGTTGGACATTGCATAGATTTCGCCAGTCGCAGAATCCATCACGATTGCAGTACCACCCTTGGCACCCAACTGACTCACTCGATCCAGTAATGCTGCATCTGTGTGGTACTGAACGTTCTTATCAATTGTGAGAACAAGATCGTCACCGGGCACTGGGGTCACTGTGGTTTTCCCTACACCGGCGATAGAGCGACCGTTCTTGTCAACTTCGCGAATGGATTTTCCGTCTGCGCCGATGAGCAAGTTGTTGAACTGCTTTTCGAGTCCTGATGTTCCTACACCGTCTGGGTCGGTCTTACCAATGACTGCTTGAGCAACTCCACCTTCTACTTGGCGAGATGGTTCGGTATACGAATAGATACCGGGAAGACCCAAGTTCAGAATGATTGCGGCTTCATCTTTACTGAGTTCACGCGCAACATAATGAAATTTCGAACCTGGCTGAGCCAACTTCTCGGCGAGTTTTGCTTCTTGATCGGGCATGTAACCCAACACTGCTGCGAGCGAGCGGGCTGTTCCTATGGGATCAGAGATATCACGAGGATCGGCGTACACCGTGGTGCTCGGCACAGACAAGGCAAGTTCATTGCCGTTGCGGTCAAAGATGACACCACGTGTTGCGCGGATGATATTGACACGCGTGCGTTGATCGACACTTGCCTCAAAATACCCATCACGCCACACCGTTTGTAGAAGCACTACTCGACCAGCGATAACCGCCAAGAAGACTGCAAAGAACGCAATGGAGAAGCGAAGACGCTTTTTCACCAATTTGTGGGCCTGTGATGAAGAGATTCTGCTGGCCTTGTGTTCTGGTGGAACATCTCCGTTAAAGGCCATCTTCACTTCATGCGCACACGTAGCAACAAACCCCTTCACAACCGATTCAAATGGTGATGACGCTTGAGG
>JBIIQG010000066.1:0-6699 GCA_044342185.1 Ilumatobacteraceae bacterium | reverse complement strand
CCTGATCTGACTCACGAACTCCGGCAAACAAATCTGTTTCCATCATTCCTTCGGGGATTTCTGGAAGCACACTCATGGCAAGAATCCAGTCTTCCCACGGATACACCTTTGCGAGTTCGTTGTCGTCTAACCCGAACCACCATTTTGAGGTGGGGTCAACTTGCGTGGCATGTGCCAATAACGATTCTGTACGTGCGCGCAGATATTCGGCGATGTTAAGCCGCGTTGTGATGCGATGATCTTGCGATGGTCGTTTCAACCAGTTTTCATCGAAAGGCGATTCACCAAACTTCAAGACCAATGCTTCATGAACTGCCATGATGCGCTCTTTCGCCCACAGCGTGTAATACATCTTTGATGGCTGCCATGGTTCACCATGTTCGGGATACCAAGCAGGATCGCCCGCACGTTCAAAAGCCAACACACTGATGTCGTGAACACGCAAATGATCCGGGTGCGGGTAACCGCGTTGGTCATCGTTGTAGGTGAGGATCACGTGCGGCTTCTCGGTGCGAATCAATGCAACAAGTCGTCCTGTTGCTTCATCAATGTCGGCCATGTTGAAACAATCGGGATGAGAATTAGTTTCTGCGCCAGCCATTCCTGAATCGCGGTACCCCAGCATGTGCACCGCGGAAAAACCAATGGCGTCTGTGGACTTCTGCAATTCAGACGCGCGAATTGACGCGATGATTTGTCGTTCTTCTTCCGGAGTCTTTCCATGGAACGGCTGACCTGGTTCGCGCAAGGTTGGGTTCTGAAGGTCCCCTTCTTCGCCACCGGTGCAACACACCAACACCGTGCGAACACCTTCCGCAAAATACTTGGCAACTGTGGGCGCACCTTTCGATGCTTCATCGTCTGGATGAGCGTGCACTGTCATGAGGCACAGGTGTTCACCAGAGAGCGAGAGCGCCGGGGAGGTCATCTCTCTCAGGATAGTGAACGTGATGGGTTCACACCGCTTGGCACGCAATAGTCTGAGGTCCGATGTATAACTTCAAGCGCACTGCCCAACGAGCAACTGTGATTGCGGCCTGCGTTTTTCTTGCGGGGTGTTCAACAAACGATGGTCGTGCCATGAAGTCTCCACTGCCGGGCCAATCCGATTCCGTGCAAGTAGCCACCACCGTTGGCGAGTCCTTCACCGATGGCACAGCGCCAATGTCAGTCACTGGTCCGTGGCCAAGCGGCTCTGCCATCGACAATCGCTACACCTGTGGAGGGGTGGGCATCTCGCCGCCACTCACATGGACACCTGGCCCCGAAGACACCCAGGGCTACGCCATTGTCATCGACAACATGGACGACCCGTCTGTGTTGCCATGGGTTGTCACCAATATCGACTTTGCTGTCTCCACTGCACTCGAGGGCCAAGTGCCCGCCGGTGGAGTTGTGGCCATGTCTGCAAAGGGTGAACGGGCATACGACCCCCCGTGTCCCCCCACTGGCTCTACCCACACGTTTGTTGTCACCGTGTACGCGCTCGATGCACTCACTCCACTGGACGACAATCCAGACGCTCGCTCCACTATCTCCGACATCGAATCCAGCGCTCTCGAAGCCGCCACCACGGTGTTTACCGTCGCTCGCTAACCACCACCCTGAGGGGTCAGTCCACCGCACTCGGTGAACTATCTGTGAGAATGGCGGTATCGACCCCACCACCGCTGCCCTGCCGATCGGCGTCTTTGAGACGGACACCAATGGCCGACTTGTGTCGGGCAACGCTGCGTTTCGCGCACTTGCATGTGATGGTGCGCCACTCGTTGCAGGCACTGCTCCGTGGGCCAACGCTCTCCCACACGAACGCACTGAATGCGAACGTCGATGGGTGCAGCACAAAGCAGACGGTGGAAATTTTGCCGTCGAGTTTCGCGTTGGTCGTGCAACTGGCGAATCAGTATGGATTCAAGTCTCCACGCAACCAGTCCTCACCGATGGAGTTCTCACTGGATACGTCGGCACAGCAATCGATTGCACATCGCTCGTTGCGCAACGACAATTATCGAACCAGCTTGTCGGTCTGCTCGATGTATCTGGCGATGCAGTGTTGGTGTTCAACAGAGTGGGCGAACTTGAGTTTGCAAACGACACAGCACGCACACTCATTGGCGTTGCCGACCCAGCAGCAGGTAATGGCGACGTTGCTGCTCGCGCGTTCATGCAAGCAGTACGAGATCAATTACCGCGAGTGTTGCTCGATGCTGCACCGCCTACAGGATCGCCCAATAGATGGGAAGGCGAAATTGGTTTCCGCTCGCCGGACGGCATTGCGCGAATCCTCGCCGTTGTCGTGCAAGTTGTGCGTGATGCAGACGGCAGTGTGCATCATTGGTCCACCATCACACGCGACATCACCGAAGAACGTCAGACACAAGCCGAGCTAGCGCGTCAAGCAACGCACGATGCGCTCACCGGACTACCCAACCGTGTTCTCTTTCTCCGCAAGACAACCGAAGCACTAGAGCGCAGCAGAACTACTCATGCAACGGTCGGCGTGTTGTTCATTGACCTCGACAAACTGAAGCACGTGAACGACACCATTGGTCATGCTGTGGGCGACCAACTCATCGTGACTGTTGCGCGACGCCTCGCCGCCGCCACACGACCCACAGACTTGGTTGCACGTATTAGTGGTGATGAATTCGTGGTGTTGTGTGAGGGCCTTCTCGATGAGCAGGTTGCACTCGACGTTGCCGAACGAATTCGAACCTCTATCACTGGACCACTCGTGCTTCAAGGCGTAGAGATTGAAGCGGGCGCAAGCGTGGGCGTCGCCATGTCGACTCCCGATCTTCTTGCCAGCGAATCAGCCGCTGACGCCGCGGTCACACTTCTTCGCTCCGCCGACACAGCCATGTACCGCGCAAAGCAACGTGGTCGTGGTCGGTCTGAGTTGTTCAACGAAGAGATGCGCACTGCGGCGCGAGAACGCCTTCAGTTGGCGTCAGAACTTGAACAAGCGCTGGCAGCTCATCAATTCAGCGTTCTCTTTCAGCCCATCGAATCTGCACATACGGGTCGCGTTGTTGCAGCCGAAGCACTTTTGCGATGGAACCACCCGACGCGTGGCCTGCTTGCACCCGCCGCGTTTCTCGATCTTGCTGACGAGTCAGGCCTCATCGCACCTATCGGTGACTGGGTGCTGGAACAGGGTGCGCAAACGCTTGCCGGGTGGATTTCGAGCGGACTTGTCGATCGCGGAACGTCTATCCATGTCAACGCATCACGACGTCAACTGTCCGACATCACATTTGTGGATCGTGCGCTCACCATTCTGCGTGCACATTCACTTGACGGTTCCCAACTTGTCTTTGAAACATCAGAGTCAAACTTGGTGGAGAACAATCCGTCGGTATTGCGCACCGTCACGGCGCTGAAGCGTCAAGGTGTCCGCATTGCCGTCGACGACTTTGGCTCCGGATACTCATCTCTTGCGTCGCTGCGCACATTCCCCGCAGACCTTCTGAAGCTAGACGGAACCCTCGTGCGTGATGTTGGCCGCACCGATGGCGGCGACGACCCTATGGTTCGCTCCCTCATTCAGCTCGCTCACTCCTTGAACTTGGTGGTGTGCGCCGAATGGGTCACCACGGAAGACCATGTACAACGTCTAAAAGTTCTTGGGTGCGACCTTTTGCAAGGCAATCGCATTGGTGAACCAGTGTCTGCAGATGTATTTGTCAGCAAGTTGCAACGCAAAGCAGCCGCACAAAATTCAGACGCGCTCTAGTTCGACGGCGTCGTGGGCAAAGGCCCCAGCCCAGCGAAATAATCAAGCACAGGCTTTGATTCGTTATTCAGCGTGAAGACAAAGCTTCCTGAAATCATGTCGCTAGAGACAGGGAGCGCAACGGACAGTGATGCGCCATTTGCAAGCGGACGCAGCTTTCGCGCCAAGTCGATGAGGTCGAGCCCATCGTCTACTGCCACGGCAGATGAAAACGATGTGAGGATTCCAGACGCTTTCATGGGATGTTCAGCAAGGTAACGCACGGCCTGTTTGACGAGTACCGACATGAAGTACCTCTGACGATCACCACGTCCTACATCTCCTGTTCCATCCACCTGCCAACGACCATCAATCTTTTCTTCAAAGTGACGTGATCGCGCATAGGAAAGTGCTTGCGCACCGTTCTGCATCTTGCAGCCGCGCTTCCCAAGGAAAAAGCCAGTCGCTTTGTCACGCGAGGCACGATCAACGCAGATACGCACTCCTCCCACTGCATCCACAATGTCTTTAAAGCCCGCGAAGTCCATCTCAACGTAATGATGAATAGGAATATTCAACGCACCTTGCAACGTGCGCACCAGAACATCTGCTCCTCGCTGATACGCCGAGTTCACTTTTGCAAACCTTCCGTTGTCTGCCATCATCACGCGAAGGTCACGCGGAACAGACATGGTGGACACAGAGTTGTTCTTCGTATCCACGCGAATCACAATCAACGTGTCAGCACGCATTCCCGGATTCGCTCCTTCTGCTCCCATGCTCTCAAAGTCTTCATCGGCGGGATCTGCACTCGCACGAGAGTCGGAGCCAACAAGCAAGTAGTTCTCAAAGCCATCGCTCGCAGGCGACAACGTGGGGGTCACGACAGACACCCGTGACACTTCGTCGAGCGCAGTATTCGTTGCACGCACTATTCCAAGCGCACCAGCCAACGTCATGACCAACGCAATACACACCGCCAATAACCATCGCGGAGTACCGGTCGATCGAGAAGAGACACGGTTGCGAAGCACAGACCTACGGTAGTCAGTCCTCTACTGCGCGAAGATGCACCACATCTGCCGTGTCGATGCGATGTGTCACTGCACAATCATCAAGCAACACGAGTCGGCCATCACGTTCTACATCCATGGCGCGCCCCACAATGTCGTTGCCATCAGGCATCTGTGCTCTCACGCGAGTTCCCACCGTGGCAAGACCAGCAATGTATGCGCCATGCAGTTGGTCATCATCTAACGCCAGCAACCGATCAATTTCCGGAAGCATCTGCAACAAGAAATCGTGCGGGGTCATCTCGTGTGTCCATCCACACGACGCCAGCGAAGCGGCGCCTTCTGGAGCCCACCCCAAGTTGCACCCAATTCCCACCACTACGAATGGAATCTTTCCGTCCGCAGCGACAGGGGCTGCCTGCGCCAAGATGCCTGCCACCTTCTCTGTGCCCACCAACAGGTCATTTGGCCACTTCAGCACCACGGGCACCCCACAGCCCTCACGCGCCACTGTGGCAGCCGCCAATGCCACCACCTGAGTCAGGACGTGCAAACGCTCCGGAACATCCCGAAACAGCAAGGACACCAGCAGATTCACCCCTCGAGGTGCCTCCCATGTTCGATCCAGGCGACCACGGCCCGCGGACTGGAAATCTGCCCGTAAAACAGACCGATCGGGAGCCCCCTCGGCCCCCAATTTCAGCAGGTCCGTGTTGGTGCTACCCGTCTCGGGGACCGTTGTGACATGCCACTGTTCGGATTGGTTCGCTATTGGGTGTCCCATCAGGGCAATATTGTCACCTGTGCTGAAAAAAATCCTTATCGCCAACAGAGGCGAAATCGCTGTCCGAGTTATCCGCGCCGCCCGTGAACTTGGCATTGCCACAGTTGCGGTCTATTCAGAGCTCGATCGAAATGCATTGCATGTGCGTCTCGCCGACGAGGCGTACGCACTTGGTGGCCAAACCGCAGCCGAGAGCTACCTCAACACTGAGGCCATCTTGAAGGCCATCACCGATAGCGGCGCAGACGGTGTTCACCCCGGATACGGATTCTTCAGCGAGAACGCAGACTTCGCTCGCGCCATTACGGCGATGGGTGTTGCATTCATCGGTCCACCACCAGAAGCCATTGACGAAATGGGCGACAAGGTCTCTAGCCGCAAAGCAGCACTGCGCGGTGGAGCACCCATTGTTCCTGGCACAACGGAATTCGTGACGAGTGCAAAAGAGATCACCGACTTCGGAAACGACTTCGGTTGGCCAATTGCAATTAAGGCAGCCTTCGGTGGCGGCGGACGCGGAATGAAAGTCGTGCAGTCTGCGGCCGAAGTACAAGACGCGATGGATTCCGCACAACGCGAGGCACGCAACTTCTTTGGACGCGATGAAATTTACGTAGAGCGCTACCTCACGTGGCCACGCCACATTGAAGTGCAGCTTGTTGGTGACAAGCACGGAAACGTCGTGTGGGTTTCAACACGTGACTGCTCCGCACAGCGTCGCCACCAGAAACTCATTGAAGAAGCTCCAGCACCTGGCCTGCCTGACGGCGTCGAAGAGGCAATGGGTGCAGCTGCAGTAAAAGCAGCGAAGGCCGTGGGTTACTTCAATGCCGGAACAGTTGAATTCATTTACCAAGATGGCGACTTCTTCTTCTTGGAGATGAACACACGCCTCCAAGTAGAACACCCCGTTACCGAAGTCATCACAGGAATCGATCTTGTGGAATGGCAGATTCGTGTCGCATCGGGCGAGAAGCTCCCCATGACACAGAAAGAAGTTCGTGCACTTCAACGTGGGCACGCCATTGAAGTACGTATCAATGCAGAGAATCCAGCAGGCGGAAAGTTCCTCCCTTCTCCCGGCCCCATCACCAAGCTCACTGCACCCGACGGATTCGGTGTTCGCTTCGACGGTGGCTATGAATCCGGTGATGAAATCAGCCAGTACTACGACAACCTCGTCGGCA
>JBIIQG010000022.1:0-21536 GCA_044342185.1 Ilumatobacteraceae bacterium | reverse complement strand
CTTTCGGATTCCACGGAAACTGGGTCCCTGATCGCGATTAAGCTACGACGACGTAAGGACTAGTGACACGTCATCAACTTCGTTTGAGGTCGGTGACCACACCACCGGCGACACGCACGATGTCCGCAGGTGCAGCACCAAAGTTGTCGTTCCATGTTCCCGCTGCGGCCCATACCTCGTCGTATTGCAACAAGTCGGGGTCGACGAACACGCGCAGTTGGGTTGCATGACCAAAGGGAGGCACGCCACCAATTGGAAAACCGGTCGCTGCACGAACTGCATCAGCGTCAACGCGCGAACACTTTGCACCGCCAGCAGCTGCAGCCAACTTCTTCTCATCTAATTGGTTAGACCCGCTGACCAACGCCATCACAATTTCGTCATCAACGCCGAACACCAGCGACTTCACAATTTGACCAACAGTGACGCCAATTGCTGTTGCCGCATCTTGAGCAGTCTTTGTTCCCTCAGGGAATTTTCGTACCTCTATTTCCAGCCCGGCCTCGCGGGCTGCCTCCATCACTCGTGTGACATTTGGGTGGATTTTCTCATCGGACATTCGTTGTAACACTACGCAACTCGCCTAGGATTTAGTCAACGAAAGGGAGTATCCCTTCACCGCAGTGTCGTCAATACGGTAGAAATACCCGGCACTAGGGGCGAAAGCCCGGGAGAGACTTTCGGCAAGTCGAAATATCGTTGCCGAAAGAAAACATGCCCCCCACAATTACCCCCTCGATACACAGTCGTTGTCCTCATTCGTTATCGCCAGATGAAGTTCTCAAAGAACTCAACACGTCAACTAACGGACTCTCTACCGCAGATGCCAAACAACGCTTGGAGTCCTTTGGTCCAAACCGACTCACTGAAACGCCGCCAATTCCAGCGTGGAAACGCTTCATCGCCCAGTTCTCCAACCTTCTCACCATCATCTTGATCGTCGCTGCGGTCACCAGTTTGGTGGTGGCACGTGAGATCAAAACACCAGCAGTGGTCTTCGTTGTGGTGTTTATGAACGCCATCATTGGCTTCGTTCAAGAAAACAAAGCAGAAGCATCTCTCGCAGCGTTGCGACGAATGCTTGCATCGTCTGCACGCGTGAAGCGTGACGGCGCTTGGGTGAACGTTGATACTGCAGACATCATTCCTGGCGATGTCGTCCTTGTTGAAGCCGGAGATCGAATTCCTGCTGATGGTCGACTCTTGACTGCAACCAACTTGGAGATTGAAGAGGCGGCACTCACCGGTGAAAGTCTTGCTGTTGCAAAAACACTCGATGTAGCAGCAGCAGATGCTGCATTAGGTGACCGTAAATGCATGGCGTTTATGAACACTACGGTTACTCGCGGGCGTGGCGAATACGTGGTCACTGCAACCGGAATGAATACAGAGATGGGCAAGATTGCGGGCCTTCTTGCATCGACTGAATCGGACAAATCGCCACTTCAGAAGCAACTTGACACTCTTGCGCACAGCTTGGCAAAGCTTGCCGGAGTCATCGTCGCGCTGGTTTTCATCATCGGGCTCATCTCTGGTGATTCACTTAGCGACTTATTCCTCACTGCAGTTGCGCTTGCAGTTGCCGCCATTCCCGAAGGTCTTCCCGCCGTTACTGCGGTCACACTTGCAATTGGCGTCACTCGCATGGCCAAGTACAACGCAATTGTGAAACGTCTTGCCAGTGTGGAAACGCTTGGCTGCACAAGCGTGATTTGTTCCGACAAGACAGGAACGCTCACCCTCAACCAAATGACCGCACGTGAACTTGTGTACATGGAGACATCACACTCTGTCTCTGGCGAGGGGTACTCCCCCGACGGTCGCATCATTCCCGAGAAAGGCGATGATCCCCTCGTTCTCATTTCCGCGTTGCTGCCAATGGCCCTTTGTAATGACGCCGTTGTCAATAACAACAATGGAGAATGGGAACTCGTGGGTGATCCCACCGAAGGTGCGCTCACAGTTCTTGCAATGAAGGGCGGAATAGACCCTGCCGACTTGCGCGCTTCTCGCCCGCGTGTCGCCGAGATTCCCTTTGACAGTGCGCATAAGTACATGGCCACCTTTCATCAGATGGTGACAGACGAAGGTCGCGATGTGGTGCGGCTGTATGTAAAGGGTGCACCTGACGTTTTGTTGAACTATGCATCGCGCGTCATTGACAGGACCGGCGCAGCAGCAGACATATCGGTTCACTACACGGGACTGCTCTCACACAATAGCCGCTTGGCATCTCAAGGTCTTCGTGTACTTGCAGTTGCTCAGCGCGATTTCGACCTTGAGTCATGGCAAGAATTGTCCGACGAAGACCCCATGTCCTTGGTGCAAGATCTCACATTCCTCGCACTCGTTGGCATTATCGACCCACCACGCCCCGAAGCTCGTGACGCCATAACAACTGCACACGCAGCTGGCATCTCCGTGAAGATGATCACCGGCGACCATGCGGTGACTGCCGCAGCCATTGCTTCGAATCTTGGTCTTCATGGAAATGTCGTCACCGGCGAAGACTTAGAAAGACTGTCGGAAGATGATCTCGACAACATGATCGATTCCACCACCGTGTTCGCACGCGTGTCACCGTCTCACAAAATTCGATTGGTTACCTCCCTTCAGCGCAAAGGCAACGTTGTCGCGATGACGGGCGATGGTGTCAATGATGCGCCTGCACTGAAGAAGGCAAACATCGGCGTAGCCATGGGTATCACCGGAACAGAAGTCACCAAAGAAGCCGCCACCATGGTTCTCATAGACGACAACTTCGCCACCATTGTTCGGGCTGTAGAACGCGGACGCACCATTTACGACAACATCGTGAAGTTCGTGCGTTTCCAGCTGAGCACAACGCTGGGCTTCGCAGCCGTGTTTCTTCTTGCATCGCTTCTGGACATTGCAAGTCGTAAACCATTCACTGCAATTGCAATTCTGTGGGTCAACATCATCATGGACGGACCCCCAGCCATGGCTCTTGGTGTCGACCGCGCAGCACCTGGCGTTATGGACCGCGCACCACGTCCCGCAGATGAACCCATCCTCACGCGCCGTCGCTGGTCTGCTATCGGGTTGGCTGCAGTAGTCATGGCAGTTGGAACACTTGCGGTGTTTATGTGGGCGCCAGGCCCCGAAGCAGAAGCCGGAGTTGCAAGCATTGCCGGCACAATGGGCTTCAACACGTTTGTTCTCTTCCAGTTCTTCAACATCTTGAACGTACGTAGCGAGAACACCTCTGTGTTCAGTCGCATGTTGTTCAGCAACAAGTCATTGTGGATCTCACTAGCGACCGTCTTGTTCTTACAGATTGGTGTCACGCACGTTTCCTTCATGCAGTCACTGTTCGAGACCACATCACTGTCCCTCAGCGAATGGGCGGTCTGTGTCGCGGTCGCATCGGCCATTTTGTGGGTAGAAGAAATTCGCAAACTCATTTCTCGCATCGTCAACAAATAAGAAAGGCCCACCATGAAATGTCCACACTGCCCTACCACCACCCTTGTCATGACAGATCGTCAGGGAATCGAAATTGACTACTGCCCAGACTGCAGAGGCGTCTGGTTAGACCGAGGAGAATTAGACAAGTTGATTGAACGCGCCAGTAACGACAGTCCATCTTCCAGCGGACCTCCGCAGCGGACATCACGTCGAGACGATGATGACAGTGATGAAATTGAACGCTTGAAGTATGCGAAGTACCCAAAGAAGAAGAAAATGTCCAGTTTGCTGGGCGACATCTTCGAGTTCTAACTACATTTTCTAACGAGGAGACATCAATGTTTAAGAACACCGCAAAGACCACCATCCTTCTCGCCGCACTCGGCGGACTGATTGTTGGAGTCGCATCACTGCTTGGTGGCGGAAGCTCAAGCGCCGTCATGCTCGGTCTTGTCATCGCACTGGTGATGGTGGGCGGCTCGTATTGGTTCAGCGACAAACTCGCACTGGCGTCAGCAAAAGCGCAAGTCATCTCCGAAGCAGATCACCCAGAGTTTTACGGAATGATTCGGGACCTCTCACAACGCGCCGGTCTCCCTATGCCGCGCGTGGCAGTCTCACCCAGCGAGCAACCCAACGCGTTTGCCACTGGGCGAGGCCCCAACAACGCAGTGGTGTGTGCAACACGCGGCCTCTTGCAATCCATGTCGCGCGACGAAATTGAGGGCGTCATGGCGCATGAGCTAATGCACGTTCGCAACCGCGACATTCTCATCGGCTCCGTCGCTGCAGCCGTTGCAACAGCAATTTCCTCCATTGCGCAAATGGCCATGTTTGCCACCATGTTTGCTGGTGGTCGCGACGATGAGAATCGTCCTAACCCATTTGCAGTGTTGCTGGTCTCCATGCTGGCGCCATTGGCGGCAAGCCTCATTCAGATGGCCATTAGCCGTAGCCGTGAATTCGAAGCAGATCGTGGAGCGGCAGAGTTGTTGGGCAGCGGACAGTCGCTTGCACAAGCATTGGAGAAGATTGAAGTGCTGGCAACCCGTATGCCTATGCAAGTGTCACCGGCACAAGCTCAGGCCTACATTCACAATCCGCTTGCAGAAATGCATGCACGTCGTGGAAGCGGAGTCAATGTGTCGCGCTTGTTCTCCACGCACCCCGCAACCGAAGAACGTATTCGTCGCCTTCGGGAGATGACTTTCTAATCTTCCACTTCTGCTGGGCCGCTGAATGTAAACAGTGCAGCGCCAGCAAGAGAAATCAGACCAGCCACTAGATATGGCGTGTCATAGTTGCCAGATGCGTCTCGAATAGAACCAATCAGAATTGGACCAATTGCAGTTCCCGTCAAAGACACCAATCCGGATCGGGCAGAAATGCTTGCGTAGTCCTTTACTCCAAATCGTTGCGCAATGAGAAGTGACTGCATCATCAATACATTGCCCACCATTGCGCCGAACAATCCAATAGACACAAACAACGCAACTGTGTTGTGCATTTGCCCAATGAGAATGATTGCGCTGCCCTGCACCACTGCAATAAACACCATGAACTTAGCCAATGGGAACTTTGGAATGATGCGCCCACCAACAAGTCGGAACACCACGCTTGCCCCGGACAACACCGAGGTGGCGAGCGCTGCCGTTTCTTTTGTGGTGCGTTCTTCCACCAACTTCACAATCTGTTGAATAGCGCCAACCTGACTACCCATCACCAACACATAGCCAACGGTGACCACCCAAAAGAACTTTGTACGCACAGCAACGCTCATCGGTGTACCGGGCATCTCCATCACATGGTTCTCGGGCTTTGGCTGTCCATCTGGCATCCAGTTCAGTGCGCCAGGTTCTGCGCGAATCAACAGGAAAGTTGGGATACTCATGCCCAGAAGCCACAGCATGGCAAGAATCGGAGCTGCTCCACTGAGTGTCTGCGAGTCAATTAATGACTTCACAATCGGCGAGAGAACTATTCCTCCCACTGATAATCCAGAACTAGCGGCCGCAATTGCAGATGCTCGCTTTGTATGGAACCACCTAGTCACCACGGTTGTTGCAAGTGTTAGTCCACTAGACGACCATGCAATGGCGAATAATCCATAGACAAGGTACAACTGCCACTGTTGCTGCACTTGACCCAAGCCGAGCAACGCAACCGCCCCCAAAACTGCCCCGCCATACGACACATGTCGAACGTCGTACGTGGCAATCAAACGAGCAACCACCACATTCCACAGTCCACCAATGAGGAAGAAGAACGTGGTGGCCACCGACAAAGACGAGACGTTCCACTCGGGATGTTCATTACTGAATGCATTCAAATACACCGACATCCCGTAGAAACCGAGAGCAGATCCAAAGAACAAAATTGCGAAACAACCGCCAACTACCCACCAACCGGGGAACTTGTCTCGGGGCGCCAAATAGACGCGTGTGTCGTGTTGTTGCATGGTGACTCCCTGCGGGTCACCCTAGACCAGCACCCAAGATGGTTATCTACCGGCGCTGAGTCGCTTAGACGAACGCGGCGTACCCGTCGCGCTCAAGCTCGTCGGCCAACTCTGGGCCTGCGGTTTTCACAATGCGTCCCGCCGCAAGAATGTGCACCACGTCGGGCTTCAGTTCTTCCAACAATCGCACGTAGTGAGTAATGGCAAGAACGCCCAAGTTGTTCTCGTGTGTTGCGGCCTCTACGCGACGTGCGCAGTCGCGCAACGCATCAATGTCCAAACCAGAGTCCAACTCGTCGAGAATGGCGATCTTTGGCTCTAACACACCAAGTTGCAAAGTTTCATTTCGCTTCTTCTCGCCACCAGACAAGTCCACGTTCAATGCACGCGACACAAGTTCGGCATCAAAGTTGATGCGTCCGGCTTCGCTGGAAATGCGGGCTGCGAGATCTGCGCTACTGCGACCGCGCGCACTCAGTGCTTCGGTGAGCATTTCGTCCACGTGAACACCAGGAACTTCCGTTGGGTATTGCATGACAAGATGCAATCCGGCGGTTGCGCGCTTCCACGTGGGCAATGCCAACATGTCTACTCCGTCGAGGGTGACGGAACCGGCAGTCACTGTGTATCCCGGCTTGCCCATAATGACTGCCGACAGTGTTGATTTGCCTGCGCCGTTCGGGCCCATGATTGCGTGTACCTCACCAGAGTTCACTGTGAGGTTGATACCGCGCAAGATTTCCTTGCCGCCAACTTCTGCACACAGACCTTCAATTATCAATGTGCTCATTAGTTGCCCTCCTGGCTCGACACAACAACTTCACCGTTGACTACTTCTGCGCGGAACACCTGTACAGGTTGTGTCGCGGGCAACGTGTCAGGAACACCGGTTTCCAAACTGAAGGCACTGCCGTGTTTGATGCACTCAATCTGCTTTGAATCGCACCACACCATGCCGTCAGACAACGACACGTCGGCGTGGCTGCACTTGTCGGCGATAGCGAACACATCGTCGTCAATGCGTACGACAGCGACGGCAACTCCATCGACCATCACTCGATGTGCAGTGCCGCTTTCCATCTCTGCGAACTTGCCAATATTTGTGCTCATGCCAGAACTCCTTCAAGGCGAAGCTTTTCTGCAACTTGCGCTTCTAAATCTGCAGTGTCAACACGACCAGGCAAACGATCAAGGACGTCTTTAAAGAACCCGAAGACCACCAAGCGTTCGGCTACCTCGGGTGGAATGCCGCGACTCTCCAAGTAAAACCGCTGGTCTTCGTCGATAGAGCCAACCGTGCTGGCGTGACTGCACTTCACTTCGTTTGTTTCAATTTCCAAGTTGGGCACGCTCTCGGCCCATGCGCCTGCACCCAACGTGAGGTTGCGGTTGGTTTGGAAGGCTTCAGACTTTGCAGCATTCTTCTCAATACGAATAAGGCCGGTGTACACGCTGCGTGCGGAACCACCAATTGCTCCCTTGAACAACAAATCGCTGTAGGTACGTGGTGCTTCGTGGCGTTGCAATGTGCGGAAGTCGTGCATTTGAGTGCCGCTAGCGAAATAAAGCGCCAACTGTTGTGCGTTTGCTCCGCTTTCTACAAGGCGAGCTTCAGCGCGAACGCGTGCGTAATCGCCACCCAGAGCAACCGTATTCAAACGAGTGTTTGAATCGCGATATCCCGCTGTTTGCTGATGAGCAATCATCCAGGTACGAAGACCCAATTGGTTGATACCTACATAGTTCACGGTGGCGCCAGCAGATGCGCGAACTTCAAGCACCGGACAGATGAGTGAACGAATTGAATCGCTAGAGATGAATCGCTCAACAACGGTAATTTCGCCGTCACCTTCGGTGTCAATCACCAAACGTGGAAACGCAACAATGCCGTCTGTCTCCACATAATGCGTTACTTCAATGACTTCATCGGAGTACACGCCCTTTGGCAAGACGAACGTGGTCTCCACTCCGCTCGCAAGATTCATTTCGGCAAACACGTCGGCCGGGGTCTTCATGGCAATGCCGGCGCGCGACTGCGCCGATACAAATGCGTCGCCGCGCGACACAACGGTGCGAACAGTGCCGGGAGTGAACTGGGACATGTCCAGTTCACCAATGCGGCTGTAGCGCCAAATCTCTTCTTCTGCGCTTGGCAGAGCAAGTGTTGAACTCATTGGGGGGAATCTTTTCTCTGTCTATTTCTTCTTGCGCCACCAGCGACGTTTCTTGTCGCGTTCAGCATTCACTTCTTCAATCATCTGGGCACCAATTGCATTGATGATGTTTTCGGCTGCATCCAGCACTGCCGCTGCAGAACCATCGTCTAAGCCAGGAACCTCTGGCGGCGTTGGTGGCGCAATTGCGGAACCATGAACCCACGCAACATCGGCTAAACGACGTTCGTATTTTTCACAGTTGTCGGGACAACGCCACGGTGCGTCGGGTGCAAGATCTAGATTGCACTTGCGAACGGCATCACCGTTTGCGTACGTGCGACTTTCGTAGTGCTTGCATTCCGTGCGCATTGGCATGGTGACAACTTCGACGGCTTCATCAGCCGACGGAGCCCTCCATCTGCAATTCGATGAGGCGACTCCATTCCACTGCATATTCCATGGGCAAGGTGCGGGTCACGGGTTCAATGAATCCGTTGACCACCATGCTCATTGCTTGTTCTTGAGAGAGTCCACGACTCATGAGATAGAACAGCTGCTCGTCGGCAATCTTCGAAACAGTTGCTTCGTGACCGATCTCTGCGTCTTTCTCGCCCACTTCCATGTATGGCAGTGTGCGGCTTTCGCTCTCACCGTCGAGAATGAGTGCGTCACACTGCACATGGCTCTTGCATCCGTATGCGCCTTCGTCAACACGAACCAAACCGCGATACGTGGTGATACCGCCGTCTTTACTGATGGACTTCGACACAATCTTTGATGTTGTTTCGGGAGCTGCATGCACCATTTTTGCGCCGGCATCTTGGTGCTGTCCTGCACCTGCATACGCAACCGACAACACTTCACCCGTTGCCTTTGGACCCACCAAGTACACGCTTGGATACTTCATGGTGAGCTTTGAACCGATGTTGCCATCGATCCATTCCATGTGGCCTTCTGCTTCAACGCGAGCGCGCTTGGTAACCAAGTTGTACACGTTCGGTGACCAGTTCTGAATGGTGGTGTACGTCACGTGCGCACGTGGCTTCACCACAATTTCTACAACAGCAGAGTGAAGCGAGTCGCTGGTGTACACCGGTGCGGAACAACCTTCGATGTAGTGAACCTTTGAGCCTTCGTCGGCAATGATGAGTGTCCGCTCGAACTGACCAGCGTTTTCCGAGTTAATGCGGAAGTAGGCCTGCAACGGCATGTCGCATTCAACGCCTGGTGGAATGTAAATAAATGAGCCACCCGACCACACCGCAGTATTCAATGCAGAGAACTTGTTGTCTCCAGGAGGAATAACCGTTCCGAAGTACTTCTTCACCAAGTCGGGATACTCGCGCAATGCAGTGTCCATGTCGCAGAACAAAATTCCCTGCTGCTCTAGGTCTTCACGGTTGCGGTGGAACACAACTTCCGATTCGTACTGAGCGGTGACACCCGCCAAGTACTTGCGCTCTGCTTCAGGAATGCCCAACTTTTCGTAGGTGGCCTTCATCTGTTCTGGCAGGTCGTCCCATTCGTCTACCTGAGCTGTTGCTGGCTTCAAGTAATAGAAGATGTCTTGGAAATCGATGTCGGGCATGTTGTCGGCAAACCACGGAGCCATGGGCTTGCGATCGAAAATGCCAAGGCTGCGCAAACGAAGCTGCGTCATCCACTTTGGCTCGCCTTTCCACCAAGAGATCTGCTCTACCACGCGGTCGGAAAGACCCTTTTCAGGTTCGAAGGCGTATTCCACCTCGTCGCTCCAACCGAGGCTGTACTTACTGAGGTCGAGGTCAAATGACGTCACGGGGAGTGTCCTTTTTGTGGTGGTACTGGCCCGACGGGGGTCGGGGTATTTGCACTACGGCCATAGTAACAATTCCCCTCCTCAGAACCCACCTGCCAGAACCGTTTAGGACTTACCCCCGCTCTTCAGAAGCCCAATCCATGATGTGAGGGCACTGCTGAGAGGCATCAAAATCGTGAGGGGAAGCAGCCTGACAAGCCGAATTGATGATTCAGAGTTCATGTGCTGCATGACGTGCGAACGAATATCCAACAGTGAATCCAACCGCACCGAATCAGATTCATCCAACCGCACCGAACCAGATTCGCCCACTTCAGACGAACGCCGAATGAGCCGTTCTGCCAAAACCTCAATCTCGGCCGACAATTTATCTAGGTATCTCTCCCGCTCGTTCTCAAGCTGACGCGACATCGCGACTGCTGGCACTGCGAGAAGCGATGCGGCCATTCCAACAACCAAGACAATAAGCGCGCCCATTATCCACGGCGCAGCGCCATCTGTCTGAGATGCAGCAGCTGTAAAAGCCGGAACCACAATTGTTCCTCCGGCACAAAAAATAAACGCAGATGCAAAGCAAAATCTGGACAACAACCGAGTCTGTTTTGACGTGACGCCCGCAAATGGCGAAAAATCCCAGCGTTGCTGTGAAACCTTGATTGCGACAATCAAGGTCACAACCCCGCACCACACTCCCCAACCTGCGGAGTAACACCCCACCATCAAAATAAGTGCCCACAAGAATCCAGAGAATTCTGAAGACACGATTGGAATTGCGAAATCCTCTCTTCCAACTCCCAAGACTTCGTCAAAAAATCCGTAGCCAAAATGAAAAGCGAGAAACATCAAAACCATCGGCACCATAATCACAAGAGGCCACACCCGGTCAAGAATTGCTAGAGAGTGGTCTAACTCGTGGAGCAACCCAGCATCTTCTTTGCTACCGGCATCCAGTGCCTCCGCAAACGTTCTCCATTTACGTTCCCATAACCGGACAAGCAATGGTCCAACGACCAGCCATGTTGCACACCACAGAAGAGAAACCCCCATCCATGGAGTTGGTTCTCCGTCAGCATCACGAAAAGACTTAGAGAAAATTTCCATCACACAGATGGCGAAGACGCAGATGTGCCCTCCCATGATCAGCCAGAAGTACCTACCTTGGGGCTTCGATGACTTCTTACGTTTTTTCAATGAGAACGACGAGGAGAGGGCGTACACCATTTTGCTTTCCCTTTCATTGAAGTGGCGACCTAATAGTTAGAGCGAAACCAAGGCTGACCGAGAGCGACATCGCTAGTGTGCAACTTATATGAGTTTAAGTATCCGCACAATTAGCACCATTGAACTGCTGATGGATCTAAAGAAACTTCTTCAATCTCCTGAAAAGATTCTGCTCAAGTGGTCAACTGGTTCTGATTTGACATCGGTGACGAATCCAAGATTCTCCTTTGTGATTGTGAATAATCCCCACGTTGCTCGGGAATTACTCCTTAACCATGAAGAACAGATGATCAAGGGCGCCTTCTTCGAAATTGCTCGAGAAAGCATCGGAAACGGCACACTTCTTGCGGATGAACCACGCCACGAGATTCACTTGGATGCCATAAGAAGAGCTTTCACAGCATCACAAATCAACTTGTATTCCGAAACATTCGATGAACTTGCCAAGGAAGAATCTGATCTTCTGGCGACCAGTTCTCGTTTTGACGTCAAGAATCAGGTTCAAAGTTTTACCTTGAGAGCAGCGATGCAAACTCTCTTCACGTCACAGTCTTCGGCAAGTTTCTTCGAATTCCAAGAGAGTTTTAATCGCGAGGCAGAACGTCTCACTGCTGAACGCCTACTCCTTGGAGCGATCCATCGAACGACTGGGGCGATCCCAAATAAGACAAAAGGCGTTCTCAGACATCTTGAATCTCTTGTTCTGGGTTCAGCTATTCACATCGCGACAAAACGCGCATCACATTCGCAGAATCAATCTTCTGATCTCCGACTTTTTGCCAAGTCGCTTCTGCATGAAAATTCAACTCGACTCGACATTGAAACCAACGATGTACTCGCCCTACTTGCTGAGGCACGAGTAGAGAACGCACAGCACTGGGACGACAACGCAGCGATAGATGAAATTCTGACCTTGCTGCTCGCAGGCCATGAAACCACCGCCAGTACTCTCGCTTGGGCACTCTTGGAGACTTCCCGAGCCGGCCTACATCCAATTCCAAAAGACAAAATCGATCAAATCATTCTTGAAACACTTCGACTTCACCCGCCGGCCTGGGTTCTTCCTCGACTGACTACCGTCGACATCATTCTCGGAGACACTCTTCTTCCTGCCCATACAAATCTGCTTATTTCGCCCTATGCGCTGCACCGCAACCCAGAGTTTTTCCCCGAACCCTTGTTGTTTAACCCAGCACGATGGGACAACGTGAGATTCTCTGACGCGCCGGATGCATTCATGCCATTCGGAGTTGGCCCCCGAGGGTGTATTGGCCAAAGGTTCGCATTTAGCGAAATGCGAAAATATCTCGAACACTTTTCCTCAACTGGCCAATGGAAGCTTGAGAGCGAATTCCCTAAGGAAGAATTTCACCTAACCCTCCGCGCCAAGGGCAGACCAATTCTTGTCAGGAAGTAGCGCACGTCGACAGGTAGCGTCATTCCCCTCATGGAACGTTTTGGTCTTGTCGGTCTGCCCAACGCAGGGAAATCATCCCTCTACAACGCCCTCACCGGGGGTGGTGCTTTGGCGGCTCCGTACGCCTTTGCCACCAAAGACCCGAACATTGGTGTGGCCAAGGTGCCCGACCATCGCTTGTTGCAATTGTCCGAAATGTCGAAGACCAAGAGCATCGTGCATGCATCCGTTCAAGTGGTCGACATTGGTGGCCTGGTGGAAGGCGCAAGCAAAGGCGAAGGCTTAGGCAACAAGTTCCTCGCCAACATTCGCGAAGTTGACGCCATTGTTTATGTATTGCGCGCGTTCAAAGACGACGACGTACCAGGACCCGACGACCCACTCGAACATCTTCGAGTTGTAGAACTTGAATTGGCGCTTGCCGATCTGGAAACTGTGGAAGCGCGCTTGAACCGCGTGAAGAAAACTGCACGTGTTGACAAGTCGAACCAAGAAGAAGCTGCCGTTCTGCAACGCGCATACGACGCACTCGCAGAAGGCCTCCCCCTCTATCGCTCTACGTTGTCGAAAGACGACCGCGAAGCTCTCGCACCGCACTTTCTGTTGACGAACCGTCGCGTTCTTGCCGTTGTCAATGTTGGCGAAAATGAATTGGATACCATCCCCGCAATGGAAGCGCGCGTTCGTGGCGAACTGTGCCCTCCCGGGTCTGTTCAGGAAAACGACATTGAAGTTCTCGGCATGAGTGTTCAAATTGAAGCAGAAGCCGCACAGTTGTCAGACGAAGATCGCGCAGAGATGTTGGAAGCGCTTGGACTTGGAGAAGGAGCACTCACCAAAATGGTGCGCTCGGCCTATCACGTCTTGGGTCTTCGTACCTACTTCACAACGGGCGAGAAGGAAACTCGCGCATGGACATTCCACGCCGGAGACAAAGCCCCTGTGTGCGCAGGAAAGATTCACTCAGACATTCAGCGCGGCTTCATTCGTGCCGAAGTGATTCACTGGGATGAACTCATCGACCTTGGGTCGTGGAACGCCGCAAAAGACGTCGGCAAAGTTCGTTCAGAAGGCAAAGAATACGAATTCGTTGACGGTGACGTCACCGAGTTCCGATTTAACGTGTGACCATGTCCGCCACCTCGCCACAACACGGGGCACAGCCCGTTTGGTTGGTGAGCGAGGGTCGTGTCCTTGCATCTGCACGTCGCGCAACAACGCGTAGCGAACGCCGCCGCGGACTTCTTGGTGCCACACACGTTGACGAGCCGCTAGTTCTTGAACCTTGTTCATGGATACACACCGTGGGAATGCGCACCGCTATAGATGTGGTGTACGTGGCCCAGGACGGAACCGTGTTGTCTACATCGCACATGCGCCCGTGGCGTGTAGGACCTCTCACACGCAACGCTCGTGTAATCGTCGAAGCAGCACCAGGGTCCATTGAGCGATGGAACGTAAAACCTGGCGACAAGTTGGAGGTGCGCAATGTCGAATCCTGACGCTGTGTCATCCATTGTTCATGCCGGTTTGTGGATGGTTGCAACGCCAATTGGCAACCTCGACGACATCTCGCCACGTGCCATTTCAGTTCTTCGCGCAGCTCGCGTCATCTGTTGCGAAGACACTCGCCACAGTGGGTCGCTACTGAAACGAATTGGTGCAACTCCCGAACGACTCATTGTCACGAACGATCACACCGAACACGATGCCATTCACGATGTGTTGTCGCTGTTGGCAGACCACGCTGTTGTTGCGGTTATCTCCGACGCAGGAACACCTGGCATTAGCGACCCAGGCGAACGACTCGTCACCGCTGCCGTTGCTGCCCGATACCCCGTGTACTCAACACCAGGCCCCGTTGCTTTTGTTGTGGCAGCAGCCATTAGCGGTTTACCAACAGATCGACTGGCGTTTGATGGTTTCCTTCCCCGATCAGGCGCAGAACGTCGCGAAAGGCTCACCGAAGTCGCGCGCGAGCGTCGTACCACCGTGTTGTACGAAGCACCGCACCGACTTCAGAAGACTCTTGCAGAGTTATGTGAAGTGTGTGGGCCCGACCGAATGATTGTCCTAGCTCGCGAGCTCACCAAACTTCACGAAGATGTGTGGCGCGGCACATTGGCCGAGGCAGTACAACATTCATCAAACGTTGAACCGCGTGGCGAATATGCCCTTGTGCTTGCGCCCTATGTCAGCGACACTATGGATGTGTCCGACGCCGACATTCTTTCTGAACTTGCACAACGCACAAGTCGCGGTTTGTCGAAGCGTGACGCCATCGACGAAGTCACCGCAGCGCTTGGTGTGCCACGTAAGCGCGTGTATGCATTGGCGGTGTCGTCATGAGTGAACGCCCCACCGCTGCATTCTTCGACCTTGACCGAACACTAATTGCAGGCTCATCTGCATTTGTCTTTGCACGCGCAGCCCGCGACGCCGGATACATCCGCATTCAAGATTTCGTTCCCGATGTTCTTCGCGCGCTGAAATTTCAGTTCTTGGGTTCTAGCGACGAATCAACTTTCGGCGTTCGTGACCGCATTCTTGCTGGCGCTGGTGGACTGAAACAGTCAGATCTTCTCAGCCTGAACGAGATTGTGTTGCCCGAACTTCTTGGACTAATTCGCCCGGAAGCACGCGCTCTCCTCGAACAACACCACGCCGCTGGCCGAGAAACATGGATCATCTCTGCATCGCCAATTGAAATTGTGGAACCACTGGCCATTGCATTGGGGATGACAGGCGGAATTGGAACACGCGGCGAAGTGGACAACGGCGTGTACACCGGACGTCTTGACGGGCCTTTTTGTTACGGCGAAGGAAAAGCAGAAGCCATCTCGTTGCTTGCTGCAGAACGCAACATTGATCTTGCGAATTCGTGGTCATACTCCGACAGCATGAGCGATGTTCCCATGATGGAACTCGTTGGAAACGCCGTAGCGGTGAACCCCGATTCGGAACTGTCAGATCTTTCTCGCAGAAAAGGTTGGCCTGTCGTTGTGTTTGCACAACGTTCAAAAATGCTTATCCGGCGTTCCAGCACAGCAACTTTTGCAACAGCTGCAATAGTTCTTGCGTACACGTTTGGCCTTCGTCGAGGCCGACGCACCTGACGTTATTGACCAAGTGGCGCTAACGCCAGTTGACGACTCATGGCCACAACGCGACCAGTGGAGTCCCACATCACGCCGTCTTCTTCCCAATATCCACCCTGCACAACAGAGCTTGTGAACTCACATGCAATGGGGCCCGGCGCAGGAATCGCACGCACGTGAACAGTGAATTCAATAGTGGGCACCCAACCTTGCATGCCAAACAAGTTGAACATCACGGGCGGAAAAGCATCAGCTGCCAGCAACAAGCCCATGGTGTCCACGGGGCGACCATCTTTGAAAGTAAACCACCCGCGCGCACGAGCAATTCCGTTTGGTTCATTACGTGCAAAGCCGGTGTCGTCGGGGTGCAGACGCATCTCTAGTCGCGAAGACAAGCCCATAGGAACGTCAGGATTCACCGCACGTGGCATGCACTCTTCAAACGACGGTAAATCAACATATGGCCGCGTGTTCGATTGCGGACCTTGATCTGCATCAATGTCACCGAAGGTTCCAATGCTGTGCACAAGATCTTTGCCATCGCGCATCAAACGGCCTGTCACTGTTGCCAGGCGACGCCCCGCCTTCACCACTTCTGTATGCGTATGAGACGGACCCGCTGGTGCTGGCGACAAGAAATGCATTGATACCGATACGGGATGCGCACGACCGCTCTCTGCGCGCATTGCGTTTGCCACTAACGCCAACAAGTACCCACCATTGGCATTGCCATTGATGTCCCAGCGATCCTCAACGGGCGTGTCGTACACACCTTCGCCAAGTGGTGTTGCAGCAATAGCGGTATCGAACTCGAAGGGCATTTGGTCAAGCGTATGAAATCACCACGCGAGAAAACGAACCGACTACCAGCACCCTCTGTGCCCTAGCCTGAACGAGTGGGCAAGTACTACCTCACCACTCCTATCTATTACGTGAACGCGCGCCCGCACCTCGGGCATGCGTACACCACCATTGTTGGCGACGCCCTTGCCCGCTGGCATCGCCTTCTTGGCGATGACGTGTACTTCCTCACTGGTACCGACGAACACGGTCTGAAAATTCAACAAGCTGCCGACGCCGCTGGGACGACCCCACAAGAATTCACCGATTCCATCGCTCCGCTTTTTCAGCAGGCATGGGAACGACTGAATATCTCCAACAACGACTTCATTCGCACCACCGAAGCGCGTCACAAGGCCGGAGTCGTCAAACTGCTGCAGGCCTGTTTCGATGCGGGCGACATTGAACTAGACACATACAAAGGTTTGTACTGCGTTGCATGCGAGGCGTACTTCACCGAAGACGATCTCGACAACGGCAACTGCCCCATCCACAAGCGCCCTGTTGAACACGTTGAAGAAGAGAACTATTTCTTCCGCTTGTCTCGTTTCGAACAAAGACTCATCGACTGGTATTCATCGCATCCGGGTGCAGTTGTTCCCGAGCACCGCGTCAATGAAGTACTCGGGTTCATCAAGCAAGGCCTTCACGACTTCTCCGTTAGCCGCAAAACACTCACATGGGGAATCCCCTTGCCGTTCGATCCATCACACGTTGCCTACGTGTGGTTCGATGCGCTTGCCAACTACATCACCGCAATTGGCTACGGAACCGACGAGGCAAAGTTCAACGAATGGTGGCCCGTAAATCACCACCTCATCGGTAAAGACATTGTTCGATTCCACAACGTGTATTGGCCCGCAATGCTCATGTCTGCAGGCATTGAGCCACCAAAGGGCTGGGCCGTTGGTGGTTGGCTATTGGTCGGCGGCGAGAAAATGTCGAAGACATCCGGAAACGTGGTGAATCCACTCGACATGGTTGATGAAATTGGCGTTGACGGTTTCCGCTACTACGTACTTGCCGAAACCACCTACGGCAGCGACGGAGACTTCACTTACGAAGGTCTCATTGGTCGATACAACTCAGACCTTGCCAACAACTTGGGCAACTTGGCTGCACGCGTGGCAACTGTTGTCGGCAAAAAGTGCAACGGGCTCGGCACCGCACCGTCGCCAAGTAGTCCGCTCGCATCTGTTGCTGCACTGTCTGTTGCCGACACCATGGCGCATTGGGAACAAGTCCAACCGTCACGTGCACTCGAAGCAACATGGCAACTCATTCGTGCAACTAATGCGCACCTTGAAAACAACGAGCCGTGGAAAGCAGAACCCGGAACGCACGTCGACGAGATCATGGGCGACGCCCTCGAGGCACTCCGCATTGTTACCATCCTCGCGTTTCCAGCAATGCCCGATACGGCGCGTGAGATTTGGCGTCGAATCGGAATGACAACAGACATTGAGCAGTGCCGCATTCCTACCGATGTTCAATGGGGTCAATACACGCCGGGACAACCCGTCGAGAAGGGTGATCCGCTCTTCCCACGGCGCACCATTTCATGAGTTACGCACGCGGCTGGACCGACACTCATTGCCACATTCACGACGACAAGATGGCATTTGCATCTCACGAATCTCTCACGCGCGCCCGTGAAGCTGGCGTTGAGCGCTTTGTTGTCATTGGATGCGATGCAGAGACCTGCGCCCAAGCGCTTTCTATTGCCAACTCGAACGACGATGTGTGGGCAACTATTGGGCTACATCCGCACGACGCCACTCAAGGTGTTGATTCAATTGTTCCGTTCATCGATTCGCCGCGAGTGGTTGGGATTGGCGAATGCGGACTGGATTACTACTACGAACACTCACCGCGAGAAGTGCAGATGCGTGCCTTTGCCGAACAAATCGCACTTGCGCATCAGCACAACCTCACTCTCGTTATTCACACACGCGATGCATGGCAAGACACCTTCGATGTTCTTGACGCAGAAGGCATTCCGAGCAACACCATCATTCACTGCTTCACGGGCGGGCCAGAAGAAGCACGAGAATGCGTCAACCGAGGCGCGTACCTATCGTTCAGCGGAATTGTCACTTTCAAGAATGCGGTAGAACTTCGTGAAGCAGCTGTTCAATGCCCGAGTGATCGCATTCTTGTGGAGACCGACAGCCCGTTCCTTGCGCCCGTGCCACATCGTGGTCGCCCAAACGAACCAGCACATGTGGGCATTGTGGGCACAGCTATTGCCGATTTACGCGGTGTAGACGCCCAAGAGTTCGCTGCACTCACCACCGCGAACGCATTACGGGCGTTTCCGCGCATACATTCGTAGGTACATGGATCTCTCACGCATCGACAAGAACCGCATCACCGTTGCCGTCGTGGCAACAGTTGCTATTGCTGTCGTCGGATTCATGGCGTCCGGACGCTCTGCAGACACCGCCAAAACCGACACCAGTGTGGCAACTACAACAACTCTGGATCTCGGACTTGCCACCGACAACACAGCCGATGCACCCGCCAATCTTGACGGCCCCATTAGTGCCGACCCGAACGGACAAGGTCAAATTGCTTACCCCGCTGACAATGACGGCCAGATGGCTCGTGGAGTTGCGTCGTTTAAGCGATTCCCCACATCGGCACGAACCGGATGCGTCACGTCTCTTGCACCACTTGGCGCAGAAATAACGGTTCGCAACTTGAACAACGGCATGAAGACAAAATGCTTCAACGTGAATATCATCTTGAATTCTTCTGGTGCCTTCGACATCACTTTGGACGCAAGCGTTTTTGAAGCGATTGCTGAACTTGTCGATGCACCTATTCCTGTCGAGCTGACCTGGTGACACTGTCTCGCAGCGACGCATCGCGCCAACTAGAAGGTGCCGGCTTGCGTGCAAAACGCGCACTGGGGCAGAACTTTGTTGTCGACCCAAACACAGTTCGTCGCATTGCACGTCTTGCCAATGTTGAAGGACACGGTCACGTTGTAGAGATTGGCGCAGGGCTTGGTTCGCTCACGCTTGCGTTGGCAGAGACCAACGCACAAGTCACGGCTGTTGAAGTAGACGACTCTCTCATTCCCTTACTGACGGAGAATGTTGGCCACCTAGACAATGTTCGCATTGTTCATGCTGATGCAATGAAGATTCATTGGGCAGAACTACTCGATGGCAGCAACGATTGGGCGTTGGTGGCAAACCTTCCCTACAACGTCGCGACGCCACTGGTTGCCGACATCTTGGACTTTGTGCCGCAAGTAAAGCGCATGTTGGTCATGGTGCAAAAAGAAGTGGGCGAACGCTTTAGCGCATCGCCATCCACCGAGGCATACGGCGCACTCAGTGTGAAAGTGGCCTTCTATGCAACTGCGCGCGTCGTTGGTCTTGTTCCAGCATCGGTCTTTCTCCCCCGCCCGAACGTTGAATCTGCACTCGTAGAAATTGTCCGTCACCCACAACCTCTCGATTCTGATCTGTCTCCAAAACAATTGTTTTCATTAGTGAAAATGGGATTTGCAAAGCGCCGCAAAATGCTGCGCGGAGCACTTGCTGGTCGCGTCTCGCCAGAACAATTCGATGCAGCAAACATTGCGCCCACGGCACGCGCAGAAGAACTGAGCGTGCACGATTGGATTCGTCTTGCACATGTTGTGGGAGCAAGCGAATGACCACACGTGAAGCGCCAGCAAAGCTCACTCTTTCGTTACGTGTCACCGGAGTTCGCGAAGACGGATACCACCTCATCGATGCCGAGATGGTTGCGCTCGCACTTGCAGACATCGTTCGCATAGAAAGCTCCCCCACAACTGAACTCACCGTCAGCGGACCATTCGCCGTTGGTATTCCCACCGATGAATCAAACTTGGTGCACAAAGCTCTGTCGCGCAGCAATCGCACGGCGCGTATTCACATTGAAAAGAACATTCCGCACGGCGGCGGATTAGGTGGTGGTTCCACCGACGCAGCTGCAGTTCTTCGCTGGGCCGAACACACCGACCCCGTTCACGCCGCCACTCTTGGTGCCGACATACCGTTCTCACTGATTGGCGGTCGTGCCCACGTTGCAGGGATCGGCGAGAAAGTGACGCCCTTACCATTCGAGCAGATGGACCTCACGTTGTTCATCCCACCCGTTCATGTTCCTACCCCGTTGGTGTACGCAACGTGGGATGCCATGGGTGGACCCACCGGCAACAACGACAACGATCTGGAACCTGCGGCTCTACTAGCAGTGCCCGAACTGCGCACCTGGCGCGAACTCATTGCCACCACCTATGGCATTCAGCCACATCTGGCCGGGTCTGGAGCCACATGGTTTGCCCGCGGCCACCTCACATCGGCAGGGAATACGCCCGATGGACTGATGGTGGTACACACGACAACGCGCCCCGATGCGGGACGCGTTGTTGCATAAGAAACTGGAATTGTTCGACTATTTGCGACGCTGGTGACGCGTGCGGCGGAGCATTTTCTTGTGCTTCTTCTTACGCATGCGCTTGCGGCGCTTCTTGATCAGTGAACCCATAAGGAATAAGAACCTATCGGGACATTCGGGAAAAGTGAAAATCCGCTACCGTATGAGTCGCTTTCCGGGATCGTCCAATTGGCAGGACGTCTGGTTTTGGTCCAGAAAATAGGGGTTCGAGTCCTCTTCCCGGAACCATCTGACTATCAGGTGCGGTTTCGCATCCACTCTCGCTTTACGTGCCGACCGATACCCAGCGACTGCTTGCGTTCTACACTTGCTCTATGAGCACCCGTTCCATGGAGAAAGTGACCACCAAGCGTTTATCGCTTTTCACCGGACGGACGCACCCCACTCTCGCCCAGGAAGTAGCTGGGCATCTCAACGTTGAACTTGGCGATGCAAACGTTGTGCAATTCGCCAACGGAGAAATTCGTCCTCGCTTCACCGACAGCATCCGCGGTGGCGACGTGTTTGTCATGCAGTCACACTTCGGAACCGATGCAGGCTCCATTAACGACTCCATCATGGAACAGCTCATCATGATCGACGCTGCACAACGTGCGTCTGCAAAGAGAATTACTGCGGTGTGCCCTTTCTACGGATACGCCCGTCAAGATCGCAAAGCAGAAGGTCGAGAACCAATTAC
>JBIIQG010000058.1:0-7874 GCA_044342185.1 Ilumatobacteraceae bacterium | reverse complement strand
GCATCGCGTCACGAGATTCATTTCAATCCATTGCAAATCAAGATGTTGAGGCTGCTGTTCTCGACACATTCACTATTTCTTTAGCGCGTTTGTCTCGAACCACAAATGGTTCCTACGTTGTCACCGTTCCATTTTCATCTAGCGCTAAAGCTGCTAGTTCTCTCACCATTCCATTTGATGGTGTGTACCCCGTCTCAGTTCAACTACGAAATCTCGGTGAAGAGACACCGCTTGCGCGAGTACTCACGTTTGTCCACAAGTACGACGCATCTGTAACAAAAGATCCTGTGCGAGTATCGGTTGCGGTGCGGCTCGCGCCGACCGCCTCTCTTCGGCCTGACGGAACGCTTCAGATAACAGACAAAACTCGCGTGGATACTCAACAATTCATTCGTTTTGTTGGTTCGTACTCGGCGCCACTCACCGTTTCTGTTCAACCTGAATTGGTAGCAGCACTTGCGTCGTCTACAGATTCTCAAGATGTTGCTCTTCTGGCTCAACTCAACACTCTTTTGCGTTCACGCACCATTGCAACCAGTGCGTTTGCATCGTTCGATCCATCTCTATTTGCTGCAATCGGAAAATCAGAAGAGTTCCTCGACCAAGTTCGCTTTGGTGAAGCAACCTTGAATCGCATTCTCCCTGGCGTTCCTTTGCAACGTGGAACATGGTGGGCAACGCATCCACTCAGCGCAGCAGGCGTAAATCTGTTGCGAAAGGCGGGAATTGTTTCCATTGTGTTGTCTCCTGCTGCACAACGTGGAACAAGTTCGCAATTGCCATTAGGTGTTCTGGCGAGACCTACTGGTTCTACAAATGAATTCGTGTCGGTGATTTCCGTCGATGCTGGTGTTGCACAAACAGTGACATCAGGTACTGAACCCTCCGCTTCTTATCGCGCTGTGGCTGAACTACTCATGGAACGTGAGGACTTATTAGCAAGTGGGGTTCCCGCGTCACAACTACGTCTTGTTCTGTCAACACCCACCGGCGTGTTAGACGCAAATGGGTCACTTGAACGTGCAGCACGACAACTCACGGGGCTCGTGTCCACAGATTTCACTGCCCCGCAGTCCGTCAATACCGAGACTCCATCTGTTGATTTCCCCGAACTGACGCGTCACGGAGGAGAAGCCCGATCTGCCGGAATGGCTGTTGCGCGCGCTGAGTTCAATGCAACCGTCTCAATGGCCGACGATGCTGACCCTCGGCGTGTGTTGTGGCAATCGCTGTTGTCGCTCGGAGAGTCATCTGCTGTCTCTGAACCAAACGAGTACATCGCTGGCGTTCGCAGTCAATTGGCATCCACTCGCGGCGCCGTCACCGTGACAACACCGGGATCCATCACTCTGTCGGGTCGCCAAGGAGCAATTCGTATTCAGCTACGAAACGATTCCGACCAGTCACTCACCGTGAAGGTGCGTATGGCCAGTGCCAAGTTGGATCTCACTCAACCCGTTCGGCTCATCACATTGGCCGCCGGCAGCACCACAGAAGTAGAAGTGGCCGCTGGAACACGCACCAACGGTCGTTTCCCTATTTCCGTTCGGGTCACCACGCCTGAAGGCGGCCTCGAAGTGGTTCCGTACATCACCATCACAGCGAAGGTGAACGCCATTGCCGGATTCGGGCAGTTGCTGAGTATTTCTCTCTTGCTCATCATCCTGGCGTGGTGGTGGTCCCATTGGCGCCGCTCACGACTTCAGGCCGCTACTGCGACTACGGTTTCAGACCAATGACAGTACGTATCGTTACCGACTCCTCCTGCGACCTTCCACAGGAGATGGCCGATGCCCTCGGCATCACAATTGTTCCCCTGAGCGTTCGCTTTGGAGACACCGAATACATCGACCGCACCACCATCACCACCGATGAGTTCTGGAAGAAGTGCGCACAGTCGCCCGTTCTGCCAGAAACCGCTGCGCCCTCGCCTGGTCAGTTCGAAAAGACCTACACCGACTTGAAGGCAGCCGGGGCAACAGCCGTTGTTGTCATCGCATTGTCATCGTCCTTGTCGGCCACCATGCAAAGTGCCGAGATTGCAGCAAAGGGTGTCGCCGGAACCATCGATGTACGCATTGTCGATAGTCGAAACGCCTCTATGGGCCTTGGCCTCACCGTGCTCGACTGTGCTGAAGCCGCCAACAAGGGTGCCTCCGTAGACGAAGTGGTGGCGCTCGCCAATTCACTCATTCCGCGTACCCACGTCTTTGGCGCTCTCGACACTCTTGAGAACCTGAAGAAGGGTGGCCGCATTGGTGGCGCTAAGGCAATGCTCGCAAGTGCGTTGTCCATCAAGCCGCTCATCGAAATTCGCGGCGGACTGGTGGAGGAAGCTGGCAAACAGCGAACACGATCAAAGGCGCTTGCTTTCCTCATCGACGTGTTGAAGCAACATGACGGCAAGTTAGAACGTGTCGGCATTCTTCATGCGCAGTGCCCAGACATCGATGCGTTTCTTCAGACGGTGAAGTCCGTGTATTCAGGTGAAGTCATCGTTGGCGACATCGGTGCAGTCATCGGAACACACGCGGGCGAAGGCACCATCGGAATCGCGTTTCGTCAATCCGCATAAGGGGTATCGCCCCATCAAGGGGTTATCCACAACTAGCGTAAGCACCCAGTAATGGCTGCTACACGACGCTCCGAAGACCTCATAGGCGGTAGATACCGTTTAGAGAGCACGATTGCTTCTGGTGGCATGGCCGACGTGTGGCTTGCAACAGACTTGCACTTGCGTCGGGAAGTTGCAGTGAAGTTGTTACGCGCCAGTGTTGCCGACGATCACACTGTTGCTGAACGCTTCCGTCGTGAAGCACGTGCACTCGCACAACTCACGCATCCAAACATTGTTCCGGTGTATGACTGCATTGAAGAAGACGACGGACAAGTTGCACTCGTGATGCGACTCATTCGTGGAAACTCTTTACGCCAAGTTCTTGATGACGCAGGAACCGGCAACCGCGCCGGACAAATCAGTGCGTACCTCACCGTTCATATTGGTCGCTCAATTGCTGCAGCGCTTGCGCGTGCGCATTCGCGCAACATTCTTCATCGCGACATTAAGCCAGGCAACATTCTCATCACCAAAGGCGGAGAAATCCTTCTCACCGACTTCGGTATTGCGAAACCATTACGTAGTACAGAAGAAGACGGAACCGATCTCACACGTGCCGACATCATGATGGGCACCGTCAAGTACCTTTCGCCAGAACAAGTGCAAGGTCGCGAACTTGATGAGCGCGCAGACATCTATTCGCTCGGCATTGTGTTGTACGAATGTCTTGCGGGGGAAGTCCCTTTCCACGAAGAGAACAATCAGGCAACTGCAATTGCGCGCCTCGAGCGTGACCCAACACCACTCGATGGAATTCGTGCAGATGTACCGAGCACCGTTATCAATGTCATTCACAAGATGCTGCGTCGCAAACCCGATGCGCGTTACTCCAACTGTCTTGAAGTAGTGCAAGCACTTGACGATGCAATGAACAACTTGCATGACTCTGTCACCCCGGTGGCTGGTGTTGCTCCATCTCTGCCGCGTTCTCGTACAACATCCATCGATCCGTTGATGACTCCAAAACCCCCACGAACATTGGCCGCTGTGCCCGATTCTGATACCCCGGTTGACCAGCCTTTGCCACACCGCGACCCAACTCCGCGAGGCGGAACGCGACCCAAGACACCATTGCCACCAACGCGACAAACATCCACTCGTCGTAACTACATCCCTATTGTGTTCTTGTTGGTGGCTGCGCTTGTGATGTCAATGTTCTTGTGGAACGGATTGCAGAACACCAAGTCTTCATCGGGAACCCTGATCGACAATGTTGAAGTTGTTCCCGTCACGTTGCTGGGTGTGCGTAGTTATGACCCTGGTGGTGACGACGGGGAAGAGAACGATTCATTGCTTCCCGGATTGCTCGACAACAATCCATCCACTATGTGGACCAGCGTGTGTTACGGCAACAAATACTTTGGTTCGAAAGCTGGACTCGGGTTGATCATGCAGTTGTCCGGCATTGGCATCGGAACACTGAAAGCAAACTTTGCGAACGGTCCATGGAACGCAGAGATTTACGTTTCTACAGCTGAAGCTATTCCTGCAACGTTGCCCGAGTGGGGCCTTCGTGTCGGAACGTCGTATTCCGAAAAGCCGGGTCTCGCTTCTTTCGATGTGAAGACACCAGCGCGAAATGTTCTTGTGTACCTCCGCGAAATGGGTCGAAGCCCAAATTGCAGTAACAAGAATCCGTATCAGTCAATGATGTCTGATCTGTCATTCACATCGGCGAAGTGACGCACGACGAACTTCTGGTGCGCCGTGCACAACGCGGTGATCAAAAGGCTGTGGACTCGCTTTTGCGAGAGCACTACGACACTGTGCGCAAAGTGTGTCACCGAATCGTCATCAACGCAGACGACGCAGACGACGCAACACAAATTGCGCTCATTGCAATTGTTCGTGCGCTTCCATCATTTGACGGCCGTTCGAAATTCTCAACATGGGTGTATCGCATTGCGACCAATGCAGCCCTCGATGAGGTGCGCCGAATCCGTCGCCGCGCAACCCCCCACGATGATCAGACCTTCGCCTCCATACCCGTAGCCGACGGTTCCGCAGCGGTGGACGCACAACTCGATATCTCCGCAGCCCTTGGCCAAATTCCGGAAGAGTTCCGCGTGGCTTTAGTACTTCGCCACATTGCTGACTTGGATTACGAAGAGATTGCGGTCATTCTCGATGTACCCGTGGGAACTGTTCGGTCACGTTTGTCACGTGGTCGGACACAATTAACTCAGCTTCTGGGGAACCAGGCCCCTACTGACAGTCGTCAGAACTTAGACACCGGAGGTCAACCGTGAGCGACAACGAAGAACTTGACCCCGCACTAGCGAATGCACTGCGGGACATTCCGCCCGCTGGGGCGGCTCTTCGTGATGCTCATATTGCTGCTGCACTTGCCGAAATGGCTCCGTCTCGGCGTTCGGCCACCCATCGCATGCGAATTCTCACGGGCGTTGCCGCTGCCACCGTTCTTGCAGTGGGCGGACTTTCCTTCGCTAACCGAGACAGCAACAGCCCAGGCATGGCCGATGGAACCGAAACGACGCGGCCACCAAAGACGGGGGCTTCGTGTGCCGACACTTTCTCTGGGTTATCGACCAAAGCAGAACATTCGGAATCCATCACTCATCAGGGCGCGGAGTACGCACTTTTCTTTCGGGATGGTGCCGTTGATGTCTACGTTGCGACACCTCCCTGCACGTCCGTAGGCACCCTTGACTACTCAAGTTCATTGTCCGCACGTGCAAACGAAGCCGCCTCGCCTGCTGAACAGAGTTGTAACGGCCAAGACGTGGTTCACCAGTTCACCTCTGCTGGCGACGACTACTCGCTCGTAGCCCTGCACACCGAAGACGGTATTTCTGTCCGTTTTGCTGATCGTTGCGGCGTCGACCTGGCCACATTGGCTTTGCCGTAGACGTTCAGAGTGCGCACTGCGTGCGCCGTTAGGCTGAACCCATGGTGTCAAACCCCCTCACCGATCCCGAATGGGCGGACCGCACAGTCGACTTCATCGACCGCGTGGTGGGCACCGTACGCAAATACACCACACAACCCCTTGTCACCACAGCTCGCGGCATTGTCTTTGGCTTGTTGGCATCGTTTGGCATCATCACCGGCTTGGTGTTGTTGCTCATCGGACTCGTTCGTGGCTTACAGGCGGCGCTCGATGCAGTGGTGAGCCACGAGGTATCGGTGTGGTTGTCGTATTTCATTCTCAGCGCACTCTTCCTTGTTGTCGGAATTGTTCTCATGCGCAAGCGCTATACCCCGAAAGAAGATCTCTAAATGAGCAACGCACGCAAGGTCATCATTATTGGAAGCGGTCCCGCCGGACTCACCGCGGCCATCTACACAGCACGCGCATCGTTGTCGCCGCTTGTGATTGAAGGTGAACCCAGTAGCACCAGTGATCAGCCTGGTGGACAGCTCATGCTCACCACCGAAATTGAAAACTTCCCTGGTTTCCCTGAAGGAATCATGGGCCCCGAACTCATGGGCAATTTCCGTTCACAAGCCGAACGATTCGGTGCAGAAATGATTACCGAGAAGGTCACAAAAGTGGACTTCTCCTCGAAGCCGTTCAAAGTATGGGTGCGCGACACCGAATACACCGCCGATTCCATCATCGTTGCAACTGGTGCGCAGTCGCTCATGCTTGACCTGCCTCGCGAAGGCGAACTCATTGGTCACGGCGTGTCTACATGTGCAACGTGTGACGGTTTCTTCTTCCGTGGTCACGAAATTGCAGTGGTGGGCGGTGGCGACAGCGCCATTGAGGAAGCCAACTTCCTCACCAAGTTCGCGTCAAAGGTGTATTTGGTGGTTCGTCGCGATGCATTGCGTGCTTCGCGCATCATGCAACAACGCGCGCTCGATAATCCAAAGATTGAAATTCTGTGGAACTCACGTGTCAGCGAACTGCACGGCGAAGGAACCTTGAGCGGTGTCACCATTGCCGACACCGTGACCAATGAATCGCGCCCCTTGGCCGTTACTGGTTTGTTTATTGCAATTGGTCACAAGCCAAACACTGGGCTGTTCACCAACATTTTGGATATGGAAGAAACCGGCTATTTGCTCACCCGTGAAGGTTCCACGTACACAAACGTTCCCGGAATCTTTGCGTGTGGCGATGTTCAAGACCACACGTACCGCCAGGCCATTACTGCTGCTGGGTCGGGGTGTATGGCTGCAATTGACGCCGAGCGCTGGCTCGAGTCACAGCACTAGGAACTTCTTATGGTCCGCATTGGCGTGATTGCGGTGTCGGACCGAGCATCTGCAGGTCAGTACGAAGATCGCGGCACGCCAGCACTGGTGTCATATTTGGCAAGCACCATCACCACCGAACATGAGTGCATCTGTCGACTCATTCCCGACGAAGAAGACCTCATCTCATCCACCATCGTTGAATTGGTAGAAGCAGAAGGGTGTTGTTTGGTGCTGACAACGGGCGGAACTGGTCCTGCACCGCGCGACGTAACCCCCGAAGCAACCGAGGCTGTGTGCGACCGCGTTATTCCTGGATTTGGTGAACTGATGCGCCGCATCTCGCACGCCATCATCCCTACAGCAATTCTCAGTCGGCAATTGGCAGGCACTCGCGGGTCGTCTCTCATCATTAATTTGCCCGGCAACCCCAAAGCGATTGCTGAATGTCTCGACGCTGTTCTTCCTGCAGTTCCCGATTGCATCGACCTCATCGGTGGCCCACGCATTGACGTCATCGAGTCATTGCAGGCGTGGCGTCCTCCCCCATCTTGAGCAGTGCGGCAGTAAAGTGTTCTCAGACGAAAGGACACCGCAATGGCTGCCGGAATCATCACTCTTACAAGCGCAACTTTTGACGAAACAATCAACAGTTCGGACACCCCCATTCTTGTGGACTTCTGGGCTGAATGGTGCGGACCGTGCAAGCAAATTGCACCGATCCTTGCTGAAATCGCCGATGAAAAAGCTGGGCGAATTGTTATCGCAAAGTTGAACGTGGACGATCACGGCGACATCGCTGGTCGCTTCAATGTCATGAGCATTCCCACCATGTTGTTGTTCGACAAGGGTGAAATTAAGACCAAGATTGTTGGCGCAATGCCAAAGACCCGCATGTTGTCGGAGCTCGAGCCATTTCTTCCGATTTCCTAATCGGTCCAGGCCATCGCGGCCCCGCAGTTCGCGAACTTCAACGAAAGCTTTCCGCTGCAGGGTTTCTTGCGCCGGGTTCGGCTGAAGATTCAAACTTCTGTGCGCGAACGCATGCAGCCCTGCTGGCGTTTCAAGATTCATACGGCTTGCCTGCAACAGG
>JBIIQG010000034.1:0-13668 GCA_044342185.1 Ilumatobacteraceae bacterium | reverse complement strand
CTTGCGAAACGAATTGCTGCGGCACTTGCTGACAGAGCACCAGAATTGTCGGTGCGCATTCAAGGAGTACGCCACCCCATCTTGCGTGAGACGCGCATGCCGGCCGTGTTGTGTTCAATGGGCCCCGGAAACATCGTTGTTCTGAAAACATCGGCGGTTTCTGCTGCCGTTGCCGATGCCATTGACGCCTGGCGAGCAGATCCCACCACCGAGATCTAGTTATTCACAGGTATTCCACAGGTGTGGGTAACCGTCAACCTTTACCCCTCACTTGAGGTTCATGGTTGTGGAAAAAATTACGCCGTTGAAATTTGAGCCCTAGGACTCGGTCATTCGGCGATAAATGCGCTCGAGATCGATGAGGTCTGCGAAGTCGATGCTGATTCGGCCGCGCTTTCCGTTCATGGACACACCCACCTTGGTGTCGAGAAACTCTGCAAGGAGACTTTCCAGCTCCAAGAGCCCGGCTGGCTTAAGTGACGTGGTGCCACCACCACTTCCTCCGCCCCCCGTGGATCCACCTGTTGAGGGGTTGTTCCCCTTTACGGCTTCTTCCACCTGGCGAACCGACCATTCATCTCTCACGGCAGTTGCAGCCAAGGACTCCATGTGCTTGGTGTCTTTGCATGCGAGCAAGGCTCGTGCGTGTCCGGCATGAAGTCGGCCATCGGCCAAGTAGCCCTGAATAGAGGCGGGCAGGCTAAGAAGGCGTAGAGCATTGGTGACTGCGGCGCGGCTCTTGCCCACGCGCTTGGCCACCTTTTCGTGAGTGAGACCAAAGTCGTCGGCTAACTGCTGATACGCCGAAGCTTCTTCCAATGCAGTGAGATCCTGACGGTGAAGATTTTCCACCAAGGCTTGTTCTACTGATTCAATCTGATTGATCTCGCGAACCACCACCGGCACTTCAGTGAGTTTTGCTCGTTGGGCCGCGCGCCAACGACGCTCCCCTGCAATCAACTCATACGTGCCGGGCTTTACTTCGCGCACCAGCAATGGCTGCAGAACACCAATCTCCTTGATGGAGTTCGCCAGGTCATTCAACGAGTCTTCATCGAAATGAACTCGCGGCTGGTTTGGGTTCGGGCTGATGGAGTTTGTGGGTACGTCGCGAAGAGCCGATGCGGGCAACTCAGTACTAGACGGGGTGGAAGGCGCCGGCGAACCGGTGGGGGCCGGTGCTTCGGTGCGCTCTGTGGGGATCAGGGTGGAAAGCCCCTTACCTAGCTTTCGGCGTTCGGCCATTGGTCAACTCCTTTGCTACTGCGCGATATGCCTTCGCGCCCTTAGAGGTAGAGGCGTGCTTGAGAACCGACATTTCCATCGACGGAGCTTCTGCCAACTTCACGTTGTACGGAATGACGTTCTTAAACACTCGATCACCGAATGCGCCACGCAGCTCAGCTTCCACCTCTTGCGAGAGTCTCTTCGCTGCCTCAGACATCGTCAATAGATAGTGGGCGATTTCAAGATCTGGGTTCAGCGCTTGGCGCACTTGCTTCACCACATCGCTGAGGTCTCGCAGGCCTTCAAGTGCGAAATACTGACATTGCACCGGGGCCAAAATGGCGTCTGCGGCCATAAACGCATTGACCGTGAGGCGGCCAAGGGTGGGCGGACAATCCATGAGGATGTAGTCCCACTCATCACGGCACGCATCAATTGCGTCCTTCAGTCGTGGCTGGGGGAACATCTCGGCTACGAGTTGCGCCTCTACTTCAGCAAGTTGCTGGCCCTTTGGCGCTGGGGCAACAAACAGATTCTTTTCGGCAGTGGGCTCGACAATGGAGTCCAGTGTCTCCTCACGACGAAGAACCTCGGCAATGGTGGGCGCGTCTTCGGGGATGTTGACGCCAAGGCCCGACGATGCATTGCCTTGCGGATCCAGGTCGATGATGAGTGTGCGAAAACCCATCTCGGCCAAGGCGGCACCCAAATTGATGGCCGTTGTGGTCTTGCCCACCCCGCCCTTTTGAAGGGAGATGGCGAGGACAGTGGTGCCGGATTCGCTCATGTGAAGGTCGCTCCTACTGAAAAGCGTTGAGGGTGGATGTGGCAAGCATAGAGGCAGCCTGTGGAAAACTGGTGGATGTCGAGGCCTGTTTCACGTGAAACATTCATCCTGAGAAGGTCGGCCTTCCAATGTTTCACGTGAAACATCTGAAGGTTTCGGCAACCTCGATTGTTTCACGTGAAACAACCTGAAACCCTTGCAATTAGGGCTTTGCAACCAGGATTACTACGCCCGGACGGTATATCGGGGGGTGAAAACGGGTCGCCAAAAGGAGGCCATCGGACCACCGAGAAGGGTCTGGCGAGGGGGGTTCAGACACAATAAGAGACCCTCCGTTTTTTAGGAGGGGTCTTGCGAGGGGTGCCGTGGACTCCGGTGGGCCAAACCCTCGACACACCACTGCGTCGTATTGGGCGCCATGTTCGGGGTCTCGCCCGAGGTCGTCAATATCGGTGGTGATGACCTTCACTCGGTCTGCCCAGCCCAGCGCCGCTACCCCTAGTCGAAGGGCGTCCATGCGGGTAGCGCGCCGATCAGCCAGTACCACCTCCAGGTCAGGGCGGTCGTCGGCGATGACTAAACCAGGCACCCCGGCGCCCGTTCCAATGTCAATAACTCGTCCCGTGATATCGGCCAACGCGGTGACGAACTGGCGCGCGTGATCAATGACTTCGGGGATGGGGCGGTCACCCAACGTGCCCACGCGCTGTGCAGATTCAAGAATGTCGGTCACTGTGCGGCGCGGAGTCACGCCACGAATGTAGTGGGCAAAGCAAAGGGCCCGCCTGTCGGCGGGCCCAGAGCGGAAAGTGCAGTGTGTGCTTACGCGGGTTCTACAACCACGCGGCGACGGGGGTCTTCGCCCTCACTACGAGTTGTCACGCCTTCGTATTCCACCAATGTGTCATGCACGATCTTGCGATCTGCAGATGTCATTGGCTCAAGCATGCGAGCCGAACCGGTCTCTTTCACTTCCTCTGCAACCTTGGTTGCAAAGCGGCTGAGAGCTTCGCGGCGACGCTCACGGTAACCAGCAATGTCAATACGCAAGCGAGTGTCTTGGTCACCCAAACGACGTTGGCTGGCAACACGTGTGAGGTCCTGAATAGCCAACAACGTTGCACCGCCGGGGCCCACCATGAGGCCAAGTTCGGTGCCGTCGACGCGGACTTCAATTTCGCCGTCCTCACGGTTCACGGTGACGGTTCCCTTGGTACCAAAGGCCTCTACCAAACCAGACAAGAACTCAGAGGCTGCTTGGCCCACAACTGCGGGGTCAACGTCTACCTTCTCGCGTGGTGGGCGTGGCTCGCGCTCTGGGCGCTCCGTGCGCTGGCGGTCGTTGCGTGGACGCTGTTCGCGGCGCTCGCCACCTTTTTCCTTGTCGCGGCGTGGACGACGCTCGGTCTTGCCGCGAGGGGTGCTTGGCTTCACTCGTGCGCGAACACGAGCTTCACCGCGAGTACGGCCGAACAAACCTTGCTTTGGTTCGTCAATGACTTCGAATTCGGCGTCATCTTCTGCAACACCCAATTGGTCGAGTGCGGCTTCTTTTGCCTCTTCGAGTGTTTCACCTGTGGTTTCTACCCATTCCATGGGATCCTCTTTTCTGATGTGCGCACGGGGCGCAACTACTTGTTTCGCTTGCTTGGTGGAACGGGGCGAGCCGGGCGACCACTTGGTGTTGGTCGGTTCTTGCTCGGTGTGACCCGCTTGCTCTGAATAGGAGCGTTTGCTTGCGATTGTTCATTCTTCTGCTTGCTGGGCTTAGCATCGTCGTCTTTCAATTCGCGAGCGCGAGCGCTGGCGTCTTGGGCTTCACGGCCAAGGCCGTTTTCACCATAGAAACGGCGGGTGATGTACCCCTGCTGAACAATGCGAATAATGGCCTGAACGCCGTAGTACACCACCAAACCAGTGGGCAAGAACACTTGAAACAGTGCGAATGCCACGGGCAAGTACTGCATGATCTTGGCCTGAGTGGGGGACATGGTGGGGCTTGTTGTGCGACTAGCCACCATGCGTTGCTGAATGAAGAACAGGCCGCCCAAACCAATAATCAAAAGGGCGTAGGGGATACCGCGAACGATGTCGTCGCCCATGGCGTTAGCCGGGCTAATGGCCAAGTCCAAACCAAAAGACAGCATCTCGTTGGTCTTGTCTAGGGACTTGTACAGAGCCGAGTCGGCAGCGATGTGCTTGGGGTCGAACGTTCCGTCTGCACCAATACGGCCGAGGCCATTCAGCACCTGGAACATGATGATGAAGACCGGCATCTGCGCCAACAGCGGCAAGCATGACGCCAAAGGGTTCACCTTGTGCTCTTGGTAGAGCTTCATCATCTCTTCGTTCAGTTTCTGACGATCGCCCTTGTACTGGTTCTGCAGTTTCTTCATCTCCGGCTGGAGGCGCTGCATTTCCAACATTCCCTTGGTGCTCTTCATGGTGAGCGGGGTGATGAGAAGCATGATGGCAACGGCCACCAACGAGATGGCGATGGCGTAGTTGTTCACCCATCCGTAGAAGGTGTCAATTAACCAAGCGGCGGCTTTGAACATGGGTCAGCCTTTCTTATGCGCGCCCTTTTGGCGCAGGAACGGGGTCGACTCCGGATGGACCGAAGGGACGACAACGGGAGAGACGTCGAATGGTGAGCCAGAGCCCGCGGCCAGAACCGTGGGTTTCAATGGCTTCAACGGCGTAATGAGAGCACGATGGCCAGAAGCGGCAAGGGGAAGGGCGACCATCGCGAGCCTCTTGGTAAAAGCGAATCGCCCTCAACATCACTCTTTGTGCTTTTGTGAAATCTTGATGGGTGTGCGCGTCGGCGCAGTGATGTGTAGCGGTCACGGCTTCACCTCACCAGAGCACTTGGCCAAGAGTCGATCGAGGTGTTGGCCCAACTCGGCGAACGATGCAGCGCCAGCACGGGGGGAGGCACCAAACACATAGACCCCGGGGGACATGGCCGATTCGCGGGATTTCATAAGTTCTCGAAGTTGGCGGCGCAGCCTGTTTCGGCGCACAGCAGACCCATACGAGCGACCCAGGGCATAACCAACGTGGGGAACAGACAAGGAAGCGTCAACAAACATGGTGCAGGACAGGGGTCCGGAGCGATGATGTGCCCCCTCCTGGCGAACCCGGAGAAAGGCAGACCGGCTCTGGATGCGGCCGATCAAGCGCTGAGGCGGTGACGGCCCTTGGCCCGACGCGACTTCAACACGGCGCGTCCAGCGCGGGTGCTCATGCGTGCGCGGAACCCGTGCTTGCGGGCCTTGCGTCGGTTGTTGGGCTGAAAGGTGCGCTTCATGGCGCCTCCTGTGGGGACAAGCTCCCCTGCGGGAGCACGCGGTCTATGTGACTTTCCTGTGCCAGCGGCACGAGACGAAAGCGAACCACAGGCTAACGCCGCCGCGACCCACTATGGCAACGTTGGCCACAGAACTCTGGCGGTCGAATCCCACAGCACCGACGACCCGGGTCTCAATTTGGAGTATCCACAGGCGCTGACTACGGTCACATTCCCAGCTCAAATGGCTTGGGGCGTCATCCACACCCTGTGGATTTCGTTGTGGACGACACTTGAGGAGGCACATCATGAGCAACCACGAAGCGGTGTGGAATGCAACTGCGCAACTTTTGAAAGCACAGGTGTCTGAAGGGGTGTGGTTCTCCACATTCAACGACGTAGTTGCCGTCACAAGCGGCGACGAGTCTCTTCGTCTGCAAGTACCGAACGCCCATGTACGCGATCGCATCGTGACTCGCTATCGCCCTCTTGTCATTGACGCACTCGATGAGATTGGCGAAAGCGATCGCGAGCTCATCATTGAGATCTCCGACGTGGCTCTCGTTGACGACTCCGTTGCTGCGGCTACTGACACTGCAGCGCCTGTCGCCGAGACCACAAACACCAATAACGGCAAGGGAAATGCAGTTGGTCTGAACCCTCGCTACACCTTCGAAAACTTCGTGAAGGGCGCATCAAACCAGTTCGCGCTTGCTGCTGCATTGCGCGTTGCGGAAACTCCAGCGCGTTCATACAACCCGTTGTTCATTTACGGTTCCGCCGGACTCGGTAAGACACACCTTCTGCAGGCAATTGGTTGGTACGTGCACGCTCACTATGCGCATTACGAAGTGCGATACGTATCGACCGAAACTTTCTTGAACGAATACGTCGACGCCATTCGTACAAACACCACCGCAGCGTTCAAACGCCGCTACCGAGACGTCGATGTTTTGCTCATTGACGACATCCAATTCATGGAAGGAAAAGAGGGTCTCCAAGAGGAGTTTTTCCACACCTTCAACAGCCTCCACGGAGCCAACAAACAGATCGTCATCTCCTCTGACCGCATGCCAGATGCCATCCCCACCCTGGAAGATCGCCTCCGCGGTCGCTTCCGTTGGGGCCTCATTACCGATATTCAGCCGCCAGACCTGGAAACCCGCCTGGCAATCTTGCGAAATAAGGCTGAGCGGGACAACACGCCGCTGCCGGCCGATGTTCTGGACTTCATCGCCAGCAACATCACCTCGAACATCCGTGAGTTGGAGGGCGCCCTCATTCGTGTGGCGGCATACGCAAATCTCACCCGCGAGCCCGCCACCGTAGAAATGGCTCAGCAACAACTGGTTGACCTACTTACTGCCACGGCGCCAAAGCACCGCACGGACGAAGAGATGCTCACAGAGATTGCCGGGTACCTCGGATTCTCCGTGGAAGCTCTAAAGGGTAAGTCTCGCCAGCGCCCCTTGGTCTCTGCCCGCCAGATCGCCATGTACGTATTCCGCGACATGACCGAGCTCAGTTACCCAGCCATCGCCCGCCTCTTTGGTGGCCGCGACCACACCACAGTTATTCACGCCGTAGAAAAGACCCAGCGTCTCATGCGCGAAGACAAGGCCACCTTTGACCAAGTGACCGACATCATCGGCCGCGTCAAGAACTCATAAGGGCTGTGAATCTCGTGGGGACGACGTTGTGGAGTGCTTGTGGGGGACAGGGGACAAACCCAGGGTCTTCCACACCTACCCAAGTTGCACTCGTGAAACATGTGCAAACACCCCGTTCGTCGTGCACATGTAGTTTTCAGCAACCGCAAGGCTTTGTGAACAGTCATCCACAATCCACAGCACTTATTACAACTATTACTTACATACATCCACTCACGGCTCCGGTAATCGCACCGTCCTACACTGGGTCAACAATCACGAAGGTCAGAGCATGAAGTTCAAAAGCGAACAGGGAATTCTCGCTGAGTCACTCGGAGCACTCGCTCGTGTCGCCACGTCGAAGAACGCAGGCACTCCAGCATTGGCCGGAGTCAAGATGATTCTCACCGGGGACACATTGGTCGCATCTAGCACCAGCCAAGATCTCTCTTTGCAGTTCACTATTCCAGTTGCTGGGGACACAGACGGGCAAGGTCTTGTCAGCGCTCGAACATTGAACGACATCATCCGTGTAATGCCAGCCGGAAAAATCACTGTTGAGTTTGCTGGCGATAATGCAACCGTCACCGCACAACGTTCTCAATTCACCATTCCCACAATGAATGCAATTGAGTTCCCTCGTCCGCCTGCACCAACAGGTGAACCAGTCACTCTCACATCATCTGTATTCAAAGCGGCGCTTGAACAAGTCGTGCTTGCTGCAAGTGGCGAAACACACAAACTGCATTTGTCTGCAGTCATGATGACTTCTACAGAAAAAGGAATTCGTCTTGTAGCAACCGACGGTTATCGCTTAGCAATGCGCGATGTTCCCGGAACAAGTGGTCTTTCCACCGACACATTCCTCATTCCGAAGCAAGCACTCGCGGAACTCCAACGCTTACTCGACATCTCCGACGAGATCGTTATTCGTTTCAACGACTTCGATGCAACGTTCCAGTCACAAACAATGACCTTGGCAACAAAACTCATTAATGCTGAGTACCCGCCGTACATGAACATCATTCCGAAGAACAACACAAACGAAGCGACCATTAATCGCGAAGAGCTTCTCGATGCGCTTCGCCGCAGCCGAGTGCTTGCATCGGAGATGACACCCGTGCGTATGCGTATGAGCAATGAAGGCGTTCGCCTCACCGTGACACTTACCGACGGATCAACCAGTGTTGAAGACCTCGACGCGAAGTTCACCGGCGAAGACATCACTGTTGCGTTCAACTCTGAGTACTTGGCCGATGGTGTCGATGCATGCGGTGGCGAAGAAGTAGTCATCACTACAAGCGTTCCAAACAAGCCGGCAATCATTAAGCCTGTTGGTAACGACGAGTACTTGTATCTCCTCATGCCGCAACGTCTGTGACGTGATCCGACGCATCGAACTCACTGACTTTCGTGTGTATCGACACGCGATCATTGAATTAAACGAAGGCGTCACAGCAGTCATTGGGCGCAATGCGCAAGGGAAAACGTCTCTTGCAGAGGCAATGAGTTATTTGTCCACCCTGCAAAGTTTTCGCGGAGTAGCGAACGATGCCCTTGTGCGCACAGGCGCAGACACCGCATATATTCGCGCCGACATTGTTCATGACGACGGCCGCGAGATTTTGGTGGAAGCAGAGATCAATCGTGCAGGCCGCAACCGCGTTTTGGTCAATAAACAAAAGCTCGCGCGCGTAAAGGACCTGTTAGGCGTTGTGCGCACCACCGTGTTTGCTCCTACCGACTTAGAGTTGGTGTACAAAGGCCCAGAGACACGACGCGACATGTTGGACGACGCACTTGTTGCGCTTGCAACACGCAACGATTCTGTGCGCGTTGAGGTCGACCGCATTATTCGTCAGCGCAACGTGTTGCTGAAACAAGCAAACGGTCGATTGACAGAAGACATTGAACTAACGCTCGATGTGTGGGATGCGCAGTTTGTGGAGAAGGGCTCATACCTAGGCGAAGCGCGCGCGAAAGTGGTTGCTCGGCTCACGCCACTTGTGCGTGAGGCGTATGAGCAATTGGCGGGCGAACCCACCCCCGTAGAACTTGTGTACGAACCCGAATGGCGACGCATTGGCTTGGCAACCGCGCTTGCCGAAGCGCGCAATGAAGACGTGCGTCGGGGAATTAGTTCCGTGGGGCCACATCGAGACGATGTGCTGTTCTTCATTAAAGGTATGCCCGCAAAGACCCACGCATCGCAAGGGGAGTGCCGCACATTGGCTCTTGCCATGAAGTTGGCCATTCACCGACTGGTGACAGAAGTGGTGGGTGCAACCCCACTTTTGGTTCTCGACGATGTGTTGTCAGAACTCGACCCGCAACGCTGTGAGGCCTTGCTTCGCCATATGCCGCCGGGCCAAGTATTGATTACAACAGCGCAGGTCTTGCCAGAAGCTGCGCACCCCGACAGCATTATTCGTATCTCTGGTGGGGCTGTGGTGACAGACACTCCTGATAGTGATGGCACATCATGAGCGACGAAGACATCCCGATGGGAAACGCACCCCGACCACTGTCTGAAGTGTTGGGCAAGGTACTTCGCTCCATCAAAGTCAGCGATGAATCAACGGCTCTTGGCCTGTTCTCGAATTGGTCAACAATTGTGGGTGACGCGGTTGCAGAACACGTGGTTCCCAAGCGACTCGAGAAGAGAGTTCTCACAGTTGAAGTAGATGATCCCGCATGGGCCACTCAACTCAAATTCCTCGAAGCGCAATTGTTGTCCACATTGAGGGAGCACATTGGTGACGAAGTCGATTCTCTCAACATCAAGGTGCGACGTTCCCGATAACGAGCCCACCCAATTGTTAGGATGTCTACGCAATGTCTTCATCTAAAAAGACTCCCGCAAAGAACCCGTCTGCCGACTACGGCGCTAAAGACATTCAGGTTCTCGAAGGACTCGACCCCGTCCGTAAACGCCCCGGTATGTACATCGGGTCAACAGGCCTCGCTGGTCTTCACCACCTCATTTGGGAAGTGGTCGACAACGCCGTCGACGAAGCGATGGCTGGCTTCTGTGATCGCGTCGGAATCACCCTTCTCGCCGACGGCGGATGCCGCGTTGACGACAACGGCCGAGGAATCCCCGTCGATCCGTATCCGTCCGGCCCCCATAAGGGAAAAAGTGCGGCCGAAGTCGTGCTCACAGTTCTCCACGCCGGCGGAAAGTTCGGTGGCGAGGGGTACAAAGTCTCTGGTGGCCTTCACGGCGTAGGCGTCAGCGTGGTCAACGCGTTGTCCACCACGGTTCTTTTGGAAATCGACCGTGGAGGCGAGCGCTACACCATGGAATTCAGCGACGGTGGAAAGCTGAAGCAAAGACTGATCAACACGGGCAAGACCCCAGCGCGCGGCCGCAAAACCGGCACGTCTGTCACCTTCTATCCCGACCCCACCATCTTTGCCTCGGAAGGTGTTGAGTTCGTTGCGCGCACCGTTATGGAACGCCTGCAAACCATGGCTTTCCTCAATAAAGGCCTCGAAGTGGTCTTTGAAGATCAGCGCCCCACCAGGGAACAGCAAGTCACGTTCCAATACAAGGGCGGCATCGTCGACTTCGTGAAGCACCTCAACCAGTCAAAAGAGTCTTTGTTCAACAAAGTGGCTGCATTCGAAGACGAAGACGAAGACGAAGGCATGCAGTTAGACATCGCCATGCAGTGGAACACCGGGTACTACGAAGGTATTCATGGCTACGCCAACGGCATTTCCACCACCGAAGGCGGCATGCACGTTGAAGGCTTCAAAACAGCGCTCACGTCAGTGCTCAATAAGTACGCGCGCGAAAAGAACTTGCTGAAAGAAAAGGACGACAACCTTCTCGGCGAAGATATTCGCGAAGGCATCACCGCAATCATCGCGGTAAAACTGCGCGAACCACAGTTCGAAGGTCAAACCAAAGCCAAGCTGGGCAATGTTCCTATGCGCTCGTTCGTGCAGAAGAGCACCAACCGCTACCTGGCTGAATGGTTAGAAGAGAACCCCACCGAAGCAAACAAAGTGGTGAAGAAAGCTGTTGCGGCTGCGCAAGCTCGTCTTGCTGCAAAGAACGCACGCAACGCAGTTCGTAGAAAGACCGCGTTGTCTGGTGCCGGAATGCCCGACAAGTTGAAAGACTGCTCAAGCGGCAAGCCCGAAGAGAGCGAGCTGTTCATTGTGGAAGGCGACTCCGCTGGCGGTACCGCAGTAGATGCACGCGATCCTCGTACGCAAGCAATTCTTCCTATTCGCGGAAAAATCCTCAACGTTGAACGCGCACGCCTCGACAAAATGTTGAAGAACAACGAAATTCAAGCACTCATCACTGCAATCGGTGGCGGCGTAGGCGACGAATTCGATGTCACCAAAGCGCGCTATCACAAGATCATCGCGCTGGCAGACGCCGACGTTGACGGCAGCCACATTCGTACATTGCTGCTCACGTTCTTCTACAGACAAATGCGACCCATGGTGGAAGCCGGTTACATCTACATTGCGCAACCGCCGTTGTACTCAACAGAAGTGGGCAAAGAAAAGGTCTACCTCAAAGACGACGCAGCAAAAGCAGCGTTCCTTGAAGAGAAGCCCAACCATAAGAAAGAGTTCCAACGTTTGAAGGGACTCGGTGAAATGGACTGGGAAGAACTAAAGAGCACCACCATGGACTCCATGTCGCGCACATTGCTGCAGGTCACCGTGGAAGAAGCTGCAATCGCAGACGAAGTGGTCTCCGTTCTTATGGGTGACGACGTCGACAGCCGTAAGAAATTCATCACAACCAATGCGCGCGACGTGCGCAACCTCGACTTCTAATTCGGGCAGGAGCCACTAATGAGTGACAATCCAAATCTGTTCGACCAGATCCAACCAGTTCCACTGCAAGATGAAATGGAACGCTCGTTCCTCGACTACTCAATGTCGGTCATCATGTCGCGCGCACTGCCAGACGTTCGCGACGGCCTCAAGCCAGTTCACCGCCGAATTATCTGGGACATGGAACAACAAGGTTTCCGCCCCGATCGCCCATTCGTGAAGTGTGCCCGCGTTACAGGCGACACCATGGCGCGCTATCACCCACACGGCGACAGCGCTATTTACGATGCGCTTGTTCGTATGGCGCAACCGTTCTCATTGCGTCACCCACTCATCGACTTCCACGGCAACTACGGATCACCAGACTTTGGTCCCGCGGCTGCGCGCTACACCGAATCTCGTTTGCATTCGCTCGCAATGCAGTTGTTGGCCGGCATCGACGAGAACACCGTCGACATGTTGCCGAACTACGACGGAACATCGGAAGAACCATCGGTACTTCCAGCGCGCTTCCCCAACTTGTTGGTTAACGGGTCACAAGGCATTGCTGTTGGTATGGCCACCAGCATTCCGCCACACAACTTGGGCGAAGTCATCGACGCCACCATGCATCTCATCGATAACCCAGCCGCAACACCCGAAGACCTTATGAAGTTTGTCTTGGGTCCCGACTTCCCAACGGGCGCTTTCATTCTTGGTCGCGCCGGAATTCAAGATGCCTATCGCACTGGTCGCGGAAGCATTAAGACTCGCGCAAAAGCAACCATTGAAGAAAACCGCGCAGGCCGCATGGAAATTCAGGTCACTGAACTTCCGTACCAAACCAGCTGTTCATCTATTGCTGCGCGAATTCAAGAACTTGTCGACGCCGGCGACCTTGAAGGAATCGCCGACGTCAACGACGCCTCATCGGGCGGCAAGACAAGCCTTGTCATCTTGTTAAAGCGCGACGCAAACGCAAATGTTGTTCTCAACAACCTCTACAAGATGACATCGCTGCAGAGCAGTTTCCCCGTGAACATGGTTGCCCTCGTTGACGGTGTTCCACGCACAGTCAATCTCGCCGACGCGCTCAATGGTTATGTGCGTCACCAAATCGAAGTTGTTACTCGTCGCACACAGTTCCGTTTGGACAAAGCAAAAGATCGCGGCCACATTCTTGAAGGCCGCATCAAGGCTCTCAATGTCATCGACAAGATCATCAAGCTCATTCGTGAAAGCGAAGATGCAGCATCTGCAAAAGATGCGCTCATGAAAAAGCCATACGAATTCTCCGAACGTCAAGCAATCGACATTTTGGATATGCAACTTCGTCAACTCACACGTTTGTCGCGCATCGATCTTGAAAAAGAACTTGGCGATGTGCAAACACGCATTAAAGAGTACGAATCAATTTTGGCGTCCGACACAAAATTGCGCGGCGTGATCAAAGATGAATTGACAGAAGTGCGCAAAGACTTTGCTACAGACCGTGTGTGCAAAATCATTAACGATTCTGGCGACATGGCGTTGGAAGATCTTGTCGACGACAAAGAGCTCGTCATCGTGATGACGCAAGCGCAGTACGTGAAGGCTGTTCCTGCAAGTTCGTTCCGCGCTCAGGCTCGCGGCGGTCGCGGAGTAAAGGGCGCAACGCTAAAAGAAGACGACATTGTGCGTCGCGTGTTGTTCACCACCGCGCACGCGTATTTGTTGTTCTTCTCTAACCGTGGTCGCGTGTACAAGCTGCGCGCAGCAGACATTCCTGAACGCGAGCGCACAGCAAAGGGCATCCCTATTGTCAACCTGTTGCCACTTCAGGCCGGCGAGACCATTCAGGCAATCATCGATACGCGTGAGTTCCCTGGCGAACGCTTCTTGTTCTTTGTGACCAAGGGTGGTCAAGTAAAGAAGACGGCGTTCGACGC
>JBIIQG010000001.1:0-158088 GCA_044342185.1 Ilumatobacteraceae bacterium | reverse complement strand
GTGGGTGGAGCCCGTGGGACCTGTAGATACACTCACTAGTCCAATAAATATGCGCTCGTAGCTTAATGGATAGAGCATCTGACTACGGATCAGAAGGTTGGGAGTTCAAGTCTCTCCGAGCGCGCCAATCAAAAATCCCCTCGCGTTGCGGGGGGATTTTGTTCTTTACCAATCAACCAACAATTGGATCAAGAACGGCAGACAGGCGACCCTTCGGGAAAATATCTCTGAACAGTACGGGCAATCAACAAGCAGCCGACGCGAGTGAAATAGCTAAGACAGCGTTTGTGGCCCGAGGGTAGTTGTAGCCCCGAAGCCATTCAATGAAGCGCGTAATCGATATTTGGTTCCTGAGTTCCCATTGATGACCACACCTGAGAAAGAACACGTTCCGTTTCCGTTAGCGGTTGCAGAAGTTGTGCCACTGAGTGATGCTCCACCTAAGGAACCGTTATCGAACTCTGGCAGCAAAGTCAGAGCGCACGTTCCAGAAGCTGTTGACGCCCATTGGTTACTTGAATTAATGAGTCGGAATGTCAACGTGGCGTTGATTGGCTGACCATTTGTCCACGTGTTTTGAGAACCCATGTATTGAAGAGCAATGATGTTGTTTTGATTGTTTGTGGTGGTTGATGTTGTCGAACTTGTTGATGTAGATCCGTTTGTTGATTTCACCGTGGTTGTTGTATTTGTTCCCGCGGTGGTTGTTGCACTACCAGCGACTGTGGTGGAGGTAGCAATTCCTGCCGCAAGAGTGCGGTTCGTCTGAGGTGGAAGTCCCTGCTTGGTGTCGGGCTGCACAAGTTCAGTCGGCAAAGTGGGCTGGGGTGTAGTGATTGCAGATCCTGTCGTTGTTGTTCCCTTACCGTTCTTGACGGTGACGGTCACTTGTGGCTTCTGCGTATTCACCGTGACCACTTCTGTCATGCCAGACACAGAGATGGTGAGTGACGCCTTGTTCACATCGATGTAGCCCGAACCACCGGTAACAGTGGCGGCGAGGTCTCCGTCAGCCAGTGACAACGTGGCTGCCGCAGGAAATACCACTCGAGTGGGCTTGATAGTGATTGGCTCGTCGGTGCCACGAGTGACAACAGAGATCACCTTTCCACCCCCAACGGCATAGGCGCTTGAGATTCCGGGAAGAGTGAGGTCAATCTCGGGTGATGACGTTGTCACGATGTACTCGGGAACAGATTTTGTGGCCGCGGTGCGCAGTGGTCTCACAGTTGCGGTGGCGTCAGTTGATTCCGTTGGCGACACGACGCCTGTTGGAGTTCTTACCGACCAATCGAGCGACGCAGAACGGATAACAAGGAAGTTGCCGAGAACTCCATTGGAGCCTGTCTCAAACGGTGCGTCGGTAGACAGGCGATTCTCCATCGAGGCAAGATCAATGTCTCCTTTGCCGCCAGTCCACACATTCGGATCATTCGCGGGATCTTGTCCGGAGAATGAAAACTCCCAGGTGTCTGCTTCGAGATCGACCAGAACGTAACGATCTTGGCCAGGCCAGTTGGTGTCGTAGATGTGCACCTTTGCCGTTGATTCCGTTGGATATTCAACTGAAAGTGGCAGAACGGCGTGGCCTCCCATGTCGCTGTACAGGCCCATGGAATAGGTGATCTTCTGAGAACTGAACGATTCATTGAGTGCAGCAACGATGTCGCCAACTGACTTCTTTGCCCACGAGTCAGATTCCTTTTTCACGGCGGGAAAGAACTGCGTGGCAAACGCTCGGATGATTCCGTGGGTTGTATCTGCTTGATTCTGAAGTTCAGATGTCTTCGGGGTCGCGCTAGTAGAAAAGCGATTCAGTGCTTGCACCACCATTCCTTCACAGTGACCGGCTTGTCGGCTTTGGTTCACCATTTGTGCCCATGCTGCAGCTTCGCTGGTGGGTGCACACGGAGTAGACGCACCATTTGTGCAGACACCATCGCCAAACATGGCGCGTAGATCTTCGCCGTTCATGACTTCAGGTGTATTGGCCGACCCGAAGTTTGCGAATGCAAAACCGTCGGTCTCTACAGCAAGACCCGACGCCGCTGCTACACGCGCATCAGAGTTGGTGGATGAACCTGAGCCCCCACCAGAACACGCCGACATCAGCACTATTGCAACGGCAACGGGGGCAAAACGACGAGAGATCATTGGGGATAAAGGTAACGGAAGAGGTGGTGTCTGTCCGTGCAGTGAGGGGCGTCTACTTAGATTCCTCGAGCGCTTCAACCCCGCGGCAAAAGAGGTCCACCATGTTCGCGAGACCCTCGTTCAATGCATAGGGCTCGGGGTGTCCGTTGTCTTTCTCGAGAACACAAAACCCATGGAGTGCACTGCGGAGGGACCGAGCACATTGTGCCTGTTGGGCCGCCGACAATTCATATCCGTCGAGCGCATGAGTGAGTTCGGCCACCACCTGTGCAAGCGATTCCTCTATCTCTGCATCACCTGTGGATGGAACACGGTCGGTTGCTGAGTACAGCCCTGGATGCTGCTGAACGAAGAGTCGCCACGCACGAGCCACTGCCGTCACAGCATCTCGGCGTGTGTGGCCCTGTTGTGCCTCACGTAAGGAACGGGCGAGGAAGTCGCGTGCACGTAACGCCAACAGTTTCCACAGTTCCTCAATGCCGGTGACATGGCGGTACAGGGCCGGTTGTTTCACACCAGCGTCATTGGCAATACGTTGAAGTGACACCGCGTCTATGCCGTGCGTATCGGCAAGGTCGGCTGCCATGTCAATAACAGTGGCGCGATTCAAACGTTGGCGAACAGTGGTCATAGTTACGTTTGGTGGAAGAAACGCGAGATCCAGCCAGCAAGGCGCTGTTGCTGAAGTGGCTCGCTCAATGTCTTGCGCGCTGCGGCAGCTTTCTCTTCGCCGAACAATTGCAAACGGGTGGCCAACAAACTGTCGGCAAGTGCTGGAGAGAATTCAGGATGCACCTGCAATGTCCACGCACGTTCTCCAATCAGCATTCCACCGATAGGGCAGTAGTCGGCTCTTGCGAGAAGACGAGCATCACTAGGAAGTTGTTGCACTTGGTCTTGATGACTTGCGGCGAGAACAACGTCGTCAGTGGAATCCATCCACGGTTGTGCTTCAAGAATCTCGTAGTGCTTTGCGCCAATTCCCCAGCCGTAGTCAGCTTTTCTTACTTCGGCACCAAGCGCCTGAGCCATTAATTGGTGACCGAAGCAAATGCCAACGTATGGAGTTTCCGTGGCCACAAGATCTCGTAAGAACTGTTCAACATCGCGTAACCATGCGTGGCCGTCGTACACACTCAAGCGACTGGGTGAACACATCCAACCTTCTTGTTCACGGACGGTTTGCGGTAGCTGACCCTCATCACATCTGTATGTGGTGAGTTCAATATCGAGAGGTGCGAGAAGTTCGGAGTACAACTCGGGATAATCCCCACCAACGTGCAAACTGCCGGCATCGATATGACCAACGAGCAAGAGACCAATTCGTTTCATCGGAACGAGAACACCTTGGTTGGCCCACCCTCAAGCGCAGGTAAGTAACCACGTTCACGCAGGATTGGCATGACGCCTTCACCGAACCAGTAGGCCTCTTCAAGGTGCGGATACCCAGACATGATGAATGCATCAATTCCAAGGTTGTGATATTCAACGATGCGGTCTGCAACTTCTTCATAACTGCCCACGAGTGCGGTGCCAACTCCACCGCGAACAAGACCAATTCCGGCCCACACGTTGGGGTGAATCTCTAACTTGTCAAGGTCTCCGCCGTGCAAGTCAAACTGGCGACGTTGGCCTACTGATTGAGTCTTCAAGAAATCTTCGCGCGCAATTGCAATTGCATCGGGAGACATTGAGGACAAGATGCCATTCGCTACGGACCATGCCTCTTCGCTTGTGGGGCGAGCAATGGTGTGAAAGCGAATTCCAAAGCGCATCGTGCGTCCGTGTTCAGCAGCTTTAGCCGCAACACGCTCGTGACGTTCTTTGATTGCCTCTGGTGTTTCACCCCATGACAAGTAAAGATCAACGTTCTCTGCCGCAACGTTTTCCGCGGCGTCGCTGGCACCGCCAAAGTAAATGGGCGGAACTGGGTTCGGTATTTCGCGTGTTGTTGCATTCTCTACTTCAAAGAATTTTCCTTTGAAGGTGAATGGTTCTCCACTCCATGCACCGCGCATTACCTTGATGAACTCCCCAGTTCGTTCGTAGCGGGTCTCTTTATCTTCCGACACACCAAAGCGAAGAAGTTCTGCTTGTTCTGCACCCGTCACAATGTTCACAAGGCATCGGCCGTTTGACATTCGTTGCATTGTGCTGGCCATTTGTGCCGCCAAGGTGGGAGTTAGCAATGCTGGGCGAAATGCCACCAGAAACTTGATGCGCGACGTAAGCGGGATGATGGATGACGTTGCCAACCACGCATCTTCACAACCGGTGCCACACGGGGTGAGAAGTGCATCAAACCCAAGGTTTTCGCACGCTGTTGCCACCTGTGCCAAGTAGTCGTGACTAGGAGCTCGATTCACGGAATTCTCGTCGGGTAGTACATCGCGGGAGTCTCCACCAGTGGGAAGAAACCAATTCATTTCAATCATGTGTTGTTCCTTGTGTTTAGAAGTCGAGCGGGATAAGTCGAATAGTGGCGAGTGATGTGCCCATGACAAGAAGCCACGAGAGCACACCCAACAGAAGCGGTCGTGCTCCGAGAATGCGTAGTTTGCTGAACTTCACGCTTGCACCAAGTCCAACAAGTGCAAGAGCAAGGAGCACTTTCTCAATGTTCTTTGACCATGACAAAACATCAGCTGAAAGAACATCAGTGGTGCGAACACACACCATGGCGAGAAACAGAATGATGAACATGGGGAGGGGAGACACACGTTGTTCATGTGAATGCTGCTCTTGCTTTGCACTTGCTCGACGGTGGTTGTACGCGTAAATGGCTACCAACGGCGCAAGCAGCATCACGCGAGTCAACTTCACAATGACGGCGCCCTTCAACGACTCTGGGGAGTACGCCGTAGAAGTAGCGACTACTTGAGCAACATCATGAACAGCAGATCCGGCCCACAGTCCGAATCTCACATTGCCCATGTCGAAGAGATGACCAATGATGGGAAGAATAAAGATGCTGACGGATCCAAAAAGTGTCACAAGAGCAATGGCGTAGGTGGCGTCTTCTTCATCGCCATCAATGGCTCCTGTCATTGCGCTGACTGCCGACACGCCGCAAATGGAGTATCCCGTTGCTGTAAGGAGACCGAGCCCTGGTGACACTTGTAGCCATTGTGCGAACAGTTGTGTTCCAAAGAATGTGATGGCAACAACTGCGATGACTGCGACAAATCCCTTTCCGCCCAGGTGTGCAACTTCGCGTAACGACAGTTGGAGGCCAAGCAACACAATTCCGGCACGCAGAAGATGGCGTGCGGCGAACTTCAATCCCGCATCGGTGTTGCTGGGAAGAACTCCAGAGTTCCCCAACAACACACCAATCACTAATGACACGGTGAGTGCTGACAGACCCGACGCATTCGCATGAACCACAAAACCAATTGCCACTGCGGCACCTGCCAGCAGGACACCAGGAGCGAACGCAAGGGTGCGTGACGACATCCCCCGAAGTGACAACATGTTAGACACTCTAACTTCGGTAAGACGGCATGCCGTCATTCGCCGATCACCAGTCCCGACAAGGGCTAGGGACCTCTGCCCCGTAGGGTTGTCCCCGTGAAACCGTCCGTCATTGCCCGCAGGTTTGCCGTGTATACGGCCCTGTGCACGGTGGCCCTGGCGCAGCCGTTGCTGCAGCTGTATTCACAAAACGTGGCCATTTTTGCGGCCGCCAATTACGAGGGGGCCATCGTTGTGTGGTTCGCAGTGGCGGTTTTGGTGGTCCCGCCCCTCGTGCTTCTTGCAGTCGATGTTTTGGCCCAGGCCATAGTCCCGCGTTTCCAACACACCGTTCACTACGCCTTGGTCTTCGTAGGTCTGTGGGCTGTGGTCTCGGTCATTGCACGATCAGTGTCATTTGGGCCATGGGTAGTGGACGCAGTGTTCACAGCGGTCATCGCGGCCGGGTTGCTCACTGCTTTCTTACGTCTCTCGGTAATCCAAAGTTGGATTGCCTTGTTGTCACCGTTAGCACTTGTTGTCGCATTGGTCTTTGGCCTTTCGGCCATGTCTGTCATTTCTCCTCCAGAAGCAGAGGTACTGGAGATCAAGGCTCCAACTTCTCCCGAAGTCACGGGACCAGGAACCCCGAAAGACGATGTAAGTGTTCTGTGGATTGTGTTGGATGAGGCTCCACTTTTCTCACTTCTGAATTCACAGGGTGAAGTAAACGCGCAACGTTTCCCTGGATTTGCAGAGTTAGCCGCAACATCCACGTGGTATCGAAATGTTCTTGCAACGTCACAAACAACAACGGATGCAGTTCCCGCCATGTTGACAGGCAAGTTTCCCAAATCTGGCGTTGGTCCAGTTCTTGCGAATCATCCGAAGAATCTCTTCACCCTCATGAACGGGCATCTTTCCATGGATGCTCACGAAGTAGTGACAGCATTGTGTCCGAAGAAAGTGTGTTCAAAAGTGTCGGTGACGGGCGGAGAACATATTGCGAATCCATCAGGCATTGCGAGTGATTCCACCAGCACCACACTTCCTCAAGAAGACATCGTCACAACAAAGTCCCGTACTCCGTTTTCATCTTTCATGAAAGACGCGTTCGTTGTTGTCGGGCACAAAGTTCTTCCACAAGGTCTCCGTGAAAAACTCCCCGCAATTGACGAAGGTTGGGGAGGTTTCGGAAATGCAGACAATATTGAAGAGAGGGAAGAAGAACCTGTTGACACCACAGTTCCCGCAGGACCCACCACAACACTTCCACTCACTGAAGAAACGAAACAAAACGCAGACAACACCACGGTGACCGAGTGGGAAGACGGTGGCCCACAAACGCAGATTCCCGTTGTGGAAGGCGCCATCTCTCGTGCGGCACGGGCCGACAGGCCAACGTTGCACTTCGCGCACGCACTTATCCCTCATCGTCCGTGGGTGCTTGCTCCCGATATGCGTGCAAGTGTGCAGTTGCCAGCAGATAAGCGTTCTATTCAAGTTCTTGACGGGCGTCGTGATCGTTTACAAATTCATCTCAGTCAATACGCCGCTACAGACGTCATCATCTCCAACATGCTGAGCACAATGAAGAAGTCGGCCAACTGGAATCGCACCATGATCATTGTGACGGCAGACCACGGCATTACTTTCCAGCAAGGTGAGAAGCATCGCGAGACGGTGAACGTGAAGAGCCCGGGAACATTGGAAGACTTGTACCGCGTTCCGCTGTTCATTAAGTATCCCGATCAGAACAGCGCTGCAGTGTCTGATTGCACGGCGTCGCCCGTTGATCTGTTGGCCACAGTCACTGCAGCAACAGGAATTGATGCGGGCTGGACAACAGACGGTGCAGACCTTCGTACGGCGTGCCCACAACGTTCGGAACGCACCATTATTTGGCCCAACGGATCACATAAGACTTCTACAACGTTTTCCGATGTAGTGAAACGAGTGACCTACTACGACGCATGGATTGATGCCGATGGAAACGTCGACGATATCTATCGCACGGGTCTCAGTGGTTCACTTGTGGGCACCCCTGTTCCTGTGTCTGCTGAAACCGAATCAGGAATTCGTTGGTCATTGAAAGAGGCGAATACGTATCAGACGGCTGGATCTGGTCGGTTTGCTCCGGTGGTCACACGGTCGCGAGGTACGTTGTCTGCAGCACGAACATTCTCTGAAAACGAAGAGGCACTACTCGTACTTGACGGCGTGGTCTTTGGTGTTGTGTCGGAATTGGCCGGGCTAAAGAAGGGCACGAGCACAGAGTTCACTTCTATCCCAATGTCTCGTCTTCACACTCCAGGGACACACACCATTGAATTGTGGGTTGCCGACTGGTCTAACCCCGCCGCACCTGTTCTGAAGCGTGTAGCGAAGTAACGCTGAGTTACTGCTGCGAGGTAAGCCCAGCAAGGGCAATTGCTTCATTCAATGTGCTGGCACGTTTTACCTTGATGCCCACATTGATGTCTGGTGCACTGGCAGGAACAATTGCCTGCATGAAACCCAGTCGTGCAGCTTCGTTGAGACGTTGCCCCAGGTGACCCACTTGGCGCACTTCTCCGGCAAGCCCTACTTCGCCCATCACAACAAGATCTGCGGGAAGTGGAATATTGCTAATGGCGGACACCAGTGCAAGACACAAGCCAAGGTCTGCAGCTGGCTCACCAAGCTTTACGCCACCCACCACAGATGCATACACCTCGTGACCCGCAAGGCTGATGCGCGCACGACGTTCTAAGACTGCAAGCAACATAGATAAGCGACCAGAGTCGACACCCTGTGCGCTTCGGCGTGCTGGCACAGCAGAGTTGACAGCATTAGTAAGTGTTTGCAGTTCCACCAGAAGCGGACGCTGACCTTCAATGGTGGGAACAACAACAGAACCAGGAACACCTGTGCGTCGGTCGGTAAGGAACAATTGGCTGGCGTCGGGTACACCCGCCAAACCAGTTTCGGTCATTTCAAACAGACCCAGTTCGTTGGTGGGCCCAAAGCGGTGCTTTGCTGCGCGCAATAAACGCAGTGCGTTGTGGCGTTCGCCTTCGAAAGACAGAACAGTGTCGACAACATGTTCGAGAACGCGCGGGCCAGCAAGTCCGCCTTCTTTGGTGACATGACCCACGATGACAATGCTGACGTTGCGTCGCTTTGCTTCTTGCACGAGTCGGTGTGCACAACCACGTACTTGAACCACGGAGCCAGGTGCAGAAGATAGATCGGGATCAACAACAGTTTGAATGGAGTCGATAACAACTAGTGATGGCGAGATTTTGTCGATTGCCGCAATGATGTTGGGCAAAGACATTTCTGGCAACAACCACAATTGTTCACTCACTGCACCAAGACGGTCGGCGCGAAGACGAACTTGTTGTGCACTTTCTTCGGCGGTGACGTACAACGTGGGCCCCACAGTGTTTGCCAACAGTTGTAACAACAGAGTGCTTTTGCCTATGCCAGGTTCGCCACCTAACAACGTGACAGAACCAGGAACAAGCCCGCCACCAAGAACGCGATCGAGCTCACCAATGCCAGTGGAAAGTGGATTGCTTTGTTGAGTGTCGACTTGACCAATGGGCGTGGCTTCACCGGGGGGAACTAGCGCAAGACCAGCAGCAAGGGTGACAAGAGAATCTTCGGGGCCCTCAACATCTTCAACGAGGGAGTTCCACGCGCCGCACGCCAGACATTTTCCGGACCACTTAGGGAAGGAAGCTCCGCACTCGGAGCAACGATGGACGAGCTTTAGTTTTGCCACGACGGTGACATTACAAGCGGGGTGTGCGTTGGCGACGATTACGCGCGTTGAACACCAACATCAACAGAATGGCGGTGCCTGCTAGCCACAACACCAGTAATGCCAAAAGAAGAGTACGAGCGACACGCGAGATGCTGGAGCCAACGGCAACATGCGTGGAAGTTGTTGCCACGTCTACTTTGGAGCCGTCCATAGGGATGCGCCATGTGATGGTTTCGTTGTCTTGAAGGCCTGTGGTGGCATCGATAGTGCCCGGTAGTTGCGCGGAGAATGTGACACTGACTGCATCGCCAAGATCGAGTCCAGCCTCGGATACTTCGGCGGCATAGGGAGAAACACCGAGCAAGTTGAGTGCGCCATCATCGATAAAGCTATTGAGGCCGCCTGTTACTTCTAATTTGCCCGCAAGTGTCCACGTGCTGTTGGTGTCTTTTCCAGAACGGGTGACCAGCATGTTGTGGAGTGGTCCACGTGATTCGCTGACCTGAGCCAAGATGGCCGTTGCAGCCTCTGGTGTTGAGAATGAATGAGTGAGTTCAATTGAAAGACCACCGCTCTTCGTTTTGGTGGGCCCCTCAACTTCCCAACCGGCTTTCTCCAGATCGTCAGTGCGAATATCTTGAGCAAGCGATGGTGCCTTAGCCACCACGTTCTTGTCGGCAGTAACGACAACGGTGACCGAGCCTGAGCCATTTGGGTTGACTTTCAACGAGACCGACTGGTCGACGCGACATGACGACAACAGCAATACTGCACAAGCAGCAACAGCAGTTCGTGAAAGTGTGGTTCGCAGTGAAGTCACAAAGACTGTTTAGTCGGTGGAGTCGGCGTCGCCCACAAGCGGTGGTTCGCTTGGCGCAACAAACCCTTCTACGGCGCGGAACACAATGTGCTTCTTGCCTGGGTTCTCTGGGTCGTCCTCTGCATCGACAACGATGATCTGGCCAGCGTTGAACTGCTTGTACAGGATCTTCTCGGAGAGTGCATCTTCAACGTGACGCTGAATTGCGCGACGAAGAGGACGAGCACCCAGCTGCGGGTCGTAACCGACAGTTGCAAGGAATTCCTTTGCACCCTGTGTGAGCTCAATTCCGAGGCCTTGTGACTCGAGTTGGTTTGCAAGGCGCTTGGTCATGAGATCGACCATCTGGAGGATTTCTGGCATGCCGTGCTCGTGGAAGACGATTGTTTCGTCGACGCGGTTCAAGAACTCGGGACGGAAGTGCGCCTTCAGTGCATCGGTGACCTTGTCCTTCATACGTGTGTATGACATGGCTTGATCGCCGCTGTTGAATCCAACGTTTGCCTTGCGCAAGTCTTGCGTGCCCAAGTTGGACGTCATGATGAGAACCGTGTTGCGGAAGTCAACGCTGCGTCCCTGGCTGTCGGTGAGACGACCTTCTTCAAGGATTTGCAGCAACGTGTTGAACACGTCGGGGTGCGCCTTTTCAATTTCGTCGAACAACACAACGGAGAATGGCTTACGACGCACTGCTTCGGTGAGCTGGCCACCTTCTTCGTATCCGACGTATCCGGGAGGGGAACCCACCAAACGGCTGACGGTGTGCTTCTCCATGTACTCAGACATGTCGAGCGTGATGAGCGCCTGCTCGTCACCGAACAAGAATTCAGCGAGAGTCTTTGCAAGTTCTGTCTTACCAACACCCGTTGGTCCGAGGAAGATGAATGAACCGCTTGGACGACGTGGATCTTTCAAACCAGCGCGTGTACGACGAATGCTTTGAGAAACGGCCTTTACTGCGTCGTCTTGACCGATGTAGCGCTTGCGCAGTTCGGTTTCCATGTTGAGAAGCTTCTGGGTTTCTTCTTCGGTGAGTTTGTACACCGGAATACCTGTCCAGATGCTAAGTACTTCGGCAATTGCTTCTTCATCGACTTCGTCGAACAGGTTGATTCCCTGCGCCTTGATGTCGGTTTCTTTCGCGGCCTTTTCTTCAAGGAATTGACGTTCTTGGTCACGCAAACGACCAGCGTCTTCAAAGCGCTGTTCTTCAATTGCCTTCTTCTTGGCGTCTTGAACTTCAGAGATTTTTGTTTCAAGTTCTTTCAAGTCGGGAGGTGTTTGCATGCGCTTAATGCGCAAACGTGAACCTGCTTCGTCGATGAGGTCGATGGCCTTGTCGGGAAGGTGACGATCGGAGATGTAACGATCTGCAAGGTTTGCAGCAGCAACGATTGCTTGGTCGGTGATGGTGACGCGGTGGTGCGTCTCGTACTTGTCTCGTACACCCTTCAAAATTTCGATGGTGTGAGCAACAGTTGGCTCTTCCACTTTCACCGGCTGGAAACGACGTTCAAGCGCAGGGTCTTTTTCAAGATGCTTGCGGTATTCGTCGGTGGTGGTGGCACCAATTGTTTGCAGTTCACCACGAGCGAGCATTGGCTTCAAGATGCTTGCAGCATCAATTGCACCTTCAGCAGCACCAGCACCAACAAGTGTGTGGATTTCGTCGATGAACAACACGATGTCGCCGCGAGTCTTGATTTCTTTCAAGACTTTCTTGAGGCGCTCTTCAAAGTCTCCGCGGTAACGCGAGCCAGCAACAAGTGCGCCAAGGTCGAGTGTGTACAACTGCTTGTCTTTCAGCGTTTCGGGAATGTCGCCTGACACGATGCGTTGTGCAAGACCTTCGACTACTGCTGTTTTACCAACGCCAGGTTCACCAATGAGAACGGGGTTGTTCTTGGTACGACGCGAAAGAATCTGCATGACGCGTTCAAGTTCGCGCTGACGTCCAATGACGGGGTCGAGCTTCTTGTCGCGGGCAAGTTGAGTGAGGTTGCGACCAAACTGATCGAGGATTTGGCTTCCGCCCTTTTCACCCGACTCTTCTTTTGATCCACCTGGTGCGGCACCAGAGCTTGGAGCATCACCCTTGGATGCTGGGCCCTGGTAACCAGACAGCAACTGAATGACTTGTTGGCGGACCTTGCCGAGGTCGGCACCCAACTTCACAAGAACCTGTGTGGCAACGCCTTCACCTTCGCGAAGTAGACCCAACAAGATGTGCTCTGTGCCGATGTAGTTGTGACCAAGTTGCAACGCTTCGCGCAACGACAATTCGAGAACTTTTTTCGCACGTGGTGTGAAGGGAATGTGACCAGAAGGGGACGAGCCACCTTGACCAATGATTTCTTCAACTTGCGCGCGGACAGCTTCGAGAGAAATAGACAGTGACTCGAGTGCCTTCGCGGCAACGCCTTCACCTTCGTGGATGAGACCAAGAAGAATGTGCTCTGTGCCGATGTATGAGTGGTTGAGGAGACGTGCCTCTTCCTGGGCAAGTACAACAACCCGGCGGGCTCTGTCTGTGAAGCGTTCGAACAATGGGACCACCCCGTTTTGGAATCGGTGGATACTGGTGTGAAGTGTATCGGTGGGAGAGGCAGGACCCCCGCAGACCCCTAACCTGTGGATTGTGACAGTTTCTCCGCTGCTCGGCCTGCCGACAATGGACTCAGACCGCCAGCGGGTTGAAGAGGCCCTGCTGGCTTCTGTGCGTACACCCGATGCGTATCTCACAGAAATTGCATCGCATCTCATTTCTGCTGGCGGAAAGCGACTTCGCCCCGTTTTCACCATTGTTGCGTCCCAAGTGGGAACAGATGGTCCTGCCTCTGAAGAAGCCATTGCGGGTGGAATTTCGTGCGAATTGGTGCATTTGGGATCGTTGTATCACGACGATGTGATGGACGAATCCACAACTCGCCGCGGTGTGGACACGGTGAATGCAAAATGGGGCAACTTGCAAGCAATTCTCGCTGGTGACTTTTTGTTGGCAAAGGCTTCGGAAATTGCCGCGGGTCTTGGCACCGAAGTTGCTGCACTGCTTGCGCGCACCATTGGTCAGTTGTGCGAAGGACAAATTCTTGAACTGCGCCACACCTACAACGTGGCTCGCCCTGTCGATGCGTACTTGTCGTCTATCAATGGAAAGACTGCATCTCTGTACTCAACTGCTGCACGAATTGGTGGCTTGGTGGCCGGGCATCCTCGCCCTGTCGTCGATGCGCTCACTGCATACGGCACTGCATACGGAATGGTGTTCCAAATTGTGGACGACGTTCTCGATCTCACCGCCACAGATGAACAGTTAGGCAAGCCCGCTGGTCACGACATGGAAGAAGGCGTGTACACACTTCCGGTGTTGCACACACTCGCAGCTGGTGGTGCTGCAGCAAGTGAACTCAACGCCATTCTTGGTAAGCCACTTGATTCTGTAGAGCGCGAGAAAGTCTTGGAGATTGTTCGGTCCAACGGTGGCGTGCAAACAGCAATTGAGCACGCCAAGTCGTTTGTGAAAGACGCAGAAGTCGCGTGCGATGCATTGCCAGCCGGCGCAACCACCTCAGCAATGAGAGAGGCCACGGCTGCGTTACTTGCAACCGTGGCCTAACCCAACGTTTCACTTGTTGCGCTCGCGCGCGTTTCCCGTTACGGGAAGATGTAGACCTCGGCACGACGGTTCTTCGCCTGCGCTGCTTCGGTCTTTGCGGTCTTCTCGGGCTGTGTGTAGGCCATAGCAACAATTTCGATCGTTGCCTTTACGCCAGCCTTTACAAGCGCAGCCTTCACTGCGTTTGCACGATTACGCGAGATGGCAAAGCTGTATTCAGATACATCGCCAAGTGCAGCGGAGTGTCCAATAACAACCACGCGCTTTGCGTCCTTTGCGGCTGCTGCAAGTTCTGCAACTTGAGCCATTGCATTCTTTGACAAACGGACGTTTGCCTGACGGAAGTAAATGGGCTCATCGGTGGTGAGAGTTGTGCCCTCTGCTACATCAGACTTCTTCACAATGGTGGTCATTGTGCGAATGACCTTCTTGGTGTCTTCGTCAATGATGCGCACTGAACAACGACCTGGGTTCACCATCAACACCGAAGTGGTGAGAGCAACGCAGATACGTGGTGTGTTTGTACGGATGTCGAGATCTTGTGCTTGCTTTGCTGTGAGAACAGTGAGTGCACTGTCTGCTTGAGTAGCGGCTGGCAAGCGAGTGGAATACACCTTCTTGTCAATACGACCAGCAGTTGAACCGCCACCGATAACGCCGCTTCCGTCACCACCACTGGTGACACCTGCTGCGGCATTCCACACGGTGTACTTGAGCCCGGCAGTCTGCGAGCCGATTGCTCTCGTGACCTCAAGCGAAGCAAGCTGGCCTTTGCTGTTCACAAATCCAATGGAACTAGTACCACTACCGCATACATCGGCAGACGAGTACTGCGTGGTGATTCCCTGACCCAAACCGTTTGTCCCGTAGGAAGTGACGAGGCCGCTTGCGAGGTTCACGTAATACGGATAGAGAGTTTGCTCGTAGTTGACTGGTTGGCTGCAGTTGAAAGAGCTTGGAGCCGTTGAAGCTGTTGTGAATCCGGTGAACAGAGTACCGGTTGCTGTCGAAGCGACTCCCATGAAGAAGTAGCGCATGTTGACTGTGGAGCCATTAACCGTCACGGTTGCTGGAAGATTGGCGAGAGGCTTTTGGCCGTTTGCACCAAGCGTGGTGTCTGGTTCGCCCTTGGTGTTCAACCGGAACAGTGATGTTGTGGCGGAACTTCCCGCTCCGCCAACAATGGTGTTATTCCAGAGACCTTTTGAGTCGATGATCCATCGAGAGATGCTTAATCTTGTGTTGAATGTTGTTGACGCGCTGACGGCACCGTTTGCCTTGAATGCAATGAGCGTTGAACCTGTGTAGTTAGGCATCCCGTTTGTCAAACAGCCGCTGTAGCTAGCGAGACCTTGAGTGAATGGGTGTGTCGTCACCCGTGGAAAGGTCAAAACAAGACCGACCGAAAAAATCTTCTCAGAGGAATTCGAGGTAATTGATGTATCGGGAGGGCTACCACTGATTGGCTGGGTGCACTTCGTGGCGTCATCGAATGTTTTCAAAAACCCATTTGTTCCCCATGAGTTATCACGGACAATTGCACCATTTGAAGTTTTCAAGGCAAAGAGACCAGTAGTGAGGTAGTCCGTTATGGATTGATTCTGACCACTAAAAGTTGACTGGGAGTAAGTACACCGTGCGCCGATAATGATCGACGAATCTGGGCGGATGGTCATGGTGAACGTGTCCATAGACGACGAGAAGAGTGGGACGCTTTGATACGAACTACCGAAGGCGGCCGAGCAGACGTCGCCAACGACATTGGTAGCCCCGTAAGAGGCGAACGCCGATGTTGGATCTGAAGAAGTCGTCACGGTGGGGATGAAATTGCTCTTTCCCGTGACGACCCCTGTTGTCAAGTTTCCGATTGCGATTGTGCTCACATCGCTTGTGATGTTTGAAGCGGTGAGGCTACGTCTGAAAGAGAGGGCGTATGTATTTGCAGTTTCATTAACTGTGAACGCTTCAAGGCGATAACAAGAACTGAGTTGACTATTTTGGTTGATGTTCGCGATGCAGCTCGAGTTGCTTGCCGTTGGGTACTCAAAGTCATTGCCCAGGTCAACTGGCGTGAATGAGGAATCAATCGTGAGGTCTTCCTTCATTTTCCACAGATGCATGTTGGCTCCCGCGGTCGTGGAGTTAATGCCCACAACTAAGAATGAGTTTGTCTTGTTGAGACGCGCCATTCGCAAGATGGTGGCGTTTGGCACCACAGACGGCGCGACGGTGGCTACGGACTTGGTAGTTGCTTCACCACCGGCTGCTGAAACCGGAGACGATGCCAAAGTGAGACCGGTTGCAGTTAATGCAACCACGGCGATGATGGATGAAAGACGACGCACGCAGAACTCCTGTGGCTGGTCAGATAATGGACAACCCGCCTAGAACGGGACTATTTAACTGTAGACCAGAAGTTCGGAGTTCTTAGGCCAAAACTCCAATAGAGCTAGGAGAAAGCGGTCACTAAGTAGGTGGCTGCGGATAACCCGCTCAGGGCCGCCCCTTCCATTTTGGGGCCCGCAAATACATCGCCTGCCAAAACAACCAGACCGCCTGGGACTGCCCAATAGGGATGTGGCCACGATCTCTGGGGAGTTGCAAAACGCCACTTCTTTGGCTGGCTCTCGACAACCTTGGCCTGGCCCAACCACGGGCGCGCAGCATCGAGTAAGAGGGAATGAATGGTCTCTAGGTCATCCTCAAAGTGCTGGAGGCTCCATTCCGGATTGGCGTGGAACGTGAGGGCGGGGGCTTGGCTAATTCCTTTGGCTGAATTGTCGCCAATGAAGCTGAACACATTGTCGGGGAATTGAAGTCCACCGGGGGACGGAACGTTGTGGTGCGGAGAATCGAGCACTGCAAGAAGTCCCAATGTGCGGTCGTAATCAATGGTGCGCAACTCGGCGGGCATTTCAATTCCTGCACCGAACATAAGAGAAAACGATTGCGGTAGCGGTGCGGTGAGAAGCACTGCATCACAGGTGTGCTTGACGCCGTCATCGGTAACAACCGTGGCGTCGTAGTCACTGCATTCCAGTGAGAACACCAACGTCTCTAAACGAACATCGAGGCCTTCTGCAAGATGTTTTGCAATGCCTGACATTCCGCGTGAACCCACATAGCGAGGATGACCGTCTTCGCTAGCGAAACCTTTGCACCATTCGTGTGCAACTCCGGCTGCCACCCATTTATCGACGTGTGCTGCGAATTCATTAGTTCGAACCGTGAAGAATTGTGCGCCATGATCGAGTGTTGCAGTGTCAATGCGGCGTGTTGCTAGACGACCACCAACACCGCGACCTTTGTCAAAGACAATTACTTCGTGACCCGCAACTTGAAGTTCTTGTGCGGCCATAAGGCCCGACAATCCGGCACCAACAACTATGACGCGCATTAGACGTTCACTGCTGCTGCGCCGTGCGGAACAAAGACTTTCTCAGCACGCTTCAGAAATTCGAGTAACACACGATTAAACGTTGTTGCGTGTTCGATGTGAAGCCCGTGTGCGCCACCACTAATGATGACCAGTTCTGCTGTGGGAATACGTGATGCAATCTCTTCTGCATCTCCGCGTGGCGTGAGTATGTCTTGATTGCCCACAACAACCATTGTGGGACATTCAATGTTTTCTAATTCATTGGTGAGTTCTTCACCCTCTGTAGCAAGGATGGCTTTGATTTGAGACACGAAAGCACCAGCAGGATTAAACAGTTGCAGTGGCCCCATCCAACCAAGTGCGGGCAGCAAACGACGGAATGATCTAGGACCAATCATCCAACGCGCTGCTTCTTTTCCTACGGCGCCCATGCCGTCTGTTGCAGCGGTGGCGGCCCAACTTTGCAACAACTCCTCACGCCATTCGTGGTTTCTGCATGCAGTAGCAACAAGAGTGAGTGAACGAACTCTGTTGGGGTGCTTCAACGCGATGATTTGGCTAATGGCTCCACCCATTGACAATCCAACAACATGCGCAGACTCAATTCCTGCAGCATCAAGAACAGCAATGGCATCTTCCGCCATTTGTTCCAAGTTGTAGGTGCCGTCTGGCTTGTCACTCTTGCCTGCGCCTCGATTATCGAACGCAATGGTGCGGTGTCGCAATGCCAGGGCCGCACGTTGCAAGTTCCAGGAGTTTTTTTCTGCGCCAAGGCCCTGCACCAACAGCACCGGTGCGCGCTTGGTAAGGCCTGTGATTTCGTAATGAATACGCACCCCATCGTTAGCAACTGCAAAAGGCATTACGCCACCTGTCGTTTCGCAGGAATGCGTTCAACGCTGGGCCATTCATACAACCAGCGCACCACTTCGGTGGTGGAGTGGCGCGGAGCAAAACGCAACAAGTGCGCAGCTTCGTTTGATGCGGCGAGTCGACCATGCTGGATGAGGTCGGCAACGTGATCGGGCATTGGTGCACCAGCGAATGCAGCTGTGTTCTTTGCCAACCACCAGCCAGGGCCGAACGATGGAAGTGGAATGCGCTTACCCAAAGATGTTGCGCGCAACATACTGATGGCACCGTTAGCCACAATGTTCACTACACCATCTGCATTTCGTTCTGCGCCTTGCATGAACGCAGTTGCTGCGTCGTGATCTTCCACCACGCAGAAAATGGGATTTCCAATTCCGTAATACGGCACTGCAGGCAAACGAAGAATGCGACCGAGTGGGCTAGGAACATGTGCGCCAAGAACTGGCGCGAGTCGAAGTGTGCAGACATTCACTCCGCGTGCAGTGCGAAGTTCTGTCGCTTGATCTTCAATCACTTTGCACATGTGGCCGTAGGTGGTGTTGGGGTTAATGGGCGACGATTCCACCGCAATGTCTGGTGAGTACGAACCAGGACCATAAATCTCAATACCGCTGCGCACCACCACTGTTTCCAGCGATTCAACTTCATGTGCTGCGTCAAACACGGCTTTTGCGACAAGTTCGGTGCATTCTTCTGCTTGCGCTGTTGCCAAGCGTGCATGAGGTTCCCACACACCAACGTGTAACAACACGTGTGGATTGAATGTGTGAATCAACTCTGCAATGCGATCGTGTTCGGTGGGGTCAACGCGATGAAATTCTGCGCGAGACAAGTGACGTCGTGGTGGGTCTACATCGAAGCCCATAATGTCGCCAGCCCATTCGGTGCGTTCCACCATGGACGCAACAAGTGATCCAAGTTCGCCACCCATTCCGGTGACAAGAACGCGACGACCTTTCATACTGACACCAGTGTGGCAGTAATTACCGCAGAGTGTGAACGTTAAGAATTAGTTCGCGCGCCCACGTATCGAGCTGACGTCCACCAATACGTTCAGTGATGATGATGGCCTGTGATGGGTCGTCCACCATTCCGCTCCAGCGGATGTATCCACCAATGATTCCCAACAAGCGGTCGCCCACTTCTTCGGCGTGCATCATCAACTTCATGTTGCGACCAAGAAGGTCGTGCAGTTCTTTGTAGAACGCACGTAGGAATGTGTCGGTGTCGTCGGCGCCGCTTAACGGACGATGGCGATACGGCATGTTCAACTCTTCGTAGGCGTGAAGGTTGTGTGGCGCAGCGATGATGGAAATAACAAGGTCAAAATGGTTCTCGCGCAGCCAGATGATTTCTTCCTGACGACGAACTCGGCGGTGATTCTCGCCGTAACCACCGGGGCGTTCGCAAATGGCGAGGCGGTCTTTGATGACCCACGTGAAGTTCCGGGGAGTGATTCCCAATGCCCATTTTCCGCGAAGCTTCGGGGGCATTCGGTTCTCCTTGCGTCTCGACCAATACAGGTAGGCGTATTTACGCCGCAGGAGAAACTACCCCAGGTTGTGCAGGGTGAGCCTCTGTTTGCTCCGACGAATTTGTCGGTTTTCCCCAATGTCACAGGCCAAAACCTCGCCGCGGGCCACGGAAAGCACCCGTTCCAGGGTGGCAAGGTCGGGCGGGTAGGGGTCCGACAGCCATCTCCGAAGGGCCCGGTAGGCCAAGGGGGTGGGGGCGTTGGCCACTGCTTTGGCGTCGGTGGGGTCAATTGCTTCTGCCAACTGATCCAGGAGATCATTGTCGGCACGCAGGAGATCTGCGGTTCGGGCGAGGAGGGGCGTGGGGTCGCGGTGGGAAATGTCGGCCATGAGGGGCAGCAGTTCATGGCGAACTCTGTTTCGCACGAAGCGGGGGTTGGTGTTTGTGGAGTCCTGCACGGGTTCAACGCCGAATGCTTGGCACACCGCAATGGTGTCGGCGCGGCGGAGGGCCAGCAACGGGCGAGTAGGTCCGGGCCGCATGGCTGAAAGCCCAGAACTAGATGCACCGCGTAAGGCATTAATAAGGACAGTTTCTGCTTGATCGTCGGCGGTGTGGCCGGTCATGCATCCGGCGGGGAGAACGGCGTATCGGGCGTCGCGCGCGCGAGCTTCAAGATTTGGGCCGTCATCCACGGTGATGGTGTGAACAACAACAGTGATTCCGCGCGGTTCAGCAACGGCGCTTACCACGTTCACATCCAGTGCTGAATCGGGGCGTAACTGATGATTCACATGATGAGCGGTGACAACAAGACCGTGCTCGTGCGCAAGTAGCAGCAACGCAAGAGAATCTGTACCGCCAGAAACTGCACAATAAACAGCAGTTCCGGGTGAGGGAAAAGAACACGCACTCATGATGCGGTTCAGAGAAAAGGAGGCGTCCATGCGTGGATGCGCCGAGTGAAGAAGTGGTCTATTTCTTCTTTTGTATTTGACGTTGGCGACGGTTGGGGTAGCGGCTTGCGCTGACCTTGGTGATGTAACCGACGACGCCTTGAAGAACTGCGCCAACTCCTGCGAGAAGGAGGACAAGACCTACCCAGTAGTGCCATACATACGCTGCGAACATGGGCTCAAGCGTAGCCAGTACCGCCCGAAAGCGGGGTACTGCTGAGACTAGGAGTTGGGGTCGTCACCCATGACTTCGTCGCCCAGGCATTCCTTCAAGCGGTCGAGGAATCCGTCGGAGATTTCGTCGCGCTGCGCCTTTTCGCGGATGGATTGGCGAAGAACAGCATGGAATTCATAGGCCTCTTGGCAGTCGGTGCACCCTTTGAGATGTCCGATGATTTCTTCTACACGCTCGGCAGAAAGCTCTTCATCGAGGTATCGATGCAGTTCATTCAGTGTCTCTTGACAGTCGGCCATGTGATTATTCCTGTGGTGAGAGCAGGGACTCATCCACGAGTCCGCGTTCTTTTGCGTATGCGTACAACAACTTCTGCATCATTTTTCTTCCCCGATGCAGGCGGGACATGACCGTACCGATGGGTACGTCCAGCATTTCTGCGATTTCCTTGTAGGAAAAGCCATCTACGTCCGACAAAAGCACAGGAAGCCGGAACATGTCGGGCAGTTCTTCAAGGGCATTCTTCACTTCGTCGTCTGTGAAAAGTTCTAATAATTGGTCTTCGGCGGACTGGGTCATCTTGGACTGATCAAAGGCGCCGAGTCTGCGGAACAAGAACAGTTCCTCAACTTCGTCCATCTCGGTTTCCTGTGGACGTCTTTGTTGTGCGTTGTATTTGTTAATGAACGTGTTGGTCATAATGCGGAACAACCATGCGCGCAAGTTGGTTCCTTCTTGGAATGTTGCGTAGGAACGCCACGCCTTAATGAAGGTTTCTTGTACAAGGTCTTCCGCATCGGCGCGGTTTCGTGTCATGCGCAACGCTGTAGAAAACAATTGCGGTGCGTACTGCATCGCATCATTCGTGAATTTCTCTCGCGCTTCCATGTGCTGGGGCCTAACGATGTCGGCGCTTCTTCTTTGCTACATACGTATCTACAGATGAAACAAAACGGTCAAGAAATTCGGCGAATTGATGTTGTTCGTGTTCATCAAACTCTTCAAGCACTCCAAAAATAAGTTCGCGACGACGGAGTGCAACCTGCTCGTGAATCTTTCGACCGCGTTCAGTGGCGGCAATAGCAACAACGCGTCCATCACCTTCGTGCTCGACGCGTTCTGCCAAGTTGTCTTTGATGAGACGCTGAACCGCGCGAGTGGCAGAACTTGGGTCTATTCGGAGATAGTCGGCCAGTTCGGCCATGCGACATGAGGGGACAAGAACGAGAAAATCGAGCGCGTCCATCTGACCTGGATCTAGTGCGCTTCCACCGACACCGAAAATGGTGTCTCGTACATCGCTTGCCGCAGCGCCACGTCGTAGGTCTCGCCATGCGCGACCAATGCGCATTGCCACCTCTAGTTCAAGGTCGGTGTGGACCCCGTTCGGCAACTGTGTGTTCGTCATGTACTCACTAGGGTAATCGCATGTCAGAGAGTGGTCATGGTCAGGACGTCCCACAGACTCCTCTTGAGATGCTTGGCGTGATTGCCAGCCAACAAGCCACATTGTCAACAACGTTGCGACAACTTGAGTTGTACACCATGCGTGGACTTTTGTCCCTTTTGTGGCACGAACCCACGGGTAAGGCGCGAAATGTGGCCGTTCTCATGATGGGTGGCGCCATGGGGGGAACACTGGGGCCTGGTGACAGTTTGTATCACCACGTGGGTGAACTTCTTGCACAACAAGGTGTGCCGTCAATTCGCATGAGTTATCGCAAGCCAAATGACATGGACAGGTGTTGTATCGATGCTGCGGCTGCCGTGCAATTGCTTGTGGGAAGCGGTGCAGATTCTGTGGTGTTAATGGGTCACAGTTTTGGTGGCGCAGTTGCTGTTCGAGTTGGTGTTGGACTGAATGAAATGGTGGGCGGAGTAGTGACGTTTGCAACTCAGTCAGCTGGGTGCGAAGTCGCCGGTGGTCTACAAGGGAAACCATTACTGATGTTCCACGGTGATGCAGATTCCATTCTTCCCGTTGAAGCAAGTGAAGTAGTGAAGGCAATGGCTGGCACGGGGGACCTTCACGTCATGCCCGGTGATGATCATCTACTCGCAAAGAGTCACGATGCAATGTTGGAAATTGTTGTTCCATGGTTGAACACAGTGTTTGAAGGACTTGGTAGCAAGTGAATACTCCACAAAACGTTGTTGTTCTTTTGTTAGACAGTTTGAACCGACACGAAATTGGTGCATACGGCGGCACCAACTTCATTACGCCAAACATTGACCGTCTCGCAGCTCGTTCCGTCCGGTTCACAAATCACCACACCGGTTCATTGCCCTGTATCCCTGCGCGACACGACATTCTTGTTGGCGCATGGGATTTCCTGTGGCGGCCGTGGGGTTCTATTGAACTATGGGAAGAGCCCATCACTGCGTCACTGCGCAAACAAGGTGTTGTTACTCAACTCATTACCGACCACCCGCATTTGTTTGAAGCAGGTGGTGAGAACTATCACGGGGATTTCACTGCGTGGGAATACGAACGTGGTCACGAAAGTGATCCGTGGAAGACACGCCCAGACCCATCGTGGTTAGGAACACCATCGTTTGGTCGCGGACATACGCACTACGACAACTCACGCGGCTACTTCCGCGGAGAAGAAGACTTTCCTGGCCCACGCACCATGCAGGCAACTGCGCGTTGGCTTCGTGAAGATGCACCACATCACCGCGCAAAAGGTGAACGTTTCTTTGTGTTTGTTGACGAGTTTGATCCGCACGAACCGTTCGATACTCCCGAGAACTGGGCAAACATGTACGACGATGCATGGGAAGGTCCGCATTTGGTGTGGCCCCCGTATGCAATTGATGCATTAAAAGAAGGCATTCTCACCGAGCGTGACGCACAACAGGTGCGCGCGCAATACGGCGGCAAGTTGTCCATGATTGACCATTGGCTGGGCCGCGTTCTTGATGCATTGGACGAAACAGATGGTTGGAAAGACACTGCAGTCATTCTGTGTACTGATCATGGCCATTACCTAGGTGACAAAGACGCGTACGACCGCGATGTATGGGGCAAGCCCGGCGTGCCGGTGTACAAACCACTTGGTCACATTCCCATGTTGGTTGCATGGCCTGGCGTTACTCCTGGAACGCACGATGCACTTACAACGTCCACCGATATTCACGCAACAATTGCAGATGTGTTTGGTGCGAAGATCTCGCACACGGCGCACGGTTCCTCTTTGGTTCCGTTGCTCACCGGTGAATCAACATCTGTGCGTGACTGGTTGTTAACCGGTGTGTGGGGTAGGGAAGTGCAGTTAGTCACCGACACATGGCGTTACACACGCGGGCCACAAGGCACAAACTATCCGCATTCCATGTGGTCAAACAGGTGGAGCACCATGCCCATTGCTGCGTATCCCAACTACAAGATGCCTATGCCCGATGGTCGTGCAGTATTGGACTACATGCCGGGCAGCACTATTCCTGTTATTCGTCAGCCATTTGTTGAAGGTGACATGCTGCCGTTCTGGGCAAGTGCAAAACAATACGAAACGTTGTTGTTCAACCGTTACGAAGACCCCGCAGAGTCCGTGAATCGCATTAACGATTCCATTGCGAAAGATGCTGAAGAACTGTTGCGCGTTGCATTAACAGAGATTGATGCGCCTGCAGAACAGTTTGAACGACTAGCGCTTACCTAATCGTCGCCGTATGGGCAGTGTCTACATTCGTTCTTGCAGCAGTAGCCGCGACGAGTGAGATACAGAGAAGTCATCACCATCAGCCCCGTATGTGGGTCTGTGTAGAAATCTGACCCAGCAGCGACAGCACGGTCGTGTGCGGCTTGTGCTTCTGGGGTCATTACTTCATTGTGGCGTATGGGTACCTGAAAAACGTTGTCCGATGAGGTGAAGAGTTGTCCCCGATGCAAGTAATGCAAGTGCTACGAGCACGGGGCGCAGTTCAAGCTGTGCCGACATGGCCACGGTGGCAATGATTCCAAGTATGGGTAACACAGGAACTTCTTTGATGGTTCCTGCAATCTTGAAGGGCCGCGATGCATCCGGTCGTTGAATGCGAAGCATGATGACCACCACATTCACCACCAAGAACATGACGTACACCAATGCATTTGCCGCTTCTGCAAGAAGTGACAACCCGCCCACTATCGCAAGAATGGCAGAACTACCAATCACTGCTGCGGTGGCAAGACGGGGAGAACTTCGTTCATGCACTACTGCCCACCTGCCGGGAAGTTGACCGGTGTTTCCCATGCTGTAGATCATTCGTGATGCAGCAGTGCTTGCGAGCAACGTGGTGTTTGCTGTGGTGGCTAAAGCAATCACGCCAATCACGCGTGCAGCAGATGAACCCACAGCATCACGCATCACCGCTGTGAGCGGTTGGTCGGACGAAGCGAGTGTTGAGGTACCCAAGACGCTGACCGCAACGATTGCAACAAGCACATACAGCAGAGTTGAAATCACCAGAGCCAACATAAGCGCGCGTGGAACTGTGCGGTGCGGGTCTTTTGTTTCTTCGGCCAATGTGATGACTTCATCGAAACCGATGTATGCGAAGAAGATGACCGATGCACCACCGAGAACACCCGAGAATCCGTTGCCGGTTGTCAGGCTGACATCTCCAATGTGATGAGCACCGACGCCAACTATTAGTAGAAGCCCACCTACTTGAACGGTACTGAGGACAAGCACCAACCACTTTGCGTGCCGCATTCCACTAAGAGCCACAGTTGCAACTGCTGCAAAAAGAATGAGAGCACCAAGTCGCTCATCGAGTGAAACAAACTCTGACAAATACTCCCCAAAGCCCAACGCAACAGCTGCTGACGCAACAACAAGTGCTACTGCCATTGACCAACCAGTGGTGAATGCGACCCAATCGGGGAAGACCTGTCGCGCGAATTCATGTTCAGAACCCGCTTTCGGGAACATGCTGGTGAGTTCCATGTAACTGAAAGCAGTCAATGCGCACAGTGCTGATGCAGTGAGCAGCGATAGCCATACGAGACCACCTGCGCGCTCTGTTGCAGGGCCAATCAAGATGTAGATGCCCGCACCAATGATGACACCCACTCCACTTGCAGTGACATGGGAGAGACCGAGAACTCGATTGAATGTGTCGGTGGAATGATGTGATGGCGCGATGACATCACCATATAAATGGTGTGCATCTGTTGCGAAGGATGAACGTACCGCTATTTCAGTTCGTTCGGCCCAACAACTCCGTCAGCGTTTGCGTCGGTACCAGGAAGTGACGATTGGTTTGGTTCCAGTGCCAGCCAAGTTGCTTGGTCAATCATTCCAGTTTGTTGAAGTTTTGCTGTTCCCTGGAAGTCATACACGGCCTTTGCCATGCTTGGGCCGAAGTACCCATCAACGTTGGTGTTGTATCCGGCTTTCTTCAATCGTTCTTGCATGAGGCGAACAGCGCGACCTCGATCACACTTCTCAATAGGAAACTCCACTGCGTCGTAGTAGCCGGTGCAGGCACCATTCATTTGAGCGACAATGTCAGTCTTTGACGGCGTGCACCCAGTTTCTGCTGTGTATTTCAAAAATGTATTTGCGGGCCAGATGAGACATGCAACATCGCTTGGTGGAAGTTGCGCCAACGTGGCGGCACCAACATTGGGGATGTAGCAACTCATTGTGTAACGAGTGAGAGGAAGAGTTCGTTGACATGACGCCGTGTTGACCCAGATGTTGTTCTCTAAATGAAATAGGCGAGTATGGGAGCATCCCGTATCGGGGCAGTTCCACGAATCACGGTCTGTATCTCCGTATGCCCACGTTGTGGTGCACTTTTCAAGTTTGACCTTTTCTCCGTACAGCGCACTCACGGCTTTTGAATCACACGTGATGGCCATCTCTCCCGATGCCGGATTGAGAAGTGGAGCACTAGTTGTGGTGGCGACAGCGTCTGTGGTTGTAGCAAGAACGAGTGGAGGCGCGGTTTGAGTGTTTGCCGACGTTGTGGAGCATGCACCCAAGAGTGCAATGACGACCACGAGTCCAGCAAGGTGTTTCACAGTATGGAAACTAACGGGCTCTCATTGAATTAAGAATCTCGGAGAAACGTTTCTCAGTTACAAGAGCCATGCCAACTCAGTCTGGAGTGTCGTACCTGCGGCTCTGAACTAGCCATTCCAAACGGTAGAGACCTGCTGCAATGTGCTTCGGCAAAGGCGTTATGCGCTGGCGGCTTCTCGTTTGATTGCGCGACGCATCACGAGACCGCAGATAGCAAGGGCGGCAAATGACGCAACCAATTCCCATGCGCGAACCTGCATATAACGAGAGCAGTTCAAATCATCGTTTCTTGCAAAGAGATCAAAGGAAAACCAATTCACGTCACCATCTTCCGTCACAGGCCTTAACAGTGACCCACATGCACCACCTGCCCCATTCTCTGAGCGGAAGATGGCTGTGAAGATATTGAAATAGAGAAATCCGGAAACGACTGTGGCCACCATGGCCTGGTATCGGAATGGGATGTACCTCCACGAATACCGCTTGGTCATCCACTTGAGTTCTTCTTCTGTAGACATTTGCTACCCCCCTTACGCTCGATAATACATGCCGTTTCGAGTGGCCCTGTTCATTCTTTCAAGCACCATAAATGAATGTTGTGTGGGGTTGTATTTAGCCAAATATGGAGCCCAAGATGAGAATCGAACTCACGACCTACGCATTACGAGTGCGTTGCTCTACCGACTGAGCTACCTGGGCGGGTAGGTCTTTAACTTTACCGACCGAACGGCGTGGTCACCCACGAAGAGACACGTCGCCGGGTGCCATTGGTCTGTCTGAATCCTGTTGCGCCTGCGCAATCTTCCACGCCAACCAAATAAAGAGGAATTGAAATGGCAAGCGACCATACGAGACCACTTGGTCACTGAATGGCTTGTCGCGCCAGTCCCACGCCATGTACAAGTTGGCCGGATACACCGCGATGTACAACCACACCGCCGCAAGCGCACCAGTTCGACGCGTTGACGATCGAAGCAGCAAGTACGCGATCACAAGTTCGGCAGCACCACTTATGTATGTCCAAAACGCTTCACTAGGCGGAAGCCAGGGTGGAACAATGTCGTTGAAAAATTCCGGCGATGCAAAGTGCATCACACCGGCAAACCCAATGAACAGTCCCATCACAACTGCAACGCGATTCCAAAACTGTGTGTTCATTCGGCATTCTCCGCTAGTACGAATTGCAGCGCTGCATCAGCTGCAGGTGAGGGGAGCGACCAGATTAGATCGCGCAACAAAATTGCCTCGTTCACATTCAAACCTAAACGACGCATGGCTTCGTGTAAACGAGTGATGGCCGTGGTGTAGGCATCGGGGTGCAACAGGTGTGCATTGCGCACAAGTTCATCACGGTAGACACCGGCAACTTCGGTGAGGCCTGCGCGAAGCTCGTCTGTTCGGTGACGACGAATCTCTCGCTTGTGATTCTCTTCTAGTTGCTTCTTGCCACCACGCTTCACACCCATTAACACCAACGTCTTTTCAATGTCGGCGGCTTCTTGCTCGTGCCGTTGCGTTAATGGTTCGGTGGAATCGTCAATGAGTCCGAGAATTTGTTCAACAATGGCTGCGACAGTTGCACCAGTTCCGTCAATACGACGCGGGATGTTGGCAAAGAAATCTCGACGATGCGAAAGTTGTTTGTCATTTGCCAACAATCGACCACGAGTCAAGCTTCCGTGAGAAGACTTTGCTGCAGCATCTGCAACATCGGCAGCAACACCTTCATTTTGAAGAATGGATGAGATAACTGAATTATCAAGTGGACCAAAGTGAATGCTGATGCAACGGGACGCAATAGTGACAAGTGAGTCGTCGACTTGTTCGGCCAGCATGATGAAGAACACACCAGCAGGCGGTTCTTCAAGAGTTTTCAGCAACCGCACAATGGCGGCGGGCTGCATGAGATGCACCTCGTGCATGATGATGACTTTGCGTGCACCTTCTGTTGGTGTGGTGGAAGCAATCTTGATGACCTCTTCCGCCTGGTCTTTCAGAATGGACGCGCCTTCACGTTTTACTTCGTGAATGTCGGGGTGTGTGCCACGCCACGCCATGTCGTTAATGCGGTCAGAGGAATCATCGGAGTTGGACAGCAACACACCGGCGAAGGCACGTGCCGCTTCGGAAGAGCCACACCCTTCCGGACCGACAAACAAATAAGCATGGACGGGCTGCTCGACGGCGCGGCGCAAGTGCTGCACTGCGCGGTCTTGGCCAAGAACAAAATCCCACACCGATGTCACGGTGTTGAGACTACTCACCGAGTCTGTCGAGCACCTTGGTGCGAATGTCGGCTTCTACGTCGTCTTTTGACATAGTGCCGTCAATAACGATCCATCGAGCAGGGTCGGCGTTGCGTAATTCGGTGAATCCTTGAGCGATTCGGGCAAAGAACTCGGGCCCTTCGCGCTCAAAGCGGTCTAGGTCGCGCTTGGCCAAACGTTCATTCAGAATGTCGGTGGGCACATCTATATAGATGACCATGTCGGGAAGGCGATTGTTGAGAGCCCACGTGGAGATGGACAACAAAGCATCGGTTCCCAACTGGCGGCCGTAGCCCTGGTAGGCGAGGGTTGAATAAATGGATCGATCACTCACCACATGTTGTCCGCGAGTCAGTGCTGGCTGAATAATTTCAGCCATGTGTTGAGCACGATCGGCTGCCATTAACAGCGCTTCGGTACGTCGGTCTAGGTCGGTGTTTTCCGTATCGGCCAAAATTGCGCGCAACAGCGAACCAATACGTGTGCCACCTGGTTCACGTGTGATGACTGCGTTCAGATGTTCTCCAAGCCGCTTTGTGTGCGTGCTCTTTCCGCATCCCTCAAGTCCTTCGAGCGCGATGTAGGCCGGAGTTGTCACTCGTCGTCTGCCTTTGGCGCAGCTTTCTTCTTTGCTGCAGCCTTTTTGGCCGGTGCCTTCTTCTTCGCTGGTGCCTTCTTTGCCGCAGCCTTCTTCGCAGGAGCTTTACGAGCGCCCGACTTCTTCTTCGGCCCACCGTTTGCTTCGATGTACTCGCGACGAAGTTGCAACAACTCGTACGCACGTTCGTTCGTCATGGCCTCCATACGGTCACCACGAGTGAGTCCCGCATTTGTCTCGCCATCGGTGACGTAATCACCAAAACGTCCTTCTTTTCCAACAACTGGTTTGCTGCTGACCGGGTCGTTTCCGAACTCTCGCAGCGGTGGCTTCGCTGCAGCACGACCACGGCCAAACGTACGTGGAGTTGCAAGAAGAGCAAGTGCTTCTTCCAAAGACACCGTCAACAGCTGTTCTTCTGTTTGTAGCGAACGACTCTCTTTGCCCTTTGCAACGTATGGGCCGTAACGACCGTTTTGGGCAGTGATGAGTTCACCGTCGGTTGGGTCTGCACCCACAACGCGCGGCAATGACAACAAGTCCAAACAATCTTGCAATGTCATGCGATCAACATTCATTGTCTTGAACAAAGACGCCATCTTTGGCTTTTCTAAACCAGTTGGTGGTTCGTCCATAGTGCCCCACTGCACGTACGGGCCGTAACGACCAGACTTTACGAACACAGGGAAACCATCGTGCTCGCCAATTGGGGTGTCGCCCTTCGGGGCTTTCAGCAATGCAACAGCGGCGTCGCATGTCAACTCGTCTGGCGTCATGGTGTCGGGAACACTTGCTGTGACTTCGCCGCTTCGAACGTATGGTCCGTATAAGCCGGGCTTCACCACAACGTCTTCGCCTGTGTCGGGGTGTGTGCCCAACGGGAACGTGTTTAGTTCGGCTGCATCGATGGTGTCCAAGTTGCTGGTGACAATGTTGCGCAAACCTGGCTCGTGTTCGCCACCGAAGTAGAACTCTTGCAGCCAGTCCTTCTTGTTCAACTCACCGCGCGCAATGGCGTCGAGGTCGGCGTCGAGGTCGGCTGTGAATTCGTAGTCAACAAGTGAGTTGAAATTGTTCTCCATCAACTTCACAACAGAGAACGCTGTCCATGTGGGAACAAGAGATGTTCCCTTCTTCCATAAGTAATGGCCACGATCCACCATGGTGGAGATAATGGAAGCCCACGTCGACGGGCGTCCGATTCCCTTTGCTTCAAGTTCTTTCACTAATGACGCTTCGGTGTAGCGCGGTGGTGGCGATGTGGAGTGCGATGTAGACGTGTATTCCGATACTGGGACACTGTTTCCTTCTGCGAGAACGGGAAGCAACAGTGACTTCTCGTCGTCACTCTCGGTTTCGTCTTCATCGCGAGACTCTTCGTACGCAGCGCGATAGCCAGGGAACGTAATTGTTGTTCCGCTTGCAGAGAATTCGCAGTCGCTTCGATCGTTGTTGGCTGCAGTTGCGCCTAAACGAACACTTGTTGTTGAACCGATGGTGTCGGCCATTTGTGATGCAAGTGTGCGCTGCCAAATAAGGCGGTACACGCTGAGGTCTTGTCCGCGCAGTTCACTAGCGAGGCTGTCGGGTGAACGCAAGGGGAGGGCCGGACGAATTGCTTCGTGTGCTTCCTGTGCGTTCTTCACCTTGGTTTGGTACTTACGTGGTCCATTCTGCGGCACGAAGTCGTTTCCGTAATCGCGTTGCACGTACGAACGAATTTCGCCAATTGCCTCATCGGACAACGTGACTGAGTCGGTACGCATATACGTAATGAATCCGCGCTCGTACAGACCCTGCGCAATGCTCATGACTTGTCGACCCGACAACCGCAACTTGCGGCCAGCCTCTTGTTGCAGTGTGCTGGTAGTGAACGGTGGCTTTGGTGACGAACGGTATGGCTTGGTATCTACTTTGCGAACCAGAAGATCTGTTCCGGCAAGGCCATTAGCCAATTCGGTTCCTAGTGCTGTTGTAATGACAAGCACGTCGCCATTGGGTACGCCAAGCTCGGTGAAGTCTTTGCCCGTTGCAACGCGCTGACCGTTGACCGACACCAACTTGGCTGTGAATGACGGAGTAGTAGAGGTAACGGCTTCCAGCGAGAAGTAGTCGGCAGCACGGAACAGAATTCGCTCGCGCTCACGCTCAACAACAAGTCGCAACGCCGGGCTTTGTACGCGACCTGCAGAAAGACCACGGTTGACACGTCGCCACAAAACGGGTGACACTTCGTAGCCATATAAGCGGTCAAGAATTCGACGCGCCTCTGCGGCGTCCACAAGTCCGTAATCAAGATCGCGTGGATTCTCCACTGCTTCACGAATGGACTTGGCGTTGATCTCGTGGAACACCATGCGATGCACGGGTACCTTTGGCTTCAATTGTTCCAACAAGTGCCAAGAAATAGCTTCGCCTTCGCGGTCTTCGTCCGTTGCCAGATACAGCGCAGTGGCATCTTTCAGTGCGGCTTTCAGTTCCTTCACTACTGTGCGTCCACGCTCGGTGAGCTCGTAGGAAGGCTTGAAACCGTTCTCCACATCCACCGCGAGACCCTTGCTAGGAAGGTCTGCAATGTGGCCCACCGAGGGGCGAACATCAAAGTCCGGACCGAGGTATTGGGAGATGGTTTTGGCCTTGGCGGGGGACTCAACGATGACTAATGACTTGGGCATACCTTTTTCATCGCTATGTGATTTGACCCTGCCTTGTCAAGGCAGAACCCTGAAACCCTTACAGCACTAGGGTTTGGGCTCCACATGGACGTGGTGGGTTCCTTCCACATCGATACGGGGAAGCACCCGATCCAGCCATTTTGGAATCCACCAGTTGCGGTCCCCCAGCAGTTCCATGGTGGCGGGCACGAGCAACATTCGCACCACGGTGGCGTCGATGAAGACGGCCACGGCCATGCCCATTCCGAAGAGCTTCAGTTGACGGTCCGGAGCCAGAACGAATGCAGCGAAAACGCACACCATGATGAGTGCAGCAGCAGTGATCACGCGTGCAGTTGCGGCCACGCCGTCGGCAACTGCGGTGGCGTTGTCGCCGGTGCGGTGGTACTCCTCTTTCATACGCGACAGCAAGAACACTTCGTAGTCCATGGACAAGCCGAACACGATGGCGAACAAGAACATGGGAGCCCACGCTTCCACTGGACCTGGTTTGCCGATTCCGAAAAAGTCACCAGCCCAGCCCCACTGGAACACCGCAACAACCACGCCGTATGCCGCACCGACCGACAGCAAGTTCATAAGCACTGCTTTGAGTGGAACGAGAATGCTGCGGAAGACCGCCATTAAGAGAATGAATGACAACACCAACACAATTCCGATGAGCCATGGAAGTCGTTGCGACAAGTAGTCAGAGAAGTCAATTCCGCCGGCGGTGAATCCTCCCACTTTTGCGTCAACATTTGTTGCAGGAATGACATCGGAACGTAATCGGTGTACGAGGTCTGATGTGGCTTCGTCTTGTGGTGAAGTTGTGGGGTACGCAATAACCAATCCAACTTCATCACTTGGAAGTGGCACGGGAACTGCTGCTGCAATTCCTTCTGCTTGAGAGATTGTTGCTGCGAACTGGTTCATTGCAGCAGGGTCGCTCGGTGTGTTTCCGCCAACAGAGATATACAGCGGGCCATTGAACCCTGGACCAAAGCCTTCGCTGATGAGGTCGTATGCACGACGCACATCGGTGGACTTGTCTGCGTTTCCGTTGTCGCTAAAGCCCAGGCGCAGCGAGAACATAGGTGCAGACATCACGCCAAGTAACACCACCGAACCGATGAGTGATGTCCATGGGCGACGCTGAATAACGCGACTCCATCGCCACCACACCGAATGTTGGTGGTTGTTCTGAGCGCGATGGGGCAATGGTGCACGCAGTGACGCAATGAAGAAACGCAGTATTTGCACTGCAATTGCCACAATTACACCCGCGAGCACAATGGCCGCGGTGTGCGTGAAGATGGCGATCATCGCGCTGAACACCGCAATTGCGAGGGAGAGAACAGCAGCACGTGACGTGTTGTCAATGCGATGACCAACCATGGCGAGCAGTGCCGGAAGCAACGTGACGGACGCAATCATCATGACGGCAACGCCAATTGCCATAGCAACGGAGAATCCACTGACGAAAGCAAGCCCAATGGACAACAACCCGAGAAGAGCCACAACGACCGTGATGCCCGCGAACAGCACTGCACGTCCCGATGTGTCAATCGCTTCAACAATCGAATCTTCCACCGACATTCCGTCGTGAAGTGCTTCGCGGTATCGCGTCACGATGAAGAGCGCGTAGTCAATACCTACGCCGAGGCCAATCATGGCCACCATGGACGTTGCTTCGCTAGGCATGGACATGAGATTGCTGACGATCATCACAATTCCTGATGCCGCTGCAAGACCGAGAAGCGCAATACCAATGGGAAGACCCATGGCAATGACAGAACCAAAAGCAAGCACCAAGATGATGACGGCGGCGAGAAGACCGAGCGCTTCGCTCTCTGGCATCTCAAACACGCGGAAGAGTTGACCACCGTATTCAACGGTGATGCCATCTGTTGTACGAAGTGATTCAGTTACCTTCTTGATGTCCTTTGCAACAACTTCCATTTCCTGCATGGACATGTTTTCTGGTGTTGTCACTTGAGCAAACGCAATCGTGCGATTCTGGTTGGCCTGAGTGGGAACTTCGTATGGGCTCAACACGCGCAAACGTGGAATCTCTGCAACTGCTGTGAGTGCAGAGGTGATTGCTTCCTTTGTCTCTGGGTCATCAATTGACCCTGTGGTCTTGAAGACAATCTGACTACTTTCGCCACCATCGCTGGGGCTGACGCGCGAGATCATTTCCTGTGCGTCGCGAGCATCGCTATTTGGCAATTCCATTTCGGTTCGAAAGGCGTCTCCAAGTGAAGAGCTTGCGATTGAGATGAGAATGACGAAGGGAAGCCAGATTCCAAGAACCATGGTTTTCTTACGACGAACGGCAAATGTGGCGAGTTTGCGCAGCACAGGGGGTCCTTTGATTTGGGGGCAAGCAAAGGCTAGGCAGTCCCCTCGCAGGAGACGGAGATGAACGGTACGGTTTCTGTAGATGAGTTCACATGTCACACATACCGAGACGCCGGGAGACCCCGCGCTATTCGGTCGCGTGACCCGTCTCGATCGAGGGTGGAGCACAGTTCGCCTCGATTCTGCAGAAGTTGTGCGAGTGCGCAATTTGGGTGTTGAGGTGGCGGTTGGTGATCGAGTCACTATCAGCGCCGATCACGAACGAATTGAGTCTGTTCACGAAAGACGAAGTGCACTCACTCGTAGAAGTTCATTTGAAGGCGCACGTGGAACTCGCCAAATTGTTGCCAGCAACATTGACACCGTGTTTGTTGTGCACGCAGTGAACACAGATGTGAATCAACGCCGATTGGAACGTGAGTTGGTGTTGGCGTTTGATAGTGGGGCAACACCTGTTGTAGTTCTCACAAAAACCGACACAGTCACGCCAGAACAAGCAGAAAGCGTTGCTGCATCACTGGCCGAAGTTGCATTAGATGTCGACATTGTCCTTGTCAGTTCACGTACAGGCGATGGCCTCGACTCCATTCGTGCGCACGCCCCAGAGGGCGACACCGTGGCGTTTATTGGCGCAAGTGGAGTGGGCAAATCCACATTGGTGAATGCGCTAGTAGGTCACGAAGTGCAACGCACGGGCGAAGTGCGCGAGGACGATCAAAGAGGGCGACACACCACCGTTGCGGCCGAACTTATAGCTCTCCCGGGTGGTGCATGGTTGTTAGACACGCCTGGGTTACGCGCCGTCACGTTGTGGACAAGCGGTGTAGGAATTGAACGTGCATTCCGAGATGTCTTTGACATTGCGGAGAAGTGTCGTTTTCGTGACTGTAAACATATGGACGAACCAGATTGCGCAGTTCTTGCCGCAATAGAGAATGAAACTCTTCCAGAAATTCGCCTGACGTCTCTTCGCAGATTGGTTGCAGAAGAATTTGCAGTGGAAGAAGAGCAATTGGAACGCGAACGGGCACAAGATCGTCGCGGCGTGCGTCGCAAACCAACGCGTTAGTTCACGAACTGCATGCCGACGATTGCGCCACCACCGGCGTTGTCTAATACGTAGGCGCTCGCGCCATGGTCGTGAGCGCATTGAGCAACGATGGCAAGCCCTAAACCGGAGCCCGGCATTGAGCGTGTTGCGGTAGATCGGTAGAAGCGATCGAAAATGAGCGGCTTGTCTTCGTCGCTAATTCCGGGGCCGCTGTCTCGAACTTCAACACGCAAAGCACCTACATGAATTTCAACAGGTGATTCTCCGTTACTGAACTTGATGGCATTGTCCAGCAAATTTGAAATTGCGCGTTCAAGTTGGTGAGGTCGCGCAGTAATTACTGAATTGTCTGTGACGTGAACAGTGACAGAAGCCGATGTACGGCGTGCGGCTCGAGCTGCGATGTCATTAGCCAATTCGGCAAGGTCGATACGTTCTACGTTCTCTGTTGTGCGGTGGTCTGTGGCCAGCGAGTTCAACTCTGCACTGAGGTCAACTAGTTCGTCCACTTCCGCTTTGATGTCGGCCAGGACAGATTCCCGATCTGCTTCGGTCAGTGCGGCGCGTTCCAGTAACTCTGCATTTGCACGCAAGCTTGTGAGGGGAGTACGCAACTCGTGGCTTGCATCTTGAATGAGTCGACGTTGGCGATCACTACTGTCGCGAAGTGCACCCAACATTGTGTTGAAACTGCGACCTAATTGAGACACTTCATCACTGCCGGTGACGTCGATGGAGCGATTCAGGTCTTGTGTCGCGGCAATAGATTCAGCCGTTTCAGCAAGATTCTCAATGGGTTGACTAATACGACGCGCAAACAACCACCCGGCTGCACCAGAGATGAGGACAGCAATCATTGCGAAGAGAGGAAGCCATAACCGCATTCCCTGTTGGGCATCAACAACAATTTGATTGTCTTTGGCAACTTGAATGAGTGTTCCGTCGGATGCCGCGACTGTCGACACTTTGAACTGATGGCCATTGATAGTGATTGTGCCGTGGCTTACTTCTAATCCGCCAGGAACCAACGAACGTTCTGCTTCAGTGATGGGAAGAGTGGGGTTCTCTTGACGTCCGAGAATTCGACCATCAGGAAGTACAACTTGCGTAATTGAGTCTGTTTCTGTTTCCAGAATTGCTCTGTTCACTGGTCCGCGGCCAAAGGCGTCAGACCAGCTGAATCGTGGGTCGGCAACAATCTGAAGAATGCGCGTGATGCGATTGTTGAGTGACTCGTTCACTTGTTGCGATAACTGCGCTGTGGCAATTTGGTACGCACCAATACTCATTGCGGTGGCAAGTACGAACACCAAACTCGCGGTAATGAGAACAAAACGTGTACGAAGGTTCATGATTCTTTTACCGTGTATCCCACGCCACGAACAGTGAAGACAACACGACTTTCACCGTTCTCTTCGGTCTTGCGTCGCAAGTATCCGATGTACACATCGAGTGACTTTGAACTTGTTTCAAAGTCGTATCCCCAGATGGCTTCATAGATTTGTTCACGCGTTATCACTGTGCTGGGTCGCTGCATTAACAGCTCTAATAAATCAAACTCGGTCTTCGTCAGAACCAGTTCACGGTCACCACGCTTTACTTCGCGCGAGAGCGAGTTCAATGTGAGATCACTAACTCGCAACACCGACGTTGATGCGCTTGGCGCAGAACGACGTAAAAGTGCACGACATCGCGCGAGAAGTTCATCAATGACAAAAGGCTTTACCAAGTAGTCGTCGGCTCCGGCATCTAAACCTGCAACACGGTCGCCAACTTCAACGCGTGCGGTCAACAACAAGATGGGAGTCAACACTCCACGATGACGGGCTTCACGACACACCGTCAGGCCATCTGCGAAAGGCATCATGACGTCTAAGACGGCAAGATCGAAGCGAGATTTACTGAGTGCTTCTAAAGCTGCCTGGCCATCGTTAACGGCGGTGACCTCGTAGTTCTCAAGTTCTAGGACCCGTTGAACAGCCTTACGAACGGCCGGATCATCCTCTGCAATGAGTACTTTTCGGGTGTCCATGACCTCACCGTAGCCATGGAACACAAGGGTTTCATGATCCTTGGCTGGATTCTTGAAGTCTTCTTACCTAACTCATGTTTACTCCTTACCTAGGAGCGTGAAAGTGGGTCCAGCCAGGAACACCTGGTGAAACCCACACACAGAAAGAACCCACATCATGAAAATCAACTCCCGTTTCGCAAAGGTCGCAGTGGCCTCCGGACTCGTCGTCGCAACAGGCGCGGCAGTCCTTGGTCTCACCGGTTTTGCAAGTGCACAGTTTGTAGGTCCGTCATCGGCGGTAGTCACTGTCGCAGACGGCAACGCTGTTGGTAGCGGCACCACAGATTCATCAAATCTTGGAACGCCACAAGTAGAAGGATCTGTCAGTGCAGATTCCGCAGAGACATCAACTGGTGAAGTGAAGAGTCGCCCACAAATCTTGGCCGCAGCTGCTGAAGCACTTGGCATGACCGAAGCAGAACTGAAGACAGAACTTCAGGGCGGAAAGTCCATCAAGCAAGTAGCCGATGCAAAGAACGTCAACATCGACACAGTTATCGCAAAAATGACAGCGGCAGTGAAGGCTCACCTTGATGCGGAGGTTGCATCGGGTGAGCACACACAGGCCGAAGCCGACGCAAAGCTTGCTGAGTTTCAAACTCGCGTTACCGAAATGGTGAACAAGAATGGCTTGCCTCCACGTGGCGGCAGGGGAGATCATGGCCGTCGCAGCGGACATGGTCCAGCAAAGTTTGCTACCGCAAACCTTGCCACCGTGTTGAAGTTGACCGAAGCAGAACTGAAGACGGAACTTCAATCAGGAAAGTCACTCAAACAAATCGCAGATGCAAAGAACGTTGACATCGCCGATGTGAAAGCAGTTCTTGAATCTGACTTCACAGCACATCTCGATGCAGAAGTTGCATCTGGAAAGCACACACAGGCCGAAGCCGACGCAAAGCTTGCTGAGTTCAAGACTCGCCTTGACGACATGGTGAACGGCGTTCGCCCTGCTGGTGGTCACAATGGCCGCGGTGGACATGGTCGTAGTCACGGTCCAATGGGCGAAGCACCTGCTCAACCCGGTACCGCACCTGCACAAGGCACATCAGCCAACGCATAAATCGTGCGTGCCGCTACGGCAACACATTGATTTCCCCTTCAGGCAGCTGGAGTCCATTGCGGGCTCCAGCTGTTCTGTGTTTTTGCTATAGAGAACTATGAACCCGAAATGGATTCAACAACGGTGACGGCGCGATCAAAGCCCGTGTCAATAAGGCGTTGACGCATTCGTGGTTCGGTTGATACCACCACTAGGTCTCCGCCCGTGTTTCGTGCTCGGCCTGCTGCGCCCAGCAACAAACCAAAGCCGGCATCGTCAACAAGGCCTGCGCCGTCAAGGTCCACAACAACTTTTGTTCCGCGACCATCCGTTACTAATCGGGTGAGTGCATCGTTAAAGCGGGGAATAGAGACAATGTCAATGTCGCCCGCCACCACAAGTACGTGGCGTTCTCCCACGTGGGAACGACGAAGAGACAAATCCATATGTCTCACGCTAATGCCTTTTCATCCAAGCACAATCGGTGCCTCGCGCATCATGGTGACGGATTGAGACAGAACTCCTGTGGGTAAGAACTTGCCGAACCACCACAGACCACCGGTTCGCTTGGCCGTCACGGTGAGATGGCCGTGCACAATGTCTTCGGAGACTGACACCGAGATGTTTCGGTTTTGTATGGCATTTTGTGCCGCCATTGCGGGGTCATCTGCAGTGATTGCGGCGCGAACAGCGATACGGGCGGTGTCGTGCAAGGCGATGAACTGCAAGCAGGTCACAGTGGTGCCCACGAGCAGCGCAACACATGCCAGAACTAATGGTGTGACGAGGGCGAACTCCACAGTTGCTTGGCCGCGTTGCTTACTCAACAGGGGCATTGGCCTTAGAGAGAATTGACTCGAACACATTGTCGAACAGTGATCCAATTTTTCCGGCACCACCACCCGCTGTGGCCCACGCAATGACAAGAGTGGCAATAATGGCGGCGACAAGCAATACCAATGCATATTCGGTCGTGGCTTGCCCGCGATTCTTCTGAGTAGTCATACGTCTCCCGTTAGGTCAGCGTTGTGGAGGGAAGTGATGTAAGCCCGGCCAAAGCAAATGGCATGAGTGCAACTAAAAGAAATGCGGGAAGAACGCAGAACACGATGGGCAATGTCAACTTGGTGGGCAACTGACGAAGTTGAAACTCAACGTGACGGCGTGAATCACTACGAGCATCGGCGAGTAATCGTGCCGCAACAGAGATGGCCGGGGTGCCGCTTTCGGCAGATTCAGAAATAGTTCGTGACAACATGTGCCCGGGCTGGCCGAAGTTATCAGCGAGCGGTGAGAGCGCTGCGTGAAGGGAGACGCCTTCTTCTAGTTGTCGTGCAATGTGGTCTCCAATGGGAGAGAGGTATCTCCAAGTAGTACACGCAGAAACAAGAGAGTGGCCTGCGTGAAGGGCAACACAGAAAGCAAATGTGAACCGCTGAAACTCACTGTGGCGTGAAGTACGACTGATTGACGCAGATAAGCGGTGCATCCAGAACCAACCTGCCGCATTGATGGTCATGCCGAGTACAAGAACAATGACAATCGCGGGAGTGAGAACTGAACGTCGAAGTGATGACGAGGCAAGGCACCCCACGAACAAGCACACAATGGGGAGCGATGTGAGAATGCGGGCCGTCACCCGAGCGTGGGCTGTTCCTACACGAAGCTCTGCTTTTTGTGCGTCGTCATCGCGTAAACATTGTGCTGCTAGAGACAGTGCGGCGGGATGAAGAGTTCCTGACTCACACGACAACAACAGATACAAAGCAAGACTTTCGTGTGGTGTTCCACGTGTGTTTTGGTGGACCACCACGAGAGCATCCCCAAGAGCAAGTGATTCGAGGTTGTTCTCTTGCACAATGTGGCGAAGGATCATCGGAGCATTCGGTCGACATGCATGGTCGTGGAATGCTTCAGAAGAGTTCACACCCATGCGTACAGAAGTCGCCAGTGCATCGCAGAATTCCGCTGGTGACAGTTCCTGTACCGATGGCAGTGTTGGCGCCTGAGTGCTTCCAACATTGTTGCGTCTGATGAAACGGTCTCGTGCGAGACGTGAGTCTGCATGTGCGAAAAGCCTGGGTGTGAGTACCCACACCAAACTGCACGTGAGTAATGCCTGGTATGTCATTCTCAGCATGAATGCTCCGTGAGGGAGCGAACCGCGGTAATTGTGCGACGACCATTTGCGAGTCGGGTGATGTGTACCACCGCGGTGACGGCACTGAGCACTAATTCAGTTGCATCACGTTGTGTCCATTGCGGGTGGTGCCGTAAAACCAATGACACCAGTCTCTGTGTGGTGTGATCGGCGGACGACGCATGAACAGTGGTCCAACTTCCAGAGTGGCCCGAACTGAGTGCCAGCAACATGTCGACCACTTCGGTACCACGCACTTCTCCCACTACAAGACGATCTGGTCGCATACGCAAAGATGTGCGCACCAAGTCATGCAATGTGATTGCCCCCATTCCGTCTTGGTTTGCTGGTCGGGTTTGTAGCGCCACTACGTGCGGGTGGCGAAATCGAATCTCGGCGGTGTCCTCTGCGCACACCACACGGTCGTGCGGTGAGAACCATTCTGTTGCTGCAGAAACAAGTGATGTTTTTCCCGACGATGTTTCTCCGGAGACAACAACGTTTGCTCGCGAGATGACGAGTTGTCGGACTAATTCGCAATGGTGTTCCGACCCGAAAGCGGCAAGAGGAAGTGTGCGCTGTGGAAACTTGCGGATGTTGATGCTGGTGCCGTGAAGAGCTATGGGCGCAAGAACAACGCATGCGCGGGAACCATCGGGCAGTCGAGCGTCAAGGATGGGGGAGAGTGCATCAATTCGGCGATGTGAGAGCCGACTGATTCCCTCAACGAGAAGCGTGAGTTCAGCAGTAGAAAGCGAACAGTGGTGAGAGAAACCAGAAGCGCGTTCCGCCCAGACGTCGCTGCCATTCACCACCATGATCTCTAAGACATCGGGTGATGCCATGAGATCGCTGATGGGTGCCAGCCCCACATGCATCAGTTGTCGTCGGTCTTAATGTGGCGACCCAACAGTTGTTCAACACGAGACGGAAACAGGCCGGCATCGACAGCACGAGCGATAGCAGGCTCGTAGGGAATACGAGCTTCTAGCGTGGCGCCAAGAACGTGCACAACATCGTTGGTGGTGAGAGCCCGCCCTGGTTCTTCAAGAACATACGCATGTACTGGGCGTGGAAGATGAGTTGCTCGACGAAGTGTGAGATAGCACGGACGCGAAACCGTGATGACCTTTGTAGCTGCGTCGTGCAACACGGTGGGTAATCGACCTACTCCGGCATCGACAACAACGGTGTAGGGCAGAGTGGAAATGGCGTCGGCCAGTGCCGCCCAGCGCGGTTCACCGTGAATGAACTGAGATCCGCAATGCACAACAAGCAAGTTGGGCACAGCTTCATTTCCCATAGCGAGAAGTGCAGCAGAGTCGCCGTGGTGATTTTCCGACAACCAATCATTGACTCCGGGCCCCTGTGGTTCTGCCATTCCAACGGTGGCGGGCTGGTCGCCACACAAATCAATAAGCACCGTGCGTTGTCCGCGCAAGGAAGACAGCAGTGCGTACGCTGCCGCTGTCACCGTTGTGCCGTTCCCACCTTTTGGTGAAGTGAAGATAAGGGACATGATTCTCCAATCAGGTTGGAGGTCATGTGTGCCACCGAGTTCAGCGGCGGAAGTTCTATTTCACTTCGTTACGAAGTGGAGCACCCGCGATGAAGCTTCGAAAGTTTTCAACAAATATTTTCTCTGCGCGTATCGCAGATTTTGGAGAGGCGCCAGAACTATGCGGTGTCACAATGACATTAGGCATTGACCACAGCGGTGAATCTTGCGGGAGTGGTTCCACAGCGAATACGTCAAGACCGGCACCAGCAATGTGACCTGACTGCAGTGCTGAAATAAGTGCTGGTTCTTCTACTAACTCGCCACGTCCCACGTTGATGAAGTGCGCTCCGGGCTTTGTCCGCGACAAGCGTGCGGCATCGAACAAATTCACTGTGTCGTCTGTAAGCGGCAATGCAACTGCAATCCAATCGGCACGAGACAAAACAGCATCTAATTGATCAAATCCGTATGTAGGGCACGGCTCATTTCCTGCGGGCGTGCGGCGAATGGCTTCGACATCCATATTGAGAGCGACACCTAAACGAGCAATCTCCATACCAATGGGACCCATACCAATGACCGCAAGGCGAGCGCCGTCCAATTCATTGAACTCATGGCGTTCCCATTCGCGAGCCTCTTGGTGCTTCATCCATGCGCGCACATTTCTACTGAGTGCCAACATGTACAAGATTGCAGTTTGTGCAATAGGTGAAGCGGTTGCGCCGGTGGAATTAGACAGTCGAACTCCGCGTTCCAGCAACTGCTGGAAGAAGGGATTGTCTACTCCGGCAGAGAATGTATGTAGCCACTTTAGTTGTGTTGCTCGAATGATGGACAGTGCAATTCCACGAGAGCGCTCAGGCCACAAGTCGCTGGAGTAGAAAGCGATATCAATAGTGGAGACAACATCGTCCGCAATGGGCTCATCGCCAACGTAAACGACGGGCTGCACATTCGGAGCAATCTCCCGCAACGCATCGCCTTCGCGGCTCCACACGTTGTCGCTAATGAGAAGAACGGGATGACTGTCGCCTGTGGTCATTGCCACAGACTATGTAACGAGGGACCCGGGGGCAGTACCGTCAGTGTCGTGCGCATGATTCTTGGTTTCCTGTCGGTGCTGTCGCTGGCACCAGCCCACCTGGGCTCGGGCGACAGTGTGCAACCCCGCGATACAGAATCTGTCATCAATACCATCAGTCCCGCTCTTCCCGACGGTGTGCGCGTCACCATTGTTGGCGGCGACACGTTCATGCGAATTGAATCCGACGGCGTACGTGTGGAAGTACACGGGTACGACGACGAACAGTATTTGCGTATCTCGGCAGAGGGCGTGGTGGAAGTCAACGATGCATCCATGACCTCGGTGCTGAACGGAGACAGATACGGAAATGTAGATGTCTCCAACGTGGATACTTCTGGCATCCCGAAGTGGCGCGTTACTAGTACCAATGGTGTAGCGATGTGGCACGACCATCGTTCTCATTGGATGAGTCCAAAACCGCCCGCTTCTATTGATGAAAACGGAAAAGTTCTCGATTGGGACATTCCAATGATCATTGCTGGCACGCGCACTATGGTCTCTGGCACTTTGTACATACGAGACAAAGCAAGCATCGCGTGGTGGCTGTTTGGAATTCCCGCAATTTTGCTTGCCGTTGTTTTAGCGCTCACTCGTCGGCGTCTGTTCTTGTGGCTGGCCGTAGTTGCGTCCGTCAAGGGAGTCATTGTTGGCTATTTGGAATTCACTGGTTTGCCAGACGATGCACGCATAACTCCCGTACTGCTCATGTTCAGCGCCGGTGCCTTGGTCATCTCATTGATGGCAGTTGCTGCATCGCGTCGAGATGGCGGACACCACATTGCCGTCAGTTTGAACGCTGGTGCCGGAGTCGCTTTGGTGATTGTTGCGTGGCTGTGCGTTGATCAGATACGTGCTGCATACGTGCCAGGTATTGAGTGGCCATGGATGGCGCGCGTAACCTTGCCCAGCTTGATGGGAATTGGGTTGGTGTGTGCCATAGACGGCGTGACGCGCATAGTGCGCCCGCCGCTACAGAAAACTGCGTAAGCGTTAGACCGAAAGAAGGTCGCGCGCACCGGTGTCTGACGACGGGTGACGCAACTTGCTCATTGCGCGAGCTTCAATTTGACGAATGCGCTCACGTGTGAGGTTGAAGTGTTCTCCCACTTCTTCCAATGTGCGACCTTCGCCGCCGTTCAAACCGAAACGCAGTTTGAGAATTTCGCGTTCACGTTCGTCGAGCGGAGCCAACAGACGCTGAATTTCTTCGGGAAGCAACGATGTTGCAGCAACTTCGAACGGAGATTCGGCGGAGCGATCTTCCACCACGTCACCAAGTTCTGCATCGCCATCTTCACGAAGTGGTTCGGACAACGACAATGGCTCAGCGGCAAAGCGCAATGCTTCGGTGACCTTGTCTTCTGGCATCTCTACTTCTTTTGCCAATTCGGCAAGAGTGGCAGGGCGACCAAACTTCAGCTCGAGGCGCGAGCGAGCCTTTTGCAGACGAGCAAGTGTGTCGCCGGCATGGACTGGAAGTCGAATGGTGCGACCAGTGTTTGCAATACCGCGGGTAATTGCCTGGCGGATCCACCATGTTGCGTAGGTGGAGAACTTAAAGCCCTTGCGCCAGTCGAACTTTTCGACGGCGTGCATAAGGCCAAGGTTGCCCTCTTGAATGAGGTCGAGCAGTGGAAGACCTGATGCTTGGTACTTCTTTGCAATAGAGACCACAAGGCGCAAGTTGGACTGAACGAAAGCTCGCTCGGCAATTTCGCCTTCACGAATGGCTTTGCGCAGTTCTCGGCGCTTGGTGGCAGTGAGGGTTTTGGCCTGTTCCATCTCGGCAGAAGCGATCTTGCCCGCTTCAATTGCCTTTGCCAGGCGGACTTCGTCATCTTTAGTGAGAAGTGTGTACTGACCGATGTCTGTGAGATAGAGCCTGACGAGGTCTTCTTCGTCGCGGTCAATCCTGTCCTTTGCCACTCTTAACCTCACCTTGTATTCGCAACCCCAAAAGGGTGAATAGGGGCAGGATACCGAGTGCATTCCCAGCAGCCACAGCCCAGCCAAAACAATTGGTTATACACAGGGGTGACACCACAAAAAGCCCCAAAACAGTTAGGTTTTCGGCATGGCTAACCCTCTGCTGAACGACAAGGCCATGGGCCTTGGCAACCTTGACCAACCCAACAACACCTGGGCTCCACCCACCACCGAACCCATGACCGATGGCCCCATCAGTCGTTGGGACAGCGGAATCATGACGGTGCGAGGAACAGCATCAGCAACTCTCATGTTGTTGGTACTGCTTATTGCATCCGCCACGGTCACGTGGATGTCAATTGACGAACCACTTCCTGGTGGCGTCATTCAATTTCCCACCGGATGGGTCATTGGCGGATTCATCGTTGCGCTCGTTGCAGTTCTTGTTGGAACGTTCAAACCACACCTCGCAAAGTTTGCTGCACCTGTGTATGCACTTGCTGAAGGTGTTGTTGTTGGTGCAATTAGTCGCGCATATTCAGAGGCCTACAGCGGCATCGTCATGCAAGCAGTTGGTGCAACGCTTGGTGTTTTTGTTGTGATGTTGTTGCTGTATCGCAGCCGCGTCATCAAAGTGAACGACAAGTTCCGCCGCATCATCATGGGTGCAATGCTTGGCCTGATGGCGTTCTATTTGGTGTCATTCATCTTCGGAATCTTTGGCAACATGCCATCATTCATTAACGATGCAAGCCCATTGGGAATTGGCTTCAGCGTGTTTGTTGCCGGACTTGCCGCCTTCAACTTGGCAATCGACTTCGACACGATTGAGCGCGGCGTTGCTAACAAATTGCCAGCTCACATGGAGTGGTACTGCGCACTTGGCGTCACCGTCACATTGGTGTGGCTGTACCTGGAAATTTTGCGCTTGCTTGCAAAACTCCGCGAACAGTAAAGACTGCTATTGGTTGCGGCGAGCCGTTGGGTTGGCCGCAAGATGCGCCGTGTCAATTGGCGCACCGGTCAATTCATCGGTCCAGTAGGTGCCGTTCTCTAAACGACCAAGCGCAAGCTCTACATCTGCGAGATCGCGTTCCATCTGGTCAAGGTTGAGGGGCTCTTCAGGATTCACGCCTGTCATCGTAGGCGCACATGCTCTGTGGCTACGAACGAGGTGGCGGGCGCGTGTACTTGTAGCCTCGCCTGCATGAGTTTGCCCTTTCCTCCACTTGACGGATCCGCCCCAAAGACGCAGAAGTTTCCTTCGGCCCCAGACATGGGTATCGACCCTTCGAAGCGTTACACCGCCACTATGGAAACGTCTATGGGAACTTTGGTCATTGCACTTGATGCGGCACGCGCACCAAAGACCGTGAATAACTTTGTGTATCTCGCTGCGTACCACTACTACGACGGCATCATTTTCCACCGCATCATCAACGGCTTCGTGTGTCAGGGCGGAGACCCAACAGGTACTGGAATGGGCGGACCCGGCTATCGCTTCGAAGACGAACTTCCAAAGCCAGGTCAATACCAAATCGGTTCACTTGCAATGGCAAACGCCGGACCAAACACCAACGGTTCACAGTTCTTCCTCATCTCTGGAGCAAGTGGTGTGCAGCTTCCACCTGCATACGCATTGTTCGGTCAAGTGGTAAAGGGTCTCGACATTGTTGACGCAATGCAGAAGGTTCCCACTGCACGTGGCGACCGACCTATTGACGACGTGGTGATTAACAGTGTCACCATCACAGTCGCAGACTGAAGTTTCCTTAGCGTCGGCGAAGCGAATAGCGCTAGCCGCACAGGGCTTTTCAACGCCTAGACCCTCAGGACGAGTAGATCGACGTCATCTGCGAAAAGTGCTCGATCACGTTGGGCTTATTCAAATTGACTCAGTGAATGTGGTTGTCCGCAGTCAAGAACTTCCGTTGTTTTCTCGACTCGGAAATCATCCACGAACGTTGATCTCTGATGCCACACATGACGGCGAACTCTTTGAGTACTGGTGCCACGAAGCATCACACTTACCCATTGAAATGCAGCCGTTGATGCGATGGCGCATGGAACAAGCAAAGCGCGGCGAAATGTGGGGCGGCTTAGTTCGAGCAGCGAAGAACAACCCGAAGTTGCTGAATGAGATTCGTCATCGAGTTCAGAATGACGGTCCGCTTGTTGCCGGAGATGTGAAGACGCGCACTGGCCCAAAGGGTTCGTGGTGGGACTGGGATACAGGAAAGGCGATGTTGGAGTATCTGTTCTGGACTGGAGAGATCACCGCACGTCGACGCCCAAGTGATTTTGCGCGTATGTATTACTCGCTCAAGGATGTTTTTCCTGAACACATTTTGAAAGCAAAGACGCCATCTGAAGACGAAGCGCGTAAGGAACTTGTCTTACGTGCCGCAAAGAGTGTGGGCATTGGAACCCTGAGTGATCTTGCGGATTATCACCGCCAAACCCCGACTCGAATTCGTGGAATCGTGAAAGACCTTGTGGAAGCGGGTGATTTGGAACAGGTGCGCGTTGAAGGATGGCGTGACGCAGCGTTCATGTTGCCAAGTGCTGCACGACCACGTTCGGTAGATGCTCGGGCACTGTTGTCGCCGTTTGATTCGGTGGTGTGGTGTCGACCACGCATTGAGCGTTTGTTCAATTTTCATTATCGAATTGAGATTTACACGCCCGCGCCAAAGCGAATCTACGGGTACTACGTATTGCCATTTCTGTTGGGTGATTCCCTTGTAGCGCGCGTTGATGTGAAAGCAGATCGTAAAGAAGGTGTTCTGTTGGTGCCCGGTGCGTACAGCGAGCCCGATGTCGATATTGCACACGTGACGTCGGAATTGATGGCCGAACTACGACTGATGGCGACGTGGCTAGGACTACACAGTGTGCGTGTGGGATCTAACGGAGACTTGTCTAGGCCGTTGGCGAAACTTGCGAAGGCGAAATAGCCCAGCGAATAGTTGAAGCAATTGCCGAACCAATAGGGCGTACGAAGGCCCTTTCGGTGAGCGGCAAGTACGGAAGTCGAAGTTCTGCGCGAGCCCATGCGGGCAGCAAGGCAACTGCAGCAGCACCAATGAGCGAGTACGGAACACGTGCGACTGGTGGCAGTGGTGGTTGCAACAACAAGTACTTCACCACATCGTTGGACTCGGGCGTCCCCTTGATTTCGTATCGGAACATGGCGAGCTGATCACGAAGTCCGCGAACCGACGTTGGTGGGGCAGGCACTCCAAGCTTCGACGCAATCACGGCCATGTCCGCGACGTACTCATCGCATTCATCCTCTGTGAGTGGATGTTCGCCGTACTCCTGATGTGCGCGTAAGAAACTGTCGACTTCGGCCACATGAACCCAACGCAGAAGATGTGGGTCATTTGCAGAATATGGCTGACCATCTGTGGTGGTTCCAGAGACACGCTGATGGACTGCCCACACACGATCCACTGCCATCTGGGCAACATCGGCGGGACCAAATGATGTTGCGGCCAGAAAGTCGGCGGTGCGTTGAAGGCGACCCCACGGGTCGTTCTTGTAGTCCGAGTGCTGAGCTACCCCGGCCATGGCGCGCGGGTGAAGCGACTGCAGCAGCAACGCACGCATGCCACCAATAAACATTGATGAGTCACCGTGTACTCGATGGATGGGACGGTCGGGGGCAAACCAGCGGGGTCCAGGAGCCAGCATGACCGCTGCCTGTTTCTCCTCGGCTCCATCTCCGATGACGCGTTCACGAAGCGCCTCGGCAATGGCGTGACGAACTGCCTCTACTCGTTCTGTGAGAGGGGCGGGGAGAGTTGCCATACCCGTATCGTGCCAGACGTTTTCGTTGTCTCCACGTGCGAATGTGTCACTCCGTGTGACCACTACGCTCAGAACGTGACAGATGCTCAAGATTCAGGCTCGTTAGACAACGGACGTCGAATGCCACGGTGGGTTCCACGGGCTATCGCATTGTTCTGGTTGGGGTACTTGGCAACGTTTGTTGGTCGGTTCACATTCCACCGTCTGAGCAATTTGCTCATCCTGTTGCTTGTTGGTTTGTTCATTGCGCTGGCACTTGAACCAGCGGTCAACAAGATGGTGGTGCGTGGCTTCAAACGAGGAAGCGCTACAGCACTTCTCATCGTTGCAGTCGTTCTCGCCGTTCTTGTGTTTATAGGCGCCATGGGAACAGTCGTGACTCAACAAATTGCAGATTTGCTGAGCAACAGTGAGAAGTACGTGAACGACACCGTCAAAATCATTAACGACACGTTCAATTCAAATATTGATCCGGCGGCAGTAAATGAACGAATTGCCGATCCGAATGGTCCCGTTCAGAAATTTATTGATGCACAACAAGACAATGTGTTTCGAGTGTCAGTGCAAGCGTTAGGTGTCGTCTTCCAAGGCTTCTCTGTCTTGTTGTTCTCGTTCTATTTAGTTGCGGACGGACCGCGATTGCGTCGTTCTATTTGCTCACGTTTGAACCCTGAGCGCCAACGAGCAGTTCTCGATGCATGGGAACTTGCCATTACAAAGACGGGTGGCTTTCTCTATTCACGCGCATTGCTTGCAGTGGTGTCTGCGTTCTTTCACTGGATTGCGCTACAAGCAATCGGAGCACCAGCACCTATCGCAATGGCCATTTGGGTGGGACTCGTTTCGCAGTTCTTGCCAGTTATTGGTACATATCTTGCGGGAGTACTCCCGGTACTACTGGCATTCATTGAGTCACCAATTGATGCACTCGCGGTTATTGGTTTCATTCTGGTGTACCAGCAACTTGAAAACTATTTGTTGGCGCCACGCATCACAGCACGAACGCTAGAACTTCACCCCGCGCTTGCTTTTGGCGGTGCACTTGCTGGTGGTGCGGTTCTTGGACCAATTGGCGCAATCCTCGCATTGCCTGCAGTCGCCATGGCGCAAGCACTTATTTCTGCGTGGGGTACACGCCATGAAGTAATTGATGATCCGTTGACAACGTTGCAAGAAAAGAAGCAACGCAAGCGTAAGAGCGCCGGCGGCTGGAAAGATCCAAGTTGAGCGGAGTTCATCCGTCACAGGTTGCGCCGCTCGCAGTTGTTTCTCGCAATGGAGTAGACGAAAGCATTCATTTCGGGGCACTTGTCGCACTCGACTCACAGGGCACTGTGAGTTTTTCTATTGGTGATCCCACTACAACAATTTTCCCGCGTTCGTCTACCAAACCATTTCAAGCGTTAGCAATGGTGCGCGCAGGTTTGTCTCTGGCACCAGAACAGTTGGCGTTGGTGTGTGCAAGTCACAACGGAGAAAGTGTTCACCTCGACACGGCTCGATCAATCTTGGCAAGTGCGGGGCTGACGGAAGATGCTTTGTTGAATACATCTGACTTTCCGCTCCATGTTGCGTCGGCTCACGCAGAGATTCATCGCGGCGGTGGAAAGTCGCCACTACAGATGAATTGCAGTGGCAAGCACTCCGGAATGTTGGCCACATGTGTACTGAACAATTGGCCGTTGGATTCGTACTTGCAGCCGGATCATCCCTTGCAGCAGGCCATCACCAAGGTCATCACCGAACTGACGGGCAAAGAACCAGCGGCTATTGGTATTGACGGTTGCGGTGCTCCTGCACATGTGGTGGAGCTTGTGGGTCTTGCTTCCGCCATGCGCGCAATTGCCGTTGGTGATGCCGGAGAATCTGGACATCAGATTTTCACCGCTATGTCTCAGCATTCGTACATGGTGGGCGGCGACGGACGTCATGTCACCACAATCGTTTCAAATGTTCCGGGTTTGTTTGCAAAAGACGGCGCAGAGTCTGTGTACGTAGCGGCAACACGTGAAGGTCATGCAGTGGCATTGAAACTGTCCGATGGTTCAGGACGAGCGACGCCCACAGTGCTGCTCGCCGCACTGCGCAAACTTGGTGTTGATGTCAGTCGAGTGCCCGACAGCATTCAAGAAGTGGTGTTGGGTCATGGACAGCCCGTTGGCAGTGTGCGCGCCGTTGGAATTGAGTAATTGACATGGCAATACCGTTTGTTCCCCGCATAGATGATGCGCCATATGCGGTCGCGGAACAGATGACCCCACTCATTCAGCGGGTCATTGCACAGAACCCATCAAAGTTCAGTTACCACGGAACAGGTACGTACCTGTTGGGTACCCAGAATGTGGTGGTCATTGATCCGGGCCCTACTTTGAATTCTCACCGCGATGCGTTAGCGGTCGCACTGAAGGGCAGAAACGTGGTGGGCATTGTTGTCACACACTGTCATTCGGATCATTCACCACTCACTGCGTGGTTACACGAAGAAACACAAGCACCACGTTTCGCCATTGGTCCACACAAGGTGTACGAAGGTTTCATTGAAGAAGACGATCATGATCCGTCTGAAGACGACCCATCCGAGAAGAAAGACGACGACGAAGAGCGCGAAACGATTGATCTTGCCTTCGCACCAGATATTGCGGTGAAAGATGGAGAAACAATTATCTCCACTAGCGAGTTCTCGTTGACAGCCGTTGCAACTCCGGGGCACACGTCAAATCATCTTGCGGTGGCTATGGATGTTGATCGCGCTTTGTTTACGGGTGACCACGTGATGGGGTGGTCAACAACTGTGGTGTCTCCACCCGATGGAGACATGCGCGCCTATATCGATTCAATGCACAAGGTCATTGGTCGCCACGACTCAATTCTGTGGCCAACACATGGCGGGCCAGTGACTGACCCCAACACGTTCTTGGTTGCGTATCTCGCGCATCGTTTAGAGCGCGAACAGCAAATCATTCATCAAATCTCACTGGGCAATGCCACTATTCCAGGAATTGTGAAAGTTCTCTACGCCGCGGTTGACAAGAGACTGCATCGTCCTGCGCGTCGCAGTGTGTGGTCACATATTCGCAAGTTGGTAGACGACGGCGTGGTTGTTACTACCGATGGCGGTGCACCACGTTTGTTGGGCGAGTACGCACTGGCTTAACGAACAGAACCTGGGGCAAGAGTTTCCGGGTCGAAAAGACCAAAAAAGTCTTTTGTAGAACCGTTGAGGTGTCGTTGTGGGTCGCCCATGCGCGTATCGATTGTGCGGCCAACGCGATCAATCTTTCCGAAGTCTTGGTACACAGCGAAGAAAGGCCATGTTCCGTTGATGTCGAGTTCCATTGCAGTGGAACATCCGAGTACTAAGAGAGTGTCGGCAAGCAATGCGATGTTCACTTTTCCGACGGCAACAAACATCATGAGCCCGTCGGTACGCACACACACAGCAGAACGGAAGTTGTACACCTTGTTTCCAAAGTCTTTACCCCAGTCAACTTTGTCGTACGTGTGGTACACCACTTTTCCTTCATGGACGAGTGGTGGAAGGTTCTGTCGCAGCGAAGTCCATGTTCCGTCATTGGTCATGTTCTTGCCCCACACACCGACGGTGCTTGTGCCATCTGCGCGAATGCCAAACGTGGCATAGCCCTTACGCATTTTCTGAACAATCTTTCCTTCAGTGACATATCCGCCGGGTGAATGTTCAAAGCGGAATCCACCGTTGAAACTTGCAATGAGGGATTTCTTTGCAGAGCCCTTGATCTTCGATGTGTTGCGCCACCCTCTTCCGCCAGGTACTTCATTTCCGTTAAACAAAGCTGCTCGTACTTTGTTTGGGTCGTACGTTGCCATGGTGGCCACAACAGATCCGTAGCACCACAACGGGCGAATTGAACTTGCGTAAATGATGGGCTTCGTGCGCACACGCATCACCGATACCCATTCACCTTCACCACGCAACGCTGGAGTGACCTGTGGGGTGATATCGGTAGGACGAGCAGGAAGTGTGGTTGTGGTTGTTGTTGTCGTGGTTGTTTCGCCAGGAATCGTGGAACTTGTTGTTGTAGTAGAAGTGGTTGTTGTGGTGGGCACCGCAGTGGTGGTGGGTTCAATAGTTGTTGTGGTGGTGGGACCAATGTTTGGACAACTTGCAGTGCGCACCCGAGATGTTTGTTGTGCAGGAGCTGAACTTCCTCCCGGCTTAAGGGTGGTGGTGGACCCCGTACTGCTTGGAACAGACGATGTTGGTGAACCGATGCTGGTGGGGGGCGCGAGGGTGTCTTGGGGTGGTTCAGTGTCGGCAGGAAGAAGAGCCAATGTGTCTGCTGGTGCTACGGCGGGCGGGTCGTTGTGAAGCCACGCTTCAAGTTGGTCGACAACTCCACCAAGCCCTTTATTGCGAGCCCACGACGCCAGGTTCTGTTGTAGCGGTTCATTCGGATTTGCCAATACATAACGCCCAGCAGAAAAACCCGTGAGAGCCACAAAGAAGGTGATGGCGCCAGCAAGTACTTGCAGAATCTTGCGACGGCTCATGTGAGACAGGCTAGGCGCATCAGGACTGGGTGCCCTTGTCGCGTAGGTGCCGGCCGATGTAGGCCACTACTACCTCTTGCGTCTCTTGGTCGAAATACACATGAATACGCACGAGGTGAGCTTTTCTTCCGCGACGCAAGTGCGCTTCTGCACGAACAGTTTCTCCACGCCACGTGATGAGATAGTCCTCTTCAAATTTCTGACGTGCGTTATCAGATATACGCGGCGCAAAGTCGAGTCCCATTTGACGACACGCCAACACGATGCTGGTGCCAGAGATTTCTCCGGCACGCCATGCACGAGCTACTTCGTTTAAGCGGACAAGATCTTGAAGAACACTCACGGGCTCTGGACCTTCAAGGTGTTCTCCCGACTCCAGCGCACGTTCGTGAAATACAAGTTGTGGACAATGGTCTTGTGCAAGGCGAAGGGCTTCTTTCATAGAAGCAACTGCGCGCACTTGAGGAGTGCTGCCCGCTTGAATCTCCAAAGACACATTGCGCAGGATGAGTTCGTCTAATTGACCACCCTTTTGTTCAATTTGGATGCGTTGTTCCGCAATGATGCGGTCGGCATCAGCAAGTGCAGCTTGCATGTCTTCCACAGTGGCTTCAAGTTGCTCAATATGTAAGGCCTGATCATCAACTTCGTCGTCGTCAGTTGCAGTATCGCGATTCGACTCCACGATGGGGTCGTCTTCGTAACGCGGCGGGGGCGGTAGTCGCGGTGCACTCACCGTTCGCGCTGCAATTTCGGTAATCAGAGTGGCAAGCCGTTGTACAACAGAAAACTCTTGTCCGGCGCGAACATCTTGTCGTCGTTCAATGTGCGGCTCTAATGATCCGGCCCAGTGAACGAGCAAGTGGCCTGGACCAGTGAGTGCGGTGCCGGCTAGCGACAAGTATCCGCGAAGTGCATCTGGCGTGGTGATGCGAAATTGATGGACAAGACCAGTGAGTGGGCCAAGAGCATTCGGAAGAATTGGCGCAGCGCCATTTACAAAGTCAACAATCTCAACAACAACGGGAAGTGTTCGTCGCGGAGCATGAACCAGAGCACCAACACGAGCGCCACCATCTTCGGTAGTGATGACAGATGTGGTTCCACTGAGGTACTCGTTTGCATCTTCCATGCGAACGGAAGCAAGTACTGAATTCACCAACCGCACGACATGCGGCGGCAGTGGTTGCACTACATACGGTGCTACGCGAACGGTTGTTGGCGTAGCAACGATTCGTAAATCGAAAAGCAGAATGCTGTCTAGCGCTACAACAGTTGCGGTAATTGTCTGTGCATATGGCTTTCCGGTTGCGCTCTGTGTGATGGTGAGTCGAAACACGGGGTCGTCTGTACCTTCGCGCACACGAACGGAAGTTCCAGGAGCATTCTCGTCAAATGGGTAATGCTCCATCTGCCAGTCGGTGACAAGGTCAACAAGGGTGATGCGGTCGCGTTCGGAATAATCGACGGCGGTGAGGGTGGTGGCAAATGTTGTGATCACGGGGTGGTCCTCCCGTGGCCCATGGCATTAGCGATACGGCCGAAGTGCCTCGTGAACCTGGGAGAGAAGGGAAGTGACTTCGGCTGCGTCATCGGGATCGAGTGTAAGCAAGTGGTCGAAGGCTGCCGACTCGATATTGATAGCAGGGTGCAACTGATAGAGCTGGGGCGAAGAAACGGGCTCCGCTGGGGTCTGCAGGCGAGCCGTTCCAGGGGCTTCGCGGTCAATCCAGCACTGGGCGGCGGCCCCCAAGGTCTGGAGGGTCCACCCGGTTTCCAAGCGAACATTCCAGTGACCAGCGTGGGACCGGGGGCCAGGGAGAGAGATTTCGGACGGCGTTTCGCGAACAGGAACTTGCATTCGCACAATGGGGCCGGAATGGTCGGCGTGAGAAATTTCGGCCACAACCGTGTCGTGCGCAACGGAAAGCACAAGTGGGTCGTCTTGCAGACGTTGTGACGAGTCGTATTGATCGGGAGTAACTACTTCCCACACCCACGGCCGCCCTCCGGTTTCCACGGTGGGAACATTCAGTCCCACCCACGCAACGGAGAGACCAGGCATTGTGACTCGACGCCATGAGAGGGAACTGTGTTGCTCTGCGAGCGAGCGTTTCACTTCTTCCACAATCGTGTGCACGGGTCTTGATAGTGGCTTGTTTTGGTCCGTGAATGGTGGATACCCCTGTCGGTGCCACACTTGCATCGTGCCATTCTTCGAGCAATCAGACATCACCATCAATTACGAGATCAGCGGCGAAGGCCAGCGTGTTCTTTTCTTCAATGGTTCTGGTGCAACATTGGAATCCACGCAATTGCTTATCTCTGCACTTGCAAAGCAGTGCACGGTTCTTGCACATGATCAACGCGGGCTTGGTCGTACAAGCATTCCTGACGGCCCGTACACCATGCAGCAGTACGCACAAGATGGTGCAGCTCTGCTCGATCATGTTGGTTGGGAAACTTGTGCTGTGTTCGGAATCAGCTTTGGTGGCATGGTTGCTCAAGAGTTTGCTGTGACTTATCCACAGCGCGTTGAGCGACTAGTTCTGATGTGTACGTCGGCTGGTGGAAATGCGGGGTCTTCGTATCCGTTGCACGAGTTGGGATCTCTTTCTCCAGACGAGCGTGCGCGCAAGGTGACAGAACTGACCGACACGCGATGGACCCCCACGTGGCTTGCGGAACATGCAGCAGATGCGCAAATGGTGGCCATGAGAAACGAACAAGCTGCTCGCCCCAAGTCCCCCGATGTGATTCGCGGTGAACGACTTCAGTTGGTTACACGAATTGGACACGACGTTGCAGACCGCCTGCATCGTGTGACCGCTCCTACGTTTGTGATGGCAGGCCGATATGACGGAATTGCCCCACCATCGAATTCTGAAGAGATTGTGAAGCGAATCCCCGATGCTTCACTGGCTATCTATGAGGGCGGACACATCTTTTCGGGGCAAGACAAGCAAGCGATGATTGACGCTCGTCAATTTCTTACGACAGGACAGCGTCCATGACCCCCAATATCTTGCTGATTACACTCGATCAATTCCGCGGTGATTGTTTGTCGGTCGCTGGTCATCCACTCGTACAGACGCCGAATCTGGATGCCTTGGCAGCAAACGGAGTTCGATTCACGCGCCACTACAGCCAAGCTTCACCGTGCGCACCCGGAAGAGCGTCGTTGTACACGGGCATGTACCAAATGAATCATCGTGTGGTTGCCAACGGCACACCCTTAGACGAACGTTTCGACAACATCGCATTGGCTGCACGGCGCGCCGGATATTCACCAGCACTCTTTGGATACACCGATCAGTCTGTTGATCCACGAGTCACCAGTGGGCCTGAAGACGACCGCTTGTCTACATATGAAGGTGTGCTTCCAGGGTTTGATTGCCAACTAGATCTCACAGGAAACTTTCGTCCATGGCGAGAGTTCTTGAAGTCGCACGGTCAAGACACTGCCATGGGGATTCTTGATCTTCTGAAGTCTGAAGGAGAACGGCACGAAGACGTGAGTGTGTCGTCATTTCTCACCACTGAACTCTTGCGGTGGATCAGTCACCAGTCCGGTGCTTGGTTTGCACACGCAAGTTTCATTCGCCCGCATCCTCCGTATGCGGCTGCAGGAAAATTCGCAACTATGTATTCACCTGAGAGTGTGGGTGAACCAATTCAACGTGCAGAGAATATTCATCCGTTTCATGAAGTGATGTTGCAACTCGACTCAACAAAAGCCCCAGAGGACGCTGACGAGCTCGCTCATATGCGTGCGCAGTACTTCGGGATGATTAGTGAAGTAGATGCACAACTTGGTCGTATCTGGGAGGCGCTTCGCGAGAGTGGCGAATGGGACAACACGGTCGTTGTTGTTGTTGCTGATCACGCAGAACTATTAGGTGACCACGGGTTAAAGGAAAAAGTGGGGTACTGGGATACCAGCCAACACATTGTGGGTATTGTTCGCGATCCGCGGCATCCCGCCGGGCACGGCACCACTGTTTCTCACTTCACTGAGAACGTCGACATCATGCCAACGCTGTGTGAAGCAATGGGTATTTCAATTCCAGCGCAGTGCGATGGCCTTCCGCTCACTCCATTTCTTGAAGGCGTGGAACCAGAATGGTGGCGAGACGCAGCGCATTGGGAATACGACTGGCGCTTTGCCCTCATCCCATTCGACAGATTTGAATGGCCGTGGAAACGCCGGTTAGAGCAGTTGAACTTGTCGGTTCGGCGCACCGATACGCACGTGTTTGTTCAATTCGCAGATGGTGACCATTTGTGTTTCGATCTACTTGCCGACCCACACCAACGTGTGACCACCGATGACCCCGCGGTGTTGTGGCGAGAGGCTCGCGCAACTCTGCAATGGCGAATGGAACATGCCGACAGAACTCTTACTGGTTTTCTTGTGGAAGAGGGCGGCAAGGGCCGTTGGCCCGACAATGTTTCGTGGCGCAAACAGCCTTAGTGAGACCACGTATCGATTGACATCATGGTGTTCAGCGGTGCACGTTGAAGCGGGCCATGATTTCCCTTCGGATATCCCAAGGGAATCATGGCGTGAACACCCCAACCTTCCGGAAACTTCAAAATGTTTCGCAGTTCGCTTTCACGTGAGCAAATCAGCGTTGTGAGCACGCCACCTAGACCTTCGGCTCGTGCGGCAAGAAGAAAGTTCTGCACTGCTGGGTACAACGAGGCTCCACCAACAACGGGGTGACGACCAAGACTCGCATCGGTGACGTAGAGAGCGGCGGGGTCGTGAACAAATAGCGCAACGACAGGAATTTGGGCCAAGTTCTCTGCGAGTGCAGTGCCAGTTCCGAATTGCGCGCGAACTTTCTCAATGACTTCTGCTGGTTGGTCACCCAGCTTTGCCAAGTTGTAGTCCACATACTTTGCCCATTCGTCTACATACAGTGCAGACAATTTCTCTTTAATGGCGCGATCGCGAACAGCAATGAGTCTCCATGGTTGACGGTTACCGCCGCTTGGTGCCCACACCGAGGCTTGGCAAATGCGTTCCAGAGTTTCGCTGTCGACGGGTGTGTCGCGAATGCGTCGAATAGAGCGAGTGGTGGACAGAAGCGAATAGAAGTCGTCTGTAATGGTCATGCACGCAGTCTGTCACCTGCAGCTGAAGTTAGCGACGGTGGGCGCTTGCACCCCATGGTGCTGCGTCTAGGCCCAGCCCTACAAACAACGAATGTAGAAGCGCTGCGTAGTCGACAGAGAGATGGGCGCGGGTGAGACGCACGAGTTCATCGCGAAACAGAACGCCATGACCGTCGAGACGAACAGAGGCGTGAGCCACTTCGTGCAAGAGGGTAGACAACGTGGTGTTACGCCCATAGAGACAAATAGAGAGGGAATCAATGTCTGTGGAAGCAAGAGTGCGCGGTCTGGCTTTTGCGATCTGAAGAGTAGGAACATCGATGTCTTCTCGGTGGCACACCGATTGCAGCCAGTCATCCAGTTCGTGGGCTTCCATAATGCGGGCCCCCACAATTTCGTCAGCAACGTATTCACATGCATACGTGAGCGCCTGTTCTCGTGAGCACCGTGGAAACCGTGTAGCGGCAGTTTCTGCTCTGACCACAAGTTCGTGAATGCTGAGGCTCATAATTCGCCGCGGACTCCGCTGGTGAACGAACGTCCGCCGGTGGAGAAACCTTGTCCGGCAGCGCGACCATTTGCGTATGCACCAGACGATGTGTCGGTGTAGGAGCGACTTCCTGATAACGGAGGAGCAGTAGCGCGCATCTCGCGTGCTGCGCGATCCATGCGACTTGCAAGTACCAAGCCTGAACCTGGTGTTTCGCTGATGAATTCTTTCCGTGATGTGTTGAGCGCTTCCACAATTCCTTGCGTGAAACCATTCCACCATGCAGTGCGCCACGAGCGGTCTCCGCGTGGTAACACACGAGCGCCAAGTAAGTCTGCTGCGCAGAAAAGGGTGTACGCAGCAGTGATGTCGCTGTCGCGTCCGTAGAGAACCATGACGCAGTTGTCGTCATCGTCGTCGAATGCGCGGTAGCCCGCACATGAATGCAAGCGCGCAATGTGCCACAACAGGTCTTTGCGCCGCACGCGGTACGGACCACCAATAAGGAATGTACGAATGACAACTTCTGTGTCTTCTGCGGGAGCAGAGTCGGCAATGTCACTTTCTGACAGGCCGTGCTTTTGCATAAGTTTTGATGCGAGAGCCAGTGCGGTTTCTGCCTCGGCCTGGGGCGTGTTGGGGTGTTGCGCCAGAGTAAGAAGTGCCTGAATTCGGTCTCGTTGGTCGCTCATGCGACGCACCTTAGGGGGAGGGTGTTCAGTGGTTCAGCACGTTCGACAGGAACGTGCGGGTGCGTTCTTCGCGAGGCGAAGAAATGACTTGTGAAGGCGGTCCTTGTTCCACAATGACGCCACCGTCCATGAAAACAACACGCGATGCCACGTTCGATGCGAAGCTCATTTCGTGGGTGACCACCAGCATGGTCATTCCCTCATCGGCAAGCGAACGCATGACCTGTAGTACTTCGCCCACAAGTTCTGGGTCTAGTGCGCTGGTGGCTTCGTCAAACAGCATGACATCTGGGTTCATGGCAAGCGCACGTGCGATAGCTACACGCTGTTGTTGCCCACCAGAGAGTTGACCGGGGTAGGCATCGGCTTTCTCACCAAGGCCAACTCGCTGCAACAACGCACGAGCAGTTTGTTCGGCTTCCGCGGCACTGCGCTTCAGTACTTTGCGTTGGGCAACACAGACATTCTGAAGTGCAGTCATGTGGGGGAACAGATTGAACTGCTGGAAGACCATGCCAATTTTTGAACGGGCTTCGTCAAGGTCGCAATCGATATGTGTGAGTTCGCGACCAAGAACAACAATTCGACCACTGCTTGGCTTTTCCAGCATGTTCACACAGCGCAACAATGTGCTTTTGCCGGATCCGGATGGCCCAATAATGCACACCACTTCACCACGTTGTACTTCAAGGTCGATTCCACGAAGGACGTGGTTAGTGCCGAACGACTTGTTGAGGTCAGAAATGCTGACCACGTAATCGTCAATAAAAATTGGTTCTTGACTCATTTACCTGCCGCCTTTGCGCGACGTTCCATCCATGCCACTAACTGCGTGAGAGGAAGAGTCATTGCTAAGTACACAAGACCCGCCACCATGAGTGGTGTTGCATTGGCCGTTGAGTTGACGCCGTCACGGCCAAAGCGCGCCAAGTCTTTTGTTGCAGCAGTAACGCCAAGGACTGAGATAAGCGAGGTGTCTTTAATAAGCAGAACGAATTCATTCGTTAATGGCGGAATGATGATGCGTAGTGCTTGCGGAATGATGATGGTGGCCATTGCGCGCGGGTAGGACATACCCAGTGATCGCGCAGCTTCCATTTGGCCTTTGGGCACGGCTTCAATGCCGGCGCGAATTGTTTCAGCCATGTATGCAGCGGCAACTAAGGCAAGCGGAACCGCACCTTGCATGTATGCGTTTGGCCATTGCCAGCCCGTAGCGATGGGAATGCCAAAACCAAGAATGAGAAGAGTGACAACGAGGGGAATGCCTCGGAAAATTTCAATGTAGATGGCGGCTAACCATCTGTACGGACGAATCGTGCTGAGGCGCATCAGCGCAAAGATGAGTCCGAATGAGAGCCCGCCGGCGAAGCCAAGAATGGTGAAGATGACTGTGTTCTTCGCGGCTTTGGTGAGGATGTCGGGGAATTGTTCCTTTACAAGGTTCCATCGGAACATTGCATTGGAAAGTTTGCTCCAGTCAACGAGAAGGGCCACGGCCAGCAATGCAGCGATGCTGAGTGCATACACGGCATACCGTGTGTACATCGCACGCTTGCGCTTGCTGATTGCCATGGCCCCCTCGTTTTCTGTTAGTTCAGTGTCGGCTAATTAGCCGATGAAGTACTTGTCGTAGATGGTCTTGTACTCGCCGGACTCCTTGAGAGCGTCAATGCCCTTGTTCAAGATGTCGAGGAGTGCAGAGTCACCAGTCTTTACAGCAAAGCCGTACTGCTCTGGTGTGTCTTCGAACTTCACAGAAACAGCTGATGTTCCTTGCTTGTCTGCGCGCTCCTTGTTGATGAGGTAGTCCTGCAGAACTGCGTCTACTTGACCTGACTCAAGAGCCAGGAACATTGCCGATGCTTCGTCGAATGACTGAATGGTTGCACCCTCTGGCTTGTTTGCATTTGCGAATGTTTCGCCAGTTGTTCCGGTCTGCACAGCAATGGTCTTTCCTGCCAACGCATCAAGTGAGTTGAAGGTAGCTGCATCGTCCTTGCGAACAAGCAACGACTGGAATGCATCGAAGTAGCTCTTGGTGAAGTCTGCGGCTTCTTCGCGGTCTGCTGTGATGGTCATTGATGACGCCACCATGTCGCACTTGCCTGCAGCAGGTGCGAGCCAGATTCCGTCGAATGGTTGAACGCTTACTTCAAGCTCAAGACCATTGTCTTCAGCAATCGCGCGGACAACATCCATGTCGAAGCCGGTCCATTCGCCGTTCTCGTCTTGGAACTCGAATGGTTCATATGGTGCGTCGGAGCAAACGGTGAGTGAACCCTCTTTGACGAGTTCAAGTTCACCGCCGGAAGCGACGGTTGTGTCTGATGATGAGTCGTCTCCACCGCAAGCGGTGATAACGAGTGAAAGTGCTGCAACTGCTGCAAGCACACGGGTATGACGGGCCATTGTGACTCCTTGGGAATGACGTGGAAATGGTCGTTTTAAACCTTAGACCACAGAGCCACTAGGCCAAACGCCTGCGCTTTCGAGGGAAAGCCACAATGGCAACCAGAACCGTGATGATGATGGACAGGCCATGGACTATTTCGAACACAGGGTGAACCCTGTCGCTGGTCTGATCGGCAATGAATGCAACGACTTGTAGCCCTACCAAGAGACCACAGACCGAGAGCGCAAAATAAGCCAAGCGGCTATTCATGCCAACGGCGATTCCTATAAGTCCCATGACGAGGCCGATGACACCGTCACGCGTGAGATGTGAGATAGCCGTATTTCCATTCGGGCCCCACAAGGGAGTTGCACCGAAAATCCAAGGTAGTGCGAGGAATGCTTGAAGCGCTCCAATACACAAGAGTCCTATGCGTAAGGCATTCGCTGGGCCTCGTAAGTCAGAGAGCTGCATACCCAAGGCTTCCTCAACGGCAGCATCTTCTTCTGCGGCGCAAATTGGACACTCGGTCATGTGGCGACGGGCTGACATGCGATCGTCGGCGGTGCTGACGGGTTGTACAAGAACCTTACGAGCAGTTGAGCAATCCACAGTTACACAGCTTGTGCGTCTTGGTATTGCTGACCGAGAGATTCGCGTGCACGTGCAAGTCGTGACCGAACAGTTCCAATAGGAATGTTGAGCGTCTGAGCTGCGCTGTCGTAGTCGAACCCGAGTACTGCACACAGAACGAACGCTTCACGTTGTGGAAGCGGAAGATGCGCAATGAGATCATTAATCGCTGTTTCGGAGAACTGGTCTCGGTGTGAAGGGAGATGGCTGGGCAGTTGTTCGGAGATTTTCTCCTTGCGCACCAAGTCAATAATGACTCTGCGACAAATTGTAATGAGCCACGAAATTGCACTGGATTCGTTTCGGAAGGTGGGCCAGTACCTCCATGCACGAATGAACGTCTCCTGAACAGCTTCATCGGCGACCATGCGATGCGATGTTGCTGATCTCGCATAGGCAGTGACAGATGCGAAATTGTCTCGCATCATGCGATCAAATGCGTCGTCGCCTTTTCGTGCCATGGCACAAGTGTGTCACCGGCGGACGGTGATTGTCACTTCCTCGTGATCGCCAACGGTGCATGACGCCGTGAAAACCCCTGAATTGTGGAAGGTGTACCGACCAGTTTCGCCAGGTCGAAGAATAAGGAACGCGTAGGTGTGGGCCGAAGAGTCGTTGTTGGTGACTTCTAAGGTGTCGCCCACTTCGAGAGACAGTGTGAGTGGCAGGGCGTTCGGAATGGGTCGGCTGTAGGTAATGGCCTCTTGAGTTCCCGGGGAAATGGTGTACGAGTACGTAGTCGCCGATGACCGAAGAACAAACACCATGGCGACGATTAAGGGAATGATTACTGCGAAAGTTAATGCCGCAATCATTCCCTTATTGCCCTTCTGCGGTGCAGAGGGGATGGTCTCGTCACATGTGGTCAGGGTGCTTCTTCTTGTACAGGAACTTCCACCACTACGTCACCTGCTTTTGCGAACGTAAGAGTGACGGAGATTGTTGAACCTGTCTTCAATGGTTCGATCACTTGCATCAACATCACGTGGTAACCGCCTGGCTTTAGTTCAGTTGGGGTGCCAGCAATGATGTCAATTTTTTCGACCTCTTGCATCTTCATAGAGCCGTCATCACCCATCACTGTTTCGTGGACCTCAGTCATCATGGCGACAGACATGTCTACCTTTGCCGACAAGAGTTCGTCGTCCAAATTTGAGTTGATGGTCATGTACGCCGCTCCCATGTCGGTGGCCATTGGGCTAGTACGTGCCCACTGACCTGACACGGCAATGGTTGGCTTTGCAGGAACTGACTCATCGGATACTGCAGTGGTGTCTGAAGAAGATGAATCACTTCCACAAGCCGCAAGACCCATCAAGCTTGTTGCGCACAACGCCGCTAGCGCGACACGCTTCATTGATGTTTTCATGTTGTTGTCTCTCTTTCGTTTAGGAGAATTCGGAGATCGTGGGCCATTGATTGGGCGTCCATGCCAAATGGCCATTCATCAACGACGGCTCCTTTGGAATCAACGATGTAGCAATTGCCACCGTGTATGACCTCAACTTTTCCGTCGACTTTGGTGACGGAAGAGGTTGCGTCAAAGACTTTCTCGGCTGCCTTCAGCTCTTCAGTGCTTGCAGGAACTAGTGCGTGAAATTTGTTGGTAAATGACGAGAGATAGAGAGGTAAGACGTCGGCGGTATCGCGTTCTGGGTCAACCGTGATCATGGCGAGATCAACTCGGCTCCCCAGAGCGCCGAGTTTCTCTTTCGCGTTCTTTACTGCAACGAGCGTGGTGGGGCATATGTCTGGACAATGTGTGTACCCGAAATACACCACGAGAACCTCTCCATCGTCAGCCCGAAGTTCAAATGGCGTTCCTGTGACTGCATCCGTTATGGAAACACCTGCAGAACTCTTCGCTGATGGGGCTTGGTAGCCACGGAGTTCGTTTGACGAATCTGAACCACATGCTGTAAGCGCAACACAGATGGTTGTCGCTGTCACGAGACGAAGAGAAGAGCGCCAGATGTTCATTCCGTACATACAGACACCGGTGAGCTGGCAAAAGTTCCATTGGGTGTGACTAACAGCCTGTGACCTGTGACTCAGGTTGCCGTGGCGGGCACGCAATACTTGGTGGGATGCAACGGCGACAAGACATTGAAGGGCTTAGGGCGATCGCAGTTGCCGCAGTGCTTCTCTTTCACGCTGGCGTACCGGGCCTCGATGGTGGCTATGTAGGCGTCGATGTCTTCTTTGTGTTGTCTGGTTTTCTCATCACATCGCTACTGGTGAATGAAAGAGCAACATCGGGGACTATCTCGCTGGCCTCTTTCTATGCCCGACGCATTCGTCGTCTGCTTCCCGTCTCGGCGTTGGTTGCCGTTCTCACCTTGGGTGCCTCTTATATATGGCTAGAACCCATTCGCGTACGGTCGCTCACCAGCGACATGATCGCTACCGCCGGATTTGCTTCGAATCTTCTCTTTGCACATCGTGGTGCCGACTATCTGCAGTCGTCGTTTCCACCATCGCCACTACAGCACTATTGGAGTTTGGCAGTGGAGGAGCAGTTCTACGTTGTATGGCCTGCACTCATTGCGTTGGTGTGCATTGGAATGAGCAATAGGTCACGCCTCACAGTCAGAGTGCGTGTGGGCATACTGTCGCTAGTCGTCGCAGTTGCGTCCTTTGTGGCCTGCATGATGCTGATGCAAACATCGCAGCCATGGGCGTTCTTCTCGCCACATACCCGCGCATTCGAACTTGCATTGGGTGCGTTACTTGCAGTGCTTCCGCTTGCAGCATCTCGCAATGCCAAATCTGCCGCTGCAATAGGTGGCTGGATTGGCATCGTCGGAATTGTTGTCAGTGTTATTGCATTCAGTGAAGAAACAACTTTTCCTGGTCCATGGGCACTCGTACCAGTTATGGCAACAGTCCTCGCCATTAATGGTGGAATGGCTACATCGTGGGCGCCACTTGCTGTGTTGCGTTACTGGCCACTTCAGTGGTTGGGCTCACGTTCCTACTCTGCGTACTTATGGCATTGGCCGATACTCATCATCGCAGAACCAGCATTGGGCCGAGAGCTCAGTGTGGCGGATGGGCTGTTGTGTCTTACCATCACGCTCGGACTTTCGGAGTTCTCGTATCGGTTGGTGGAGAATCCCATTCGACAGAACATTTCTATTCGCGGCGTGCGCGCAGTTGCACTCGCCGTTGCGTTGGTGTCGCTCTTGGGTGGCACAGCCGTGATGGCGCGCAACAATCCCCCCAGCATCACATTGGGACCCGATGCCACCACGCCAGTCCTGGACACAACAACAACCGTTCCTGGTCCGACAACAACAATTCCAGCGGTTCCTGAGATGCCAGCACTTGGTCGACCACTGCAGGCCATTGTTGATGCTGCGAAAGCAACGGGGTTACCAGGGAATCTCACCCCGTCACTTCAAGCAGCAGTTTCTGATCAGCCCATCATCTATGAAGATGGATGTCACGTTCGCTTTACACCTGTTGCACCTAAACCAGGATGCAGTTTCGGAAAAACCGATTCCACAACAGTTGTTGGTTTATACGGAGACTCACACGCAGCACAATGGTTTCCTGCGTTTGAGAAAGTCGCCATCAAGCGCAACTGGAAACTGAATGTGTACACAAAGGCCGGTTGTCCGCCTGCAGAGATACCGGTGTACAACAAGGTGCTGGGTCGCGTGTATCCCGAATGCAAAAAGTGGAGAGCAAACACGTTGGATGCCATGGTGGCCGACGGTGTGAAGTTCGCGTTTGTCATTCATTTTGATCGCTTGTTATCTGCGTCTACTCGTAAGCCCATGTGGCAAAAAGAATGGCGAGAGGGAATGCAAGGAACTCTCGATGCATTACGTGCTCGAGGAATTACTCCCATCTTGGTGGAAGACACGCCGTACCCCGGGCAGTTAGTCCCGTCATGTCTGAGCAGGAACTACACAAATGTTCAACAATGTTCACCCACTATGACCAATGCATATCGCGTTGACATGTTTGAGATGATGCGGGACTTTGATACCAGCGGAGAACACGTGGTGTGGGTGCGCAATTGGTTCTGTACCGACACCGTATGTCCAACAATTGTGGGCAACTTGTTGGTGTACAGAGATGACAACCACATAACGGGTTCCTACGCAATATTTGTTGCACCACTGTTAGACGCCGCAGTTGCACCAGTTGTTGATTGGTACAAAAGTAACTCCTAATTCGTGACACACTTGCGGCATGGAACAGGACAGGACACAACGTCAACTTCTCGATGACCTCGTTACTCATGGGGTTATTACCGCGGACCAAGCCGACAACATCTCGTATGCTCCTCGCTGGTCTTTTTCGGTTCGTGAGCTAGTCACATATCTCGCGTCACTCATCATTGCCGTGGGCGTCATTCGTCTCTTGGCTCTGGCCTTCGACGATGCATCAGTGGGAACAATTGCCACGGCTCTTTATGTTGTTGCCATTGCCGCGGGTGTGGCGTCGTGGAAGTTGTCTTCAGGTTCGGAAATCATGAAACGCTTTGCAGAAGTACTCGAACTAGGCGCACTGGGGGCCGCTGCTGGAGCTACCGGAATAGTTCTTGATCAAGCAGACATGAAGAGTGAATGGATTGGTGTGTTGCTCACTGGCGCAGCCGCTGTGTGGGGAGTATCTCGATGCACACGTTCTCGATTCTCCGGAACCGCTGCTATGTCGGTAGGAACAATTGGGTTCTCGCTTGCTCTCAGCTCGCTCATCAACTCTGACAGCCAGATACTTGGTGGAACTTTCATCCTTGTAGCTGCCGCCTCGCTTGTCTTGGTTGGGAATCAACGAATTGGTTCTCAACAAATTGCTCGAGCCGTTGGTTCATTGTTCGTCATTATCGGCTCAATGAATATTGGCTCGGCAGAAGATTGGACGCGGCCCGCACCAATCATCGCTGGTGCAATTTTGTTTGCTGCAGGAACAATCGTTCTGGCACCCGAAATGCTTGTTGCTGGCGCGTTCTGCGTTGTTGCTGGCGTAGTAATGACCGTTATGGAATGGATCAACAACGAGATGGCTCAAGGCCTCGTCATTATCGCCACCGGATTAGTTGTGCTCGGAGTTCTCTCTGCGCAAATGCGCCGTGCGGTTAATCGACCAACGCCTGGTGCACGAGTTGCTTAAGCTGCGGCCGTAGCGGCCACGTGCTTGACGGCATCAACTGCGTCATGATTGTGTACACCAAGTCTTCTTTCGGGTCGACTGTGAAGTTGGTGCTTGCAGCTCCACCCCAGCCGTAGTCGCCTGCACTGCCAGGAACTTTTGCTTTCACTGGGTCCAGCGTGACACTGACGCTTAACCCAAATCCAACACCGTCGAATGCAGTTTCTGCGAAGAGTGGTCGACCGTATGCGGTGAGGTCTGCATTGTTTGGAAGATGATTTGATGCCATGAACGACACCGTGCGTGGAGAAAGAATGCGGACACCATTGAGTTCTCCGCCGCCGCGAAGCATTTCTGCAAACTTCATGTAGTCGGACATTGTTGATACAAGACCGCCACCACCAAGATGTGCCTTCGGCTCCACAACAGCACCCGCACCCATTGCATCGTTGCGAACACGACGACGGTTGTCGGCAGGGTTTGGCACATATAACGCGGCTAGTCGATCTGCTTTGTCGGCGGAGCAATGAAACGCTGTGTCGGTCATTCCGAGTGGTTCGAAAATTCTCTTCTGCATGAATTCACCAAGAGTCATGCCCGACAGAATTTCTACAACTCGCCCCAGCACGTCAATAGACATGGAGTAAGCCCACTCAGTTCCTGGCTGAAACATGAGAGGAAGTCCAGCAAGGATGTCACAAATGTCGGCAAGCGATGCATCTTTTGGTACACCCCATTCGAAACCTGCGTTGCGATACATCTGATCGACTGGGTTTGAATACACAAAGCCGTATGTCAGTCCGGCGGTGTGTGAAAAGAGATGCCACATCTCCATTGGCTCGGTGACGGGGTCGAAGCGCGGGGCGGTGAGTGTCCCGCTACGGAACACTTTCTGGTTTGCGAATGATGGAATAAACCACTTCACCTGGTCGTGCATTTCGAACTTGCCCTCTTCCCACAAGATGAGCGCGGCAACGGCACAGATGGGTTTGGTCATGGAATAGATGCGGTAGATGGTGTCGTCGGCGATGGGCTTGTTGTTCTCAACGTCGGCATGGCCGTACGTGGCGTTGTAGGCCAATTTGCCTCCGCGCGACACCGCAATGTGCCAGCCGGGGAGGCGGCCATCGTCTACGAACTTGGCGAAGTGGCTTTCAATACGGGCAAGTCGTTGGGGGTCGAGGCCCACTTCACCGGGGTCAACGTCGATAGGTAGTTGAGTCATGGCCGAATCGTATGCCTATGACTATGGTCACGGCCGTATTGGGGAGTTATTGTCACTTTAGGAACCGCAGACGTAGCGGTCACACCAAGGGGGCACCGTGGGCGAGTTAATCGACTGGACAACTGCATTCGACATTTTCGACAAGGACTACATCGAGAGTCCGTTCGAGATTTGGGACAACCTGCGTAATGAATGCCCCATCGCTCACACCGACAAATGGGGCGGTTCGTGGTTACCCACCAAGTACGACACCGTTACAAAGATGGCGCGCGAACCAGAACTGTTTTCGTCCCGCGAGATTTTGGTTGTTCCACCAGCAGAAGCCCCAGGGTCTGGTGCCTATGGCGAGACAAAGGGTGCTCCCATTGCAGTTGATGCGCCAATGCATACATGGACACGCCGCCAACTTCTCCCTGCATTCTCACCACGCGCAGTTGATGAACTTGAAGTGTTCACTCGTGCATGGTGTCGCGAGCTAATGGATGGAATTGCTGCACAACCAACTGCCGATGCTGCAGTTGACTACGCGCAGCAAATTCCTGCACAGGTGATTGCCACAATGTTGGGCGTTCCCACCACCATGAAAGACACTTTCACTAACTGGGTGCGTTGGAGCCTTGAAGCTGGTCTGACAAATCCAGAACTTCGAATCAAAGCACGTGCTGAACTTCAAGATTTCTTCATGGGAGAAATCATCAAGCGCCGTGAAGCCGGCACAACAACCGACCTTATTGGCGAACTTGTTCACGCACAGCACGACGGAGAGCCATTCCCCGACGGTCTTATTTTGGGAATGTGTGGCCTGTTGTTGATTGCTGGAGTAGATACAACATGGAGCGGCATTGGTTCTTCGTTGTGGCACCTTGCAACACATAAAGAAGACCGCGAACGCTTAGTGCAAGAACCAGAACTCATTCCGTCAGCAGTCGAAGAGTTCTTGCGCGCCTACTCACCAGTCACCATGGCACGTCTTGTGAATGAAGACATGGAGTACGAAGGTTGCCCAATGCACGCCGGTGACCGTGTTCTTATGGCATTCCCCGCTGCTAACCGCGACCCAGACCATTTCGAAAATCCAGATCAGGTCATCATCGACCGCGAGCACAACCGCCACGTTGCATTCGGTGCGGGAATTCACCGCTGCGTGGGTTCAAACCTTGCTCGTATGGAAATGCGCGTTGCTATTGAAGAATTCCTTGCACGCGTTCCCGACTTTGAATTGATCGAAGATGCTGAAGTCACCTGGGCTGGCGGACAAGTTCGCGGACCACGCACAATTCCTGTGCGCATCAACAAGTCAATTGGTCACTAAGACTTTTCTTCAGGACGAGCAAATTCCCTAAACGCAGCAAGTGCTCGGGGGCCATACACAGTTCCTGGGCCGCCGTTCATACTGATGGCCACGCCAATGGTTTCTGCAACTTCTTGTTCTGTTGCCTTAGCCAATGCGGCTCCACGAGCATGACTGGCAATACACCCATCGCACTTCACTGAAATTGCGATGGCAAGAGCAATGAGTTCTTTTGTTTTCTTGTCGACCGCACCTTCGGCAAATGCAGCTTTGTGAAGTTCGCTGAAACCGCTGTACACATCGGGAATGAGCGCACGCAATTCACGGCCCTCTGCACCAAGTTGTTGTAGCAATCCACGACCGTGGTCATGCGAGTGATCTGTCATGTACGTAGTCTGCCCGATGGGGTAGAGGTTTACTTCAACACTTCAAGAGCGTTGTTGTCGGCCACGCAATGCAATGCGCGCAGCAACATGTCTTGAAGAAGTTGCTGACCGCGTTCGTTCTGTTCAGCAAATCCACCAAAGGTGGTGACTCCGTAAGTGACGCAGAAGCAGATGCAGACAAGGTATTGACGCCAAGCTTCTTCGCGGTCGATCTCAATTCCGTGGCTTTCCAAACGATTGAGGTACACGTCTACTAATTCGCGGTCGTGACCACGGCGGACATCGGTGGCGATTGATTGGCTGATGTAATAACCAACGTCGTACATACCTGAACCAGTGCCAATGAGCTGGAAGTCGATGACCACAGGATCTTTTCCATCGAACATGATGTTGTCGGCGCGGTAGTCACCGTGGCACATGGTGGTAGGTGCCATGAGGTTGCCGAGCATCCAGGGCACTTTCTCGGCCCAGATGCCACCAATTTCACGAACGCTTTCGGGAAGAAGATGACCGGCGTACTGCTCAACATTTGGCCAACCACCGGTCCACAACATGGGAAGAACAGCGTTGTAGGTGGGGTTGTCGAGGGGTTGGAATGTTGTGGCGAAGTTCTCCAGCTTTGGGCTGCCCCACCACATGGCGTGGAAGTCGGCGAGTTTTTCGAGAAGAACTTTCGATTCATCGAGGCTGATGCCGTCTAACTGGTTCAGTGGACGCATGTGGCCAATGTCTTCCATCACGATGGTGAAGTCGGTGTTGTCGCTAGCGATGGCCTGTCCGTAGCACTTCGCTGTTTTGAACGGGGCGTCTGGTGCGCAGTCTTTATAGAACACCAATTCGCGAATGTAGAGAACTAGTGCATCTGCGGTAAAGCGTTGTGTTGGGTCATCGGTGGGGTACTTCACCACGACAGACTTCGGGCCTTTTTGTGTTGTGCCGGAATACGAAGGGGTGATGCGTTGCAAGATGCTGAGAATGCCTACGCCCTCGCCGATTCGTTCTGTGGATACGCCAGTAACCGACACACCATCTTCCAAGTGTCCGCTTCCGCGAAGAACACCTTCCACCCATTGCGGCGTGATGTCGGCTTCGGACTTCAAAAGACCCAAACCAGACTCGATGAGATCAACGATTGCCATGAGATTTCCCCCTTGTGTGAAGTGCATCCCCCGATGCGCTCTGTCTGAACATTAGTTGTCGGGACGGTAAACGCAAATAGTGGCACATAGTGTGAGGGGGATGAATGAAGTGCGCGTTGGAGTCATTGGCACAGGGATGATGGGGTGTGAGCACCTGAAGAACTTGATGGGCCTCCCCAATGTTTCCGTGACGGCTATCAGTGACCCCAATGACGAGCCACGTCACTGGGCGCGTCTGACCATGGGGGATGCGTTTCGTGGAGTGAGTGAATTTACAGACCACCGGGATTTGTTGGAATCCGGAACGGTGGACGCAGTACTTGTTGCGTCACCCAACTTCACTCACAAGGCAATCCTTGATGACATTCTGGCGACTGACATTCCCGTGTTGGTGGAAAAGCCCATGTGCACAACTGTTGAAGATTGTGTCTCTGTGGTGGAAGCACAACGTTCTCGTTCCGCTCTGACGTGGGTGGGTTTGGAATACCGCTACATGGCTCCTATTGCTGAACTTGTTCGTCAAGTACGCGCTGGCGCCGTGGGGGATCTGAAGATGCTCGCCATTCGTGAACATCGGTTTCCCTTTCTCGTGAAAGTAGATAACTGGAATCGCTTCAGCAAAAACACGGGCGGAACGCTTGTTGAGAAGTGTTGTCACTTCTTTGACCTCATGAATTTGGTTGTTGACTCACGACCAGTACGAGTGATGGCAAGTGGTGGTCAAGATGTGAACCATCTCGACGAGTACTACAACGATGAACGTAGCGACATTCTGGATAACGCCTATGTCGTTGTTGAATATGCAAACGGTGTTCGCACCATGTTGGACCTCAGTATGTTCGCTGAGGGATCCCGTCACGAACAAGAGATAACGGCCGTGGGTTCCACCGGCAAGGTGGAAGCGTTTGTTCCTGGTGATGGCCAGGTTTTCGTGGGTGACAGAGCAACGCGCAGCATGCGTTCAGTGGATGTAGCGATTGACCCCGACGTTGCTCATGTCGGTTTTCATTTTGGAGCAAGTTTTCTCGAGTGCAAGCGATTCATTGATGCGGTAGTGGCAGGCACATCTCCGGAAGTCACGGTGGAAGACGGTTTGTGGAGTGTTGTCATTGGTGCTGCGGCTCACCGTTCCATCGACGAACGACGGAGTGTCGACATTTCAGAATACGGATTGTCTTAGGACTTTGTCCCCGACGCACGGCATTTATCCGAGCAATACAAAACGTTGTGCCAATCGCGGGCCCACTTGCGCCGCCACTCAAAAGGTCTCCCACATGACTGGCAGACACGTGGTTCAAAACCATTCTTCTTCTTCGGGACACGCGTCACGACCCTTAGCGTAGGGAGTTCGTGACCAGCACAGGTACGGTGACGGCATGGAAGATGCTGTCCTTGTGCTCAACGTGTTGGCGTCATGGACAATGGTGGGCGTTATTTGGTTTGTACAAGTCGTGCACTATCCATTGCTCTCCCTAGTTCCAGTCGAGAGTGCATCTGCAGTTGCTGTAGAACACCAACGCCGAACTGGATGGGTCGTGATGCTGCCCATGACCATCGAAGGCGTCACCACCTTATTGCTGTTGGCAATGGTGCCTGCAGGGGTTGCATGGTTTGTGCCGTGGCTTGCCGGAATTCCAATTGCTGTGGCATTAGGAGCCACGGTGTTGTTGTCAGTTCCGCGACACGCTCGAATGGCCAGCAATCCAGACCCCACTGTTGGCCGTGAGCTCGTCACCACCAACTGGGTGCGAACAATTGCGTGGTCACTGCGTGGTCTCGTTGCAGCAGGAATGCTGCTTGCCACATTGGCAGAGCGCTCATGAATAAGCACTTTGTCAGCTCTGCGCTCGATGCTGCGGTAGTCCCAGGGTTTTCGCGTCTTGGATTTGCTGTCCGATCACGTATGAATGCGTGGGACAAAGTGTCCGAATCCAATCTGAGTGGGCGAGTCATTGTGATAACTGGGCCTACATCTGGATTAGGTGCATCAGCTGCACGCACGCTCGCTTCCACTGGCGCACAACTGGTGTTGGTGGGTCGCAACAAAGACAAGTGCGATGCGGTAGCGACCGACCTTCGTGAACATTTCCCACACGTTCCCCCCGTAGTTGTTGTGGCAGAGATGGGAAATCTTCAATCTGTGGCGGAAGCGTCGCGCGTTCTTCGTTCACAGTTTCCCCGTATAGATGTGCTCATTCACAATGCTGGTGCGTTACTGAACGAGCGAACTGAATCGGCGCAGGGTATTGAACAAACCCTTGCATCTCATGTGCTGGGACCATTTCTTATGACCACCATGTTGAGAGATTCACTACGCGCCGCAAACGGACGGGTTGTCACTGTGTCATCGGGTGGCATGTATGCGGCACCACTTCCACAACTGCAGGCAGGCGACACAATGGAGATGTCGTCGTACAACGGTTCACGTCAATATGCCATTGCGAAACGCGCCCAGGTCACACTGAATGAGATGTGGGCACAAGAAGAGCCAAATATTGAGTTTGTGGCTATGCACCCAGGCTGGGCCGATACTCCCGGAGTACAAGATTCCATTCCGTTGTTCCGCTTGCTGACAAAACCAATCTTGCGAACCGCCGACCAGGGTGCCGACACCATTGCATGGTTAGCGGCCGTGTGTCCCTTACCTGCCGAAAGCGGCACATTCTGGTGCGACCGCGAAGTTCGTGCAGTGCACAAGACCTCTGCATCGAAAAAGAGCGACACACCACAAACACGCAATGCACTGTGGACGTGGTGCGTCGATTCAGTTCGGCAGTTTGTTAGTTAGGTATTTAGCCCTGCACGCACACATTGGTGGTTGTGCCAACACCATCGATTGTTGACACAAGTACGTCACCAGGCTTCAAAAATACTGGTGGCTTACGTGATACACCTACGCCGCCAGGTGTTCCCGTAAAGATGACATCACCGGGCAGCAACTGAACAATTCCCGATAAGTACGAGATGATGTCGGAAACATTAAAGATGAGATCGTCGGTCATCGTGTCCTGTACCGCTTCACCGTTCAGTGTGCACGTCATATGAAGGGCGTCGCGTTGTGCAACGTCTTGGGCATCAACAAGCCATGGTCCAAAGGGAGAGTAGTTCTTTTTGCTCTTTCCCAAGTTGAACTGCGGCGGTTGGCTCGCAAACTGAAGTTGACGATCAGAGATGTCTTGACCAACGGCAATGCCCGCAACGTGATTCCATGCATCTGCATGGGCGATGTTGCGACCACCAAATGAGATGACAACAACTAGTTCCACTTCCCAGTCAACCATGACACCGTCGATTGGAATATCGGCATTTCCGTGTGCCACGGACGAGGTGAACTTTGTGAATGTAAGAGGAGACTTTGGAATGTCCATTCCACTTTCTTCAGCGTGTGAGCGGTAGTTCAAGCCGATACCAAACACTTGAGTTGGCCATGGTGATGGAGCATCTAATTCATTGACCTCACACGGAGTTCCTGTACCTGTGTAGGTGGCGGCGAAATCACGCACTTCGGCCCAGCGACGGAACGCCTCGATGGGCTCGGAGGAAAACTTCCCTCCACTCGCTTCGGCCAGGTCGACGAGGCCGTTGTCTGGGCCGACAACGATGTGGGAACGGCCGTTCTTGGAGGCGAATTTCAGTGTCATAGTCTGCACTATAGTCTGTTTTAGTCAGTTGACTAATAATCCCAGATAAGGAACTGCAATGGCATCACCCATCAAATTTGCCCACGTCGTTTTGAAGACTTCGCGTTATCCAGAAATGCTCGACTGGTGGAAGAACTTCCTTGAAGGAGAAGCTCGCCACGAGAACAGGTTCATTTCGTTCATCTCGTACGACGACGAGCATCACCGCATTGCCATTGTGAACCTGCCGAATTTGGAAGACCGTTCCGTCACGGCATGTGGAACCGAGCACTTCGCCTTCACGTACGCAAGTTTGGACGACCTGTTCGGCCAGTACGAGCGCATGAAGGCATGCGGGGTGTCGCCGTATTGGACCATCAACCACGGCATGACGTTGTCTGCGTACTACCGCGATCCAGATGGCAACCAAGTGGAGACACAGTTCGATTCCATGACGATGGATGAAGCTGATGCATTTATGGCCGGGCCATTGTTTGCAGCAAACCCCATCGGAATCGACGTTGATTTCGAAACTCTTATTGCGCGCTATCGCGCCGGCGAAGGTGTAGCTGCAGTCACCGATTACGCAACCGCTGGCAAGTGATTACCGTTGAAGAGAAGTCGAGTCGCACGCGAGTCGACACCGAAGACAAGTTGATAGCTGCAACCGCAGAACTACTGGGTGAAGTGGGTCCGCGTTCTCTCAGCGTTCGCGCCATTGCAGAACGCGCCGGAGTAAACCATGGATTAGTGCATCACTATTTCGGTGGGAAAGATGCACTGCTGCACGCAGCTATGGAGCGCTTGGTGCATGCGCATCATGACTACGCCATGGAACAATCGCGTCAGCAACCCATTCCCGCACCGTTAACGCTGATTGGCGACCCTATGTATCTTCGTGCAGTTGTGCGTGCGGTTCTCGACAACGAGATGTCTCTTGCCAGAACCGAACTTTCAGAAGACGTATCGGTGCCGCGAAATGCGATGATGCACGTTGCAACTCAGCAGGGCATGGACGAACCGACCGTTGAACTAAAGGCGATGATGGGTTTGGGTATGGCCATGGAGATGGGATGGGCTGCTTTAGAACCTTTCATCTTCTCGGTGGTTGACGCAGAGTCACAAGAAGAACAAGAACAGATCCGTGCTATGGCTAGACGGTTTCAGTCACAGATCATCAACGAGATGGTGATGAGGAATGCTTGATGTCACCATTCTTGGTGGTGGACCAGTGGGTTGCTTTCTCTCTGTCATTTTGTCGGACATGGGCGTTTCGAATGTTGTGATTGACCGTGATGTTGCGCCATATCAACTTCCTCGAGCGATTGTGATGGACGATGAAATTCAGCGTGCTTTTCATGACCATGGAATGGGCGAGTGGTTGCAACAGAACACTGAACCACTACAACGTGGAGATTTTGTTGGACCAACAAATGAAGTTGTGATTGGTGCAGACATTCCGCCGTTGGGCCTTCAAGGAGTTCCACCAGTAGTCACTCATTATCAGCCCGACTTAGACACCATGTTGCGCGCAGAAGCAGAACGTCGCGGTTCACAGGTACTGTGGGGTCGCACAGCAGTCAACATGGTGGACGCTGGTTCTTCGGTAATCACCACTTTAGACAATGGAGAGACTGTTGAATCGCGTTGGTATGTGGCGTGTGATGGCGCCAGTAGTTGGACACGTAAACACATTGGTCTCGCTCTTGAAGACTTGCGCTTTGATCAAGAATGGTTAGTGGTTGATGCCGAACTACACGAAGGTGCGGTTGTAGATCTTCCCCGTGGAGTTCGCCAGTACTGCCACAAAGACCGACCTTTCACTTTTGTTCAAGGAGTTCGTCGTTATCGCCGTTGGGAATTTCAAGTTCAAGAAAACGAAGACGCTCGCCAACTGAACACAGAAGAAGGCTTGTGGAGTCTGTTGCAGGGAATGATTTCGCCCGACACGGCGCGATTAGTGCGTAGCGCGGTGTATCGCTTTCATGCTGTTGTTGCGCCGAACATGCAAGAAGGAAATGTCTTCCTTGCTGGGGATTCTGCGCATCAAACTCCGCCGTTTGCAGGGCAAGGGTTGAATTCGGGAATGCGTGATGCATTGAACTTGGCGTGGAAGTTGTCTTTCATTAAGCGGGGCATCGCCACCAACAACATTCTCGATACGTACTCCACTGAACGCGCCCCGCATGTTCGCAGCACCATTGCACACGCTGTTGATATGGGTCGCCTCATCGATCAACTTGGTGGTCGGGTGAGTCACGGAGTTGACATTGAGAGTGGCTATGGCGGTACGCGTCCAAGCCCACACATTGAACAAGGGATTGTGTTTGGTGATGATCCCCGAGTAGGACACCAGTTCTGGTATCACCCGCAAGTATCGACTGCGGTCCGCATGAATGGCGCGTCGTTTGCAGTGGTCACACAAGCACCCATTGAGTTGCCCGACACGTTGCAACGTATTGGAGCGCAGTTCGTGATTGCCCCGGAATCGGTTCAAGGCGCATATGCAGTAATCGTGCGTCCGGACCGTTATGTTGCGGCCGTAGCCAATGACGTCAACGAGTTAAGCAGAGTGTCTGAACTTCTCTTGGCCTCGTTGCTCTGACAAGATGACGTGTGATGTCTACTGATGAAGAACAGCCACGGTTTCAGGTTCGACCTGAGGTGCGTGAAAAACATGACTGCATGTCATGTGGCTCGCACCTTGCCACCGCGTGGAGCACTCCGGAAGGAAAGGCATGGCTGTGCAGAGAATGCGCAACATTGAACGGACTTGGTTGTCCGTAGTTCTATGCCAGAACTTTGCGCAAACCCTTTGTTGCTGAGTCTCCAACTTTCTTGAAGACTGCGCCTAGTACCAAGTTCATCGGAGCAACAATCCAATTTGCTGTGAGAATTGCGTCGTAGGTGACATCGCATCCCGTAGCTGTTGGTGTGACGGTGACTCGGTCAACCGATGTGAAAATTGTGTTGCGACCTTTCACTAACACATTGGTGAATTCGTTGAACTCCACGGTGGTGTAGCGAAGAACTGAAGGTTTGCCGCCCATGCCTCGAACCGTGATGTCGAACACTGTGTTTAACCCGGGACCATCACCGTTGATTTGTTCCACCTTGATGATGTTTCGATCCCACTGCGCAAAATTGCGCAGATCAGCCATGTAGCGGAATGCTTCCTCTGGTGTCTTCGAGCTGTTGATTGTTGTTATGTACCGGGCCATGTGAAGTCTCCTGACGTTTGTGAGAGTATCGCCACCACAAGCTGGTGCCGACAACAATGGGAACAAACCATGTGAGGAATCGGTACAAAAGTGTTGTTCCTGTTGCATCAAGCAGGGACACTCCAGCTCTTTCAAGTAGTGCGATGAGGCCAAGTTCTGCGATTCCGGCAGCACCAGGTATGGGGGAAAGCGCAATGAGCACACGCACTAACGAGAAGGCAATGAGTGCTTCGTAGATGGTGAGCCCTTGTGCACCAAATACATGTGCAGACACTGCAAGACAGGTGAATCCGGCCAAGAGTGTGGACATAGAACTCAGAAGGATGAGATGCCCTCGTGTTCGTAGCAATGTGCGCAAACTGAGGCGGAGTTCGTTGGTGAAGTAATCGGGTTGTGCTTTCTCCACTACTTTTCGAGATCTCCAGAAACGCACAGGAACACGACGAAGAAAAAGACGCTGAAGTCGAAGCCCAATTCGGCCGACCACTGTGAAGAGAGATGGGCGCATGAGTGCAAACCACCAGAACACAATGGAGATTGCGATGATGAAGATTCCGAAGCCAACTGCAAGTAACTGAACATTGTCTAATGAAGTTGTGACGGCTTTGGGAGCCAACACAAAAATGGGAAGTCCCCAGGTGGTAAACGATGGAACCACTGCAGTTGCAACAATTGATGCAGCAATCACCTGAGATGGCATGTTCCAGCGCGTGAACATGTGTATGCGTAGTCCGGTTCCTACTGCACCACCTCCTAATGCAATTCCATAACCAGCAGCGAGTGCGGATTGATCAGCAGTGATTGATTGCCGTAGAGATATTCCGGGAGAGCAAGATCGCAAAAAGAAACCACGTGTGACGATCATTCCCATTCCAGCGAGAGCAAGGGGGACGATCTCCAATGGATGAATGCCTTGAAGCCTCTGGAAGATGTCGAGAAGAAGTTCCCTTTGAAACACACTCAAAGTGGCCACTATCGCTACCGCGAGTAGAGAGGGGAGGAATCGACGCATTGCCGTGCTGACGGTATCTGTGTCACAACAGGTTGCTACCGAAAATGGGGTGCGTAGTGTGTGACGTGTGATGGATTACTGCCCCGAGCCCGTGAAACGAGCAGTGATGGTGCAGCAGTGGCGCGACTTGGCGTATGTGCACTGGCGTTACCCTGTTGACGAAGTACAAGCTCTGCTTCCACCTGGACTTGAAGTCGACACGTTTGATGGCTCGGCATGGGTGGGGCTTATCCCGTTCTCCATGAAAAACATTGGGCTTCCGCGGCTTCCGGCGGTTCCGTACTTCGGGTCATTTCCCGAAGTCAACGTGCGCACGTACGTACGCCGAAATGGTGTTCCTGGTGTGTGGTTCTTTTCGTTAGATGTGAATCGTTTCTTGCCAGCGCTTGTAGCGAGGACCACATACTTTCTGCCGTATTGCTGGGGGAACGCTCGTCATCAACGTGTGGGCAATCTCCTCACCACGCAAGTGAAACGACGTTGGCCACGTCGGGCTGACACATCAATCTCTATCCACACTGGTGAACGAATTGCCGAACCCGATGAACTTTCGGTTTTCTTGTCGGCCAGATGGGGCCTGTACTCGCGCGGATTTCGCACATCGCTTCGGTATGCGCCAGTAGATCATGAAACCTGGCCGTTGTATTCAGCCACACTTCAACATCTGGATGATTCGTTAGTCACCGCGGCTGGACTCTCGCAACCCACTGGTGACGCACATGTCATGTTCTCGCCTGGTGTGTCAGTTCGCATAGGGCTCCCGCGCCGAGCGTAATTACCGACGGCGAGGACGAGCTGCGGGCATCCAATTGTCTCCCGCTGTGGTGTTGATCTCTTCAACGTAACGTTCACCAACGGGTTCAACGAGTGAGAGAAACTGCATCGTTTTCTCTTCGCCAAGTAATCGCCATGCAATTTCATGCAGTGCGTCTGTCTTCTCCTCGAGTTGTTGACGGTATGCAACGCCTGCATCGTTCACTTCTCCATCAGTAACAAACCCTCGTTGTTCTAATGTGCGGAGGGCTGCGTTTATTGATACATCGTCGGCACCACGACTACGTGGAATCCATTCTTTGGGGTATCCCATCCATGCGTCGTGGAGAAGTCCGGCTTCTACAAGTCCGATGTCTTCAGAAACAAGAATTCCAAAGTGTGTGTCACCACGCCACTCACGAATGGTGTTCAACGCATTCCACGCACTGAGGGCAGCGTGCTCAGGACGCGGCCACGACTTGTGCGCAGCAAACAACACACGACCTGAAGCGGGAAGTGCATCAACAACGTCCCACAGTGGTGCCGCAAGTTCTCCCAATGGCTCAATGATTTCAGGTGTCATTCTCTGAAGACCGCTGAGTACTGCGGCATCGCGTGCGGTAGATACTGCACACCAATCACTGATGTGTTGGGCAGTGTGGTTCCACGCGAAGTGAACAAACTCTCGGTGGATGGTGTAGTACGCGGCAAACAATGCTTCTGGACCAGCAGGGCATAGTGGGGCTCCACGATTCACGATGTAGTGGCCCATACCTCCGGGCACACCGAGCGCTTCCAAATTGTCTTGTGCAGTGGAATCCCAAAAAATCCAACCAATGAGTCGATGCGATGCAAAAGATGATCGTCGAGTGAGGTCTTGCCAGTCGGTCATAAGAACGACCTTAGTGATGCGAGAGAAGAAGGGAAATGAGTGGACGATATTCAGTTATTCACAAGGCCGCTGAGAGCGTTGTGAATTTCATCGGTGCCGTGATGTGGCACATCGTCGAGACGGCCAAGGTAGGTAATGGACACTTCACCATTCTCTACTGCGCCACCATCGGTGTGGTCGTCCATCTTGTTGGTGTCGCCGTATTCCATTCGAACGTAGTACGAGTCTTCGTAACCCTCTTTGGGTTCCATATTTGCGTTCACCATTGCGCGGGGGACAATGGTGCCAACAGTTGTGCGTCGCCAACCCTTCATGTCGCTCACTTCAAGATTTGGCACATTCACATTGATGACAACTGGTTCAGGTGGTGTATTCGCCAAGTAGCCCTGCACCACACTCGCAGCAACATCTGCAGCGGAGTGCCACTTCTGTCCTTTCACCGCGTCGTCCCATCCCTGACCTTCAATTCCGAAACCAGTGACAGCTTGGCTAACTGCGATTCCCGAGATGCCTCCGTTGCGTGCAGTGATGGCAGCACCAACTGTTCCCGAGTGATACACCGAGCGCCCAACGTTTGCACCCGGATTAATGCCGGACACAACAAGATCGAATGGGTCGCCATACAAACCGAGTCGAGCAAAGAACACGCATAACGCTGGCGGACCGCTGACTGCCCACGCTGTGTCGATGCCTTCTACATAGCGCTTGTGGACTTCTGGCTGAATGATGTGCAGGGCACCGATGGCTGCGCCAGCGCCTGAGTACTCCTGGTCGGGGGCGGCGATAACCACGTCCCCGAAAGGTTGCATTGCTCGCGCAAGTACATGAAGCCCTACTGAATCGATGCCGTCGTCATTGGTAACCAGAATGCGCATGCCTCTAGTTTGCCCCACGGTGGTGAACACAGCCCTACGGGGAGATGACAAGTTCGTACCTCTTGACACGGCTGGTACGGTTTTCCGTACATCCAAGGGGGAATCAACATGACGTACGCAGGCGACCGCATTCTGTACGACGCAGACACGCACATTATGGAATTGCCAGACTTCTTGCGGAAGTTTGCCGACCCAGATATTCGTGACCTTCTCCCCTTAGTGAGTTATGGCCGCTCTATCGTCACCGACGAAGAAGTCGAAGTGATTATGTCGAACGGTGCTCAGCACTCTGACGAGCACAAGGAGTCACTCATTGCGCTCGGAGATCGAATGATTACCGAGGTAAAAGAGATTCAGGCCCTTGGTTCATTCGACAAGCACGATCGTGTGATTGCCAACGACATGCTCGGCTTTATGAAGCAATTGGTGTTCGCAACGCACAGCCTTCACATGCCTTTTTCTCCCAGCAACAAGATCCCCGACAATTTGCGCTACGGCGGTGCACGTGCCCACAACCGACACATGATTGATTTTTGCTCTGTTGATGATCGTCTCATGGGTGTTGCAGCGATTCCGTTAGAGAATCCAGAACTTGCGTTAGAAGAAGTGAAGTTCGCTCTTGAAGGCGGACTTCAGGCAATGTGGATTCCACATCGTTTGGCGGGCGACCGTTCACCCACTCACGTTGACTACAACCCCATCTGGGCATTGCTACAAGAAGCACAAATTCCTGTTGTGTTCCATGTTGGTGGAAACCCACTGCAACTTCCTCCAGGGTGGAGCAATACCGGTCGCGGAGTCACGCGTGACTGGATGGGTGGCGGAGAAAACGTTCGTGCACGCGACGCAGCAGTTCTCCATCAAGGAATTGAAACATTCGTCAGCATGTTCGTTTTGGATGGTGTTCTTGAAGAGTTCCCCAATCTGAAACTTGCGTCGGTAGAACTTGGTGCTGGTTGGGTACCAGAAGTACTTGTGCGTCTCGATCAAATTCATAAGGCGTATTCAAAAGTGGACGACCGCTTGAAGAGCTTCTCTCGCCGTCCTTCGGAACAGATTCGCGAACAGATGGCGTTTACTCCATTCGTGTTTGAAGACGTCTCACGTCTTATCGAGCAATCGAATGACGATTTGTATTTGTTCTCCAGTGATTACCCGCATACCGAAGGCGGACGTGATCCCATCGCACGTTTTGAGTCATGCATGCAGAATGTCTCGCGAGAATCTGTCGACAAGTTCAACTCCGAAAACTTCTTGCGTGTATTTGCTCACGCACGCGACAACGTCGCGCGCTAGCTAGTACTTGCGGCCGTGAACATGGCGTTGATGAAGTACGAAGAGAACGACACATGCGGGTAGGGAAGTCATCAGTGATTTCCAGACTGTTTCTGTGGTGACAGAGAGATCAAAAAAGTTTCGTGGTCCAGGAACAGCAAGTGCAGTGATTGCGCATGTCGCCATGGCGGCAATAAGAAGGAGTTTCCACCCGCGAAGTGGCTGAGCCATCAGTATCAAGATGCTGAAAAAGCACAACAACGCAGTTGCTGTGGCTGCTGTTCCTGTTTGGTCCGAGGTCCATGTGTCTGCAATGACAACGGCGATGCCACTGATTGCACCAGCTGGCCACGCAAAGCGAATAATGCGTTTCAAGAAACCAGGCTGATAGCGCTTGGTGTTGGGTCCGAGTGCCAAGACGAAAGCAGGAACGCCAATGGTGAGGGTGGAGAGAAGAGTCATGTGTCGCGGAAGAATGGGGAAAGAAATTCCCGCGATGGCAGCCAGAACAATGGCCACAAGACTCATTGCGTTCTTGGCTAAGAAAAGGTTTGCAACTCGCTCCACATTGCCAATGACTCGTCGACCTTCTGCGATGACATGTGGAAGATGTGAGAACTTCCCGTCGAGAAGGACTAACTGTGCCACGGCTTTGGTTGCAGGTGCTCCGTTATTCATAGCAATGCCAATATCCGCACGCTTCAATGCAAGTGCATCGTTGACGCCATCACCTGTCATTGCAACGACATGCCCACTGTTCTGAAGCGCATGAACGATGTTTCGCTTTTGCTCAGGTGACACTCGACCAAAAATGGTGTTCCCTGATAATGCAACGGCGAGTTCTTCGGGTGTTGTTCCCAGTGTTCGCGCATCGACGGGTGTATCGCTGTGTAGCCCGACCGTTTCTGCAATAGCCGCCACCGTGTGAGGGTTATCTCCGGAGAGAACCATCACTTGCACGCCTTGCTCTTTGAAAAAGTTCAATGTCTCTGCGGCATCGTCACGAATTTCTTCCCGCAGCACGATGAAAGCCATGGGGGTGAGGTCCGGTGGGAGTTGCGTTGTTGCAGGAGTTGTGAGTGACTGCGATATCAACATCACACGACGACCCGTTTCAGCGAGTTGATTGACTCGTGCTAGCAACGGACTACTCGCGGGCAGAAGCATTTCGGGCGCACCGAGATACCACGAGCCATGATGCTGATACGTAGATGCTTTCCACTTACGCGATGAATCAAAGGGAATGTGTACTTCTTCATTCCAATCAGATGTGGAGAAAGCAGATGAAACCGCCAACAGAGTGTTGTTGGCTGCGGAGTCGTGGGCAAGTGAAGAGATAGCGGACTCGATCTCTTGTTGTTGAGATTCCACCAGAAATTCGCATGTCTCAAAGACAACGTCGCCCGACGTGATGGTCCCTGTTTTGTCTAGACAAATAACGTCAACCCGTGCAAGGACTTCTACCGCCGGCAGTTCTTGCACTAATACGTGTTGGCGCGCCAACGAAACCGCTGCGCTAAGAAAAGCCAATGTGGCGAGCAATACAAGTCCTTCAGGAACAAGGCCGACTAATCCAGCAACGGTGCGAACTGCATGATCTTCCCATCCGTCACTGACATCTGTTCGAAAATGTGACCACACCTGAAGTGGTGTTGCGACAAGTAGAACCCAGGTGACCCACCGAAGAATGGTGTTGATGCTGTGCTGAATCTCTGATGGAGCACGAACAAATACCTTTGCTTCTGCTGCAAGTCGATGTGCGTATGCGTCATGACCAACGGAAGTGGTGATGAATACACCAGACCCCGCCGTGACAATTGTTCCAGACATCACAATGTCGCCAGAGTTTTTGACAACCGGCTCAATTTCCCCGGTCAAGTTCGCTTCGTTAACTTCAAGGCTGTCGCTCGTTCGTATTGTTCCATCAGCGGGCACTTGGTCGCCCGCGCGAAGAACAACCCAATCATCTAAGACAATCTCTTCTGAGTGGATATCGATCTCGTGATTGTCTCGAATGACACGAGATAGAGGGGCGTGTAGGAATGCGAGCCTGTCTAGTTTTCGCTTGGCACTCCATTCTTGGACTACACCGATTGTTGAGTTAGCGACGAGAACGAAACCAAAGAGCCCATCGATGGGTGACCCAGCAAGAAGAACAACTGCGAGCAAAAGTCCGAGAATTGCATTGAATCTCGTGAATACATTCGATTGGAGGATTTCTCGCACACTACGAGACGACAATTGTTTGACGTAGTTTGTATGGCCAAGAGCAGTTCGTTCTTCAACTTGGACTAACGAAAGTCCGCGGGCGTGCTCCACACCCGTACCGTACTGCTGTTGCAAAACTGAACAGCGGGACAGATGTTCCTTACTGTTGTACTCCCTGTGCGCGCAGTCGCGAAGAGATGTCGCTGCACTCAAGGCACACGCTTTCGGGAATGACACCAATTCTCATGAGACCAGCGAACATCTTGCAGCCGACACAGAAGCCAAAAGCTGCTTCAAGAAATGCTGGGCCCGACAATGCTGCTGTAACCCAACGCGATGCAGTGGTGAGATCGAGCAGGAACAGCACGGACGCTGCCACGCTGAACAATGCGCCGATTCCTTGAGCGAATCGCTTTGGGGGTCCTGGAACAATTCGGTGAGTTCCCGCAATGCGAGGGGTGATGACTTGTGTGGCCAGCCGGGCTAGAGGGCTAAATGTGGGCCCCGATACAACGCGGGCAACAAAGCCATATGTAAGAGGTATGAGAAGCCACGCCCAACCAGTGACGGCGTAACCCGCGGCCATAAGAACTGCTCCCGAGGCAACAATGCGGGCGGAGGTGTCGTTCACCTCGGATGGAAAGTTGAGCAGTTTGGTCACCTTTCCAGCCTAGGCAGATTCTGGACAGTTCCCACCGGTACCCCATTCGGTTGGAAGGCCTCTAGGGGCCATCACATAGGGTGACGGAATGGATTTTGTTTACCCACCCGAGGCTGACTCATACCGCGCGAAAGTTCGCTCATTTCTCGACGCAAACCTTCCCAAGAACTGGAAGGGCATTGGCGCAATGAATCATGCCGATGCTGCAGAGTTCACAGAAGAGTGGCGCAATAAATTGCGCGACAACGATCTCCTTGCAGTCACATGGCCGAAGGCGTACGGCGGTGCTGGTCTCGGACACATCGAACAGTTGGTTGTTGCAGAAGAATTCGCAAAAGCTGGCGTGCCAGGTGGCGGACCAAATGATTCATTCGGAATTGGCATGTTGGGTAACACCATCATCTCAGTTGGTACCGAAGAACAGAAGAAGCATTTCTTGCCTCGCGTTTTGTCGGGCGAAGACCGCTGGTGTCAGGGCTACTCCGAACCTGCAGCCGGATCAGACCTTGGCAACTTGGGATGTCGTGCCGTGTTGGACGGCGATGAATGGATCATTAATGGTCAAAAGATTTGGACATCTGCAGGTCATCTTGCAAACCACATCTTTGTTCTTGCACGTACCGCTCCGGATGAAGTGAAGCACCGCGGAATCACATTCCTTCTTGTCGACATGCGTCAACCAGGTGTTGAAGTGCGTCCCATCAAGATGATGTCTGGTGACTCTGAGTTCAACGAAGTGTTCTTTACCGACGCGCGTTGTCCGAAAGAAAATGTTGTGGGCGAAGTGAATGGCGGCTGGATGGTTGCAATGACACTTCTTGGTAACGAGCGTGGCGCCGGCGCTGCAGTAAACAGCATTTCGTTCCGTGGCGAACTAGACAAGCTCACTGCTCTTGCAAAAGAAAAAGGCTTGACGTCCGATCCGTTCATTCGTCAGCGTCTTGCAAAGGCACATTCAAAAGTTGAGATCATGCGTTTCCTCGGTTATCGCGTGCTCACCGCATTCATGAATGGCAGTCAGCCCGGCGCTGATGCATCAATTGGCAAGTTGTGGTGGTCCGAGTATCACAAGGAAGTCACGGAACTTGCTGTTGACATTCTTGGTGCAGACGCCCTTGTTCCCGTTGGTCAAACACCGCACACCGCGTTCACTACAGATTCACCAGGATCACCAAATGATTCGGCTAACTGGGTAGGTGTGTTCTTGAATGCACGTGCCGGAACCATTTACGCCGGTACCAGTCAGGTACAGCGAGGAATTGTTGGAGAACAAGTTCTCGGTCTTCCAAAGGAACCACGTGCAGACGGCGGACCATGGAAGTCGATTCCTGGTCACGGCTAAGCCGCAACTACACCTCAACTTCGCGGTTCACCACTGCCTTCGCGAGCTCCACAATGTCCATGTCGTGGGCAATGCTGGCATCGCGCAGTTTCCAGAACGCCTCCATCATGGCAATGCCGTGACGTTCACTGAGCACGCCCTTAGCTTGCTCAATTGCATTACGTCCTTCAACTGCTGTACGAAGTTTGCGTGCAATGAGTAAGCGATCTTGTTGCATATCTGCTTGAAGAAACGCGAGCGTTGCAGCGTCGGCAAGTGATTGTGCAGTGAGCACTTGAGTCGGTACAAGCGGTGTGAGGGAAAACAAGTTGAGTGCACCTACAACAACACCTTGCGCTTCAAGCGGTAACGCGTAAACAGCAACAAAGTTTTCAGCCGCCGCAAGCGGAGAGAAGTGAGGCCAACGTGTGTCGGATGAAATGTTTTCGCTACTTACTAGTTGCTTTGTCTTGCAGCAATCGCGACACGGACCTTCATCGTTCTGAACTTGAAACAAGTCGAGCACTTTTGCCGCATGACTAGATGAGCCAATGACGTGTAGAGCATTACTTTCATCAACGAGAAGTATTCCTGCAGCAGATACGGGCAACAGTTGCACGCACTGAGCAGCCAGTACGGAAAAGACATTCACAATGCTGGCGCCGTGTGTTGCCATTTGCCCTACGTCGACAAGTGTGGCTGCAAGTTGTGCTTGACCAGTGTGTTGATCGACAGGAAGGTGTTGTTCCGGCGTAACCATGGTGTTCCTATTTCTCTAAAGTTTCTTCTCGGGAGATGATGGCGCGAGCCACATCGACCAGTTGACGGTGTGTTGAGAATGCGGTGCTACGGAGGCGCACCATTGCTTCCAGAATGGGAACCGAGAGTTGTTCGCTTACCATTCCTGCGGCTTGTTGAACAATTGTGTGATGTTGCACATCTTGCCCTAATTCCGACAGGGCTGTATCCAACGAAACTCCGGCAAGGTCATTCAAGATGGCTTCAAGCGCAACATCGGCGAGGACACCACCATCGAAGTATTCGCTGGGAGTGGGTGAGTGGGGTTCGGTCCAATATGCGGTGATTGCACCAAGCCTCACGGCACCCGTGTGAATAGGGAAACTAAGGACGGCACGAACTCCCGCTTTTGAGGCTTCATCACAGAACAGTGGCCACCGTTCCTGTTCAACGTAGCCATTGGTATCAGCCAGGATCATGGGAGTCGAGTGGCGAACTGCGGACACGGTGGGGCCGTCGCCAAGCACCATTTGGCGTTCGTCCATTTGAGAGGTCAGGGAGGAGCCCCCCGTAATGGTGGTGATGTCGTATCCCATACTGAGAACGAGTGAGCACTGTGCGGCTTTTAGAACAGTGCTGGCAACAGACATGATTCGTTCGCCAAGACTGAGAGAGTCGGCATCTTCGTACAGCGCGTGTGCGAGCTCGGTGCGTCTATCTGCAGGCACAAGAGTTCGCTTTCACCCCTGCAACCTACTTGCGTTGGTACTTCGGTCTTGCGAATGTAGTTGACATTAGGTACAAGAATTACGGTGAGAGAAATACCAAGGGGGGGCACCATGGGAAAGTACGAGGACATTCGTCCAGGATCAACAATGGCAGAGAACACTCCGGTGTATCCGCCACTTCCAACGGCACCAGCCGGCACACCAAACATCGTGTTCTGTGTTTTTGACGACGTCGGTTTCTCGGACTTTGGTTGTTACGGAAGTGAAATTGCAACCCCAAACATCGATCGGTTGGCTTCTGGCGGTCTCAGGTACTCCAATTTCCATACCACTTCATTGTGCTCGCCAACACGCGCATCCCTCTTAAGTGGGATGAACCATCACGCAGTGGGTATGGGTTCATTGGCTAACTACGACTACGGGTTCGAGGGCTATCGAGGTCATATTCGCAAAGACGCTGCATTACTCCCCGAGGTATTGCGTCCTCTCGGATTCAACTCATGGGCGGTAGGGAAGTGGCATCTCACACCTATGCATCACATCGGACCAGCTGGTCCATTCGACTTGTGGCCAACGCAGCGTGGTTTCGATCGCTACTACGGGTTCATGGATGGTGCGATGAATCAGTGGGATCCATTTCTTACAGAAGACAACCACCACATTGCTAAGCCGGACAAAGAGGGGTATCACCTCACGGAAGACTTAGTAGACAAATCGATTTCACTTATTGCAAGCCAGAAGAGTCTTGCTCCGAATAAGCCGTTCTTCTTGTACTTGGCATTTGGCGCTGGTCACTCACCACATCATGTTCGTAAAGAACTCATCGATGCGTACGTTCCCATTTTTGAAAAAGGTTGGGACATTACGCGTGACGAACGCATCGCACGGCAGAAGGAAATGGGTCTCATTCCACAAGACACTGTGTTGCCTCCACGTAACCCGGGCGTTCGCGCATGGGATGAACTGTCGGGTGATGAGAAGCGCCTCTATGTTCGATTCCAAGCCGCGTATGCAGCAATGCTGACACACACCGACGAGCAGATTGGCAGACTCATTGCCGCTTTAGAGATGGTGGGTCAGATGACTAACACCATCTTTATGGTGATGAGCGACAACGGTGCTTCGCAAGAAGGAACTGTCAACGGAACGTTGAACCAAGGTCGTTACTTTGAAAGAACCAAGTTCGATCTTGACGACACACTCCGCTACATCGATGAGATTGGTGAAACGCAGTGGTTCAACAACTACCCACTGGGGTGGGCCATGGCGGGCAACACACCATGCAAGTTCTACAAACAAAACACGCACGGTGGTGGTGTGCGCGACCCGCTAGTACTTCATTGGCCTGAAGGATTCCCTAAAGAATCCGCGGGAACAATTCGTCATCAGTTCCATCACGTGTCAGACCTTGCGCCCACAATGCTGGAAGTCATTGGTGTGGAGAAGCCGCAGGAGCTGGGCGGTGTGCAACAAATGACCATGCATGGCACATCGATGCGGTACACCTTCGATAACCCTGCTGAACCAACCCGCAAGAAAGTTCAACACTTTGAAATGTTGGGGCACCGCGGTCTCGTAATGGACGGTTGGAAAGCAGTGGCTATGCACAAGTACCGCACATCACTTGATGAAGACGAGTGGGAGTTGTACAACCTCAACGAAGATTTCTCCGAGGCACACAACCTTGCGGAGAAGCATCCGGACAAACTTCGCGAACTTGTTTCTGTGTGGTGGGAAGAAGCTGCAAAGTACAAAGTGTTGCCCATTGAAGATGGCTTGAAGTCGCCGAACAAGAGACCAGTCGAACGTTTCTACAGACTGTGGCCAGGCGCTGAACGTATTCCCTCGGACAACTCACCACAGTTGATGAACACCAGTCACCGCATTACTGCACACATCGTTGTGCCACAGGGCGGATGTGAAGGTGTCATCTATAAAGACGGTGACCAATGGGGTGGCTACTCCATGTTTATTCAGAATGGCGAAGTGTGTTACCGCTACCACTTCCCGCAAGAACCACACGACATTCGCACCAAAGTGAATCTCACACCTGGTGAACACACCATCACGTGGGAGTTCTTGAAGACAACGAGAACCGGTGGAACAGGGACACTGCATTTCGACGAGCAACTCATTGGTGAGGTTGAGATTCCGCAGATGATTCGCGGATGGATGCCATTTAACGGAATGGATGTGGGTTGCGATAACGGCTCACGCGTGTCGCCTTCGTATGTATCGCCCTTCCGCTTCACGGGTCAGATTCGCTTCATTGATGTTGAACTGCTCAGCACTAAGCCGGGGCCAGACGCCAAGGTTCATCACGATTCGGAAATGGGCAAGCAGTAGTTCCCCATTATTAACAGGGTTAGAGTGGCGAGATGAAGCGTCGCCTCGTTCTTGCCGTCTCTCTTATTGCCGCACTGTGTGCAGTTCCGCTGGCCGGACCAGTGCCCACGGTGAAGGCAAATCCAGCTGGTGTGTTTGTCTATAACACTCCGCTTGTTGCTAACAAGGGCCTTCAGTTCTGTGCACCAGGTGTTGTAAAGGGTTGTATCGATTCCATCACTGTGAACGGAGTCCAACTCACTCAGGTGAATTCGCCCAGTCTCGCGTCGTATCAAATAGGCGGAGGCCTCTACGGTGGCCCGTGTCGCTTCGTAGACACCACAGTGTCTCAGTGTGAGTTCCCATACCTTGTGCTCTTCCCGTACGCACATGTGCTGGGGCCAAATGCACCGTTGGGTGATGTAGTTATCAATTTCCGCCGACAAGCAACGGAGCATCCCACCTCTGCAGTGAACGCAGTCATTGTGAACGGATCACTTCAATCGTTTTCACCGGCTGCACCAGGTCTGCGTGATGTTGCAAGCATTTCTGCACGCGCAGTTGAGATTCATTCAGCGTCCACTGGTTACTGCATTGGTTGGGTGAGCGAGATAGACGGTTGTGTAATCGGTGAGACAGGAACTTCAAAGGTCACAAACAGATTGTCAATGTTGTTGTTGCCCGCAATGCGTAGTTCCATTGTTCCTCCCGACAAAGCCGATGAAACGTGTCGTCAAATTGACATCTCAAATGCATGCATCATCAATGTGTTTGATGAAACAAGTAGAGGTGGATGGGTTGACACCGATGCATCCGTCTTCGGACTTACTTCTACCGATCGATTTACTGGCGCAGCACAATTGAAGATTGCTGGGCCGCATTACAAGGTCCCTGTCAATGGGTCAAGCGAATTGAACCAGTCGTATTTTCGAATGTTTATGCCGAAGGCATACCTAGACGTGTCATTTGGATTGACACCAGCTAAAGCAAACGCCACATCTTTGCCAGTGAAGAGAACTGCAAGGAACGGATCTACGGTTCCTGTTACGCAATATATTCCTAGCGCCGATGGTCTTTTGGTGTCATCAACAGGAATCGGTTTCTCTACACCCACAATGTCTGTGCAGCGAATTCTTACTGTGAAGCGCAACCAAAAAGTGACTGCGACGACACTGTTAAAGGCAGCCGGCGTGCATCAATCATTGAAGTTTGGAAAAGCTTCCGTGAAGATCAATTCAAAGAACGGCATGAAGTACTCGGCGAAGCGCTATCAATTTACGAAAGTCCGAACGCTGACTGTCACAATCAAGTATCGCTCCACAAAGTTGGCTATCTCTGAACGCAGGTTGACGGTAAACGTTGTGAGATAAACGAAAGAGCCGGCCGAGGTATAGCCCCGACCGACTCAATGGTTCGTTGTGTTCTTACAGGGCTGAAAGGTCAACCGATGGTGGAACGATTACTGCATCGATGACATGAATGACGCCATTTGAAGCAGGGATGTCTGTTGTGATCACGTTGGCCGCGTTTACCATCACGCCACCATCAGTGGTGACAGCAAATGTTGAACCTTCAAGAGAGGTGACATCGCCAGCCGTTACGTCAGCAGCCATCACCTTTGCGCCCACCACGTGGTAGGTCAAGATCTTGACGAGGACGTCCTTGTTTTCTGGAAGCAGCAACTTCTCTAGAAGACCTGCGGGCAACGCTTCGAATGCCGCATTCGTTGGAGCGAAGACAGTCAACGGACCTTCGCCCGACAATGCTTCACCAAGTCCGGCTGCAGTCACTGCTGCAACGAGTGTTGAGAATTCGGCATTGTCTTGTGCAACTTCCACGATTGTTCCTGGCATTTGAGACATTTCAGTGGTGTCGGATGCTGGAACGGTTGTGTCTGCAGTTGAACCGTCGGCTCCACATGCTGTGAGTGCAAATGCTGATGCAACAACCATTGCTACGAGTTTCTTTTTCATTGTTTCTCCTGGGGGGACGTGCTGAATTTGTTCAGCATTGAGTGCAACACTCAGTGTGCTTCGTCCTATTCCGCGTCTAGAAGAACAAATGTCCTTTTCAGAGTGTGTTAACGAAAGGATGGGGTTCGTCACCCTGTATTCATCTGGTGTAAACATTTCTCATGACACGACTTGGTTATCAGATACCCAACTTCACCTATCCAACAGGAATGAACATTTTTGACAGTGTGGTTGCCCAAGCGAAAGCCGCAGAAGATGCAGGTTTTGATCGCGTATTGGTGATGGACCACTTCTATCAACTGCCAGGAATTGGCGCGCATACAGAGCCAATGATGGAGTGCTACACCTTGTTGTCTGCACTAGCGCAACACACCAAGTCCGTTCGATTGTCTGCTTTGGTCACTGGCAATACGTATCGCAACCCAACTTTGCTGGCGAAAACGATTACTTCGCTTGATCATGTGTCTAATGGGCGAGCGACATTGGGTATCGGCGCAGGCTGGTTTGAACTTGAACACAACTCATTGGGTTACGAGTTCGGAACATTCACAGATCGCTTTGAGAAACTTGAAGAAGCACTTCAGATCATTATTCCTATGTTGCGTGGCGAGACCGTCACGTTCTCCGGCAAGCATTACTCCGTTACAGATGTAATTAACTCGCCAGCACCGTTATCGCGTATTCCAGTGATGATTGGTGGAAGTGGCGAGAAGAAAACACTGCGGATGGTTGCGCAGTATGCCGATGAATCAAATCTCTCGCGTGGCACTGCAGAAGAGGTGAAGCACAAATTGCAAGTGCTTGATGAACATTGTGCCCGACTTGGTCGCAACAGGGCCGATTTAAAGGTGACGAAGATGACCATGGTGTGTGTGGCGCCCACTATGGAGCAAGCTATGGCAGATGCTCGCGCATTGTCTGGGGTGAAGGGCTGGACCGATGAAGTCATAGAGATGATTAAGGGCATGATCATCTTTGGTGACCCCGACACAGTGGGCGAGAAGATTCAAGAGTTTATTGATGCAGGTGTTGATGGTCTCACCATCAATTTGCCCATCAATGGCCACATCACCGAACGAATCTCGCTAGTAGGAGAAATTGCCAACAAGATTCTGAAGTAGGGACTTACGGCCCGGCGATGTACTTGTTCAACCAGTTACCGAAGCTTTCTGTATCGCCATTGAATGCTTCGAGTTGTTCTCGGTTGAGCAGCACAATGAGGTCTTGGTTCGTGCGTGCAAGTACTACTGGAAACTGACCGGCAGCACAGGTGAGTACATCGGTAGGTGCGTCGTTGCGGTGGTATGAGGTGAACGGAATGTGGAGTTTTTGTTCGCATGATTTCCATGTGCTCTTTACTGTGAAAACTCCGTGGGTGAGTTCGCAGAGCGAACAATGGGTTCTCCCAAGTCGCGCGCCTATCCAATACGAGAGCTCGCCCACCAATGTTGAATCAGCGTCGTAGACACCAATGATTTCAATCACGTCAATGGACATGATGTCAACTTAGTAGTCCCCTCGGGGCGTGACACTACAGCGAGTTGATGCCGCATAGGTCTTGATGCATTTGCTCAGTCGCGCTTGACTAGTTTGGACTCGTCCAAAGGCGCATTGACATTGTGGGCGAGTTAGCCCACAGATTTCTGAATTAACCCTTCAGATTGAACTCTTGCGTAGGAGCTTTGCCTCTTTCGCGTTCCTCGTGAGGGATGGCATTCAGATGTCAGACGTGATGAACGTCAGCACCTAGCGCTGTGATCAACACATCAGCCAGGAACGCGAAAGAGGCGCAACTGCAGCGCAACAAGTGAGTAGTAGCCAATCACAGTTGACAACTCAATGGCGCCTGCTTCACCGAGCAGTTTGACGGTGTCCGCATATTGGACATCATCAAGGTCGCCAGTTTCTAACAGCGCACGCGATGCAGAGAGAACGCACGCCTCAATGGGGTCTGCCAATGTCAATGGCGCACGTGCCGCAATCGCTGCCATTTCTGCATCAGTGAGGCCAGCAGTACGACCGATTGCTTCATGTGCAGAACGCTCAAACTCGCTTTGTTGATGTGCGGCGACGCACAAAATTGCAATCTCTCGCGCGCGTTCAGAAAGAGACCCACGGAACAAGAGGATTCCACCTAACTTCTGCAAAGCCGCACCCAAACGAGGTTCATGCACCATCAAGTTGAACGGACCCACCAACGATCCGTCGGGGTTGGTCATCTCAACATCGGGACCTTGATTCGTTGTGAGAGTTTCGTAGAGAGCAAGTTGGTACTTGTTCATCTTGTCGGGCGTGAGCATGGTGAGTCGTGACATGTTCGAATGGTACTCAACTCCGGCAGCGTGGAAATCAGCGTCCAAAATCAGTGAGAAGATTCCCTTGATGAAGTACACACCAGAACTCGTTCAAGAAGGTTTTCTATTTCCAGAGACTCCACGGTGGCACGCACCGTCTGACTCTTTCTATTTTGTAGATATTGACCGCGGTCAGATCCATAAATGGAAACCAGGATCTCCTGCAACGTTGGCATTTCAGCATTCCGACTGGATTTCTGGGTATGGATTTGGCCCAGGGGACAAATGGACTGTTACATCAGCGCGTCGTCGAGTGTTGATGCATGTACAGCTGGGCGATAGTCCCGACAACGCAGTTGTCACTGACATCGCAGATTTATCCGGAGTTGCCACGTACGGAATCAATGACCTTTTGGTTGCTCCCGACGGAACCACCTATCTCGACACACTGTGTTACAACTTTCTTGCGGGTGACAGTGCAAAGCCGTCGCCGAGTCCGGTATTGGCTGTAAAGACAGATGGGACGTTTACCGAAGCGACGCGAGCAACGTCATTTCCCAACGGAATGGCTCTTGCACCCAATAGCAAAACACTTCTGATTGCAGACTCTCTTGCTCAATGTATTTATGCATGCGATATCAACAGTGATGGCTCTCTTTCTAATGAGAGAGTGTGGGCAGAATTACCGCGTGAAATGCCTGACGGCATCTCGCTAGATGCAGAGGGTGGTGTGTGGGTTGCATCACATCATCGCGTCATTCGCGTTATTGAAGGCGGCACCGTCACAGATGAAGTTGACATGGGCCCAACACGAGCAACGGCGTGCATGCTTGGTGGTGCAGACGGAAAGACATTGTTGATTACAGCATCAGACAGTCACGATCGCTCGATCATCACAGACAATCCATCCGGACGAATTTTCTCTGTAAATGTGGCGGTACCGGGCAATTCACTCCCATCGGTGTATTAGCGCGCGTTGACCTGAATCCGGTTGGATTTAGCGGGCTTTGTCGCGCCCTTGTAGCGATTGAGGTTCCCCCGATTACACTTACCAATGGATGTATTCGGCGTTCTGGGCGAGTTTCGCTCCGCATTCCGTTCCGCCTCCGCGCCTTTAGCTCAGTCGGTAGAGCAACGGACTTTTAATCCGCAGGTCCTGGGTTCGAGCCCCAGAGGGCGCACCACAAGCTCTGGTCGCTCCTCGGGGAGGTTCCTGATGACAGATGCAGTTCGAATCACAAGAGATGATTCATTTACAACGATCACGTTGTGCAATCCGGCCAAACGTAACTCGTTGTCCCTTGATGTGCTTCGTGAACTCACGGACGCGTTCACAACTGTCGGGCAATCCGACGCACTGGGTGTCATTCTTGCTGCCGAAGGCCCCGTGTTCTCGGCTGGTCACAATTTTGGTGACATGGCCGGCGCAACAGAAGAGATGGCTTTGGAATTGTTCACTGTGTGCTCCCAGATGATGCAACTCATGCATTCACTTCCACAGCCAATCGTTGCCCGAGTACATGCGCTGGCAACTGCTGCCGGATGCCAATTGGTTGCATCGTGTGACCTTGCGGTTGCCGCACGATCAGCCGGTTTTGCACTGCCTGGTGGCAAAGGTGGATTGTTCTGTCACACACCACTCGTTGAAGTGGCACGTTCTCTTCCGCCGAAGCGAGCATTGGAGATGGCGCTCACTGGCGATGTTGTTTCAGCTGATGTTGCGGCGGAGTGGGGACTCATTAACTCAGTGGTCGATGATGAACATCTAGACGATGCTGTCGTGGAATTGTTGAAGCGTGCGACGCGAGGCTCTCGAATATCGAAAGCTGCTGGAAAGAAGGCTTTTTACCAGCAAGTAGGGATGAACCTCCCCGACGCGTACACCTTTGCTTCCGCAGTCATGGCCGAGGCAGCAGTGTCAGACGTGGCGCAAGAGGGAATTGCGGCATTTCTTGAAAAGCGAAGTCCCAATTTTGGTGATAGGTAACTAGGTAATGACTGTTGTTTCCCCCCCAGAGAACATCATTGAAGTTGAACTAGCGGTTCAAGGAATGACCTGTGCGGCTTGTGCCGCGCGCATTGAAAAGACTCTGAATGAAATAAGCGGTGTTGAAGCTGCGGTGAACTACGCAACAGAAACCGCAATGGTGGCGTTCGATAGTGAATCGCAGTCACAAGAAGCGGTCTTAGCTGCCATTTCACGCATTGGTTACTCCGCTCACGCGGTAGACGATGAGTCGTTTGACGAAGATCTCAGTGCATCAATTCGAATTGCGCAACTTCGACTCATTATTTCCATTGCCTTGTCCATTCCGGTGGTACTTCTCAGCATGGTCACTGCATGGCAGTTCGATGGCTGGCAATGGTGGGCAATGGGGCTTTCGGCTCCCGTCGTGACGTGGTGTGCATGGCCGTTTCACCGCACGGCATTCAAGAATGCACTGCAGGGCGCAAGCAGTATGGACACTCTCATCAGTGTTGGTGTTGTTGCTGCAACCGCGTGGAGCGTGTGGGCAATGGTGTGGGGCGATGCACTAGATACGGACCACAGCATGGGTGGTCTCACCATGGACATGCCGGGGCAATCCCATGTGTATTTCGAGGTGGGTGCAACGGTGACTGCGTTCATCTTGTTAGGTCGCTTCTTGGAGATGCGTGCAAAGAGCAGTGCAGGGAACGCTCTGAGATCACTACTGGCTATGGGGGCCAAGTACGCAACAGTTCTTCGCGATGGCGACGAAGTTGCAATTCCTGCCTCTGTCGTTCGCGTGGACGACATTCTTGTTGTGCGACCTGGTGAGAAAATTGCCGCCGACGGTGTTGTTGCTGAAGGAAACAGCAGCATTGACATGAGCATGATTACTGGCGAAAGTTTGCCAGTGGATGTTGGTCCGGGAGATTCAGTGACTTCTGCAACGGTGAATCAAAATGGTCGATTGTTAGTGCGTGCCACACGCGTGGGCTCTGAAACCACATTTGCTCGCATGGCCAAATTGGTGCGTGACGCACAATCCACTAAGGCTCCGGTGCAACGTATTGCCGACAAGGTGTCCAGCATTTTTGTACCAACAGTGTTTGCCATCAGCCTGGCCACATTGGCTGCGTGGATGTTCTTCGACGGAGACTCCACACAAGCGTTTACCGCAGCTGTCAGTGTGCTCATCATTGCGTGTCCATGTGCACTTGGTCTTGCCACACCTACTGCACTCATGGTGGGAAGCGGTCGCGCAGCCCAAATGGGAATTGTCATTAAGGGCATCGACGTTCTGCAGAGCACGCGACGAATTGACACGGTGGTGCTAGACAAAACCGGAACTGTCACCACTGGTGCAATGACCCTCGCTGGAGTTCATTGCATAGAGGGTGTCTCGCGTGCCGAAGTTTTACGCATGGCAGGCGCAGTAGAAAAGGGGAGCGAGCATCCCATTGCTCGCGCCATTGTCACGGCAGCAGAAGAGGAAATCGGCGCTCTTCCCGCGCTCGACGAATTCATGGCCATGCCAGGAGTGGGTGCTACTGGTCGCCTAGACGGAACTATCATCACGGTGGGCCGCGAAGAAGTGTTTCGCGAACGTCTTGTCATTATCCCCAGTGTGTTGCGCGATGCTCTTGCAGCATCTCGTGAGCGCGGAGAAACAGCTGTGGTGGTGGCGTGGGACGCACAAGCAAAAGCTGTCATCAGTGTTGCTGACCAACCAAAGTCAACCTCGCCCGATGCAATAGCGCAGTTGAAGTTGATGGGGTTAGCCCCCATTCTTCTCACCGGCGATAACGAAGTAACCGCGCGCGCAATTGCAGAGTCCGTAGGGATAGATACCGACGAACATCACTTGTATGCAGGTGTATTGCCGGATGAAAAAGTAGCCATTGTGAAAGACCTGCAAGAGCGTGGATATGCGGTGGCAATGGTGGGCGATGGCGTGAACGACGCGGCAGCGCTTGCACAAGCAGATGTTGGTATCGCAATGGGTGGCGGAACTGACGTTGCTATGCAGGCAAGTGATCTCACCATTGTGAATGGCGACCTGCGATCTGTCCCCGATGCAATTCGCTTGTCTCGCGCAACACTGCGAACAATTCGCACCAATGTGTTTTGGGCGTTTGCCTACAACGTGGCCGCAATTCCGTTGGCTGCCAGTGGCCGTATGAATCCCATGTGGGCTGGTTTGGCCATGGCGTCGTCTTCGGTCTTTGTCGTCACGAACAGTTTGCGCCTACGTCGCGTTCGTTTATCGCGCTAACTACACGTCCTCTACCTCTGAATACGCTTCTTGCACCGCAATAACCGCATTGCGCTTGTAGTTGCGTACCGTGCGTGTTGAGATACCTAGTTTTTGCGCTACTTCAGTGCTGTCGCTTCCATCTGCGAATGCATGCAACAAAACCAAATGTTGTTCTGCAACATCCATCTCCTCGGCATCGATCAACATTGACATGTACGTGTGTGAATCTCCGTCACGATTGTGATCAACTAACCGGTAGAGAATGTCGTCGCCCACTTGTGTCTCGTCCACATGTCGAAGACGATGGTGACGAACAAAAGCGTGATACTCGGTATCGCGAACAAGGTTTGCCGCCACTTTGTGAAGTCGACGATGGTGCGGATACGTGCGAATAACAAACCAAGCGGTGCCAAGAACATCCACCATTGCGCTCTCCACGCCACCGTGAACAACATGGCCACGTCGCTTGGCAATGGCCATAAGAGCCGGAAGTATTCGGTGCAACACAATGCGAGTTGCTAACTCGTTGGTCTCTGCTTCCTTCACGAGATGCCAGAGAAAGGCGTCGCCCTCCGTGTCATCAATTGCTCGTCCAAATCCCGCCAGCTCCAGAATTTCATCAAGGTCGGTGACTGGGCGGGGAAGGAATGCCCAAGCGTTCACCTGACGCAATGTTGGGGGTCTACGGCGGAGCCGTTCCCATTCGTTGATGATGTCGCGGGCGGGGCCGGTGGAGACGGTGCTCCACACAAGAGGTGTGTCTGATGTGTACGTCATGCCCGCGACGGTGCGGAATGCCGTTCAACGGGGGCTTACGCAACACCTTCACCGAACGTCTCACCTGGCAAATTTCTTCGGCAATACTGAGGAGATGCGCATTACCTTGCCGTCTGGAACCGAAGCCGAATTGGTGAAACATCCGAACCCGAAGATGGGGTTGGTGATTGCCCCCGACATCTTTGGGTTGCGCCCACTGTTCGACAACATGGTGCAGACGTTGTCCGACGCTTGGCAGATGTCTGTCATCGCAGTGGAGCCTTTTCCTGGGCGTGGATTCGGACCCGAGATTGAACCTCGTATGGCCGCTATTCCTGAACTGAAGGACACAGACGCCATCGGCGACCTTCACGCCGCTGCAGACGCTCTTGGAACGCAGGTCACAGGGCTTCTGGGCTTCTGTATGGGCGGCATGTACTGCTTCAAGGCAGCCCGCGATGAACGCTTTGCTCGCATTGCAAGTTTCTACGGAATGATTGTGATGCCGCCAGCATGGAAAGGCGCAGGCCACCAAGAGCCACTTGCGAACCTCATTAATGGCTACGCAGACAATGTGCTCGCAATTCTGGGCGGTCACGATCCGTATACGCCCGAAGCCGACATTGCTCAGTTGCGCGCTACCGGGGCACAGATTGTGTTCTACCCAGACGCAGAACACGGATTTGCACACGATGCATCACGCCCCTCTCACAGAGAAGACGATGCAGCAGATGCGTTTGCACGCACACAGGCGTGGCTGTTGAGCGCGCTGTAGAAAACTTAGATCGCGCGTTGCTGCAACTTCGCACGATCAATGATGTGATACGTGCGGTCATGCTGTTCTAGCCACTTCAACTTAATGAAGCTTGCAATTGCCTTGTTGACACGCTCGCGAGATGCGCCCACCATGCCAGCAAGTTCTTCTTGAGTAACAGGAAGTGTGAATTCATCGTTGCCGCCGGACAAGTCCAAAAGACGCTTTGCGGTACGACCAGTGACGTCGAGGAAGACTGAGTCAGCAAGAGCTTGGTCCATGGCACGCAAGCGCTGGCTCAACATACGAATGACATTCCACAGCAAGTGATTCGATGAGTCGAGCTGTGCACGAACTGCGGAATAAGGAATTTCAAGAACAGTGGAAATTTCCAGTGCACGCGCACCAGCGGAACGTGGACTGGTATCAAGCATTCCCATCTCACCAAACAAGTCGCCTTCATCCATGAGCGCAATAACGCTTTCACGATGATCGAAAGGTCGGTTGCCAATTGCAATTGCAATGCGTCCGGAGAGCACCACATAGATGGAGTCGGGCTCATCGCCTGCTTCAAACAGAACGTCACCGCGAACGAGTTCTCGAACTTTCCCCGCAGCAGCGATTGTGGAAAGCATTTCGGCGGGAGCATCCGCGAAGAATTCGGTGTCAGCAAGTACCTGTTCGTGTGCCATAGCAATACTGACGGTACTACCCTTCGGTCATGGCTGAAAATGAGACCGTCTGGACAATCATCGTGGCGGCGGGCTCCGGACTCCGCTTCGGCAGTGCCAAACAATTTGAACTCATCGGGGGTCAGCCAATTGTCCAATGGGCAATGGACGAAGCGTCTAAGCACTCTGTGGGCGTCATTGTTGTTCTCCCCAAGGGCATGGCAGAGGGTCCGGGCCAGGTGGAGGGTGGGGCTACCCGTAGTGAATCGGTCCGCCGCGGACTGGCCGCTGTTCCTGCCGAGGCCACCATTGTGTGTGTGCATGATGCGGCCCGTCCGTTTGCAAGCCCCACGGTTTTCCAACGCGTCATCTCTGCGGTGGTCGATGGTGCCGATGCCGCAGTTCCGGGAGTTCCCGTCGTGGACACCATCAAGCAGGTGAACGAATCGAATGTGGTGGTATCAACACCGCGTCGCGAAACGTTGCGCGCAGTTCAAACACCTCAGGCGTTTCGCGCTGCGTCTCTTCGCAAGGCGCACGAGAGCGGTGGAGAAGGTACTGACGATGCAACACTGATTGAAAAAATCGGTGGAGAAGTTGTAGTAGTTGATGGCGAGACTGTGAACAGAAAGATCACTACTCGAGATGACCTCGAGTGGGCCGTAGCGCACGCTGATCACTTATTGCACGGAGAAGTCTGATGATTGATATTCGCGTCGGACAAGGTTTTGACATTCATCGATTTGCAGATGAACCAATTGAGGGTCGAGTTCTCATTCTTGGTGGAGTCTCATTTCCTGGCGAACGCGTGTTAGTGGGCCACAGCGATGCAGATGTCATCGCACATGCTGCAGCCGACGCATTGTTGGGTGCCGCTGGGCTGGGAGATATTGGACAGCATTACCCCGACACAGACCCAGCATGGAAGGGTGCCAATTCATTACGCATTCTTCGTGATGTGGCACTCAAGGTTCGTGACGCTGGATGGCGTATTGGCAATGTTGATTGCAGTGTGGTGTGTGAACAGCCAAAGATTGCGCCTGTTCGCGATGAAATGACGCGCCTTCTCAGTGAAGCAGCAGGTGCGCCCGTTAGCGTGAAGGGTCGTCGCGCCGAGGGTCTCGGTGCACTTGGACGCGGTGAAGGCATTGCCTGTTTCGCGTCAGCGGTCATCATCAAGGAGTAAGCGCTATGGCGCCACGCAAGTCATCGAAGCCCAAGGTCAACCTTGGCCCTCCAGGGCGTAAGCCAGGCGGTCGTAATACAGGCAGTCGCACTTCGTCTTCATCGCAAGGTGCGGGGAAGAGCACCAGTCGTGGTGCAAAGCCCGGCCCCAAAGGCGTTGTTCGCAGAAATGGCAGTGGAGAGTCAGATCCCACGCGTGGCAAAGCACGCACTAGTGCACCGCGCGCAGGTGCACGTCGTGGAGTAGAGCCACGTCGCAATGCACCAGTTGCAAAAGGTTTGGGTGGCGAACAAATTGAAGGTCGTCAGGCTGTTCGTGAATTACTCATTGGACAAAAGCGCAAGGTGCGCGAAATTTGGATTGCATCAGACATTGATGCAGCACCAATTCTTGACGACATCGAAGAACTTGCACACGCACAACGTGTTGCAATTCTCGAAGTACCTCGTCGCAAAATTGAAGAGACAGCCCGTAGTGAAGCTCCACAAGGAATCATTGCGTTTGCTGCTCAATTAGAAGAGGCATCCTTCGCAGAGATGTTGAAGACTCGTAATGGTGTTGCGCCATTCCTTGTTGCGGTCGACGGTGTTACCGATCCGGGCAACCTTGGCGCATTGTTGCGCTGCTGCGATGGTGCTGGAGTCACTGGTGTGGTGTTGCCAAAACATCGCGCGGTGCATGTCACTCCAACGGTTGCGAAAACCTCTGCTGGCGCTGTTGAACATGTGCCAATGACTTTGGTGTCTGGCCTCCCCACCGCCATTCAGCAAATGCGTGACAAAGGCATCTGGGTAGTAGGTCTCGATGATTCCAGCCGTGACTCGTTGTTCGACATCGCCAAATTCGCCGACGAAGGCATTTGTATTGTCCTCGGGGCCGAAGGCTCGGGATTGTCCCGTTTGGTTCGGGAGCGTTGCGACACCATCGTCAGTATTCCCATGCTGGGCCAGGTGTCTTCGTTGAATGTGTCGGCAGCGGCCGCGCTTGCAACATATGAAGTCACGCGTGTGCGTGAGGCTGGACGCGCCTAGGCTAAGAGTCCTCGCCGGGTTAGCTCAGTGGTAGAGCAACGCACTTGTAATGCGTAGGCCGTGGGTTCAACCCCCACACCCGGCTCCATTTGCCATATAAATAAGGCTTCTCAGGGTGGCAGGCAAGCCACAGACCCACCCACTACGGTGGAGGCACTCCTTGTATCCAAACGGAGGACCATTACTTATGAGCCAGCAACGCCCACGCGCACCACGCCCAAGCCTTCCATCGCCGTCCACGGGCACCATGGGTGCCGCGGTAGCGGTTATCGCCCTCCTCCTCGGCTTCTTAGTTCTTCGCGACGTCAGCGGAAGCTCATTTAGCCCAGCTTCCACTAACCCCACCGAAACGGTTCCCGGTGGCGGCACTGTCGATCCGAATGCAAGCACCACTACCGCGCCGTTCTCCACGCTGGGCTTCAAGCTCATCGTCGCCAACGCATCCGGTGTGGCTGGTAGCGCCGGCTCAATGACTCTGCAGTTGCAGAACTTGGGTTTCATCGCCCCACCCGCAGTGAACTTGGCTCCTGGTGCAGCAAAGCGTCAGAAGACCGGCGTGTTCTACACCGCAGGGTGTGAGAACAACGCAAATAAAGTGGCTGAAGTTCTTGGTGGAAATGTTGACATTGCAGCAATGCCTGTTCCTGTTCCCACCGAAACAGGAGAACTTGGCGAAGCATGTGTTCTTATCTTGTTGGGAACCGACCTTGCAGGCAAGCCACTCCAAGGTGCAACTGGCACCGGCCAAGGTCAAGCTGCCACCACCACTACGGCACCGCCAGCGGGCTGACCTTTACTTCAGTAAAGACAACGCTGCTTCTTCAATGCAGCGCAAAACATTCTGATGTGCATCTTCTGACCCAAACATTTCAGTCAGGCTCACTGTTGTAACACCGGCGCATTGTGTTGCGTCCATGTTCTCGTCAATGTCGCCGACAATTGCTGCAACACGTTGGCCTGCATCCCGCGCAAGCTCTGCAACGTTGCCCACAACTTTTCCTTCAAAACTTGTGTCGTCAAGAAGACCCTCGCCAGTAATCACAAAGTCGTGTTCACGAACTGCATCGTAGAAACCAACTTCGTCGGCAACAATGTCAAACCCTGGAACAAGGGTTGCACCAAGAGCTGCGAGTGCGCCAGCTAATCCGCCAGCTGCACCGGAACCGGGAATTGATGCGACATCAATGTCGAAATCCTTTTGGTACTGACCTGCAAGTTTTTCTAAACGCCCAGTGAGCAAATCAACATGCGCCCGCGTTGCGCCTTTTTGTGGGGCAAACACTCGTGCTGCGTCCACAAACAATGTGTCCACATCGCACGCAACTTGAAAGTCAACGGCAAGTAATCGCGCTGGCGTGGAAATTGCACGAAGTGCACCAAGGCCGCCGTCTGTTGTTGCCGAACCGCCTAAGCACACGATGATCTTTTTCGCGCCAGCGTTCAACGCTTGGTCAATTAGTTCACCTGTCCCGCGAGTGGTTGCATTTAGTGGATCGTTCTTGCCAGGACCACCAGCAAGCGTGAGTCCCGATGCTTGCGCCATTTCAATCACTGCTGTTCTGCGGTGTAGTCGCCACTGCGCTTCAACAGGTGTTCCCAACGGGCCTGTAACAGTGGAAGTTCTGTTTGCCCCGCCAAGGACCGCAAGTGTTCCTTCGCCACCGTCGGCCATGGGCATTTCGGTGCAATCAATGTTTAAGGCCCAACATGCGTGGCCAATGGCGGCACATACCTGAGCGGCTGTGGCGGTTCCTTTGAACTTGTCCGCTGCAGCAAGAACTCGCATTCTTCAACCTTACGAGACTCATCTAAGGTTCGTGTCATGAGCGCAGAACTCACCTCACTCGATGCAACACAACAAGCCGCACTTGTTGCCAACAAGGAAGTGTCTCCCACGGAACTTGTTAATGCAGCAATTGCTCAGGCAGAAAAAGTGAATGGCACGATCAACGCCATTATTCATCCGCGCTTTGAGAAAGCAAAAAACGAAGCATCGTCGAATTTGTCTGGTCCGTTCGCCGGTGTTCCGTTGGTCTTGAAGGACCTCGGTGCGTCACTGGCGGGGGAGCCCCATCACATGGGCACACGTTTTCTCAAGAACGAAAATTACATTGCCTCTCGAGATAGTTATCTCACGCAACGCTTCAAGCGTGCTGGCTTTGTCATCATCGGCCGTACCAATACTCCCGAGTTTGGAAACACCATTACTACCGAGCCGTTGAGTTACGGACCGTCGCGTAATCCATGGAACACCGATCATTCAACCGGTGGTTCATCGGGTGGGTCTGCAGCGAGTGTTGCGTCGCACATTGTTCCTGTCGGTCATGCAAATGATGGCGGCGGATCAATTCGTATTCCTGCAAGCGAGTGTGGCCTTGTTGGTTTAAAGCCCTCGCGTGGTCGTGTGAGCAAAGGCCCCGATCTTGGCGAAAGTTGGATGGGTTCCACTATTGATGGTTGCGTCACGCGCACTGTTCGCGATACCGCTGCGGTTCTTGATGTTATTTGCGGTTATGAACCAGGCGATCCGTATACAGCGCCACCATTCGTGCGGCCACTTGTTCAAGAACTTGGCGTTGACCCGGGTCGTTTGAAAATTGGAATTCTTGATCATCCGTTGTTTGCGCATCAGTTAGATGATGTTGAATCTCGTGAAAGTATTCGTCGCACTGCCGACATGCTTACGTCGCTTGGTCACGATGTGCAGGTTGCGTGGCCGACAGCTTTAGAGAATCCCGATAGTGCTGGAAAGTTCACCGCAATTGTTGCGGCATGGACACATACAGATGTGTCGTACTTCGAAAGCGTGTTTGGTCGCGAACTTGGTGAAGGGGATCTTGAACCCGACAACATTTTGATGCGTGAATTGGGACGCCGTGTCTCCACACACGATTACTTGGCAAACATGCAGTGGTTGCACTCATGGTGTCGCAGTGTTGTGCAGTGGTGGGAACCCACCGATGGCACGACAGGGTTTGACATTCTGGTGACACCTACGTTGGCTGGACCGCCACCACCTATTGGTCGTCTCGCTGGCCCCGATGGTGGTCGCAACTTGCGCGAGATCTTGGCGTATACATCGCAGTTCAATCTCACTGGTCAGCCTGCAATCAGCCTGCCGCTTCATTGGAACGCGAGTGGATTGCCCATGGGGGTTCAATTCGTTGGTGCGCCTTTCCGTGAAGACGTTCTTGTTCGACTTGCATCGCAATTGGAAGCAGCGATGCCGTGGAGCAGTCGTATTGCACCTCTGGTGGCGAATTCCTAGTGAATGGGTAGGGTTTTCGTATGGCTGTGACCGTACGAATCCCCACAACAATGCGTCCTATCTCTGGCGGAGCGTCCACCGTTTCCGTCGAAGGTGCAACTCTTCGCGACGTTCTGTCTGCGTTGAACGCAGCACACAACGGTTTCAGTGAGCGTTTGTTCGATGATGCTGGCGAGCTGCACAAGTTCGTCAACATCTTCGTATCTGATGACGATGTGCGTTACATGAACGGTCTCGACACTCCTGTGAAAGACGGTGACACTGTTTCGATTATTCCGGCGGTTGCTGGCGGCTTTTAGTCGCAGCAACTCGAGTGAGGCCGTAGGCCGAACGGACATTTACGGTTGCCGGCGGGTTTCATCTCTTCTGTCTTGCCCGCGAAGGGCATACGGCATGGGGGAATTCGGGCCCAGTGGTCGGACCGCCCGGTGTTGGGTTAGCAGTCTCAACGGTAGAGTGCTAGCAGTCGATTCGCCCGAGTGCGAATCCCCCCAATATCAGGCATACCCCCACAAATCGGAGGAAAACCCATGGCAAAGATGATTGCTTTTGACGAAGAGGCCCGCCGCGGTCTCGAGGCCGGCATGAACAAGTTGGCCGATGCTGTGCGCGTCACGCTCGGACCAAAGGGACGCAATGTCGTTCTTGCAAAGCAGTGGGGCGCACCCACTATCACCAACGACGGTGTGTCCATTGCGAAGGAAATCGAACTCGAAGATCCATACGAGCGCATTGGCGCAGAGTTGGTGAAGGAAGTTGCCAAGAAGACCGACGATGTCGCTGGTGACGGAACCACAACCGCAACTGTTCTTGCTTGGACCATGGTTCGCGAAGGCTTACGCAACGTTGCAGCTGGCGCAAACCCAATGTCTTTGAAGAAGGGCATTGAAGCCGCAGTTGCAGCTGCCATTGCAAGCATCAAAGATCTTGCAAAGGAAGTCGATTCCAAAGAGCAAATCGCACAGGTCGCATCAATCTCAGCAGCCGACACCGAAATTGGCGGAATGATCTCCGAAGCCATCGACAAGGTGGGCAAGGACGGTGTCATCACTGTTGAGGAAAGCCAAACCTTCGGCATGGAAATGGATCTTGTAGAAGGAATGCGCTTCGACAAGGGTTACATCTCGCCATACTTCGCAACCGACATGGATCGCATGGAAGCATCTCTTGAAGATGCGTACATCCTTCTTGTGTCCAGCAAGATCACCAATGTTCGCGACATGCTCCCTGTTCTTGAAAAGGTCATGCAGAGCGGGCGTCCGTTGTGCATTATTGCTGAAGACATTGAAGGCGAAGCACTTGCAACTTTGGTTGTCAACAAGATTCGCGGAACATTCAAGAGCGCAGCGGTAAAGGCCCCTGGCTTCGGTGACCGTCGTAAGGCAATGTTGCAAGACATCGCAATCCTCACTGGTGGCCAGGTCATCAGCGAAGAAGTTGGTCTCAAGCTGGAAAACGCAACGCTCGATCTTCTTGGTCGCGCAAAGAAAGTTGTCATCACCAAGGACGAAACCACAATCATCGAAGGTGCCGGTTCCGAAGACGACATCAAGGGTCGCATCAGCCAAATCAAGACCGAAATCGACAACACCGATTCCGACTACGACCGTGAGAAGTTGCAAGAGCGTCTCGCCAAGTTGTCCGGTGGAGTTGCGGTTCTGAAGGTTGGCGCTGCCACCGAAGTTGAGCTGAAGGAAAAGAAGCACCGCATTGAAGACGCTGTCAGCACCACAAAGGCTGCCATCGAAGAAGGCGTCGTTCCTGGCGGTGGAGTTGCACTCCTTCGCGCGCAGGCTGCTGTCATTGCCGCTGCTGAAAAGCTCTCAGGCGACGAAGCAACAGGTGCTCGCATGGTGGCTCGCTCACTTGAAGGCCCGTTGAAGCAAATCGCCGAGAACGCTGGCCTTGAAGGCGGAGTCGTCGTTGAGAAGGTAAAGAGCCTGAAGGGCAATGAAGGCCTGAATGCTGCAACAGGCGAGTACGAAGACCTTGTGAAGCTTGGCGTTATCGACGCTGCAAAAGTGACACGTTCGGCTCTTCAGAATGCAGCATCAATTGCAGCACTCTTCCTCACCACCGAAGCCGTCATTGCAGATAAGCCTGAAGAGGCTTCGCACGCCGGCCACGACCATGGCGGTATGGGCGACTTCTAGTCCCTCGTTCGTCAAGAACACACTGAATTCTCGCCGTGGCGACCGAAAGGTTGCCACGGCGTTTTTCATTTCACCGTCCGTTCACAGTTGATGACTTTTCATTCTGAGAAGAGTTCATTACGCTCTCAGAAGTCTTAGGGGAGATGTATGAAAAACAAGAGATTTGCACTCACACGTGTGGTTGCCGGAGTAACAATTACAGCGCTTTTGGCGGCGTGTGGCGCTGGGTCAGAATCGTCCGACACAACGGAGCGCACGCGAAACACCACACTATGGTCCGCATCCACCGTGCCAACAAAACTTGTGGTGTACGGAACACAAGACGGGCTTGTTGAGTACGTACAAGTTCCTAGCGAATCTGGCGAAGTAACACCCACCAACATCGCAACCGAGAGTATGTACGGTCCACTGAATGCATCGGTGGTTTCAGTTGCAGTTGATTCGAGTCGCTCCCAAATCATCTACGCGGGAATGTTCGGATCATCGGATGCTGAACTTCGCATGGCAACTATTGGTGTGCCGGGAGCCACCTCAATTTTCTCGGCACCGTCAACACAAACATACGGAATGGGCTATGACCCATCCTCACGTGTTGCTGCCCTTAATCATTTTGACGGTAGTCGATTCCGATACGTACTTCACTCAATTGACGAGATTGAGTCACCGCTTGTTAACTCGACGCACATGTTCTACATGGTTCCGAATATCAACTCCACGAGAACTCTGATTTCAACAAATTCCAATATTCGAGAAGTAAATAGGACAAATCCCGAGAGCGTTATCGACGCATCTGATTCGTTGGCAGCACCGCCGTTTGACATGTGGAATTTTGCTCAAGATACGCAATCAAGCTCTGTGTACGCCGCAAGACCCACTGCCGGTGAGCTTGTGCAGACCCAGGCTTCCTCATCTGCGCCTCTCACAAGAATTGCAACTTTCGCAAGCCCCGCCACACTGGCAGTATTTTCCGATGGAACACTCGCAATAGGTAAGGGTGCCAACACAAGTGGGGGTGGGTCAATCGTTGGAGCTCTCTCCGTCTATGACCCATCCGGTACTAGTCCCACAATTGAGATGTCGGGGGTCGGGTCTGGTGCTCCTGCATCGGGCTTGCAGTCTGTGTGGGCGGTGGAATCACCGATTGCCAATACACCACCTCAAGTAGATGGCGATTTTGAAGTGGGCGGGTCGATTTATTGTGGTGACGCTCAGTGGCGAGATGATCTTCCACTGAGCCGTCTGTCTCGCAAGCCAATTGAAGGCGTGCGTTCGTATGCGTGGTTCCGCAATGGTGTCCAGATGGAGGGAGTGACGTCGGAGACGATTGAGTTGTCGGAAGGCGGTTCGTATCAGTGTGCTGTCACAGCAGGAAACCTTGCCGGTAGTGGTCAATCGGCTCAATCTGAAGCTACTGAAGTGCCCTCATCGCCATCTGATGAATCAACATCAACAACCGTTGAGGGTTCGGGAGGTTCCGAGGCCAGTCCGGTTGAATCTCCTGTAGTAACAGTCCCGGTTGCCGCGCCCGCAACACCAGTTGTTGTGGTGACGCCTTCATTGCGTTCAGTGAAATGGACGTTCAAGGGGCGTACTGCAAAGGTGACATTCCGTAAGTATTCAGGAGCAACGAAATATCGCTTGTATGTGCGTGGTGCTACTCGTAAAAACATTGTGTGTAAGTCTGCAAAGACCACAGTGACGTGTACGACGACGACTCTGAAGAAGGGTCTCAACTCGTTCAGTGCAAAGGCGCTAACTAGCTCTGGTACAACGCTCGCACTGAGCACAAAGACCCGCATAACGAAGTAAAGGGTTAGCACTAGCGGCCTTCACGTGATTTTGGACTGCCCTCAGTAACAACAAAGAAGTATTGTTACTGGGGTGCAGTCTTCAATTGCTTTAGTGTCGTGTGGCGAAGCGCGCGAGCACGATACGGACTTGCCACTTCTTATTCGGGCATTTGGTGACCGAGGGTTAGTTGCCCACATTGTTGACTGGGATGATTCTTCGATTGATTGGTCGTCTTACCGTGCCGCCATTGTGCGCTCTCCGTGGGACTATCACCGCCGTTATGACGAGTTCGTGAAGTGGTTGAGCGAGGTGTCTGAAAAGACAACTCTTCATAACTCGACTGACATCATTCGCTGGAATACCGACAAGGTGTATTTACAAGAACTTGTCAGTGCCGGGTTACCGGTTATCCCCACTACATACGTTCGCAGTGCAGAAGATCTGGTTCTCGCTAACGAACTCATAAAGGGAGACGTAGTTGTTAAGCCAACAATTAGTGCGGGCTCAAACAACACAGAACGTCACATCAATGTCCCTGCGAGTGCAGCGGCGCACATCACACAACTGGTTGATTCTGGAATGGTGGCGATGGTGCAGCCCTATCAGCGATTCATCGATGAACGTGGTGAAACCGGCATGTTGTATTTCAATGGCGAGTACAGCCATGCGTTCCGCAAGGGAGCCATTTTGGCCACCGGTGAGAACACGAAGAACGGGCTCTTCACAGAAGAAGATATTGGCCCGCGTGATGCGTCTCGCGAAGAACGAGAACTTGGCGATGACGTCTTGGCTTTTGTCACGGAGAAGTTTGGTCAGGCACCGCTGTATGCGCGGGTGGACGTGGTGCGCGGTTCCGGTGGTTATCCGGTCCTTATGGAGTTAGAAATGGCTGAACCGTCGCTCTATCTGCACACATCGCGCGATTCGGCAACCCGCTTCGTTCAAGCGTTCCTGGCGCAATAATTGTCACTTCTCTCCCGTGGCGTGTCCCTCGCTAGGTTGGAGTTCATGAGCGAACCAATGTCCCCCTCAGTTGGCCTGGCAGTGATCCATCTGTTTTGTAAGCCGTTTCCCGAATTTGATGGTGAAGCACTTGTGCAGGCGGTGAAGAATGCCGAGAACAACGGAGTCACGGTGGTCACCGTTTCTATGTTGGGCCACAAGGCCGACGTAGCAGTCATGGGACTTGCAGCAGACATGCGCGCATTGAAGGCTCTCCAAACGGGAGTTCAGCATGCTGGTCTTGAAGTTGTGGACAGCTATGTGTCACTCACTGAGGTGAGTGAATATGCCAAGGGCATGCCACAAGAAATGTTGAACGCACGTTTGTATCCGCAGCTTCCACCTGCAGGGAAGAACGCATGGTGTTTCTACCCAATGTCAAAGCGTCGCAACGAGGGTCAAAACTGGTTCACGCTTGAATACGACAAGCGTAAAGAGCTCATGGAAGAACACGGAAAGAGCGGCCGCACATTTGCTGGTCGTGTTATTCAGTTGGTCACCGGATCTGCTGGTCTCGACGACTTTGAATGGGGCGTCACGCTCTTTGGTGTGCACCCTGATGATTTGAAAGAAGTGGTGTACACCATGCGCTACGACGAAGCATCTGCGGTCTACGCAGAGTTTGGTGCCTTCTACGTGGGAATGGTGACGCCTGTCGAGGAACTCATTAACGAGATCTAACGTGGCTGCTGCTCTGCGGGTTCTCGTTGTCCAAATTGTGCGAGCCATTTTGCGAAGGGCTTCGCGTTGACGGAGTATCTCGTCTGTGTAGAGCTACTTATCTAGTTCAAACATGATTTTCATCACGCCTTCTTCGCGCGCATCAAACATTCGGTAGCCCTCTGCGCCATCTGACAAATTCATTCGGTGGGTAAAAATTCCGTCGCCTTTTACGCGACCGTTCTGAATGAGAGGAATAAGCTCGCCCCACTGGGCAACCACGTTTGCAATCCCCGCACGCACAGTGAGATTTCGGTAGATGATGTCGCGCATGGGAACTGCAGTGTCTCCTTGCGGAAGCCCAATGAACGACGCAGTTGCGCCGTGCCGAGCCAGTGACGGAACTAATCCAATTGCACTACGTGCCCCGGATGCTTCAAAAATGGAATCACACGCGGCGCCCTTGGTGATCTCTCGGATGTTGTCTCGTGCAGTGTCGGGTTCTAATGCAATTGCACCAAGTGATTCAGCGTGGCGACGTCGAGTTTCCACCGGATCAACGGCGAACACCTGTGCAGCACCTTGTGCAAACGCCAGTTCAATTCCTAACAAACCAATCGGGCCCAACCCAACGATTGCAACGCGCGAACCAGGAGAGACATCTGCACGACTTACACCGAAATGTGCAGTGGCGAGCGCGTCGGTGAGAAGAACTGCTTGGTCGTCAGAGACTCCATCGGGAATTTTCAACAAAGTGAGGTCGGCATTTGGAACCTGCGCGAACTCTGCCTGCCCACCTTGCAGGCGAGTACTGAGGCCGAACGCAGTGCTCCGTGAACAACGCCCCACGCGAGAGAGGCAGGCACTGCACTCACCGCAACCAGAACCTCCGGCAGCAATGACGCGATCGCCAATGGCGAATCTGTGCACCTCGGAACCTTTTGCAACAATCTCGCCGATGAATTCGTGGCCAACACAGAACGGTTCAACACCTGCGGAGTAATCGGTCTTGCCAATTTTGTCGCCGTGGTAGATGTGCAGGTCACTACCGCAGATACTGCAATGGCTCACGCGCAAGAGAACTGCGTGGTCAAAGGCAAGCGATGGGTCGGGGTATTCCTCAAACCGAATGTCGCGTGCCCCGTGGAAAACCAAAGCCTTCATGATGTACCCCCTGTTCCTTCACCCTAGTAACTGGACCGTTTCAACGAGACAGTAGGGGGCAAGCTCACATACGATGACGGGCAGAAGGGGGCGACATGTCAGGCATCATTGAAGAAGCTCGTGAGTTCATTGCGAAGAACTGGTCTCCTGAAATAGATCTGGCTGCATGGCGTGAACTCGTTGTGGATAATCACTGGGCTGCCTTGCGTTGGCCAACGCAGTGGTTTGGTCGCGGACTCTCAGACGATGAAGCCGAAGCAGTGGAGAAAGTTTTCAGCGACGCAAAAGTTCCAGGCCCGGGCCAAGACAAGTGGAATCTCTGGGCCGGCACCATGGTGGGCTACGGCAGCGACGAATTGAAATCGAAATACATGCGACCGCTCTTGCTAGATGAAGTTGCAATGTGTTTGTTGTACAGCGAACCAGGCGCAGGCTCCGACCTTGCGGGAATTCGCACCACCGCTGTGCGTGATGGTGACGAATGGGTAGTGAACGGCCAGAAAGTATGGACATCGGGAGCCAAGGCTGCCGACATTGGAATGTTGATTGCGCGTACCGATTGGGATCAACCAAAGCATCGTGGAATTTCATTCTTCTGGCTTCCCATGAATCAACCTGGTGTTGAAGTACGACCATTACGACAAGCGACCGGAGATTCGCGATTCAACGAAGTGTTTATTACCGATGCGCGAGTGCCGAACACTCATGTTCTCGGCGACTTGAACAAGGGTTGGTGGGTGCTTCAATCGGCACTTGCGTACGAGCGTGCAGCAATGGGTGTCTCGCGCCGCGGACCGAAGGGGCCCGGGGGCGCTACATCGGCAGCGCACGGCTCTATTCCATCTCCAGATCTTTCTTTGGTGTCACTTGCGCGCGACATGGGTAAGTCGAATGACGCGGTCACTCGTCAAGCGCTCACTCGTTTGTATTGCATGCGAATGGTCAACGATTGGAATGGCGACCGGGCAAAAGCTGTCAGTGAGGCAGGTGGGTCTTCGCCGTTGGCGTCCCTTGGCAAGTTGGCAATGTCGGGAATTCTTCATTACGCCGGACGAATTCAGGGGCATCTTCTTGGGGCGGAAGGCGCACTAGATGGCGACCAGTTCCCACGTTCGCGCGATGCCAATTATTCACAGTTGAACGCGTACTTCACTTCAATTGGTGGTGGCACCGACCAAATTCAACGAAACATTATTGGCGAACTTATTTTGGGACTGCCAAAAGAACCACAAACAGATCGTGATGTTCCGTTCCGCGAGGTTCCGGCAACTGCAACGTCGCGTTAGTCGCGTGCCATTGTTGCGCGACTTGTTCCGCTGAAGTCGAGAACTTGGTCAGCATCGAGGTCCACCACCACTTTGGTGAGGTGACCTGTGAATTCAAATGGTGATTCGTACAAACTCACGGGAGTACCACGGTCGAGGCCAATGTCTAGGCCAGACCACGAAATGAGAATCCAGAAGATGTTGCTAGTGGTCATGGTGCCCACAACGACATCGTCGATGAACATAGTGAGTGTTCCTTCGTTTCCATTGCGTTTCATGCGAACGCCAACAATGTGACGACCTGGCGGTACTGGTCGATCCGACGTCAACATTTGGTGCGACCCACCAATATTCAGGTCGTGTTCTACGTGGCCATCACGAATAAACAAGCTGTATCCACTGGTGAGGTCACCGTGTGAAATCAAGACGCCTTCACAACCATCTTCAGGAACATCAATGTAGGCAGAGATGGTGTACGAACGGCTTCGCAGGTCTGGTGCAACGTCGGATGGAAGATGTCCCATGCCGCGCCAGAAGGTGAAGTTCTTGCGTTCGCCCGTATGTCGTTCTGCGTTCTCTGCAAAGCGAGGTGCGAATCTGTCGTCGAGTGGAAGCACATTGTGTTTGTCTGCTTCTTCCCACCACATGTCAATGAGTGTCTTCAATCGTTCAGGCTCAGCACTTGCTAAGTCGTGACATTCATTGAAGTCGCTCTCAAGGTGATACAACTCCCACGTGTCATCTTCAAATGGTGTACCCATTTGGTGAAACGCCACTGCTTTCCAACCATCAACAACAATTCCGCGGTGCCCGAACATTTCGAAGTACTGCGGTCCACGCTTCACGTTTGCTGAAGGCGTAGAGATGAGAGGTGCAAATGATTGCCCCTCAATAGGCATTTGTGGAATTCCATTGATTGTGGTTGGTGCTTCAAGGCCAAGCATTTCCAAAATGGTGGGCGCAATGTCAATTGCATGGCAGAAGTTGTGTCGAACCCCACCCTCATCAGAAATCACACCGGGCCATGCAAGAACGAACGGATCTCGGATACCGCCAGAGTGTGTGTTCTGCTTGTAACGCTTTAGCGGCGTGTTCGCCACCATTGCCCAACCCCATGGGAAGTTGCTGTGTGTATCGGGGCCACCGATGTCATTGATTTTTGCAATCTTTTCTTCAATTGGTTCGGCGATGAGGTTGAAAGGTCCCATTGCATTGACGAAGCCAAACGGCCCACCTTCTTGGCTGGCGCCATTGTCACTCATGACCATGACGACGGTGTTCTCCAACTGACCAGACACTTCTAATTGATGAATAAGGCGCGCGAGATGATCATCGAAGTGCTCCAACATTGCTGCGTAAGCAGCCATAAGTCGAATGAAGAGCGGTTTTTGTTCAGATGGAATATCTTCCCATGGGAAAACAAAATCGTTTCGTGGGGGCAATTGTGTCCTCGGCGGAACGATGCCCATTGCAATTTGGCGTTCAAGTCGACGCTCGCGCGCAACATCCCAGCCTTCTAGGTAGTACTTCTCGCATCGATCGATGTATTCGAGTGGTGCTTGGTGTGGAGCATGACATGCTCCTGGCGCCAACAACATCATCCACGGAGCGTCAGGTGCCCCCGCAGTGTGTTCGGCAACATACGTAATCGCATTGTCGATGAGATCTTCAGTGAGGTGGTAGCCAGTCCAATATGTACCGGGAGCAGTCACGTGGGAGTTATCACGAACTACCTCTGGGCTGTACTGGTCTGTTTCTGCATCGAGGAATCCGTAGAACCGATCAAAACCGCGTGCAAGTGGCCAACCGTCGAAAGGACCCGTGGGTCCAGTTTCAGTCAGTGGAGTGACGTGCCATTTACCCACCATGTAATTGCGATAGCCGTGCGGGCGAAGCATCTCAGCAAGAGTGCCTGCTTCATGTGAAATCTTGCCGCGATAGCCCGGGTAACCACTGTCGAAGTTGGCGAGACAACCGACACCAACAGAGTGATGGTTACGGCCAGTGTGCAATGCAGCGCGTGTGGTGGAGCACATTGCCGTGGTGTGAAAACCAGAGAAACGAAGTCCACGTTGTGCAATTGCATCAATTGTCGGTGTGCTGTTCTCTGACCCGTAACAGCCGAAGTCTGCGAAGCCCACATCGTCGAGCAACACCATGAGAATGTTTGGCTTTCCCTTGCCTGAATCATGAGTAGGAAAGTGCGGAGTGGACTCAGCGAGTGTTCGACCAATGCGACCAGGGAATCCCTGTGGAGTAGTAGGTGTAAACGTCATCAGTGCCTCCGAGCGTGGTCTTGCCATTGTACTTTCAGGCGCTTGCGGCCTAAATAATCAGGTGCGTTCACCTCTGCAAGTGCGCGCTGTTTCCTTGTCGATGTCCGTGTTCTGCGGCAACTCGCCTAAAGGAAGGGTCAAGTGAGTTCAGGCCCATTGCTTCAATTGCTGGTGCGTCGGTCGTAATGATATTCACCACAGAACCTGTTGAACGCAAGTGTGCAATCTCGTCTGCAATCAGTGGTGAGATTCCTTGAGCGAGCGGAGCGATGATGGTGACGGTGTCGTATCCCTGCGCGAGGTGCGCATTAGTAGTGGTCCGCAAGCCACCGTCGTAATAGAGCTCGCCATGTATCTCTACACATGGCCATACGCTGGGCACCGCACAACTTGATGCAACCGCGTCAATTAATGACACGTCACAGTCCTTCGTCCATGTCACAAACTTGCCGCTGTGTGCATGAATGGCGGTGAGAACGAGTGGTGTACGAGGCCACTCATGCGACGGCAAGCGCCATTCAATGACGGCACGACGGTCCTCTGCCGGCACGGTGTCGGCGCCAAGAGCAATTTCGCCAATTCGCGCACGTTGTTCGTCGGACGATGTTCCACCAGCTGCCAATTCTCCGAAGATGAGTGCGAGAGATTCAAGGTTGATGTGTGGGGAGATCTCTTGGTGAGTGTCAGAGAGTTGTTGTTCATACAGTTCGTGGAGAGATGTCCCCGACAAGATCTGCGCTCCAACGGTGGATCCGGCACTTGTTCCCACAATGAGGTCAGCCGAGGAGACAACACCCTGCCCAGATTCCTCGAGGCCAAGGAGGACACCTGTTTCCCATGCAATTCCTGTTACGCCGCCACCCGCTAAAACCACTGCAGAACTCATTCATCAATGTCTAGTCCATGGTCAATCACGAAAGTTTGTTGCATGTTTGTTTCGTGGTGGTTCTGTACCTCAGAGCATCCATACACTCGGCTTTGACATGGGAAAAGACGCCGATATCTCCGAATTGGACCCTTACGCAGAGGCCCTCTTTCGCGCCATCATGTCGGCACTTCCTCAGTGGCTTTCTCAACGTTTGGCTCAGATTGCCGGAGAACAAGAACTTCCCATCGACGATGTCATTCGTCAAACATCTGAACTCGTTAGCCAGCAACTCTCTGCGTTATTGGGTACAGATGTTGATGAGCAACGCGAGAATCCATTGCATGTGCTTCGATCATGTATGTCCGTCGCAACACACGCACTTGCCACGGCTGGTGTTCCGCAGGCGCAACGTGATGAGTTTGAACAACGCGCCATGCCAAACGATTTATTTGCAATAGGTCCACTGACATGGCGAGATCTGTCAGAAGATGTGCATGAAGCAGGCATCACGTGGGGTGCGTGGAAAGCGGCAACAGTCCTTACACGTCGGCGCGCCGAAGGAAAGGTGATGTAATGTCGTCCCGATCTGAAGTCATTGCTAATGAATCACTTCGTGGAATAGCGCTGTGCCATGCATTATCCGACGCCACAGATGAGTGGCTCACACAACTGTTTCGCGAGGCCACTGCAGGAGTGAAGAAAGCTGACGACATAGTTCTCATCGCGGTCGGCGGCTACGGTCGGAAAGAACTAGCACCACAAAGTGATCTCGATGTTCTCCTCGTTCATCGTGGAGTGAAAGACATTAGTGATATCGCGTCACGCATGTGGTATCCGGTGTGGGATGCGGGCGTCAAGTTGGGTCATTCGGTGCGCACACCCAAGGAAACCATCCAATTGTGCGCATCAGATCTTGATACAGCGACTTCTCTTGTTACAGCGAGAGTTATTGCAGGAAACACAGCTTTAGGTGAAGAAATTATTTTCGCCACGAGCGAAAGTTGGAAGAAGCGTGGACGTGAATGGCTTGTAGAACTTCACGCTCGAGTGTTAGATCGTTACGACAAAGACGGCGAAGTTGCTTTTCTTCTTGAACCCAATTTGAAAGAGGGAATGGGCGGACTACGTGACATTCACGCATTGCATTGGGCAGTTCGTGCCGGACTAGATCTTCTTCCCGGAGACTCGGGTCAGCTTGAACGGTGCAATGACGTCTTGTTGAATGTTCGTGTAGCGCTCCACCGCCACATTGGTCGGCCAACCGAGGTGCTGCGGTTAGAAGATCAACGCGCGGTTGCCCAACTTGCTGGCTTTGAATCGGACGACGCGCTCATGGCGTCCGTTGCAGAAGTGGGGCGACGCGTTGCATGGATTGCCGATGAAGTGTGGGCACGACTTGATCCACCAGCAGACAGGTCTTCAATTCCACAGCCATTGGCGCCAGGCGTCCAACTCATTAACGGTGAAGTCCATCTCACTGCCGATGTCGATGTTGCCGATGACCCCACCTTGCTTTTGCGTGTTGCCACTGCAGCTGCACGGTTAGGCGCTCGAATAGATCGTGCATCGCTTGATCGACTTGCACAACAACTTCCCATTTGGCCAGACCCATGGCCCGCAGGCGCGAGTGATGATGTAGTCGCGTTGCTGTTGGAAGGCGAAGCGGCTATTCCTGTTCTTGAATCCCTTGACCAACGCAATTTGTTGGTGCGTGTATTGCCCGAGTGGGCACCGGTGCGCAGTAAGCCACAGCGCAATGCTTTTCATCGGTACACCGTTGATCGCCACTTATGGCAAACAGTTGCAAATGCCAGTGCATTGGTAGATCGTGTGTCGCGCCCTGACCTTCTTGTTCTTGGCGCGCTCTTCCACGATATTGGTAAGGGGTATCCGGGGGATCACACTGAAGTTGGCGTTGACATGTTTGCGGTGATTGGTCAACGCATGGGAATGTCGTCTGCCGATCAATCAATTGTTTCGTCGCTCATTGAACATCACTTGCTGCTTGCCGATACCGCCACTCGACGTGATCTTTCCGATGACGCAACAATTTCGATGGTGGCCGACAAACTTGGTTCAGTGGTGGTGCTCGACCTTTTGCATGCGCTCACTGAAGCAGACTCCTTGGCGACGGGCCCATCTGCGTGGAGCGAGTGGAAAGCAGAACTCATTACTCTTCTCGTCGACAGAGTGAGTCATGTTCTTGGTGGGGGCGATGTCGCTGAAGTGATGTGGCGACTGTTCCCCGATGCAGCTGTTCTTGAATTGATGGCTGCGGGAGACATTGCTATTCGCACTCAACCCGACCGTGTGACGGTGGTTAGTCCAGACCGTCCTGGCACATTCAGCAAAGTGGCGGGAGTATTGGCTTTGAGTGGGCTCGATGTCTTGGGTGCCGAAGCGCATTCAGATGAACAAGGAATGGCGGCATCAGAGTTTCGAGTGACGAGTCCGCATGGAGACATTGATTGGACTCCCATAGTCGCAAACCTAAATTTGGCTCTAACGGGTCGACTTGCACTTGAGTCACGTCTTGCTGACCGTGCGGCTACGGCACGACCTCGTCGAGCTCAGTCTGCTGTTGCACCTGCTGAACCAAGTGTTCGTTTTGATGACGCTGCGTCCTCAAATGCCACGTTCCTTGAAGTTCGCGCCCCTGACACCGTGGGTGTTCTGCACCGCATCACAAAAGCAATTGCCGACTTGGGTCTCGACATTCGACACGCGCGTGTTCTCACGCTTGGAAATGAAGTGGTGGATGCCTTCTATGTCCGTGAATCTGGCGGTGGTCGCATTGCCGATGATGTGTACAAGAAGGAAATCTCACGAGCCATCTTGTTTGCTGTCACAGACAAGTAGCGAGAAAGCGTCAACGAAGCGGGGGCACTAGGGTTCTCCTCGTGAGCGATGCACAACCACAGGACTTCACCAGAGACCTCGTTCGCTGGAGTGAGACACTTGCAGCTATTGCAAGAACCGGCATGGGGTTCACCCTCAGTCTCTATGAACGTGAACGGTACGAAGAAGTATTGAAGGTTGCAGCAGATATTAAGACTGCTGCAGATGATGCATTAGAGATTCGCCGCGAACAAGATCACTTCGTTCAGGAATGGATGGATTCTGTCGGTGAAGGCGTCCCGGGTTATGTGACCCCCAAAGTTGCTGTTGGTGCAATTGTGGGCAATGACGAAGGAAAGATTCTTCTTGTCAAGCGCAAAGAAAGTGGCGTGTGGTTGTATCCCACTGGGTGGGCAGATGTTGGCTATTCACCATCTGAAGTGGCCATGAAAGAAGTAGAAGAAGAAACAGGAATCATCGCTGACCCGCTTCAGTTACTTGGAGTCGTTGACGGAATGCGAATGGGCTTCTCACGGTTTGGCATGTACATGTTGCTTTTCCACATGCGCGCAACCGGCGGCGAATTGAATCCACATCCGTTGGAGACAGCAGATGTGGGTTGGTTTGGGCCCGATGAATTGCCTACACCCACTGCGGGTGCGCAATGGTGGGGCGATATGGCGTTTGCAGCTATCTCAGGAAATGTGAGCCCTGCAACATTTGATGCACCACGCGCCGAAATGTGGCGTGGCGAGGGAACGAATCACTAATTCGAGTCTTGGTCGCGCAAGAACTGCTCGACTTCATCGACCAAAGTGTCAATGTTTTCTTCTGCGTCATCGTCGGTGTCGTCGTCTGAGAAATCGAACTCCAGTTGGTTCGGGTTGTCGAGACCAAATGGATCGTCGCCCATTGTTTCCAAACGTTCAACGTATTCGCGAAGATCTTCGTCGTCTTCAATCATCTCTTCCACTTTGTGGTCGTACGCAACAACTTGGTTGTGCAATACATGGAGAGGTGAGGGGGTACCGATGATTTCGCAAGCGCGACTAATGAGTGCATTCGCAGCTTTAGGGGAAGGAATTTGCGATGCGATTGCGGGAACCGCCGCCCACAGAGATGCTGATGGAAGAGATGAGTGTGTGCAGGCGTCGTGAACCACGCTAATGATGCCGGTGGGGCCTTCGTAACGAGAACGTTGAAGATCGAAGCGCTCGATGGTGTGGTCGTCGTTTGCTGTTCCCATGACCTGCACATCGGAACGGTGAGACACGTCTGCGAGTAAGGCGCCAAGAGTGAGAACCATAGATGCGTCGAATCGGGCAGCAACCCCCACTACCTGTTCGGTAAATAGTCGCCACTTCAAGCTTGGCTCTGGTCCAAGGACGAGGATGACGTCGGAACCTGGAGTGCTGGCATGCCACATGCTGACTTTGGGCCACACGATGCTTCGCGTGACACCATCTTCTAGACGGACTGATGGTCGAATCGTTGCGAAGTCTGTGAACTCTTCAGGGTCGATATCGCAGAGGGGTTCGGCATTCCATGCGTCAATCAGTGTGCGCACGGCGGTGCTTGCCGCGTCAGCGGCATCGTTCCAGCCGCTGAAGGCAGCAATCATGGTGGGGCTTTGGAGTCGCGGACTCGACAACCAGCGGACATGATCTGAAGCCGTCATTACTCCCAAAACCTACCGTCTCTAGTGGCGTCGTGTGGCAAGGTGGAGGAATGGCAGCAGTTGTGGAAAAAGCCGACGTAGTCACCGATGAACTGGTCTCAGCGTTTGAGACCCTGATTCCACAGTTGTCTTCATCAAATCCCGCCCCCAGCCGGGACGCACTGGCGGAAATCATTGGTTCTCCTGCGAGTGTTCTTTTTGTGGCCCGAGTTGACGGGAGAATCGTTGGCTCTCTCACGCTTGCAATTTTTCGCATTCCCACTGGCGTGCGTGCGTGGATTGAAGATGTTGTTGTAGACGGTTCGGCACGCGGACACGGAGTGGGCGAAGCGTTAAATCTGGCCGCTCTTCACGAAGCGAAGATACGCAATGCAGTCACGGTCGATCTCACCTCGCGACCATCTCGTGAAGCAGCGAATCGTTTGTATCAAAAACTGGGCTTCGTTCAACGCGACACCAACGTGTATCGGTACACGTTGTAGCGGTATCGCTAAGGTCACTACGCGCTCAGTCAATGTGCTGATTGACTAATGGAATGACGAAACCGCTGATTATTAGGCACTGGGTTGCTTGTACACCTGCAGAGGTATGGCACGCGTGGACAACTCCCGAGTTGTTTCATCAGTTCATTTCGCCCGAAGGCCTTTCTGTTCCACTTGAATCCGTAGTGATGGACCTTCACATTGGTGGGCGCGTGGCATTCGACATGGTGTTTGACGACACGGGCGTTGTAAACGAAAACTCGGGAACCATCGAGGAAATGGAAGAACCCAATCTTTTCGTCTTCAGCGAGCCTGGAATGAACATTCGTTCCATTCAGAAGTTCACAGACTCCGATGGTGGAACTTTGATCACGGTGATTCAAGAAGGCTTGCCAGAAGAAATAGTGGACAATCCAGAAGTACTTGAAGCATTTCGTTCCAGCTACAGAAAACTTGGTCGAGTTCTGGGAGTTGATACAGAGAACCGCGACCAAACCCTGTAGTTCGGCATACGCATACGAACGCTTTGGTGAGCGCTACGCGTTTGACTTCTCTAGTGCGTCCGATAATCCGGCACGTTGCTTCAGTGGGATCTCTGGCAGCACCAACGCAATAAGGAAGCCAATGACCATGATGGCTATACAGAGCCAATAAATTCTGCTTACCCCTAGGGCCACACTGTCAACAACGGCTTGTCGCGGAATGTCGGCAAGTCTCTGAATCTCCTCAGGTGAACGAATGAGTGTTGATGCTTTGTCGGCTGCGATTCCGGTTCGAGCAGGAATTTCACTTCGAATGGTGGAATTCAACACCGTGCCGAAAATTGCAAGGCCAAGCGAACCACCTAATGAACGGAAGAACATGACTGTTGCCGTGGCAACACCAAGATCCTGAAACTCCACTCCGTTCTGGCTAGCAATTGATGTAGCTGAGAATATTGACGCCGTTCCGAATCCCATGACAATCATTGGGAGAATCAGAATCCAATATGGAGTAGTGCCGTTGATCTGTGTGAGTGCAATCATGCCCACGCCGGACACAAAAGTTCCGATGACGGGGAATGGCTTGTAGCGCCCCGTCTTTGAAATAAGACGACCGATTCCGAATGTGGCTGCAGTAACACCAACCATCTGCGGGAGAGAACGCAATCCAGATTCGGTGGGTGAGAGAAACTGTGAATCTTGGAAGAACAGCGTGAGGAAGGATCCGGAGCCGTACACCACTGTGCCAGCGCACATGCCAATCATTGCGCTACGGAAGACAACTTTGTTTGAAAACAACTTCAACGGGATCATCGGCTCTGGCGCTTTGCTCTCAACGAAAATGAACGCAATAAGTCCAAGCATGGAGATACTGAAAAGTGCAAGAACATGTGTGTCGGTCCAGCCGGTACGACCCTCTTCAAGACCCACCATGAAGCTTCCGACGGTGACCGACAAAAGTGCAGCACCTACATAATCAAGTTTGGCTTCTTTCTTCTTGAAAGGAAGTTTCAACGCGAAGTGTGTGACAGTGCCAACAATCAAGATGAACGGAACATTGATCCAGAAAATCCACTTCCACGAGTAGTTGTCGATGATGAAGCCGCCAACAAGTGGACCGAGTAGTGCCGACCCAACGAATGCCAGAGTGAAGTAGCCGATATATCGACCTCTGTCACGCGGCGGGATGATGTCGCCGATGACAGCGAAGCTCAATGCTTGAATTCCGCCACCGCCAAGGCCCTGAAATGCGCGAGCCGCAATGAGTTGCCCCATGGAGTTGGCGGCACCGCATAAAAACGAACCCACCAGGAAGATGAACATCGTGATCTGGAAGATTCGTCGACGGCCGTAGAGGTCTGACAACTTTCCGAGAAGGGGAGTGGCTATTGCGGAAGTGACAATGTACGAAGTTCCGACCCACGCAAAACTTTCAAATGAATTGAAGTCACCAACAATTTTGGGAAGCGCGGTGGCAATGATGGAGGTTTCAAGGTTGGCCAGCATGGTGGCAGTGGCTAAAGCTCCCAACACCGCTACGAGTCGTGCCTGCGTAAAGCCTGGAACCGACGATTCTTTCCCCATGAGGTCACCGTACTCCTCCCAAAAGGGGCAGGGCATAGGTGGAAGGGGTGAGAAACTGGGGAATGGCTGATTCTGCAACGCATATCGTCACTGTTTTTCGAAATCGCTTACGTGATGGAGCCGAAAAGGCGTACGGCGAACTCTCTCCGCACATTTCTGAATTAGCTCAGGCTATGGACGGATTTATTGACGCGAAAACATTTGTGGCGGCTGATGGCGAGCGGGTCACCGTCGTTACGTTTGAGAATCAGCAGACACACAATGCGTGGCGAGATCATCCAGAACATCAAGCAGCTCAACAGCGCGGCATGGATGAGTTCTACGAAACATATTCAATTCAAGTGGCGACGGTCGCGTATTCCCATTCCTTTGTTTCACCCGGTACATCGCAGTGACTTCTGAGTGGTTGCGCCCGGTTAATGACGCATCGTTTCGTTGCTGGTGGCCAGGCGATGATGTGCAGTATCAGAAATACCACGACACGGAATGGGGTCGACCCGTTCGTGATGACCAACGACTGTTCGAGAAAATGTGTCTCGAGGGATTTCAATCTGGCTTGTCATGGCTCACCATTCTGCGTAAGCGAGAGAACTTTCGTGCCGGCTTCGACAATTTTGACATCTCGAAAGTTGCGAAGTATTCCGAACGCGACGTCAACCGTCTTCTCGCTGATGCCGGAATAGTGCGTCATCGCGGAAAAATTGAAGCCGTCATCAACAACGCGGCGCGTGCACAAGAAATCATTCAGGAACTTGGTTCACTGACAGAGTTCATTTGGTCCTATGCACCAGACATGCCGTTCGGTCGTGATGGAGAATCGGCACATCCGTCGGGTCTCGCCACTACTTCACCTTCCGCTATTCGTCTTTCAAAAGACTTGAAGAAGCGTGGATGGAAGTTCGTTGGGCCAACCACCATGTACTCGTTCATGCAGTCCATGGGTCTGGTGAATGACCATGTTGATGGATGCTGGGTGCAAGAAGAGTGCGAACAGTTGCGCCGCAAACATTTGAATTCGTAATAACCTCACTTACATGAGCAGCGAGATAAAAGACAGTCCACTGAATTGGGTTGCCGACCACATCAAGCGATACGTCGACACCCAGGGAGAAGATGGTCACGAGTGGAACGGCACACAGATTTTGTTGCTCACCACTAAAGGACGGAAGTCGGGAGACCTACGACGTTGCGCACTCATCTACGGCACAGACGACAACGATTTCATCATTGTTGCATCACGCGGGGGAGACCAGAATCACCCACTGTGGTACCTCAATCTTGTTGCAGAACCACAAGTCACCATCCAAGTGAAGGGCGATGTGTTTCCTGCAGTAGCAACAACAATTGAAAACTCTGACGACTACCAACGCCTATGGGATGTCATGTTGACGCATTGGCCGGCGTATGCCGAATATCAGCAGAAAACAGATCGCAAAATTCCGTTAGTGCGAATTACACGCGCTTAGTCGCGCGGGTTCACCAGAATTTCGGCGTTCTGTCGCACTTGCCAGTCTCTGTCTTCCAGAGCGCGTTGTAACGCGGCGTCTACTAGTTCGCCATCAAATGGTGCCAATGCAAGAACTGCGCGTCGACGCACGGCTGGTTTGTCGGCACAAGCAGAAAGTATTGCTGGTAGGCCTCGAATGTCGCCAAGCGATCCGAGTGCTGCCGCGCACGCTTCGCGAACAACAGATTCAGCATGTTCTGTAGTGGCGTGAATGAGCGCATTGATCTCTTCATCTGATGGGTGTTGGTGTTCGCCAAGGCTCCACGCAGTCATTTCAGCTACAAAGACATCGCTGTCATTCAGTAGTTCGTAAATACTGATGTCAAAGCCCATGGACAGCTCTACTGCCGTACGACGCACTTCGGGTGATTGATCCATTAGAGAATGAGCGATGTGTTCGGCGCGTAATTCGCCGAGGCGGTGCAACGCGCGAAGGGCGCTTGCACGTAGTGAGGGATCTGAATGGTTCAGTGCACCGAGAGCGGTTGACGTGTCTCCCTGAAAGCCAGCGGCAATCACGGCAAAACGGTCGATAGAAGGATTGGGTGCCATGGTTTAGTTGCCGAGAAGGCCACCAAGCAGTTCCAGCGCAATTGCGGCGAAAAAGCCAATAATGCACGCCACGAACGCTCCCGTGAGAACTGCGCCGCCAGAGAGGCGAAGAAGTGCATTTCGACGTTGCTGACGATCTGGTTCTTGGTACAAAGGTGACGGTTTTTGGTCGACTCGAACGGGGATTGTCTTGCGTGGCGTGGCAGGCTTCAGTCGGTCGATTATCCAGAGGGCGACGAGTGCAAGGGCAATTGCCCAGCCTGCACGAAGCGCAGTACCGGTAGATGACATCATCATTGTCGACAGCACATACACCGAATCATTCATGAACGACGACAGCGTACCTCTCCCACCAACTCCACGGACCGCGAATCCCCGAACTTTGCGTTGGGCCTTGCCGGTCATCACATTGTCGTGGACCATCTTGTTGACCATCTTGGTGATGGCAGCAGTGCGCATTCAGCGATGGGAAGTGGCGCCTGGCGAAGCAATGGAAGTGTCATCACGCATTGGCTTCTCACCAGTGGCCGAAGGCGAATCGGTTCCGAAGCGCTATGTGGCAGACAGCGGAATCATGTTCGTCACGGCGTATGGCGGTCAATTATCCATTCTTGATTCCATTGTTGGTTGGCTCGACCCGTATGTGCAGGTGAACACCTACACCGAACAGTTCGGAGAACGCACTCCAACATCTTCGCGTCGGTTGGGGTATCAGGCCATGTTTGGTGCCAAACAAATTGCTGAGTTTGTAGCAATGAAAAAACTGGGGCTAGACGCGCAATTCACTGAAGGTGACATTGTGATTGAAGAACTGGTGTGTGCCGGTGCGCCCGAGAAGAACTCTGCATGTGAGGTACTTGAGATTGGCGACACCATCACTGCGATTGATGGAAACGACACTCCAACGTTGTCGGCTCTACTGAAGCTGCTTCCCACTTTCTCCATTGGCGACACGGTCACCATCACCGTTATTCCGTATTCACCACCAGGAAGCGATTCCCAAGAAGCGCAAGAGCGCACCGTAGAAATCATGGCAAGCCCAGACGAAGCAGATCGTCCCATCATCGGGTTCATTCCTGCAGATACGCGTGTTGTGAAGCTGCCATTTGAAGTGAACATTTCAACGCCAGACATTGGTGGGCCATCTGCTGGGTTGGCATTCACTTTGGCCTTGCTCGATGAGCTCACTAGTGGCGACCTCATGGGGAAGGGCCGAGTCGCTGCAACGGGAACCATTAATGAGCTGGGTGCCGTTGGTGCAATTGGGGCTCTTGTTCAAAAGGCCGTCGCAGTTCGAGATTCAGGGGCCACCTTGTTCTTAGTTCCCGCTGGCCAGTCGAAGGAAGAAGTGGCGGCGGCCCAGAAGGCTGCCGGAACTGGAGTGCGCATCGTGCAGGTTGCAAGTTTGGACGATGCGCTGAAGGTCCTACGTCGAAACGGTGGAGCACCGCTTCCCGCCACGATTTCCGATAAGGGATAGAGCGTTCACAGGCTGCTGGCCTGTGGATAATGCCACCATCTGCCCTATGCGGGGCCGTACTGTTGAGGTGTCATGGCTATTTCTTTCTCCCGCCCCGATCCTTCATCGCCTGCAGCGGTCGGCTCTGCCTCATTTCCCACGAATCGTCGCGGGTTCGACCAGGGCGAAGTTCGCGATTTCCTGCGCATGGTCGCTGCCGAATTGGCCCGCCTTCAAGAGCGTGAGCGCTTCCTCGAAAATGAACTTCGCACAATGCAGACACGCGGTATGTCGGCACCCGGTCGTCTCGACGAAGAGACCGTCACCACATTGTTGGGCGAAGAAGCCGCACGGGTTCTCTCCACTGCTCGCGATGCAAGTACACAAATTCGCGATCGCGCCGAAGAGTCCGCAACTCGTCTCGTAAAAGATGCTGCTGAAGATGCTGCACGTATTCGTGAAGCCGCAAATATTGAAGCCGCACGTATTCGCGAAGATGCAGGCCACGATGCCGAAGCTGAAATTGACATGGCCAAGCAACAAGGCCGCGACATGGTCAACGAAGCTCGCGCATACCGCGAAAAAGTTTTGTCTGAATTGTCACGTCGTCGCGATGCTGCGCGTTCACAGATTGAACAATTGCTTCATGGCCGTGATCGCTTGTTGAATGCGTTTGAACGTGCACGTCTTGCAAGTGAAGATGTCATCGGCGGGCTTACAGATGCACACGATGAGCCTGAATTCATTGTGGATTTAACACCCACAACAGGCCCTATTCCCGTTGTCAATCCTGACCATCCCTCTGTGAAGGTTTTTGATGGAGAGACAGCAGAAGTTGCAACAGCGGAAGTGGAAACAGTTGTAGAAGACGTTGCAATTTTTGATCACGAGACAGCAGAGATTGTTGAGGAGGCAGTGGTCATTGAAGAAGTGGCTGTGCTGACTCCTGAAGTTTCAGAACCAATTTCCACTGCAGTGGAAGACATAGTTGAAGAACGTGTTGTTGAAGCTGAAGGACACGCCATCGTCAATATGGAACATCCTGTTCACGGCATTCTCGATGCAGCATCAGAAACTGTTTCTGAAAACGATGTTGTGACAGTCGATGAGGCAGAGCAAACAAATGTGGTGTCATTGTTCGGTCGTGGACGTCGCCAAGCGGACATGCCTGAGGTTGTAGATGCACCGGCCGTTGAGACGGCTGCAGTTGTAGAACCAAAGAAGCCTGCTGCGGGAGTGGACGACATTTTTGCCAAGTTGCGTGCGGGAAGCACTGCCGATGTTGCAGCAAAGGCAACATCTGTTGACGAGGTTGAAAAAACTGAACCCATCGCGCCAGCGCCCAAGAAAGCCAAAGCAAAGCCCGTCATTATCTCTGCTGACCCGGCCCGCTTCTCGGAACGGAATGAAGTGTTGGCACCAATTGTTGTAGCAATGGCCCGCAAGTTGAAGCGTGTTCTTGCAGACGAACAGAACGAGGTGCTGCAGCATCTTCGTCTGAAGCGCTCATCTTTGGAGATGAAAGCGTTCCTTGGGGACGTTGATGAGCATGCCGCTCGCTACGCCACCGCAATTGGCGAAGACACCATGTCGGCCGCCGGCGCAGGCGCCAAATCAGTGAAGGCCGCAGGCGGGTCTTCAAAGCGTGTCACACAAAAGGCAATTGCTACTCACGTTGCCGCCAGTGTTGCTGCTGGGTTGGTTGCTGGCTTCCGCGAGGACGCACGTATTGCAATTGGTGAGGCCGAAGGCGATCGCGAAATTCTTGCCGGTCTCATGCGCGACGTGTATCGCAAGTGGAAGATGGAACTCATCGACCAGCACGTGGATGACATTGCGTGTTCGTCGTATAGCAAGGGCGGGTTCCTCGCCATGGAGAACGGCAGTCGCATGGGCTGGATGGTTGACCCTGAAGCTCCATGTTGCAGTGAGTGTGAAGACAATTCACTTGCCGGAGCAGTCGCGAAAGGCGACTCGTTCCCCACAGGGCATCAGTTGCCACCAGCACACCCAGGGTGCCGCTGTCTGGTTTGCCCCGTTCAGGACTAGCGTCCTGATGCGTGCGTAACCCCTCAGATCTTCCTCCCCAAGGCCCAGGCGGTCCTCAGTTCCGTCTTCCCAAGTTTGGGCGACCCTCGCGAGGCCGAATTCTTGTTTCTGTACTTGTCGGTGTTGTTCTGCTGCTGGTGTTTTCAGCACGCGGCTTGTCGTCGTTCTATGTGAATGTTCTCTGGTTTAACGGAGTTGGTTTCAGCGATGTCTACTGGGGAATTCTGCGCAGCAAAGTTGAACTAGCTGCCATCTTCTCTCTCGGATGTTTCGCATTCTTGTGGCTCAACTTGTTGATTGCCGACAAAGTTGCACCGCTGACATTGCCAAATACTCCCGAAGATCAAACTGTGATGCGCATTCGCGAAGCCACTGCTAAGAGTCGCGGAAAATTGCGCATTGCGTTGGCGCTTCTTATTGGACTCATGCTTGGTTTGCCTGCAAGTGCGCAATGGCAGGACTGGTTAATGTTCCGCCACCGTCAAGCTTTCTCCGACGGAGATCCGCTGTTCAAGGCAAATGTTGGGTTCTACGTTTTTCGTCTCCCGTTTGCTCAGTTCGTAGTTTCATGGGCATTTGGTGCGCTTGTTCTTGTCACCATTGTGGTCACCGCGTTCCATTTCATTAACGGCAGCATTCGTCCTCAAGATCGAGTGCAACGTGTTTCACCTCAAGCAAAAGTTCATCTGTCTGTCCTGGTCGCAGCTGGCACATTGCTTCGTGCTGCGAACTATTGGTTGTCGAAGTATGAACTCACGTCATCACAGCGTGGAGTCGTGCGCGGTGCCTTGTACACAGATGTCAAGGCGCAACTACCTGCACTGAACTTGATGATTCTGGTGTCACTGGCAGTAACGGCATTGTTGTTGTGGAATATTCGTCAGCGTGGTTGGCGTCTTCCGGCAATGGCCATTGGCCTGTGGGTCGTTGTAGCGCTGGTTGCTGGCACGGTGTATCCCGCAGTCATCCAGCGATTCGTTGTTCAGCCAAACGTCAGCACCCGTGAAATCCCTTATATTCAGCGCAACATTGCCGCTACGAAGAAAGCCATGGGCATTTCCAATGTTGAGCGTGTCGATGCATCGTTTAATGAAATTGGTACAGACGATGTCACCGCAGATGACGCAGCATTACGCGATGTTCGTCAATTAGACCCCGTACAAATGAAAGACCGATTCGCACTTGACCAAGGTCTTACATCGTTCTATCGAGTGACTGACTTGGACGTTGACCGGTATGCCGTTGATGGCCGTATTCAGCAGGTATTGGTGGCTGCTCGTGAATTGAACCCCGGTGGTATTCCGAACCGCACATGGGTCTCACGTCATCTCATCTACACCCATGGTTGTGGAGTTATTGCAGCACCTGCGAGCGTTGCCACAGACGATGGTCGCCCCTCATACGTCGATCTCAACGTCACGAAGCCACAAATCTATTTTGGTGACGGACTTGACGGGTACGCGGTAGTAAAGACATCGCAACAAGAACAGGCTTGTCCAGATACCGAGAAGTCTGCCTATGCAGCCGAAGGCGGGATTCGCTTCAACAGCATCATTCGCAAGTTGGCATTAGCCGTGAACTTTGGTGAGTTCAACTTGTTTGGTTCAAGTCTCATCACAGACAACTCCGAAATTCTTCTTGAGCGCGATGTTCGCAGTCGCGTGAAAAAGATTGCTCCTTTCCTTCATTTCGATGCTGATCCGTATCCCGTTGTTGTCGATGGATCAGTGCAATGGGTGATTGATGCATTCACAACAACGAATCGTTATCCATATGCCGAAACAGCAAACATTTCTCAACTTGGATCAGACAGTGGGCTGAATCACACGTTCAACTACGTGCGTAACAGTGTGAAAGCCGTCGTCGATGCGTATTCCGGAGAAGTCACTCTGTACGTCATGGATACCAAGGACCCCATCATTCGCATGTGGGCCTCTGCATTCCCCAAAATGTTTACGAAGAAGTCTGAAGTTCCACCAGCGCTTGCTGCACACTTCCGTTATCCCGAAGACTTGTTCCGTGTACAAACAAACCTGTTTGGTCGCTATCAGTTTGACGATGCGACGTTGTTCTTCAACCGCGATGCGGCATGGAGCGTTGCTCAGGCACCCGCTAGCGAGCCTGAGGGTAGTTCAGCTACTGGCTCAATTACTCCCGGCGTAGTCGCACCCGGGGCTGTCGATTCCATCGACGCAAGCGACTCCAACGTTCAGCGTTTCAGCCCGTACTACAGCATCTTCCATGCACCAGGAACACAGACCGACATTGGAGAGTTCTCCATGGTGCGACCGTTTGTTCCGTTCTCTGCAGACGACAGTCGTAAGGAATTGCGCTCGTTGATGGTGGTGTCGAGTGATCCGAAGAATTACGGAAAGATCACCGTGTACGACGTGAAGGCCCCATTGCCGCCCGGACCTGCCACCGTGGCCGCGGAGTTTGAAAGCGAACCCACCATTTCTCAAACAATTACTCCGCTTGACCAACGTGGTTCACGAGTGATGTACGGAGACTTGCAGTTTGTACCAGTAGGGAAGGGCTTGGTGTATCTGCGACCCATGTTCGTTCTTCCTGACAGTGAAGATTCAAAGCAGATTTTCGTTCGCAAAGTGTTGGGTTCATATAACGGTAAATCTGTCATTGGCAACAGCCTGACCGATGTCATCGCGCAGTTGTTCCCTGGGTTCTCCATGAACTTGGGAGACCGCGTGGGTGGTGGTTCATCCACTGGTTCAACAAGCACCACGGTGCCAGGCACACCAACAACAACAGTTCCGGCTGGCAATACGTTGACACCGTCTCAAATGTTGCAACAAGCAGAACGATTGTTTGCGGAAGCAGATGCTGCTCTCGCTAAGTCACCACCAGACTTTGCTACTTATCAAACAAAGACTCAGCAAGCCAGGGCGTTGGTGCAGAAAGCAATCAGCGCGATCAAATAAGGCAGTTATCGAGCGCGCTTGAATAACTGATCTGCAAGGGCTGCAAGGTCTTGACGAAATGTGATTTCGTATCGGGCCTGTTCCGTTGCCAAACGAATTTGTGCTGTCTTTAGCGCGTCCACAACTTCCGTCACGGCTGCATCGTCGGCGCGCTTTGAAAGCTCTTCAATTTCCGTTCCTAGTTCGTGAAGTTGGCGTGATAGTTCAGAACCCATTCCAGAGACACGCGCTTCAAGTGCTGTAATTCGTTCAGCGATGGCATGTGAGATTGCTCGGTCTGCATCGGCGAGAGATTTCTCTTCCGCTATGTGTTCACGAAGGGCGTTCAACTCGTCATGCAGGGCCTGAATGGCCTGTCTGGTCTTTTTCGACGATGAGAACATGGTGGGTGAGTGGTCCAAGCGGTTGGAAGACGGTGGTAACCCTTGTACCGTAATGCTCCTACTACGACGCGGGGTGGAGCAGCCCGGTAGCTCGTCGGGCTCATAACCCGAAGGTCGCAGGTTCAAATCCTGCCCCCGCCACCAAAAGACAAGTCCCGATTCCTTACGGAGTCGGGACTTTTGCTTTACGCGAGGTGTGGGGGGCGCCTATCCCTCGCGGTCGAGCGACACTGCCATGCCAGGTAGCGATACCCAAGGCTGACGGTCAACGCACCACACTTCAACGCCTGGCTTCACAATGGACTTGTCATCGAGAAGTCCAGCCTTGATAGCGATAACACCATCACGCTTCATAAGTTCAGAAATAACTGATGATCCGCAGGTAGGGCAGAAGCGGCGTTCAACATAAACATCGTCGTTGTTCTCACCACGCTCTTGATACGTGCGAAGTTCGCCGTTAAGGGTGAGTTGAGATTTGTGGGCAATAATGTTCACTGAAAACGCGCTGCCGCTTTGGCGCTGGCAGTGTTCGCAGTGGCAGACGGCTGTGGCAATGGGGTCTCCTGTCAACTCGAAGGTGACTGATCCGCATAAACAATGTCCTGATGTCATACGGCGACTGTAATCGCCGTGAGGGTCATAAATCACCGTCTAGCCACCGCGGTCGAATAAGGAAAATCTGGAGAGAAACTGCGAACATTGTCTAATGAGTATTCGCGGGGCAGCATTTATTGCCGGAATCTATGAACACCCAGGGCGAGACCTTCCACACCACACCATTTGGGACATTCACGCCGAAGTAGCAATAGGTGCGCTGGCCGATGCCGGGTTGTCTATGTCCGACGTTGACGCGCTGTTCTGTGATGGCACGGCGGGCTTTGGTGTCCTTACTCTGTGCGATCATTTGGGTCTTCGCCCTAGCTTCGTAGACAACACCGAGACTGGTGGTTCTAGCTACTTGGCGCACGTTGGTCACGCAGCTGCCGCAATTGCAGCGGGGAAGTGTTCTGTCGCACTGGTGACTTTGGCAGGAAAGCCGCGCACTGGTTCACCCCCAGTGAAATGGGCAGCAGGTCCCGAAACCGGTTTCGAAACCGTATGGGGCACGGCAAGCGCCGCTCACAGTTATGCGTTGGCTGCCCAACGTCACATGTATGAGTTCGGCACAACGTCTGAGCAACTTGCTGAGATCAAAGTGGCAGCCAGCATTCACGCGCAATACAACCCCAACGCATTTCTACAGAACGTCGTCACGGTTGAAGATGTAGTGAACTCACCAATGGTCTCGGACCCATTGCATCGACTCGATTGCTGCGTGGTCACCGATGGTGGTGGAGCTTTAGTGATTGTGTCGCCCGAGATTGCAAAGAAGTTGGGAAAGACAAACGCAAAAGTTCTTGGCCATGGTGAAGCTGTGAAACACACCAATAATGGACGTATTGACTTGACCTACACCGGAGCAGTCATGTCGGGCCCGCGTGCATTCGAAGAGGCTCGAGTGTCCGTTGCAGATGTTGATTACGCATCCATCTATGACAGTTTCACCATCACTGTGCTGCAGACAATTGAAGATCTCGGTTTCTGTGAAAAAGGCAAAGGTGGTGAGTTCGTGTTAGACGGTGGCCTCGTTGCTCCGTTTGGCAAATTGCCATTCAACACAGACGGTGGCGGATTGTGCAACAATCATCCATCAAATCGCGGTGGTATTACCAAAGTGATTGAGGCAGTTCGTCAACTTCGTGGCGAGGCGCATCCTGCCGTACAGGTTCCTGATGTGCAGATTGCATTGGCGCACGGCACTGGTGGAAGCCTTGGCTCTCGCCATGGTTCTGTCACTCTTCTTCTCGGACAGGAGGACGCATGAGTTCATTACCGAACCCCGCACCAACGGTGACAAGTTCATCGCAAGCGTTCTGGAATGCCACTGCAGAAGGGCGATTCACCTTGCAGCGGTGCACATCATGCGATGTTGTGGTGTGGTTTCCGCGGAAACATTGTCCAGATTGTTGGACAGAAACGCTCTCCGTTTTTGATGCATCTGGAAAAGGCACGGTGTATAGCTTCACCATCATCCGCAAGGTCGCGAATGATTACAAGGGTGCCACCCCATTTGTTGTTGCATACGTGGAACTAGAAGAAGGTCCCCGCGTGATGACGAACATTGTTGACTGCGTCCCAGAATCTGTCACCGTGGGAATGCCCGTGGAGATGGTATTTCATGACACCGGAGAAGGAAACGCTCTGTATCGCTTCCGACCTATTGCGAACTAGCGACTGGCCTCAAGTTCATACATAGGAATTCCCGAGTGTGGTGTCCACATTCCGGCACCAATTTGTGTGAAGTGCTGAGACAAATGTTTGCGGTACCACACTGCACTGCGCTTAAACACCTGCATATCGGTGCTACGAACATCAACCACGTTTTCGTAATCCCACTTTGTGGGTAACTCAAGGTACAGCACCCATTTGGTACCAGCGGCCAAGTTCGCAAACGCTGTGATGATTGATTCGTTGTCGAGGTATTGCAACACGCTGTGACACACCACAAGATCTGCTTTTCTCGTTGGAGTCCACTCTGCAATGTTTCGCAACTCGTGATTCCATGTGGCACACGCGTGCTCGCTGACATCAATAGATTGCACCGAGACGTGTGGGTGGTGTTCTGTGTACCAGTCACGCCACATTCCCATTCCGGCTCCAACATCGAGAACTGTCTGAATCTCTACGCCCCACCATGCACACATGTTGTGAACAGCCGATGCCAAATAGGCAATTCGCTCTTCGTCATGCGCGCCATCTTTTCCGTAGAAGCGTGAATAATAAGTTGCGTCGAAAGTTGGCACGCGCGTAACGCTAGAGCGAAGTTCCCCACGAGACCCAAACGTCGGCTGTAACAGACGTAACAGGTGTGGCATCGGCTGCAGTTTGCCAACGAAGTGGAGTCATAGAGAACAGATCATGTGCTGCGTTTATCGGTAACGAGAGAGAGAAAGTCACACGCTCTGCATGTTGAGATTCTTGTGGTGGTTCGCTTCGACGTCGTTCGCGTTCTTCAATTGATGGGTCTTTCTTCGGACGCATTTCATGAAGATGTTGCGGACCTGGTGTAACGGTGACCCATCGACCGCCCGGACGAAGCACACGTAGGTATTCACTATGCGAGTGCGGAGCAAAGACAGTGAACACCGCATCACAAGATTCATTGAGAATGGGAAGTCGATGCGCGGTGCCAACAATGAACTGAGCATCGGGAATCAACTTGCTGGCCATCTGTACAGCACGTTTTGAAATATCGAGTCCGAATTTCTGATGAGACTCAAGTTGAGAGAGGTACCAGCCCTCACCGCAGCCCACATCGAGGACGGGCCCCACGTGAGTGCCGAGTGCGTTCTGCAGGGCTTGAGCAATGGGTTGGTACCAATCCGCATGCAAAAACCGTCGCCGGGCTTGAAGTGATTCGGCTGTGTCGCCCGATGTGGAGGAACTGGGTAGGCGTCCACCAGGAAGCAGATTGAAGTACCCCTCCTTGGCCTGATCAAAGGCGTGTCCAGATGGGCAGATGATGCCGTGGGGGACTTGGCGAAACGCTTGGCCACAATGGGGGCACGCGAGTACTGGTAGGTCGTCAGCCTCTTCTGCCATCCCTGCAGTCTCGCATTAGGAGGCCCAAAAGGAGTTGTCATGACAAAACGCACCGCGATCCTTTGTGTTGTGCACGCCAGCGGCTTTCGGGCGATTAATTGAGTGAATCGCTACGAACCGTGCTGTGAGTCGCCGGCTAGCGCAGCGGCATCACCCAATTTGCAGGAACTCAACCAGGTTTCCATCGGGGTCTTCAACGATTGAAATTGTGACACCATCGCGAATTGATACTGGCTGAATTTGCACGGTGTACCCGCTGTCTTCACAACTCTTGGTGACTTCTTTCAAGTTGCCCACTGAGATTGTGAAGTATCGATACCCGCAAGCTGCCGTGATGGGGCCGCCGACTGGATGTGCAGGGGATGGGTCGGTATGGACCAACTTGATGACGGAAGTCCCGCACTGCAGTCGGTGCATATTCCCACCACCGGGCATTTTCATTGTTCCTTGTAGCTCAAAACCCAAGAGATCTCGGTAGAACGCTAGAGACTTGTTGATGTCGCACACCACGATGCCGAGATCAATGGAGTCTTTTGTTACCTGTGTTTTGCTCATGACGGTCACCATAGTTCGTGATGATGACACCGTGGTCTGTCCCTAAGGAGGCAAACTAGAGGACGATGTTGACCCCTCGCCGCCTCACTGTCAGCGTCATTGCATTAACTCTCGTGGTCGCCTTCTTTACCTGGCAGGTCGTGGCCTACGAATGGTTTGCTCAAGCGGATTATCGCGCTGTCCAAACTGCTCGTCGACTCGTTCCCGATAAAGGCTTCTTTAAGTACAGCGTTCATTTTGGTTTGCGTGGGCTTTTGCTCACTGTGTTCTTGCCCATCTTGTCGTGGGTGGCTTGGAAGCGCAGGTCGTGGATACCCCTCGTTGGGTTTGCAATCGTCTTGTTGTTTGAAACAGGAATGACCGGCGCATTGAAACTCAGTATTGGTCGCGAACTGCCCTGGCAATCGTGGCCACTCATGGGTCGACTCGAGACGGGTGAACTTGGATTTCCTTCTGGACATGCAACGAATGTTCCTGCGCTTATTGGCTACATGGTGTGGTTCTTCACTGCACCACAGACAACACTGCGGCGATGGGGCTGGGCGCTTGTGGGTGTTCTTGCAGTAGTCGTCAACGTGTCGTCATGGATGATTCGCACACACTGGCCAACAGATCTCTATGCGGGCAACGCAGTGGGTTGTATTGCACTCGTAACGGTTATTGCGTTTATGAATGCTTCTGGACTTAGTCCGTGGGCCATTGCTCCGCCGACGCAAGAAGTTCATCTCGAAAATCTGGGTGACTAATCAGTGCGAGTGCACGAGAACGTTCGCGAATAGTGCGTCCTTCAAGTTCGGCGATGCCGTACTCGGTGATAATGACATCAATCTGGTGACGCGGCGTGCTGACCACCGTCCCGGATGGGAACTGGGGAAGAATTCGACTTGTCAGTGTTCCGTTCACAGTGCTGGTGGAAGGAAGACAGACGAGGCTTCGTCCTTCTAGTTTCAGCCCGGGACCAGAGACAAAGTCTTCGTGTCCTCCAACACCGCTGAACTGCTTGCCATTGATGCTGTCCGCCATTACTTGCCCAGATAGGTCCACCGCTAGAGCACCGTTGATGGTGATCATGTCTCGATTGCGAGAGATGAGTTCTGGTGAGTTCACAATTTTCACGGGAAGAAAACGAACTGATTCGTTTTCGTGGAGCCACTCGTACAGTTCTGGAATTCCTGCAGCAAAGGTGGTGGGGGAGAAACCATCAAATTGACTACCTTTGTTATTGCTGACCTTTCCTGCTTGATGAAGTCGCATTAACCCAGTCGTGAACATTTCAGAATGCACTCCAAAATCGTCAAGATCACTCTCTGCGAGGAATGTTGCAATCTGGTTGGGGATTCCGCCGATACCTGTTTGAAGAGTCGAACCAGAACTAATGAATGTGAGTGCCAAGTTGGCAATCATCAACTCAGCTTCCGATGGAGGTGCATCGGCCAGGTTCAGTGGCTCGCGATCGGTATAGATCAGAGCATCAATGTGGTCTACGTGAATGCGGTGGCCATGTTCAGGAAGAACGCCGAATGTTCTTGGGAATTTCTCGCTGACTTCAACAATGACTACTCGGTTTGGGTCGCTGGCAGCTCGGTGAAGTTCGTCGACGCTTGCGCCCGCATGAACAGACAAACTCACCCATCCGTCAACGGGTGGTGCGCCTGCCGTGGCCATCACTCGTGGAGACAGTGACTCCAAGATGGGTTCAAAGCGCCGGAAGTCTGCAGGCACATAGTCAATGGATGCTCCACTGTCACGCAGAAAGCGTTCGGCTGGGCCGAAGAAGCCGCTTCGGTAGTGGACGCCAGGGAGCGCAAGCACTGCGTACAGGTCTGGCATGAGAGCGCCGAAGATGTGAAGGTCGACGAAGTCGGTTCTGGCGCCCAATGCGTGCATAAACCCGCCGGGTACGCCTGGACCCAGGGGAAGTGCCAGCGAGTCGGTGGGGCGGATGAGCGTGACAGCGTCTTCCAGAGTCATTTCAGCCATGTGACCCATGGTACGCAGGTAGCCGTTCGCAGTGTTGGCTGGCAGGCTCAAGGTCAATGCAACGCGACCTTCTCGTTATCGGTGGCGGGCCTGCTGGGTCTGCTGCAGCCATTACGGCAGCGCGTGCCGGACTCTCTGTCACTCTGTTTGAAAAAGGTCCATACGGACGCGACAAAGTGTGCGGAGACGGTCTCACACCTCGTGCAATTGCAGCACTTGATGAACTCCGCATTGATCATTCGGTTGCGCATCGCATCGACGGTTTGCGAATGATTGCCGGAAAGAAGGAACGCGAGTTGTTGTGGCCAACAACAGACCGTTTCCCAAATCACGGAGCCGTGTGGCCGCGCAAAAGTTTTGACAATCACTTGCTTGACGTAGCCATTGCTAGCGGGGTCGATGTTCGATTCGAAAGTGAAGCTCTTCCCGTTCTTGAAGACAACCGTTGTATTGGCGCTGTTGTTGGAACAGAAAAGTTCACTGCTCCGTTCACTGTTCTTGCCGCAGGCGCACAAGGTCAAGCAGCACAAATACTGGGTGCGGTTCGTGATCCGAACGAAACTTTCGGACTCGCCATTCGCGCCTACGCACCAACACCACGACACGCAGAACGCCATTTGGAAGCGTGCCTGAGTTTGAGCGATGAACACGGAACAGCAGTGCCTGGATATGGCTGGATGTTCCCTGCCGGTGACGGCACAGTAAACATTGGCGTGGGCGCACTCAGCACCATGAAGGGATTCAAGAAGCTGAATCTCAACACTCTCCTAGATCAGTACTCGTCACTTGTGCGCGAGTCGTGGAGTTTGGGTGACTATGTAGAGAAGCCACGTGCGTGGCGTCTACCAATGAGTTGCGTGCGTCGCTCCGGTCCCGGTTGGGTTGCAGTAGGTGACTCAGCCGGTTTTGTAAATCCGATGAATGGCGAAGGTATTGACTACGGCCTTGAATCCGGAATGTTGGCGGCGCAGAAATTCATCGAAGACCCAGTGACTGCAGCACAGGCATACGACCGCGAAGTGGGCGAGCGCTTCGACTCATTCCTGCGTACGGGCCGTCGATTCAGCTTCATCATTGGCCACCCATGGTTGTTGAAGCCGGGTCTTCGCATCGCGGTAGGAACACAAAAGGCAGCCGACATCACATTGGCAGTCATGGGAAATCTCATCGATTCATCAACACCTGGAGCCGCAGGCCGCGTCATGAGAATTGCCGACACATCGCTGCGACTGGCCGATCCGGTTCTTCGTCGCACCCGTGCCAAGGCATAAGCGGCAGATAGGTTGGGCATATGAGTAAGCCTGACGTCACCATCCCTGCTGGAAACCCACCTGTCGATCTTGTTATTGAAGACCTCACCGTTGGCGATGGCAAGGAAGCAACCAGCGGAACAGTTGTAGAAGTTCACTACGTGGGTGTTGCGTGGAGCACGCAAAAAGAGTTCGACGCGTCATGGAATCGTGGCGACGCCTTTGAATTCCGTTTGGGTGCTGGCCAAGTTATTTCTGGTTGGGACCAAGGCGTTGCCGGAATGAAAGTTGGTGGCCGTCGCGTGCTGACCATTCCGCCGCACATGGGTTACGGAGCGCAGGGCGCAGGTGGTGTTATCAAGGGCGGTGAAACACTTGTGTTCGTTGTCGATCTTTTGAATGTGAACTAAGTATGAGCGAACAGAACTTCTATACAGCAAACGCTGGTCTCGCCGGAGTTGAGAAACTGGACATTCCAGAACTCACTTTGATGTATCGCATTGAGATGGCGGGCGAAGTGTTCTATAACAAACTTGCCGACCTCGTAAATAACGACGAAGCAGCAAGCCTGTTACGCAAGAACGCTGTAGAAGAACGAGGACATGCGCGTCGTCTTGCTCGCATGATCAGCATCAAGCTTGGCCACGAGTGGGTTCCTAGTGCCGACGTTGAAGAACTACTCGATGTTCCATTGCCCGATTCCATCGACCCTGCCATGTTTGCTGGCATTGTCAAAGGTGAACTGAACGGCGATGCGGGATACCAGAAGTGGGCAGATGCCGAAGAGAACGAGGAAGTTCAGCGGCTTTTGCGTCTGAATGGTCGAGAAGAAACAATTCACGCGGGGCGTGCACAGCAGGTATTTGAACTGTTAGGTGCGTAATTGCCATGAACGATGTGGTTGTCTACGACGGAGATTGCGGCATCTGTGAATGGTCTGCGGGTTGGATCCGCAAACATGTCCCTGGCGTCGATGTGGTGTCACACACCAATTACGGAATCGCTCATTTGTCGTCCGTGTGGTTCATTACCTGGAGCGGTCGCCGTGAAGGTGCCGATGCGGTGTCACACATACTGCTCAAATCGGATACTGCTGCCACACGCTTCATTGGGCGTGTCATTGGTGCACCCGTTCTTCGTTTTCTTGCAAAAGGCATCTACTTTGTCATTGCAAAGAATCGACGACTCATCTCGCGCATGTTTGGCCTTAAAGCATGTGCTTTGCCACCGCGCTAGGAACAGGTAGTTAGCGAACTTCTGAGTTCTGCGGCAACATTCGACGTCGTCTCCACCAACGCCTCACGGGGCCAGTGGTGTATTTGCTGGTGGCAGCAATCACAAAAGTAGAGACAAGAACACGCGGAACAATGTCCAGCTTTGCCAGATGTGGCGCGATGGCGATTGCGATGATGAGAGCAACCGGATAGATCCACGCTACGTCTGCAACAAATCGACCAAATGCACTGCGATGTCGGTCCACTTCACCTTGTGCTTTGAAGAACTCTTCTGTTCCTGCCGTTACTGTGACGCGCTCGGACTCAACCAGCTCATCAGATCGTTCACGGAGTTCTTGACGTACGGCCGAACGTTCCCATTGACGGAGATGTAGGGCATCGACAAATCGAAAGACCATTTGGTAGTGGTTGCTTTCGCCCGCCGGGCGAAGGACAGTGGCACCGAGGCATCCAGGGGCATGCTCTACTTCGTGCTGCATGTCGCTGCACCACTGTTCGAAATCTTCACGTTTTCCGGGCAACGGAGTGCGCGCAATAGTGACAGTCACAGTGCCGGGAGCAATCTTTGGCAGTTTTCCTGTCTCGAAGTTGCCTGTGAGGTCCGACATAACGATTACGGTAGTCGTGAATTCTCTGTAATTCAGTTTCCTGTATGCGCGCGCTTGTTGTTTATTGTCACCCCATAGAGGGAAGTTTCTGTTCCGCATTGCGAGACGCCGCTGTTTCGGGCCTTCGCAAGGCGGGTCATTCAGTAGACACCATTGACCTCGCTGCAGACTCATTCAATCCGGTGATGCATGAAGACGAATGGTTGTCATACACAACGATGAATCCGGTGTTTCCACCAGACGTGGCGAGATATGTGGAGCTCGTGAAGCACGCCGAAGTGATGGTATTTGTGTACCCCACATGGTGGTCATCGGTGCCCGCGCAACTAAAGGGGTGGGCAGAACGAGTGTTTATGCCCACCGTTGCTTTCAAGATGAATAGCAAGAACCAGGTTCGTCCTGCCTTAGGCAATCTGCGACGAATTGTCACAGTGACGACGTTTGGGTCGCCCTGGGTCTATGTGAAAGCCATGAACGACAACGGCTCTCGGATGTTTTCGCGTTCCTTACGATTGTCTTGCACTCATCGTGTTCGTTTTTTGCGGCTGGCGCACTATCAAATGGATCGATCTACGCCCGACAGTCGCGCAGCGTTTCTTGCACAGGTAGAAGACAAGTTGGCTCACTTATGAACGTCCTCGTCGTTTCTGCGCATCCATCGGAAAAATCTCTGCACGCCACTTTATGTTCGGTCACTTTGGAAGAAATCGAGCGCGCAGGGCACGTGATTCGACATACGGATTTATATGCGGAAGCGTTTAATCCGGTGTTTACTCCTTACGAGCGAGTAAACCACGTCGGAGATCTGCAGCAGAAACTTGCGCATCTGCCCGAACTCGCCTCGCATGTTCACGATCTTCAGTGGTGCGATTCTCTTGTTCTGGTGTATCCCACCTGGTGGTCGGCACAGCCCGCAATTCTGAAAGGTTGGATTGATCGCATCTTCATGAATGAGGTGGCGTGGACATTGCCCGAAGGTGCGTCACGGATCACTCCGCTGCTCACGAATGTGCGACGACTAGTGGTGGTAACAACTCATGGAGCTCCCAAACACATCAATGTGTTGCAGGGAGAAGCCGGTAAGAGGATTGCCCTTCGCTCCATTCGTTTCATGTTTCATCGCCGAGTTCGTACCAACTGGATTGGAATTTACGGCCTTGATCACTCAAATGAAGCGAGCCGCGAAAAAACCATTAATGAAGTTCGTCGTCGTGTTCGTCGAGCGATGCGATAGGTCTGCGTTGTGGCCACAGGGCGAACAAGGAAACTAATCCGAGAACACGAATCATTGCGCTCACAGTGACTGCGTGGCGAACATGTTCAATTCCGCTGGTATGCACCGTGATGAAGTAGATACTCCACGTGGTCAGTACGGCTGCTGCGAGTAGCAGTGAGGCGGAGCGCGTTCTGAGTTGAAGAAAACCGACTAGCAATGCGACACCAGAAAGCAGTGTCCACAGTTGCCAAGTGAAGAATATTGATTGAGGGATCATGGCCCCGTTCTTCAACGGGAGAAAGTCACCATTTGGAGGGTTCAAGGTTGGCCCCGCTAGTTGGCTGGCGTGTGAGAATGCATCAGATGGATGCGTGATGAGATAGCGAGACCACTCCCTCCATCCGTTGTTCTTCAGCCATGTGGCCAGTTGGACTCCACCGACCCGCATTAACTGAGGTGGTTGTTGACCCACTGGCAATTGAACAATTGCAGCGACATCTGCAGGCAGTTCTTCGGCGTAGTCATAGCCAGTCGCAGTGCGCATGTTGGGAACGTTTGGCATTCCGCGTTCCACAAACCACGTAAAGCGCTCATCATCGGAAATAACACGGCTTGAGATCACGGTGTACACGTTCAGCAATGACACATGAGACGTGGTGCGCAACGAAACAATTCCGGCACCCAACAATGAAAGCAGGGCAAGTGTTGTCATCGTTATCTTTCGCGCACGAGTACGAACGAAGACAATGGTTGATGGCACTAGGCACACGATGACCACTATGAGGTGTGTGGGCCGAGACAAAACACACAAGGTGAGAGCGGTTCCCCACATGATGTTGGAGAGCATCGTTCGGGTGCGGAGTCGGTACAGGGTGGCTGCTAGTGCGGCAACGGCGAAGGAGATACTGAGAGATTCAGACAAAATTGCAACGTCATAGCGAATGATTTGTGGTGACAGGCCAAGGAGGAGTGTGGACGCAAATGCTGTTCGAGGGAAACGGCTAATGGAGGACAAGCCCCAGGCAAGAAACACCCATGCCGCGGTGCCGAGAAGCACCTGGAACATAATTCGGAGAGAGTCCGACCCTGCGAGAGAGAACACAAAAGGAATCGGCCAGGGTCTGTCGGTGTGAGTAAAGAATTTCACCGTGTCGTACCCAACAGAATCGGGATAGCGAACGGCATTCTGCGAGATAGATGCCATGGCACGAACGATGAGCGCCACTGCCGTTGCTGTTACCGCAAACCACGGCATGCGCAGCAAGAACCGTATGCGCAACATGAACTAGACGGTACTCGTCTGTGTCGGGCTGGATGAGGTCTAGTACCGTCGGATTTATGAAGACATTGCAGGTTGAAGAACTTGGTTCACTCGATGCGCTCCACGTTGTGGAATTGCCCAATGCGCCGCTGACCGACGGTCACATTCGAATCGATATTCGTGCGTGCGGTTTGAACTTTGTTGACTCGCTCATGATTGAAGGTCGCTATCAAATCAAGCCTCCCGTGCCATATCGCCCGGGTTCTGAAGTTGCTGGCGTCGTCACCGAAGTTGCATCAGATGTGTCCACTCTGTCGGTGGGTGATCGCGTGTTTGTCCCCATTGGTGTGGGGGGTTTCTCAGACTCTGCTGTTGTGCACGCTTCACGCGCACTGCGTATTCCAAACAACTTGACCGACGGCCAAGCTGCCACATTTATGCAGAGCTATCTCACTGCATGGTTTGCATTCCGACATCGCGCCGACATTCGCGAAGGCGACACCATGTTGGTGCTGGGCGCAGGCGGCGGAATTGGTCTGGCCGCTGTCGATCTCGGTGTTGCCATGGGTGCAAAGGTGATTGCAGCTGCATCGTCTCCAGAAAAGCGTCAATTGGCAATGGATGCGGGTGCATTCGCAACTATCGATGTTCTCACTGAAGATCTCAAGCTTCGGGCACGCGAACTTGCGGATGGGAAACTTGATCTGGTCTACGACCCCGTGGGTGGAGACCTTGCAGAACAGGCATTACGCGCATTGGCCTCTGGGGGTCAGTACATGGTCGTTGGTTTCGTTGCAGGAATTCCAAAACTTCCAGCGAATCTGGTTCTGTTGCTGAATCGCACTGTTATTGGTGTTGATTGGGGTGCTTGGGTCACAAAGAATCCAGCAGCTCACGCAGACATGGTGGTGGAAGTGTTGAAAGAAATGGGCGAAGGACGCTTGCACCCAGTGGAGCCGGTGTCCTATCCCATGTCGCAGGCTGTTCAAGCGTTACGAGACATGCAGAATAGAAAAGTTGCGGGCAAAGTCATTCTTGTACCCGACTTCTCCTGACATTTTCTGGCACATCGTCAGGGAGTACACGACGCCGATCCTGCGTCGTATGTGAGATTGTCCAACGCGCTCACGAAGCCCCATGAGAAAGTGGTGGGCGTCAATGTGAGTTGAACTACACCGTGGTCTGAGTTCAACATGTATTGACTTCCGGGAACTGCAGGCCCAAGCGGGTACACCTGGGCGCCACCGAGACCTGAAATAAAGAGTGGCACACCGCCGACTGCAGGTGCTCCAGTTGCATCGAGTGGCCCGAATCGTTCGTAGTGGTGATCATGTGCAGTCATGACAAGGTCTGCACCATTTGCAACCGATGCTTCCCATAAGTACTGCGTTGATGCAGTGGCGTATCGACCGCTGGAGACGAACGGGTGGTGCATCATGACGGCAGCGCATTTTCCTTCGGTACGAGCTCGCTGTAACTCATTGACGAGCCAACGTGTTTGGGCAGATGTTGCGGAACAACCTGAATACAACTGGCCTTGGCACCAAGAATCAACAGCAATAATGCGCCAGCCACCGGCGTCTGTTGTCCAATACGACGGAGACATTTCTCCGAAGTATTCAACGTATCCAGATGCTCCGCTCGTGATGTATTCATGGTTTCCGCGAATGGGGTAGGTGATGTTCTTGAAGGCACCCCACGTTGTGCCGTAGAAGGCACGGAGATCAGAAATGCTTGCTGCTTCGTATTGAAGGTCTCCCAGCGCGATGACACCATCGGGCGACAAGGAAGTAATGAGTGATGCCGTTGCGGTTTCTCCACACTGAATACCTGAAGCACCAATTCCATATGTGGTTCGACGAATCTGGTTACAGGCAATGTCGCCAGCGACAATGAGTCGCGCCGACTGGTCTGTTCCGATGGGCTTCATGCGAACACCGTTCGGCCATACCGCTACGCCGCTTCTTCGCATTGTTGTGCTGGCGTCTCCCAATTGGCCTGATGCATTCAGCCCCCAACACCACATGCCAGTTGTAGTGGAAGAAAGAGCGCAGGCATGCATGTCGCCAGCAGCCACCAGTTGTGACGGTCCAACAAGGGATGAAGGAACCACTTTCTGCGGCGTTGCCTTGGCTATGTAACTGCCGTTGGCAAGCTGTCCGTACTTGTTTCGCCCCCAACACCATGTGGAACTGGCCTGCGTTATTCCGCACACAAATTCTTGACCTGCTTCTAGCGAGATGAGGCCGGTGCGCGGACCTGTCACAGCACGAGCACGAGATGCACCCCACGATGTACCGAGTTGTCCGTAGTTGTTGCGACCCCAGCATTGCGAACGTTGTGTGATGGACACGATGCACGTGAATGCTGAGCCGGTGGTGACACTGTTTGCACGCACAGTGGGAACGTAGGTGGGGGTAGGTCTAGATGAAAGAACTTGCTGACCAACTTGGTGGTAGTTGTTGCGTCCCCAGCACCACACAGATTTGGTAGAGCGAACAGCGCATGTGTGTGCAGCTCCTACATCCATGCTGATGACCCGCGATACTCGCGATTGAATGGGTACTGCTGAAGCGTTGCGCGTCCCGTCGCCTAGTTGTCCGTACTTATTGGCTCCCCAGCACCACACGGAGTCGTCGGTCCTGAGAGCGCAGATGTGGTCGGCCCCAACAGACAGCGAGCGAACATTGGTGAGCGGAACTTGCGTTGGTGTGGGGATCACTATGCGTGTGAGCGCATGGGGTGTATTCACTGGGTCGATGGCAGTGTGAAGTGAACCCCAGCACCACACGGTTGAGTCGGTTGCCACGGCACACGTGCGTAAGCCACCTGCTGCCACAGATAGTGCACTTGTCATCAATGTGGGGGTGAAGGATGTGAGTCGTGTAGATGTTGTACCCACACCTAGTTGGCCGACTGAATTTGCACCAGCGCACCAAACGGCACCGTCGCGCACAATGCAGGAGTGGCTGGAGCCAAGCGATGGTGATGAAAGCGTCGGTGGTGTGACTACACCTGGCACTTCAGGCGTCGCCGAGTTTGCTACTGCGCCCGTCGTGAGAACGAGAGCGCCGACTGTGAGAACAGCAAGTGAGAGACGCGTGCGGCGAAAGTGCATGGTGAACTCACGCTAGTGAGCAATCGCAAGCGATATGCGTCGCCCCATCCAATTAGGGAACAGGTACCCAACGCCAATCGAGATTACAAATAGTGGGGTCCACGATTTCAACAATGGACAAACCAATGACAGACGCACGCGCAGAGAGGCCGGTTTCAGCGCGAATTCCTGCGTGTGCAGGAGCCTGGGCACTGGCTCGAAGTAAGGATTCTTGGGTGTGTGTTGCATACACACCTAATTGTTGTGCAATGGGAAGCGAATGACGAGCAGCAATAAGACTTTCTAAACGAAAGCGTCTCCATTGGCTATAAGACGGCGTCATGTATTGGGAGACTATTTCTGTGACCATGGCACGTTGATCTGTCGCGGTGAAGACCTGCGCCCAACTCTTTGAATCGATAGCGAGTTGGGGTGGGAACAAAACTTCTAAACAGTCGGCCACCAAAGAATCTTTGTTTTCGTACAGTCCATAGATTGCACCAACGCTGACGCCAGCGCGTCGTGCGATTCGCGAAACTGTGGCACGGTGCACGCCTGAACGTGCAATCACGTACTCGCTTGCGGCAATGAGGGCATCTCGAATGTCGTCACGAGTAGAAGGAAATACGTATGGCGTGGGTGCAGGTTTTGCTCCGGCAGGTTTGGTGGGTTTCGATGCTGTGCGGACAGCCTTCGTAAACATCTCGAGCAAAGCTTTGGGATTGATGGGATTGACTGAGCCTTGGTCGTACACCGAATTCAGAAGTGCCGCGCCAAATGTTGTGGCCAGTGCAGAGACCACCGCTTGTCGATTTGCACCATCTGTAGATGGTCCGACACCGCGATCGTCGAGTAAGCCGAGTATGTCGCGTTGAACAACTTCAGCGATTACTTCGTCGCGTCGCGATGCCACAATGATCTCCATTGCACTTCCGATGTCAGGCACTGCATCTGGTCTGCTTGCCATTTCAAAAAGCTCGCTGATGTGTGCCACCTGACGCGCATCATTTGTGAGTACTGCATCTACAAGTGGAGTCAGAATTTCCGACAGCATGGGCCAGAAACTTTTCTCCCAAGCAAGGACGACAAGTTCCGAACGATCATCGCATCGGGCATAAATGGCGCCACTGGAGAATCCTGCATCGGCGGCAACGCGTGTGAGCGCCATTTGGTCAACACCAACAGTTCGCACGGCGCGCGCTGCGCTCTGAGCAACCTTTAGATCGGTCTGCCGAGATTTTTCGGATTGTCGAGCGGCCAATGCCATTGCAGGATTGTCTCACAGGTGTAGCGGCTCTCCATAGGCGGGGTGAACGCTCTCTATTTTTCTCGCTAAGTCATTGATTGATGTCGTTACGCCAATCAATGGGTATTTCGCCAACTTCTTCCAACGCTTTGTTGACTTGTGAGAACGGCGAACTACCAAAAAATCCCCGGTGAGCAGAGAGGGGCGACGGGTGAGGGGCTTGTAGTACTACGTGATGTTTGCCCGTAATGAGTGCATGTTTCTGCTGAGCAGTAGACCCCCACAGAACAAAGACAACACGATGATCTTTTGCATTCACCGCAGCCAGAAGAGCATCGGTAAATGTCTCCCAGCCTTGCCCGCGATGGGATCCGGCTTCGCCTTCACGCACGGTGAGCGTGGAGTTCAGTAAGAGAACCCCTTGTTTTGCCCACCCAGAGAGATTGCCCTGTGGGGATAAGGGTATTCCAACATCTGCCTGGCGCTCTTTCATGATGTTGCGCAAGGAAGGAGGTAGTGCAACACCATTTGGTACAGAGAATGACAACCCGTGTGCTTGACCAGCACCGTGATACGGATCTTGCCCAAGGAGAACAACACGAGTGCTTTCTAGCGATGTGAGATGCAATGCGGCGTAAACATCGGAGTGCACGGGGTACACGACGTGTTGCAATCTTTCACGTTCAACGAACTGCGACAGAGTGCGAAAATAAGACTGTTGTTGTTGTAGTTCAACAATGTGAGACCAGTCGTGAAGCACGCGAACAGCGTAGGGTACACAGTCTTTTAGTTATTACTTATAACCTTTAGTACCTAATTTTGTTGAGTGATTCCACCCAAATTGTCTCTACGTTTTGCGAGAATAGGGTCCCCATGGAACTCGCGCTGGCAATCGATATTGGCGGAACAAAGTTTTCCGTTGGCTTAGTCACCCGTTCGGGGGAACTGATTGACCGCGTCAATATTCCTGTCGACAAGGGCGGAAGTGGTGATGAACTTTTTGAAGATCTCATCGTTGCGGTAGAGGGACAACTTGTTCGGGCACGAGACCATCATGGTGTCATGCCATCTGTTGTTGGTGTGGCATGTGCCGGACCCATCACACGCAACGTAGAAACCGTGTCGCCGCTCAATATTCACCAATGGAGAAGTTTTCCCCTTCGCGAACGCCTTGGCACTTACACAGGTCTTCCCGTCTTTGGTGATGGCGATGCGAAAGCGCTTGCGCTTGCCGAAGGGTGGCTTGGTGCCGCTCGCGGCGTCGACAATTTCATGGCGATGGTCGTCTCCACTGGTGTTGGGGGCGGAATTGTGTTGAACGGTGAACTGCTTGACGGAGAGACCGGAAATGCTGGTCATGTGGGGCATGTCATTGTCGAGCCCAACGGGCGTCGCTGCTCGTGCGGTGGCCGCGGATGTTTAGAAGCAGAAGCATCAGGGCCAGCAATTGAAGCAATTACGGGTCGTCCGCCCACGCAGCCCTCGTACGAAATCATGGTGCGAACAGGTCGTCTCGTTGGTCGGGGAGTTGCTTCGGTGTGCAACCTTCTGGACTTGAAACTTGTGTGTGTAGGCGGCAGTGTTGCATTGGGCTTCGGAGCAACATTCTTTACATCTGCGCAAAAAACTCTCGACGAACTTTGCGGCCTTGAGTTTTCTCGCAATGCGCGAATTGTTCCGGCACGACTCGCCGATGAAGGCCCACTGGTAGGTGCGTCTGCAGTTGGATGGCGCGGCCTCAACCGAATGGCAAATATTTAGAAGTTGAAATGAGTTTCGCTGGCTAGCGGATCCATTGCAACAGATCTACTTGCACGCGTGTAAGCGGTTGCTGAACATCGATCCATTCGCCAACGCTGGGAATAGGACGTCCTCGTGCAACAAACAACATGGTTGTGTGCATGTGCGGATGTTCCAGCATGTTCAAACGCTGGTGCTTGTAGTGGAATGGGCTGCGTCCGTCTGGGAGTGGGAATACTCCGTGCGCAGTTCCGCAACCAATGAGCACGATCTCCCCAGGGCCGTCCACTTTTACCTGTCGATAACCAGCTCTTGAACCAGATTCGATGGGGTGGTGGTCAACCACGTCAGCCGATAATTGCATCATCGACTTGTCGCCGTGCCAGAGCGAAGTACCTAAGCGAATTCGAAAATCAAAATGGGGATGGTCGGCACGTAGTTTTTCGTACAAGTGACTATCGAGGTGACTGAGATACAACGGAAGATCTGAAGGTAACAAGGGAAGCCATGCTTCAATTTCTTTCACGTGTGCGATTGGGTCGCCGTCTAGTGGTGGATGCAACGAGAACCCGCGCAATGTGAATCGCGCATTCTTGACGTCGTCAAGAAGAGACATCAGGTTCTCTCGCGCGACTCCGTAGCGCATCATGGACGACTGCAACTTCACGATGACATCGCCTGCCCAACCGGCTGTTGTGAGAGCGACCACATGATGGGGAGATGCCACACTGAGAATCGCATTCAGTGGAAGATTCTTCGGCGGCGGTGTGAGCGTTGGTGTAAGAACTATGGGCGTTACATGTGCGGGGATGTCACGCACCTCAAACACGGTGCCTACAGCAACTTCTTGTGCCAGTTGACCGGCAAGCGGCATGAGATTCCAACGGCGAAATCCGTAACCATTTCCCTTGACGACAGGAACGAGACCTGGATGAGCACGTGCGATGCCTTGAACGTGTGAAAGCCATTTGGCTTCATGTACGGCAAGACGAATGGTCACGCCTTTGACCGTAGTCGCAAAGCGGACCCCGTGACTACTGGCATCAGACAGCGTAAGGATCTCTGACGAATTGCACCGACCCATACCCCAGCACCGTACGCAAGGCCATCGAGGATGCGTAGCCCCATATATCCGAACACTCGTTGTGGCTTGTGGCGGACAAGGCCATACACGGCTGGAAGAAGAAAACTTGCAAACAGTGCGAATCCGATGGCAAAAGAAAAGAATGCAAGCACAAAGAACACAGGCCACCATGCCCGCGTAATGGCAGATGCTGTGAGTCGAATAGTGGATGAGAGTCCAAGTGAAGTCAGGCGAGAGCGTTGTGCGAACGAGAGCCCCGAACCGCGCAGCGTGAGTAGGTACCAGGCATAAACAAACGGAAGAAGTGGAAGAAATATCCAGATGAAGCCGAGGAGAAGTGCAAGTGCTGGGAGGAGCAGGATGATGTTGGCGCGAAGTGGAGTCACTGCGTTTCCGTGCCGTTTGCAAAGAGCGGCTGCGCTTGTGCCGTATCCGAAACGTTGCCGAACAAATTCGCGCACGGTCATGCGAGTCTCGTGTTCACACAAAATGGTGGGTTCGTAGCGACAGAGGTTGCCTTGTGCGGCAAGACGCCACACCAGGTCTACATCCTCACCAAGACGCATCTCCTCGTCGAATCCGCCAGCATCTTGAATAGTTTTCGTGCGACACACGATGACGGCGGCTGGCACATACGACACACGCGATAGTGGACGAATAACGGCGGGGTGTTCACCCAGCATGAGTGGAGAGTGATGCGCTTCGTACTCTCCTGTGAGGCGACCGTTCTCGCTGCTGTTAATGCGAGGAGCAACGAGTACAACGCGTTGGTCATTCATCTGTGCGGCAAGTAGTCGAATTTTTTCTTCTGTAACAATGGCGTCGTCGTCGACAAATGCGACGAACGGTGTAGTGACGTGGGCGAGTCCGGTGTTGCGTGCAGCACCTGGGCCCTTGTTGGTGTCGTGTCGCAAGACGGTGACACCTGGAAGAACAATTTCCTCTGGCGAACAATCGTCTACAACGATGATGTTCAGGCCGTGTAATCGACGAACGAGCGACGAAAGGCGGTCAAGATTTCTGCTCTCACCGAGATATGCGGGAATGACAACAGTGATTTCATCTGCTGGAGTGGGCATATGCCACAGGGGGTGAGCTGCTCCGGCAGCCACGAGGCGATCAGTGAGTTGCTCGTGTCCATCAGGAAGAAGATCGTTGTTCTCCACCAAGGTGAGAATGTCTGAGCCCTTGTCGCTAACGGAGAAATACGTGAGCGGTGAACCCGCAACTAGAGACTTTCCATCTGATGCGCGAAACCATTGGTGGTCGGGACGAAAGCGGATACTCATTGACCAACATTCAACCATTGCGATGCGCACATTCGCAGACGGTCAACAAAAGATTCCGTGTACAGGGCCAGAACTTCTTGTCCATGTTCAGCGGTGGCAGCAGTGGGTACGCCAAGTACGCCCGAGGGTGACACTGCTTGTATGCCGTGCTGACGCATGGTGGCCATGTCAATCTCATTTACGTCAACTGGTGGAATCGCTTCACGACGAACCGTGTGCGGGGCGAGATGCAACATGAGAGAGGTCTCTGTCTTTCCTGCATGCATATCTGCGCCGTCATAGGACGGAAGAGTCCATATTGAGTAGGTGATCTTTTCGTAGTCAAGTGCCGATGCAATGTCTTTTAGTGCATCAAAGTTTCCACCATGACCATTTGCAATGAGAACACCTGTGGACCACGAAGACGCTGAACGACAGATGGAAACCACGGAGTCAACTAACGCACGTGTACCTGTACTGAGACTTCCAGGAAACCCCGCGTGTTCATCGCTTGCAGTAATAGCAAGCACAGGGGCAACAATGACGTGATGACGTGGAATGTTTGAGTCAGCAATTCCACGTTTTACTACCGAAGTAACAATAACCGTGTCGGTGTCGAGTGGTAGGTGGGGACCATGTTGCTCCCATGCACCTAGCGGCAAGACCGTTAACACCTGACCAGATGTAATCTCTGACGACGCAGGAGAGACGAGGTCACTCATGAGTGGCAGGAGTTTTCTTGCCTCTGAAGTGTCGAATGATTTCAAGAATGATGGTCGCACCGATAGCCATAGAGAACGCAACGATGAACGCCTTCATATGGTTGTCTTGGAAAGTTCGTCCACCAATGAAGCCGAGCATGGCGGCGTAAGTTGCCCAGATACTCGCAGCAATTGCCGACCACTTCATGAACCACTTGGTGGACTGACCTGTAATGCCACATGTGAGAGTGACGATGGTGCGTCCACCCGGGATAAAGCGGGCAGTGACAAGTAGTTCACCACCGCGAGTCTCAATTTGCTTGTGTGCCCATTGAAGACGCTGACGACCTTTGTTGCTCTTGTTGTACCTGCGTTGAAGTCGCTCGGAGAAAAAAACTCCGATGTGGTAACTGAAGTTGTCGCCTGCAAAAGCCCCGGCTGCTGCGAACAAAATGACGAGCGACCAGTGAAGATCGTGAAGACCAGCACTGACACCGCCAATGATGACCATTGTTTCGCTGGGGACAATAGGAAGTACCGAATCAAGGAAGGCAATGGAAAGAAGAACTACGTAGAACCAGGGCGAACTGGAGTAATCCTTCAGCCAGTCAAATGCTTGTTCAAGAATTCCGAGCATGAACTAGCCACGTGTACCAGAGACAGGTGGTTCACTTCCAGACAACAAACGCTTGATATTGGAAAGGTGGCGAATTTCAATAAGCACACCGAGTCCGATGAAGGCGAAAATTTCCCACGCTGGCTTACCCGTGACGGCTAACAACACAACGACCAGTGGAACAACAACGATTGACGCAACTGACGCTTTCTTTGACAGCTTCATAATTGCAATCCACGACACTGCGGAAATAACCATGATGAGCGGATGAAGGACGAGTAACACGCCAGCACCAGTGGCGATTCCTTTACCACCCTTGAAGCCACGGGTGATGGGGAAGATATGACCCACAATGGCCGCTGCGCCACAGATGTAGGCGCTGGGTCGATGCCCGATGAGAAGAACTGCCGGAATTGCGCCTTTCGCAGCATCGAGAAGGAAAACAATGCTTCCGTAACGCCATCCGATTGCACGTGCCACATTGCTTGCGCCTGGGTTACCTGACCCAAAGGTTGTGATGTCGACACTTTTTGCGCGCGCAACGATGATTGCGCTGGGCAATGTGCCGAGTAGATAGCCGCCAACAATTCCGAGAATGAGATTGATGATGTTCACGCGTTCACCTTGGTGCGAGCAGGCTTTGAATGGTCGAGTGATGGTCGAGGGAGAATAGCCACGGGTGTTGATGCGAGATATTCCTCTCCATCACCGCCAACACATTCAGGGTCTGGACCGTCGAGGGGAATTCCGGTGAAGAACTTGGCGGCCATGCAACCACCTTGGCAAGCATCGAATGCCCCGCATGATGCGCATGCGCCTGCACTTTGCGGTTCGCGGAGTTCTGTAAACAACTCAGATTCACGCCATACCTTCGTGAATCCGCCAGCTTCCAAAACGGATCCCGCTTTGAATTGATCGTGAATAACGAACGGGCAGGCGTACACATCGCCGAGTGGATCGATAAGACACACAACACGACCAGCACCACACATGTTGAGGCCGGGAAGAGATTCACCAAATGCATTCAAGTGGAAGAACGAGTCACCAGTGAGAACGTTCTCACCATGTGCCAACAACCAATCGTAAATCTGTCGTTGCTGGGCGTTGGTGGGGTGAAGTTCATTCCATGTGTCGGCACCACGACCGGCTGGGCGCAAGCGAGTAATACGCAATTGCGCGCCGTATGAATCGGCAAGAGCTTTGAACTCGTCTAACTGGTCAACGTTGTGGCGAGTGACAACAACAGAAATCTTGAATTGACCAAAGCCGGCATCGCGCAGATTTTCCATGGCACGAATTGCTGTTGCATACGAACCTGCGCCACGAACGGCGTCGTTCACTTCAGCAGTTGTTCCGTCGAGACTGATTTGAATGTCGAGATAATCGAGAGCTGCGAGACGTTCAGCGTTCTTCTTGTCGATGAATGCGCCATTTGTAGAGAATTTCACGCCGATGCCGTTGGCGATTGAATGTTCAAGGATCT
>JBIIQG010000021.1:0-22092 GCA_044342185.1 Ilumatobacteraceae bacterium | reverse complement strand
ACAACAGAAGTAGAAAGTGCTCTCGTGTCTCACCCCGCTGTTGCGGAAGCTGCGGTGGTTGGTGCAAATGATGCAACAACAGGTCAGGCAATCATTGCGTACGTCACGCTTGTTGGTGGAAGTGAAGTAGACGAACAGGTACTGCGTAATCATGTCGCTGGTGAGATTGGTGCCATTGCAAAACCCAAAACCATTTACTTCACACCAGATCTACCAAAGACGCGCAGTGGAAAAATTATGCGTCGACTACTTCGTGACGTTGCAGAGGGAAGAAACCTTGGTGATACCACCACGCTTGCCGACGCAAATGTTGTGAACGAACTGCAGAAGCGTGCTGCTGAAGCACCGCAAGAGGATTGATGCGCTGCTTAATTGCGACGATTGTTGCTGCAGTTGTCATCACATCGTGTGGGGGATCATCATCAAGTTCTGTCACTACAAATGTTGAATCGCCGCAGGGAAAATGCGCACCAACGGCGCAGAATCCAACTGTAGGTATGGCTGCGATTACAGAAGAGTACAAAGTGGTGGTGTGGGATTCTCCCGACTCGTCCACACCACGACAACTTGAACAAATTGGTGATGATCCATTTAGTAGCAGTACCGGATCAGATCTCACCGTTGTAGAAACCGTTGCTGTGTCAACGAAAACATGTGAAATTTTTGTTGGTGCGTGTTGCGAACCAGTCAGTGGCATCACGTTCTTCGATTCAGACAAAGATGGCGAATGGGAGACGCTTATTGGCCATCTTCCCGTCATTAGTCCCGACGGCGAACTTCTGGCACGAGTTGCATACGAAGAACTCTTGATTTCTTCTGTGGCGAATCCAGAAAAAACAACTGTCACCATTAACTTGCCTAAAGCAGATGTAGCGACCATCTACAGAGCGCAGTGGATTAACGGTGACGAAGTTGCATTGTCCGGATTCACAAAAGACGGTGCCTACGTATGGATTGCTCGGATGAGTGACGGTACTCTGCGTGAAGCCGCACAGTTATCAGAGACTGTGACCTGGACATCAACCGGCTTGTGGAATGTGGGATTGATAGGCGTTGATGAAAATGGCAACGTAGTCACACAAACTGCAGCGACAGGTAATCAGTCGGTTCTTGAATATCGATATCCCGATTCGCTCGACGTGAGTTCTACCGACTCTGTGCCTGCCAGCGTGCGTTCCTATGTGATGAAAGGGAAGCGCAGCGTGATGGTGAGTGACAACGGTGCACTCACCACATGGTTTGGCAATGGCGACCCCATTGCGATTGACGGCAAGTACGTGTGGGCTGGTTAGTCGCGGAAGTTTTCAAACTGCAGCGGAATACCGAGGTCTTCGCCCTTCAACAGTGCCATCACTGCTTGTAAGTCGTCACGCTTCTTGCTGGTAACGCGAACTTGCTCACCTTGCGTTTGACTCGTGGTGCCCTTCGGACCCTTTTCCTTGATGAGTTTGTTGATCTCTTTTGCTTTGTCAGAAGAGATGCCCACCTTGATGGTCACAAGTTGGCGAACGGTGTCGCCGCTGGCCTGTTCAAACTTTCCCCAGTCGATGCCCTTTAATGACATCCCGCGCTTCACGAACTTCTCTTCAAGCAGAACTCGCACGGCACGAGCCTTTTCCTCAGAGATCGTCTTGATGGTGATCACCAGGTCATTTTGTTCGATTGAGGAGTTCGTCCCCTTGAAATCGAAGCGCTGGGTCATCTCGCGCTGGGCCTGGTCCACTCCGTTACGGAGCTCTTGACGGTCAACTTCAGAAATAATGTCGAATGAAGGCATGGGTTGGAAGGCTAGTCACCCGATAACCTTCGTAGTTCATAAAAGGGGTCGATGCCCGAGTGGCCAAAGGGAGCAGACTGTAAATCTGCCGGCAACGCCTACGTAGGTTCAAATCCTGCTCGGCCCACCACGAAGCAATTCGTGAAACTGAAATGGCGAAAGCCAAAACAGCCCAACCCGTATTCAACCTCGCTGGTTCGCCAGCGGGGTTGAGTGCTTTTTCAGCGGATTTCGCGCAAAAGGCACTGCATCAGCGCCACATCGAGCCATTTATTGAATTTTCGGCCGATCTCGCGCTCAATTCCCACTAATTGGAACCCCACAGACTCATGAAGGGCTATGGAGCCCGTCGAAAGAGTGGTGATGCGGGCCATCACGGCGTGGAACCCCCCTTCGGCGGCGGCTGTCAAGAGATGGCTCAGCATGACCCGGCCGATGCCTTGCCGGCCGAGGTCTCGGCGGATGTAGACGGAGTCCTCCACAGAGGTCCGGTACGCAGCCCTTTCTTTATAAGGAGAAAGGGCGCCAAATCCCACAACCTCGCCGTTTAGCTCGGCCACATAGACGCAAAAGGCACCCTGGCGGGCATTTTGCCACTCAATTTGATCCTCAAGACTGCGGGGGACAAGGTCGAAAGTGGCGGTTTCGTGCTCGACCTCATAGTTGTAGATCTGGCGGATCGCCTCGGCGTCAGCCTCGGTCGCATGGCGAATAATCACGTCTCCCACGACCAAGAACCTAGTGGAGTAAGCGTCCTACAGACCGATAGCATTTTCAGTCCGGCTCACTGAGGCTTTGCTTCAGTGCGCACGCCCTCTTAGCTCAGTCGGCAGAGCGTTTCCATGGTAAGGAAAAGGTCGTGGGTTCGATTCCCACAGAGGGCTCCGCCATTCGGCGTGAAACTCGGATGGTTGAAAGACCAATACGCCAGGGCGTCGTAGCTCAGTTGGTCAGAGCATCCGGCTCATAATCGGAAGGTCATCGGTTCGATCCCGATCGACGCTACAAAAAACACATTCATCACAACTGCAAGGAGCAGCAATGAGCAAGGCAAAGTTTGAGCGCAATAAGCCTCACGTGAATATTGGAACGATGGGTCACATTGACCATGGCAAGACCACGTTGACGGCTGCTATTTCAAAGACGTTGGCGGATCGTGGGTTGGCTGAGCACACTCCGTTTGATCAGATCGACAAGGCTCCTGAGGAAAAGGCTCGTGGTATCACGATTTCTATTGCTCACATTGAGTACGAGACTGAGAAGCGTCACTATGCACACGTTGACATGCCAGGTCACGCTGACTACATCAAGAACATGATCACGGGTGCTGCACAGGTTGACGGCGCAATTCTTGTGGTTGCAGCTACCGATGGTCCTATGCCACAAACTCGTGAGCACGTGTTGCTTGCTCGTCAGGTGGGTGTTCCCTACATCGTTGTTGCGTTGAACAAGTCTGACATGGTGGAAGATGAAGAACTTCTTGAACTTGTTGAGATGGAAGTTCGTGAGTTGTTGAACGAGTACGAGTTCCCTGGTGATGATGCACCGGTTGTTCGTGTGTCTGCGTTGAAGGCTCTCGAGGGTGATGCTGCATGGCAGGAAAAGGTCATGGAGTTGATGGATGCGTGTGACACTGCAATTCCAGAACCAGCGCGTGATCTTGACAAGCCGTTCTTGATGCCTATTGAAGACGTGTTCACCATTACGGGTCGTGGCACTGTTGTGACCGGCAAGGTTGAGCAGGGCAAGGTTCACACAGGCGACGAAATTGAAATCGTTGGTTTGCGTGACACACAAAAGACAACGTGTACTGGTGTTGAAATGTTCCGCAAGCTTCTCGATGAGGGTCAAGCTGGTGACAACATTGGTGCTCTTCTTCGTGGAACGAAGAAGGAAGATGTTGAGCGTGGTCAGGTGTTGTGTGCTCCTGGTTCCATTACTCCTCACACCAATTTTGAGGGTCAGGTGTATGTGTTGAAGAAGGAAGAAGGCGGTCGTCATAAGCCTTTCTTCAATAACTATCGTCCGCAGTTTTTCTTCCGTACTACTGACGTGACCGGAACTGTTCAGTTGCCTGCTGGTACTGAGATGGTGATGCCTGGTGACAATGTGCAGATGACTGTTGAGTTGGGTAAGCCCATCGCGATGGATGAGGGTTTGCGTTTTGCTATTCGTGAAGGTGGCCGCACTGTTGGTGCTGGCCGCGTCACCAAGATTCTCAAGTAAGTACGAATCAGTCTCTAAGGAAGGGGCCTCACAATGGCCAAGAGTGATAAGCGTGTGAAAATTACGCTCGAATGCACAGAGTGCAAAGAGCGCAACTACATCACCATGAAGTCAAAGATCAACGACCGCGAGCGTCTGGAAATGAAGAAGTACTGCGCGCGCGATCGTCGTCATACCAATCACAAGGAAACTCGCTAGTCGAGACCTCTAATCGGTGCCAATAGGTGCCGGCGGTCTTCTCGTGAAGTCTTCGGACAACGCGAGAGGCAGTAGAGGGCAGTAGCTCAGCTGGTAGAGCGCCGGTCTCCAAAACCGATGGTCGGGGGTTCAAATCCCTCCTGCCCTGCAGAGAACACATACGAGAGAGAACAAAGGAAATGTCAAGTCAAGATCTGAACCGCGAGCAAAAGCGCGCACTGAAGCGAATGGGAGCCCTGAATGAACAGGGCAATCCCGTGCGTACTCAGCCGCAGGCTCGCACCAAAGGTCATGACGAACCAAAGATCGGTCCTGTGCAGTATTTGCGCGAGGTCAACGATGAAATGAAGAAGGTGGCATGGCCAAAGTGGCCAGAAGTTCGCCGGTATTCACTCATCGTTCTGGCAACAGTGGTGGTGTTCACCGCTTATGTAGGTGCCCTCGATGCGGTTTTTGGCTTTTTCTCTGGTTGGCTCTACAAGGAATAACGAATGAGCGACGACACTTTTACCCCATCTGACGCCCCCGAGGCAGAAGTCATCGAAGCAATCGAGCCCGACGTGGTGCTCGATCTCACTGACGACGTCTCCGACGAGGAAGACGACGAACCCACTGAAACACCTGCATGGGCAAAGCCAGGCAAGTGGTATGTGGTGCACACTCAGTCGGGTTACGAAAAGAAGGTTGATCTCAACCTGAAGAACCGCATCGATTCCATGGACATGGCCGACAGCATCTACGAAATCGTTATCCCTATGGAAGACGTTGTCGAGTTCAAGCAGGGTCGCAAGCAGACCGTGCAAAAGAAAGTTTTCCCTGGCTATCTCCTTGTTCGTTGCGAGATGGACGACGACACGTGGTTCTGCATTCGCAACACACCAGGCGTCACCGGGTTCGTCGGTCAAAGCCATAAGGGTCAAAAGCCAACACCGTTGTCACGTCGCGAAGTGGAAACGTTCCTCACCGCAAAGGGTGACGGACAAGATGCACCAAAGCGCAAGGCTCCAAAGATGGAGTACGAAGAAGGCGAAAGCGTTCGTGTGAAGGAAGGCCCATTCGCCGACTTCAACGGAACAGTTGCAGAGATCAACACCGATCACATGAAGTTGAAGGTTCTCGTCAACATCTTCGGTCGCGAAACTCTCGTCGAGATGGATTTCAGTCAGGTTGCGAAGCTGTAAAGCATTCGCGCATAGAAACAAACGTCGTTAAAGGAAGAACACCATGGCAAAGAAGAAGCTTGCAGCAATCGTAAAAATTCAAATTCCCGCAGGAAAGGCAACACCAGCGCCTCCAGTGGGTACCGCACTCGGACCACACGGTGTTCAAATCATGGACTTCGTGAAGCAGTACAACGCTGCAACCGAAGCACAGGCCGGAACAATCATTCCAGTTGAAATCAGCATCTTTGAAGATCGCAGTTTCACATTCATTTTGAAGACACCACCAGCACCAGTACTTCTTCGTCAGAAGGCTGGCCTCGAAAAGGCATCGCAAACACCAGGCAAGACCGTTGCCGGAACTGTCACCGAAGCCGACATCGAAGCAGTGGCGCTCATCAAAATGCCAGACCTCAACGCGTACGACCTCGAAGCTGCCAAGCAGCAAATTCGTGGCACCGCACGCAGCATGGGTTTGAAAGTCGTCTGACCTTCACCCACACATAAAAATCTCTCGCCCAACGGAACACCTCACCAGGGCGGAGTAAACATCACAAAAGAAAGTGAGAGGGAGCCATCATGGCGATTGCAAAGAAATACAAGGCAGCCGTAGCGCTGTTTGACCGCGACGCTCAGTACACACCCACTGAAGCCATCGACATCGTAAAGAAGACCGCGAGCGCAAAGTTTGACGAGTCTGTCGACGTTGCTATTCGTCTTGGTGTCGACCCACGTAAAGCAGACCAGAACGTGCGCGGAACTGTTGCACTTCCTGCTGGTTCAGGTAAGACACTTCGTATTGCTGTTGTTGCAGCAGGCGATGCCGCAGCAGAAGCACGTGCTGCCGGCGCCGACTTTGTTGGTGCCGACGACCTTGCTGCTGAAATCGAAAAGGGAATGATGGACTTCGATCTCATGATCGCAACTCCAGACATGATGCCTCTTGTTGGTCGTTTGGGTCGTGTACTCGGACCACGTGGACTTATGCCAAACCCCAAGACCGGCACCGTGACAACAGATGTTGGTCGCGCAGTTGGTGAATTCAAGGGCGGCAAGGTGGAATACCGCACCGATCGTTACGGCAACGTTCACGTTCGCATTGGTAAGGCATCATTCAGCCCTGCAGATCTTGAAACAAACTTGCGCGCAGTGTTGGACGAAGTGCAACGTGCGAAGCCAGCAGCAGCAAAGGGCAAGTACCTTCGCAAGATCAGCCTCAGCACCACCATGGGGCCTGGCGTCAAGATCGACCTCAACCGCCTTCGCGTTATCGAGGCCTAAACCATTCGCGCCAAAGGGTGGCGTTCAAAAATTTCGCCCTTAGGCTCACAATCCACAATTCAATTCTCTCGGTCCTCGCCAGAGACATCCGGTCTGAAGAAATTCAGGTAAAGAGCTTCGGCTCGCCAGACGAGGCGGACTCTTCATCTCTGGATCCTCGGATCCGTTCGGTGCGGCGTTCGTTTTACAGCGAGCGCCCCGAGCGAAGCATCCAGGACACCCAGAGGAGGTGAAATGTCAACTGTCCGTTCCGAAAAGGAAGCCGTCGTCGCCGAAATCCGCGCGAAAATGAGCGGAGCTTCTGCGGTCATCATCACTGAGTACCGCGGAATTTCTGTTACAGGTCTTGCAACTCTTCGTCTTGCTCTGCGTGAGCACGGAGCCGAGTACCGCGTGTATAAAAACACGCTTGCTCGCTTCGCAGCACGTGAAGCAGGTATCGAAGGTCTCGATGCACTCCTCGTCGGCCCAACCGCAATCACATTCGTTGATGGCGATGTGGCCGCCGTCGCAAAGACCCTCAAGGATTTCTCGAAGACCAATCAGAATCTCGTACTTCAAGGTGGAGCCATCGACGGCAAAACCGTCAGTGCCAGCTACATCGATGTACTCGCATCGCTGCCTTCGCAAGAAGCCATGCTCGGCCAATTTGCTGGATTGCTCCTCGCACTCCCACGCAATATGGCCTATGGCCTCAAGGCTCTGATCGATCAGAAGGAAGCCGCCTAAGGCACCCTTCGGCCAGAGCCTCTGGCCACAACCAATCCGTATAACAAACTCAAAGCCCCAAATTTTTCGGGTTTTATCTCAAAAGGAGAGAGCAAATGGCTCTTAGCAAGGAAGAGATCCTCGACGGGATCGCAGCATTAACCGTTATCGAACTGAAAGAACTCCTCGATGCATTCGAAGAGAAGTTCGGTGTCAGCGCATCAGCACCAGTAGCAGTCATGGCAGCCGGCGGAGCCGCTGGCGGCGCAGCTGCAGCAGCAGACGAGAAGGACGAATTTGACGTCATCCTCGTTGATGGTGGTGCTCAAAAGATTCAGGTCATCAAGGCAGTGCGTGAAATCACCAGCCTTGGTCTGAAGGAAGCCAAGGACCTCGTCGATGGCGCACCAAAGCCCATCCTCGAAAAGGCCAGCAAGGACGATGCCGAGAAGGCAAAGGCCAAGTTGGTCGAAGCCGGCGCAACCGTCGAACTCAAGTGATGTCCTGCGGCTAAACGCCGCAGACCTACGCCAAAGCCCTGTCACCCCTCGGGTGGCGGGGTTTTTGCGCGTTTCGGGGCAAATTGTCGGCTTTTTGCCCATTTCTCGGAGAAATCGCCCAATTTTTGGCGGGAAAGGCCTGTTTTGGGGCGTTTTCCCCGAGGACGGGCACCAGAAACAGGGGAGGGTGCTTGACTATGGCCGCAATCGGGCGTACCTTGCCCGAAGTTCGGTCAGACCCCCGAGGGCGGAGGGTCTAGTTTTCCGTTGCCTAAGGGCATAAAACCCCGATAGCGTACTCGTTTGCCGTGTCTCACCTCTCCTGCTTTCGCATTGCCCAAAATCAGTGCGTCCGTATGAGCGACTGTGACATTGCACTCCCTCGTCCCGCCTGTCAGGAGTAATCGTGGCCCCACGTTCGTCGTCCCATGAGCGCTATTCGTTCGCAAACCTTTCAGAGCACCTTGAGTTGCCCGATCTCATCGCTGTGCAACGTGAGTCGTTCGATTGGTTTATGAAAGAAGGTCTTCGTGAGACCTTTGAAGACATCTCTCCAATCACCGACTACTCAGGTGATCTCCGTCTTGAACTCGAGTTTGATCCAAACGATGAAGACTTGTGCCCCGGACCAAAGTTCACGGAAGAAGAGTGCCGCGAAAAGGAAATGACTTTCGCAACACCAGTATTCGTGCGCGCCGTTTTCTCTAACCGTCAAACCGGTGAAATCAAAGAACAAGTTGTGTTCATGGGTGATTTCCCGAAGATGACCAACAAGGGAACGTTCATCATTAACGGAACTGAGCGCGTTGTTGTTTCGCAGCTCGTTCGTAGCCCTGGCGTCATTTTCGAACCAGGCGAGCGTTACCGCCTTCGTAACTTGGCAAAGCACCAGTTGGTAAAGGGAACTGTTCACCCATACCGCGGTGAATGGCTCGAGTTCGACGTAGAACACAAGCCAGGTAAAGACGTCACCGCCGGAACACGTGTTGCACGTAAGCGCCGTATGAGCATCTTTACTTTGTTGCGCGCACTTGGTTACGACGAAGTTGGCGCACCTGGTTTCCTTGACCGTTTCGTTAACTACTTCGACTTCCTTGAAGGACAGTGGGAAAAAGAACGCAACATCAACACAACACGTGAAGAAGCGTTGCTTGAGATTTACCGTCGTGCTCGTCCCGGCGAACCAGCAACTGCAGAATCTGCACGCGTGTACTTCGAAGGTGCATTCTTCGAAAACCGTCGTTACGACCTCAGCCGCGTTGGCCGTTACAAGATCAACCGCAAGCTTGGTGAAGAACTCGACAAGATTCCTTCATTGTTTGGTTTGTCAAAGGACCAGCTCGACCTTCCTACCGACGACCAAGACGTGTTGTCGAAGTGTGAAGTTCTCGCAGCAGTTTCCTACATGTTGCACCTTGTGAAGCAAGAGCCTGGTTACCGCTTGGACGACCAGGACCACTTCGCAAACCGTCGTGTTCGCTCGGTGGGTGAACTCATTCAGAACCAAGTTCGTATTGGTTTGTCACGTATGGAGCGTGTTGTGCGCGAGCGCATGACCACCCAAGACGTCGAAGCAATCACACCACAGACACTCATCAACATTCGTCCAGTAGTTGCTGCAATCAAGGAGTTCTTCGGAACTTCTCAGTTGTCGCAGTTCATGGACCAGGTGAACCCATTGTCGGGTCTTACACACCGTCGTCGTTTGTCGGCACTCGGACCTGGTGGTCTTAGCCGCGAGCGCGCCGGTTTCGAAGTGCGAGACGTTCACTTCTCTCACTACGGTCGTATGTGCCCCATCGAAACACCAGAAGGTCCAAACATTGGTCTTATTGGTGCGTTGTCGTCGTATGCGCGCGTCAACCAGTTTGGTTTCATCGAAACCCCTTACCTTCGCGTGAAGGGCGGCAAGGTCACGAAAGAAATCGTGTATATGGCTGCTGACGAAGAAGAGAAGTACGTCGTTGCTCAGGCAAACACACCTGTAGAAAAAGACGGATCACTCAAGGGCCCACGCGTTCTTGTTCGTCGTTCACCACAGGCAGCAAGCCTTGACGACCTTCGCCGTATGTTGGAAGCAGAAAGCTTCTTCGGTGCAACCACCGACATCGCATCGGTAACACCAGAAGAAGTTGACTTCATCGACGTGTCGCCAAAGCAGATTGTGTCTGTTGCAACCGCACTTATTCCTTTCCTCGAGCACGACGACGCAAACCGCGCGCTCATGGGTGCCAACATGCAGCGTCAGGCCGTGCCATTGGTGCGCTCCGAAGCTCCATACGTCGGAACCGGAATTGAAAAGCGTGCTGCACACGACGGCGCCGACCTCGTCCTCGCGGAAGAAGACGGCGAAGTTGTAGAAGTCACCGGCGATTGCATCGTGGTGAAGTACGCAAGCAAGTCAAAGAAGACCGAGCACAAGCTCATGAAGTTCCATCGCTCGAACCAGGACACCTGCATCAACCAGATCATCCGCGTTCACGAAGGACAAAAGGTGAAGGCAGGAGATCTTCTTGCCGACGGTCCATCAACAGACGATGGTGAACTCGCACTCGGAAAGAACCTGCTCGTGGCATTCATGCCATGGGAGGGTTACAACTTCGAAGACGCAATCATCTTGTCCGAGCGCATTGTTCGCGACGACGTTCTCACATCCATCCACATTCACAACTATGAAGTGGACGCTCGTGACACCAAGCTTGGTGAAGAAGAAATTTCTCGCGACATTCCAAACCTCTCGGACGAAATCGTTCGCGACTTGGATGATGAAGGAATCATTCGCATCGGTGCCGAAGTTGGCCCTGGCGACGTTCTCGTTGGAAAAGTAACTCCAAAGGGTGAAACAGAACTCACACCAGAAGAGCGCCTGTTGCGCGCAATCTTCGGTGAGAAGGCTCGCGAAGTTCGCGACACTTCACTTAAGGTGCCACACGGCGAAGGCGGAAAAGTCATCGACGTCAAGGTCTTCTCACGTGAAGCCGGCGACGAACTTCCACCAGGTGTTAACAAGCTCGTCAAAGTGTTTGTTGCACAGAAGCGCAAAATCTCCGTTGGTGACAAGCTCGCTGGTCGTCACGGAAACAAGGGTGTTATCTCCAAGATTCTCCCTGTTGAAGACATGCCATACATGGAAGATGGAACTCCTGTCGACATCATCTTGAACCCACTTGGTGTTCCAAGCCGAATGAACGTTGGTCAGGTTCTCGAGTCGCACCTTGGTTATGCAGCACGTTGGGGCTGGACCGATCCAAAGACCAGCAAGGTCGTTGGTGAAGCACCAGCACGCGGCACCGAGTCAAAGACTCGTGCAGCGACAGACCCTGCAACCTTTATTGCAACACCAATTTTCGATGGTGCTCATTGGGACGAAGTGGAAGCCGCTGGCGAACACCCCACCATTAAGGCAATTCTCGAAAACTTGAACCCTGAAAGTGTTGACGGCGATCGCCTCATCATGAACACAGGTAAGACCACTCTGCGTAACGGACGCACCGGCGAGACGTACGACAACCCCATCACGGTTGGTTACAAGTACATCTTGAAGTTGCACCACCTTGTCGACGACAAGATCCACGCACGTTCCACTGGCCCATACAGCATGATCACTCAGCAGCCGCTTGGTGGTAAGGCACAGTTCGGTGGACAGCGCTTTGGTGAAATGGAAGTGTGGGCACTCGAGGCATATGGTGCCGCGTACTGCTTGCAGGAACTTCTCACCATCAAGTCCGACGACGTTCTTGGTCGCGTGAAGGTGTACGAAGCCATTGTGAAGGGTGACAACATCCCCGAGCCAGGCATCCCTGAATCGTTCAAGGTTCTCATGAAGGAAATGCAGTCTCTGTGTCTGAATGTCGAAGTTCTCGACAACGCAGGCAAGGAAATCGAAATGCACGAATTCGACGACGAGATCTATCGCACGGCCGAAGAACTCGGCATCGACATCAGTCGTCCGGAGCGTGGCTCCGATGATGACGACCGTGACCGCCGCCCTGCACGCGCCTACTGACCCGCCCGACTCTAAGGAAACGACACTCCAATGCTCGACGTGAATATGTTCGACCAACTCCGCATCGGCCTTGCCACCGCGGATCAAATCCGCCTGTGGTCAAAGGGCGAGGTTAAGAAGCCCGAGACCATTAACTACCGCACACTTCGTCCCGAGAAGGACGGACTCTTCTGCGAAAAGATCTTCGGACCTACTCGCGACTGGGAGTGCTACTGCGGTAAGTACAAGCGCGTGCGCTTCAAGGGCATCATCTGTGAACGTTGTGGTGTTGAAGTCACTCGTTCCAAAGTGCGTCGTGAGCGCATGGGTCACATTGAATTGGCAGCACCTGTCGTTCACATTTGGTATCTCCGCGGAACACGTTCATGGTTGGCCTACCTCTTGGGTGGACTCGAGCCAAAAGAAGAACTGAAGGCAAAGCAATTAGAGAAGGTCATCTACTTCGCTGCGTACCTTGTCTCTACTGTCGACGCTGACAAGCGTCACGAAGACATGGCACAACTTGAAGCCGACTTCATTGAAGAGTGCGATGCAATTGCTAAGGACCGCGAGAAGTCTCTGAAGGCAAAGCTCAAAGAGCAAGAGACCGAACTCAAGGCCATGGAAAAAGATGGCGCCAAGGAAGCAGAAATCAAGGCTCGCCAGAAAGTCATGGACAAGGAAGAAGCATCTCTGCGTGAGCGCTTCGACACTGAACTTGAAACCCTCAAGCGTGCATGGGATGAATTCCGCGATCTTCACCCACGAAAGATCATTGAAGACGAAGGCTTGTGGCGCGAAATTTTCGACCGCTACCAGGACTACTTCACTGGTGGTACCGGTGCCGATGCAATCAAGATGCTGATCGACTCCATCGATTTCGATGCAGAAGAAATCAAGCTTCGCGATGCAATTGAAAACGGACTGAAGGGCAAGCCACTTTCTGCACAGCGTAAGCAGAAGGCAATTAAGCGCCTGAAGATCGTCGCATCGTTCAACCAGCGCGACGAAGCTGGCCGTCGTATGAACAGCCCGAAGGCAATGATCCTCGACGTTGTTCCTGTTATCCCTCCAGACCTTCGCCCCATGGTGCAGTTGGAAGGTGGACGTTTCGCAACATCCGACCTCAACGACTTGTATCGCCGCGTTATCAACCGCAACAACCGTTTGCGTCGCTTGCTCGATCTCGGTGCACCAGAAATTATTGTCAACAACGAAAAGCGCATGCTGCAAGAAGCAGTCGATGCGTTGTTCGACAATGGACGTCGTGGTCGCCCAGTAACTGGCCCAGGTAACCGTCCGCTGAAATCACTCTCCGACATGTTGAAGGGTAAGCAGGGACGTTTCCGTCAGAACCTTCTTGGTAAGCGCGTCGACTACTCCGGTCGTTCGGTCATCGTGGCAGGTCCAACACTTCGTTTGCACCAGTGTGGTCTGCCAAAGTTGATGGCACTCGAACTGTTCAAGCCATTCGTTATGAAGCGTCTTGTCGATCTTGAGCTTGCTCAGAACATCAAGAGTGCAAAGCGCATGGTGGAGCGTCGTCGCCCACAAGTGTGGGACGTTCTTGAAGACGTCATTAAAGAACACCCCGTCATGTTGAACCGTGCACCAACGCTTCACCGTTTGGGTATTCAGGCGTTCGAGCCCGTCCTTGTAGAAGGTAAGGCTCTTCAAATTCACCCACTCGTCTGTACAGCATTCAACGCTGACTTTGACGGTGACCAGATGGCAATTCACTTGCCGTTGTCAACAGAAGCACAAGCAGAAGCTCGTGTTCTTATGTTGTCGGCAAACAACATCTTGTCGCCAGCATCGGGTCGCCCCATCGTTACTCCTTCACAAGACCTCATCATTGGTGCGTTCTGGTTGACCGAGTCAGTTGATGGCGCACCAGGTCATGGCCGTACATTCGCCCAGCGTTGGGAAGTGTTCCGCGCATTGGATGAAGGTGCAATCAAGTTGCACACCATCATTCGTATGTTCGATCGCGACCTTGACGGCAAGCGTGTTGCATTCGAAACAACACCCGGTCGCCTCTTGTTCGAAGAAACATTGCCACTCGACTACGCCGAGAAGTTTGGTCACATCACAGCGCCCGTCAAGAAGTCCGAAATGGGCGTCATTGTTGAGCGCTTGTCCGACCACTACGACAAGTCAGTTATTGCAAGCACGCTCGACAGCCTGAAGGCCGTCTGCTACCGCTACGCATCACAGTCGGGTCTTACCGTTTCTATTGAAGACGTCAAGACGCCTAAGAAGAAGCGCGAAATTCTCGACAACTACGAGAAGCAAGCGGACAAGGTGGAAACACAGTTCCGTCGCGGAATCATCACCGACGGTGAACGTCGTCAGCAAGAAGTCACCATCTGGACCGATGCAACTGCAGAAGTTCAGGCCGCAATGGTGGAAGAGTTCAAGGCAGATCGCTTTAACCCCATCGACATGATGGTGGGCTCTGGTGCTCGCGGAAACATGACGCAGATGCGTCAGATCGCAGGTATGCGCGGACTGGTGTCCAACCCTCGTGGTGACATGATTCCTCGTCCTATCAAGAGCAACTTCCGTGAAGGTCTTGAAACCCTTGAGTACTTCATTGCTACTCCTGGTGCTCGTAAGGGCCTCGTCGACACCGCTCTTCGTACCGCAGACTCTGGTTACCTCACACGTCGTCTTGTCGACGTTGCACAGGAACTTATTGTTCGCGAAGAAGATTGCGGAACACGTCTTGGCTTGTGGATTGAGAATGTGAAGCGCGACGCCGGTGGTGTGCGTGGAAACCTTGAAACCAAGTTGTTCGGACGTGCGTTGTTGAACGACGTAGAACTCTCTAACGGAACCGTTCTTGCAAAGAACACTCTTGTTGGTGACATCGAAATGGAAGCATTGCGCGACGATCCAAAGGTGGAGCGCGTACAAGTGCGTTCCGTTGTTTCGTGTGACGCAGTTCTTGGTGTGTGTGCATTGTGCTACGGCCGTTCACTCGCAACCGGTAAGTCCATCGAACTCGGTGAAGCAGTAGGCGTTATCGCCGCGCAGTCAATTGGTGAACCTGGTACTCAGCTCACTATGCGTACGTTCCACACTGGTGGTGTTGCAGGAAAAGACATCGCCGGCGGTTTGCCACGCGTTGTTGAACTGTTCGAAGCTCGTACACCAAAGGGTTCAGCACGTCTTGCAAAGGCAACAGGTGTTATTCGCATTGGTGAAGATGAAGGCAAGGGAATCCCCATTACCGTCATCGACGACAAGGGTGAAGAGCACCTCATCATGCTTCCTTCCGGTAGCCGCGCAACAGTGGTTGACGGTCAGAACATCGATGCAGGTCAGCCAGTCACATCTGGCCCATGGGATCCAAAAGAAATCATGGAGATCCTCGGTATTCGTCAAACACAGCAATACCTCATTGAAGAAGTGCAGAAGGTGTACCGCGACCAGGGTGTATCCATCCACGACAAGCACATCGAACTCATCGTTCGCCAGATGACACGTCGTGTTGGTGTTCAGGAAACAGGCGATGCTGGTTTCCTTCCTGGTGAGCGCGTCGATGCAAAGACTTTCCGTGACACAAACCGTGCCATGGTGGAACAGGGCAAGCGCCCCGCCGAAGGACGCCCAGAAATCATGGGTATCACCAAGGCTTCGCTTGCAACCGATTCTTGGTTGTCCGCCGCATCGTTCCAAGAGACCACTCGTGTTCTCACCGAAGCAGCAATCGACGGTCGCGCCGACAGCCTTGTTGGCCTGAAGGAAAACATCATCATTGGCAAGCTCATCCCTGCTGGAACTGGCATGGAGAAGTACCGCTACTTCGATGTTGACGCCCCCGACTATGTCCCCATGGAGTACTTCTCAAGCGATGAAGCCGATCCGGCTGCCTACCTTGCAGGACTTCAGGGAACTTACGTTGCGAACGACGAGGCCATTTTCGATGACCTTGCCGGCGAAGACGAAATTCTCGAATCAATCAACACCGCTCCCGAAGAGCCAGTAGAAGAGGTCGCCGACCAGGTAGCAGACGCTGCCGACGCCGTGGCCGAACTGGAACAAGAGCCAGCAGGGGAAACCCCCGCCGACCAGGTGTTGACCGAGGAAGAACCCCCAGAATCATCGGCAGTGTGAACCAGTGGCGGGTTGCCACTGGGGAATACTCGCCCCTAGCCTTACATGGTCTTGATAGCCAGCAAATCGGCGCGGAACGTAGTTCCTGCCGATGGTCGTCAGTCAGATTTTTTTAGCAAGAGGTAATTGCGTGCCCACAATTCAGCAGTTGATCCGTCAGGGTCGCAGCAGCAAGACAACAAAGACCAAGACACCGGCGCTCAAGGGATCGCCGCAACGTCGTGGCGTATGCACACGCGTGTTCACCACAACACCGAAGAAGCCAAACTCGGCACTTCGTAAGGTGGCACGTGTTCGTCTCACCTCTGGTGTTGAAGTCACCGCATACATCCCAGGTGAAGGACACAACTTGCAAGAGCACAGCATTGTTCTCGTTCGTGGTGGTCGTGTTCGCGACCTTCCAGGTGTTCGTTACAAAATCATCCGTGGCGCACTCGACGCCGCTGGTGTGAAGAACCGCAAGCAGGCGCGCAGCCGTTACGGCGCAAAGCGCGAGAAGTAAGAAGGACACGCCATGCCACGTAAGGGCCCCGCACAACGTCGCGAACTCAGCGCCGATCCCATTTATCGTTCATTGCTCGTTACACAGCTCACCAACAAGGTCATGCTGCACGGCAAGAAGAGCATTGCCGAAAAGATTGTCTACGACGCAATGGCACTCATTGAAAAGAAGACAGGCACCGAGCCTTTGTCAACTGTGAAGCGCGCAGTAGAAAACGTAAAGCCACCATTGGAAGTACGTTCACGTCGCGTTGGCGGTGCTACCTACCAGGTGCCCGTTGAAGTGAAGCCACGTCGCGCATCCACATTGGCAATCCGTTGGATCGTCGATTACTCACGCGACCGTCGCGAAAAGACCATGGCTGAATGTCTTGCCAACGAACTCATGGATGCTGCCAACGGACTTGGTGCGTCAATGAAGAAGCGTGACGACATGCAAAAGATGGCCGAGTCCAACAAGGCCTTCGCGCACTACCGCTGGTAGGGCACACGCCGTACAACTGATTTTTTTCGAGAGCGCACCGCCAGTACATCTGAGGTGCGCTCCCGTCTGTAAGACCTACTCAACAAGACCACTACCTCCAAGAACAAGGTGAACCCCAATGGCCAAGCGTGAATTCCCACTCGATCGCACTCGCAACATCGGAATCATGGCGCACATCGACGCCGGTAAAACAACAACCACCGAGCGCATCCTGTACTACACCGGCAAGAGCTACAAGATCGGTGAAGTGCACGAAGGTGCAGCAACCATGGACCACATGGCGCAGGAACAAGAGCGCGGCATCACCATTACCTCTGCTGCCACCACCTGTATTTGGAACAACCACCGAATCAACATCATCGACACCCCAGGCCACGTGGACTTCACCATTGAAGTAGAGCGCTCACTGCGCGTACTCGACGGTGCCGTCACTGTGTTCGACTCCGTTGCTGGTGTAGAGCCACAAACCGAAACTGTGTGGCGTCAGGCCAACAAGTACAAGGTGCCCCGTATGTGTTTCATCAACAAGATGGACCGAATTGGTGCAAACTTCTACCGCACAGTGGACATGGTGAAAGAACGCCTCCAGGCAGTTCCTGCAATCATTCAAATTCCTGTTGGAGCTGGTGGACCAGAGAGCAACAAGCCTTTCGCTGGTCTGATCGACATCGTGAAGATGAAGGCCCTCATTTGGTTGGACGAAGAACTTGGCGCAAAGTGGGATGAAGTTGACATTCCTGCCGATCAAGTAGACGAGGCAAATGAATACCGCACCGCTTTGTTGGAAACAATTGCAACAAGTGACGACGACTTCATGGAGAAGTACCTCGGCGGCGAAGAAGTCACTGAAGCAGACATCAAGCGCGCAATCCGTAAGGGAACACTTGCATTCGACTTCGTTCCCATCTTGTGTGGTTCAGCATTTAAGAACAAGGGTGTTCAGCCAATGCTCGACGCAGTGGTCGACTTCCTTCCAAGCCCACTCGACATTCCTGCTGCGCAGGGAACAAATGCAAAGGGCGACGAAGTCGTTGAGCGTTCAGCAGATGAAGACGGTCCGTTCGCAGCACTTGCATTCAAGATTGTTTCCGATCCATTCGGCAAGCTCACCTACTTCCGTGTGTATTCCGGAACCGTAAACAAGGGCGACGAAATTTACAACAGCACCAAAGAGCGCAAAGAGCGTCTTGGTCGAATCCTTCTCATGCACGCGAACCAGCGTGAAGACTTGGACGTTGCAATGGCCGGTGACATCGTTGCAGGTCTTGGTTTCAAGGAGACCACAACAGGTGACACGCTGTGTGATCGCAACAACCTCGTCATTCTCGAGCGCATGGAATTCCCAGAGCCAGTTATTCACGTTGCTATCGAGCCAAAGACAAAAGACGACCAAGACAAGTTGGGCAAGGCTCTGAAGTCTTTGTCAGACGAAGACCCAACCTTCCGTGTTCGCACCGATGAAGAAACTGCGCAAACAGTTATTTCAGGAATGGGTGAGCTTCACCTTGAAATTCTTGTTGACCGTATGCAGCGCGAGTTCAACGTTGAAGCAACAGTGGGTAAGCCACAGGTTGCATACCGCGAAACCATTACCAAGTCTGTTGAGTCCGTGGAATACCGCCACATCAAGCAGTCCGGTGGTTCTGGTCAGTTCGCAGTTGTCAAGATCTCCGTCGAGCCAACAGGCCCTGGCGGCGGTTACATCTTCGAAGACAAGATCACTGGCGGACGCGTTCCTCGTGAATACATCCAGCCCACCAACCAAGGTATTCAGTCAGCACTCGACAACGGTGTTCTCGCTGGCTACCCAACGGTGGACGTCAAGGTCAGCCTCGTCGATGGTCAGTACCACGACGTTGACTCCTCTGAAATGGCGTTCAAGATCGCAGGCCAGATGGCATTCCGTGAGGCAGCTCGCAAGGCCGGCCCCGTTCTCCTCGAGCCCATCATGGGCGTAGAAGTCGTGACGCCCGATGAATACATGGGTGACGTCATGGGTGACCTCAGCAGCCGTCGTGGCCGCATTGAGGGCATGGAAGCTCGCGGAAACACCCAGGTCGTTCGCGCCCAGGTTCCGCTTTCGGAAATGTTCGGATACAGTACCGATCTCCGATCACGCACCCAGGGGCGTGCCACCTACACGATGCAATTCCACTCGTACCAGCAGGTACCAGAGGTCATCTCGCAGGAAATCGTGAAGCGCGTACGCGGCGAATAACCGCACTCGCAATTCACACAGAACATTGACAACCCACTAACTCCCTAACGGAAACAGGAAACAAGCATGAGCAAGGCAAAGTTTGAGCGCAATAAGCCTCACGTGAATATTGGAACGATGGGTCACATTGACCATGGCAAGACCACGTTGACGGCTGCTATTTCAAAGACGTTGGCGGATCGTGGGTTGGCTGAGCACACTCCGTTTGATCAGATCGACAAGGCTCCTGAGGAAAAGGCTCGTGGTATCACGATTTCTATTGCTCACATTGAGTACGAGACTGAGAAGCGTCACTATGCACACGTTGACATGCCAGGTCACGCTGACTACATCAAGAACATGATCACGGGTGCTGCACAGGTTGACGGCGCAATTCTTGTGGTTGCAGCTACCGATGGTCCTATGCCACAAACTCGTGAGCACGTGTTGCTTGCTCGTCAGGTGGGTGTTCCCTACATCGTTGTTGCGTTGAACAAGTCTGACATGGTGGAAGATGAAGAACTTCTTGAACTTGTTGAGATGGAAGTTCGTGAGTTGTTGAACGAGTACGAGTTCCCTGGTGATGATGCACCGGTTGTTCGTGTGTCTGCGTTGAAGGCTCTCGAGGGTGATGCTGCATGGCAGGAAAAGGTCATGGAGTTGATGGATGCGTGTGACACTGCAATTCCAGAACCAGCGCGTGATCTTGACAAGCCGTTCTTGATGCCTATTGAAGACGTGTTCACCATTACGGGTCGTGGCACTGTTGTGACCGGCAAGGTTGAGCAGGGCAAGGTTCACACAGGCGACGAAATTGAAATCGTTGGTTTGCGTGACACACAAAAGACAACGTGTACTGGTGTTGAAATGTTCCGCAAGCTTCTCGATGAGGGTCAAGCTGGTGACAACATTGGTGCTCTTCTTCGTGGAACGAAGAAGGAAGATGTTGAGCGTGGTCAGGTGTTGTGTGCTCCTGGTTCCATTACTCCTCACACCAATTTTGAGGGTCAGGTGTATGTGTTGAAGAAGGAAGAAGGCGGTCGTCATAAGCCTTTCTTCAATAACTATCGTCCGCAGTTTTTCTTCCGTACTACTGACGTGACCGGAACTGTTCAGTTGCCTGCTGGTACTGAGATGGTGATGCCTGGTGACAATGTGCAGATGACTGTTGAGTTGGGTAAGCCCATCGCGATGGATGAGGGTTTGCGTTTTGCTATTCGTGAAGGTGGCCGCACTGTTGGTGCTGGCCGCGTCACCAAGATTCTCAAGTAACGGATTCAGAAAATGGCTACTAACAGCATTCGTATCCGCCTCAAGGCATTCGACCACGACATCATCGACAAGTCGACACGCATGATTGTGGAAACGGTTCTTCGCACCAACGCAAAGATCCGCGGACCAATCCCATTGCCTACCGACAAGCATCGTTTCACGGTTATTCGTGGACCACACATTGACAAGGACTCTCGCGAGCACTTCGAAATGCGTATCCACAAGCGCCTCATCGACATCGTCGAGCCAAACAACAAGACCATCGATTCGCTCCAGCGCATCGAGCTTCCTGCTGGCGTGGACATCGAGATCAAGCTTCAGGGCTAAATCCGAAAGCACATACTTTTGTGAAAGGGGCGGTCGCAAGACCGCCCCTTTTGCGTACCCCGCCACAAATTCTTAGAAGATTCTTTCCTTCGCTGCTTTCCATTATTCACTGAATGGCGAGATACTGAGTCCATGAGCGATTCACATTGGATCAACACCCCACCCCAGGTTCCTTCGAAGCGACCAGTTCGTGCACGCATTGCGGCACTCGTACTGGTACTCATCATTGCCTTTGGCGGAGGACTTGCCGGCGGTCTCGTTGGCTCTTCACTTTCTGATTCTTCGGGCGACACAAGCAACTCACCGTTGGTCACCGCGGCTCCCGTCAAGTCTGGCGACATTGGCGATACCAATGTGGCCAAAGCCGCCGAGGTCATTGCTCCCAGCGTGGTCACTATCGACAGTGTGTCGTCAACAGGTGAAGCAGTGGGTACCGGAATCATCATTAGCTCCGACGGAGAGATCCTCACGAACAATCACGTTGTTGAAGGTTCCGAGACCGCACGTGTTCGTTTGTACGGTTCTACATCTCCTATTACAGCTGACGTTCTTGCAACAGATCCGAGTAACGACTTAGCACTCATCAAACTGCGCAACACCACAGGGTTAGTTGCTGCAACATTTGCCGATCCAGATTCCATCGCAGTGGGAGACCCTGTCGTTGCAGTGGGGTATGCCCTTGCTCTCGATGGTGGTCCCAGCGTTACATCGGGAATTATCTCGGCACTGAACCGCACATTGCAGTTAGACAACGAAACATTCTTGAATGCACTCATTCAAACTGACGCTGCAATTTCATCCGGAAACTCCGGTGGGCCACTCATCAATATGAATGGTCAAGTTGTTGGCGTCAACACCGCAGTGGCTACCGGGGGCATGTCTAGCTCTGCTAACAACATCGGGTTTGCTATCAGTGTTGCCGAAGTACAGCGTGTGTCAAAGATTCTCAGCGAAATTGCCAACGGTGGTTCGCGTCGCCAAGGCTTCCTTGGAATCAGTTTGGGTAACCGCTCCGATGGTGGTGCTGGCGCAGTCATCGGTGAAGTGGAATCAAATTCACCTGCCGATAAAGCAGGCGTGCGAGTGAACGACATTGTGTTGTCAATCAACGAGCAACCCATCATGGGTGACGAAGCATTAGTTGCCATCATTCGCGACTCTGCACCTGGTGAAACAATCACCATTGTCGTAGAGCGCGATGGCAAAAAAGTCACCTTGAATGCCACATTGGTGGCACGTCAACAGGACTAGTTGCTTACACCTCGAGTTGAATTCGAGGGAACCGATCATCATCGAGAACGTCGCCATCGACGAGTCCATTCGGCTCAAACGGTGGCGACGTTTTCCATGGACG
>JBIIQG010000088.1:0-3951 GCA_044342185.1 Ilumatobacteraceae bacterium | reverse complement strand
CGAATGATTCGTTCGCTCACCAACTTGTTGGACGAGTGGATGCCCATAGTTGCGGGTTCTGAAATTAACGACGATCCGTATAACCCTGTGTCACGTCACGCAAAGAACGCCGTTGCCGACAACGGCGACAACACGCCCATTACCTGGGTGCATCGCAGCGAGCGCTTCGGCGAAAAGTTGGCAACGCCCGACACATCCATCTCTGACCTCATTGGTGAAGTTGACCCCATCAAGGTGGCCGAAGGTCGCTACCTCAGTGACGAACTCACCTTGCACTACGGACTTGTTCCGCGCACCAACCGTGGCATTTTCGCCATTAACGAATTGCCCGACCTCAGTGAGCGAATCCAGGTGGGTTTGTTGAACGTTCTTGAAGAACGCGATGTGCAGATTCGCGGATACAAGATCAGTCTTCCCATCGACGTGTTGCTTGTTGCATCGGCCAACCCCGAGGACTACACCAATCGCGGTCGCATCATCACTCCATTGAAAGACCGTTTCGGTAGCCAGATTCGCACGCACTATCCGCTCGATGTGGAAACTGAAATTGCCATCATTCGTCAAGAAGCACGCCCTGCATCTATTGGCGATGTGGCGGTCACTATGCCCGAGTTCATGGAGCACATCATCGCCACGTTCTCGCAGCAAGCACGTAGCAGTAGTCATGTCAACCAGCGCAGCGGTGTTTCCGTGCGTTTGTCGGTGAGTAACTACGAAATCCTCAGTGCAAATGCTGTTCGACGCGCACTTCGGGCAGGCGAGCGCAACGTTGCGCCACGCGTCAGTGACCTTGACGCACTTGCTGCATCTACGGGCGGAAAAGTGGAGATTGAGTCACTAGAAGAAGGTCGCGAGTCGCAAATTCTGCAACAACTCATTTCGCAGGCAGTTCTCACGGTGTACAAAGAAATGACCGCAGGCGTGTCAATGGCCGAAGTAGTCACCGCATTCGAACAGGGAACCATTGCTCACGTGGGTGAAGATGTCCCAAGTGCAGATCTCATTGCGCTTCTTGCACAAATTCCTTCGCTTCAAACACCTGTCACTGTTGTAACGGGCGGAGACACCACTCCTGCCGTGGTTGCAAGTGCTGTGGAATTCATTCTTGAAGGACTGCACCTCACGCGACGTCTCAATAAAGACGCATCGGGTGCTCGCGCCACCTACCGTTCGCGCAGTCTGTAGCAGTTAGATGACAAACGGAGAGCGAGTCCACAATTCGCCGGTGTCATTGCGCGCGGCATTTGTTGCTTCGCCCTTCAATGTCACCACGGGAATGGCTTCGTTCAATCCGCGCAAAGTGAGTGGCTCGTGAGGAACAGCAACAACACCTTCGGGCAAGTTTTCAATCTGGTCCAGCGGAATAATGACTTCGTATGGCTGCGCGGCATCGCACAAACGAGCAGCCATGTTCACAGCGGTACCGATGTAGTCGTCGCCTTCAAACAGCAACGCCAAACCCGACGCCATTCCAATACGAATGGCAAGCGGTGCGCACGGAACTTCGGACTTCTTTTGCAATTCGAGCGAGAAGGTGACCGCATCGCGCTGGTCAACAGCCACGATCATGCAACCGTCACCCAGCCATTTGGCAATACGCACGCCGGTTTCCGATGCAACGTCACGAGTAACGGCACGCCACGCAGCCAACAATCGCCCCGCGGCGTCGTCTCCGTTCTCGGTGGTGAAGTTGGTGAACCCCGAGATGTCGACGAATACAAATGTTCGTGGTACTCGCATGCTGGCATCCACCTTAGAGCAAGTAGGTTGCGCTTATGACCGCAAGGTTCACCTATTCCCGTTGGGACGGCACCCAAACCGGCTTCAGCATGGACGCCGACGATCTTCTTGCGGAGATGACCGACGATCTCATGTACCACGGCGATGTCAATGCTGCTCTTCGACGCTTAATGCGCGAAGGAATGACCGATAAAGACGGAAACCGAATAGAGGGTCTTCGCGAGATGATGGACAAAATCCGTCAGAAGCGTAAAGAGATTGAAGAGAGTGGCGACCTTGGCGGTGTCTATGCCGAGATCGCCGAAGCTCTCAAAGACATCATTGACGAGGAACGTCATGCAGTGGAGAACGCAGTGCGTGACGCCGAAGCATCGGGCGACGAACGCCGTGCACAAACCGCACAAGACGCTGCCATGGAACGCAATTTCCGCCTGGACATGATGCCCGACGACTTGGCCGGAATGGTGCGCGAGTTACAGAACTACGACTTCGAGTCGCAAGAAGCGCGCCAACGTTTTGAAGAGATGTTGGACAAATTGCGCCAACAAATGATGCAACAAGTGGTGGATCAAATGTCTGAGGGAATGCAGAACATGCAGCCCGAAGACATGGCGCGCATGAAAGACATGATGGCCGCGTTGAACGACATGTTGGACAAGCGCGAACGCGGAGAAGATCCGGAATTTGAAAAGTTCATGGAAGAGTTCGGCGACTTCTTCCCCGAGAACCCAGAAACTCTCGACGAGTTGTTGGAGAACATGGCACAGCGCATGCAGGCCATGCAGAACTTCATGAACTCGCTCACTCCAGAGCAACGTTCACAACTGCAGCAGTTGTCTGAACAGCTCATGGAAGACATGGACCTCAATTGGCAGGTGCAGCAACTAGGGGAGCGCTTGCAGCAGTTGTTCCCGCAACCAGGCAATGGCCAGGGTTACAACTTCCGTGGAGAACAGCCCATGGACATGCAACAGGCAATGCAGGCAATGCAGGAAATGGCCGATCTTGACGCCATGGAAAACATGATGCGCCAGGCCGCCGGCCCCTCCCAATTGGGCGAATTCGACCTCGACAAAGTGCAAGAGATTCTCGGCGAGCAAAGCGCTCAATCGCTCCAGCGCCTTGCAGAAATGACAAAAGTACTTGAAGAGGCAGGGCTCATTAATCGCAAAGAAGGACGCGTCGAGCTCACACCACGCGGTTTGCGAGCAATTGGCAACAACGCACTACGCGAACTCTTCGGCAAGTTGTCAAAAGACAAGTTCGGCCAACATCGCATGCACGACGAAGGCATGGGTCATGAGCGCACGTACGACTCGAAGCCATACGAATTTGGTGACCCATTCCGTTTAGATCTTCAACGCACCATTCGCAACGCGTTATCGCGAAACGGCACAGGTACTCCGGTCACGTTGACGCCGGAAGATTTTGAGATTGAGCGCACCGAACACACGTCGCGATCATCCACTGTGTTGCTTCTCGACTTGTCGTATTCAATGGTGCAAGCCGGGCGATTCGTGCCGGCGAAGAAAGTGGCCATGGCCATGCATTCGCTCATTTCTTCCCAGTTTCCACGTGATTTTCTCTCCATCATCGGGTTTAGCAGTGTCGCCTATCCCATTCGTCCTGAAGACCTTCCAGAGGTCAGTTGGGATCAAGAGTGGGGCACGAACATGCACCAAGCATTCGACATGGCGCGCAAACAATTGGCGAAGCAAACCGGCACCAAGCAGATCATCATGATCACCGACGGTGAACCCACCGCTCACATCACGCCAGACGGTTACCCCATCTTCACGTATCCCTACATTCAGGAATCGGTGGACTATGCCATGCGAGAGGTGAAGCGCTGCACCAAGGACAACATCACCATCAACTTCTTCGTGCTCGACGCCAGCAGATCACTGCAGCATCTCGTCGAGCAGATGACGCAAATCAACAAGGGCAGGGCGTTCTTCACCACTCCCGACACGTTGGGTGACTACGTTCTGGTCGATTTCCTCGAAAATCGTCGTAGAACAGCCCGTTCTCGCTGATTCTCAGGCTCTCAAGTTGCTATTTTCCTCCAGATTTGTCACAATGACATCGCTGTAATTACACGGCCGCAAGATGATGTCTCTCCGGAGAGTCACTTCCGGTCACTGCTGGGAGGCAACAGAGCATGCACACAGAGACTGAATCAATCAATCTTGAACGCGGTTGGCAAGATCA
>JBIIQG010000029.1:0-18103 GCA_044342185.1 Ilumatobacteraceae bacterium | reverse complement strand
ACCCTGTAACCACACGTTGTATGCAATGAGTGGCTCACGCGCGCCTACACATAATGCGCCGGCGGTGGGGTGTGGTTGTTGTGGTCCAATGTGTGGAAACAGCGTCTTCCATGCGTCTTTTCGCACAGAGGGGAGAGAGCGTTCTGGCCCGTACAGAAAACTGGGTATACCCAATTCGTCTGTTGCCCATTCCGCAAATCGTTTGCGCGCAAGTAGCGCGTCGTCCATTGTTGATTCCGCAAGGGGAACAAACGGAACAACGTCGACAACGCCTACTCGTGGGTGCACACCGCTGTGATGTTCAAGTGACAGCAGGCGAAGAGCAGCTTCTGTGAGCGCCCGTGGTGCATTTTCTCCAACAAGGGTGAACACGCTGCGATTGTGATGAACGTCTGAATGAACATCAAGAAGGTCCGGGCCCACCGCAACGCGAAGTGCGTCCAACACTGCGGTATCGGCCCCTTCGCTCACATTCACCACGCATTCCAGCATGCAGTGTTCCTACCAACTCGCGGGCCGTCCCGCTACTGCTGGTGGTAGGGTTCGCTCTATGGGCACACCTGAACTCATCATGGTCGCAATCGTTATCGTTGTTCTCTTCGGCGGCTCTCAGTTGCCCAAGATCGCAAAGAATCTTGGTTCTGCTCAGCGCGAGCTGAAAAAGGCCATGGAAGAGGGCAAGAACAACGACTCCACCGAGTCGAAGTAATTCGCCGTTCGCAGTTGCTAGGCGGGTAGTCCGCGGCGACGCTTCAAAATGCGACGACGCTCACGTTCGGAGCATCCGCCCCATACGCCGTGCTCAATGCGCTCTTCCAGTGCGTATTCCAAGCACTTGTCAGTAACGGGGCATCCTTTGCAGATTGCTCGCGCTCTGTCCACGCCGACGCCGTCGGACGGGAAGAATGTGGCCGGTGGATAGTTTCGGCAGTTGCCTTGCGCCATCCACGCAGTTGGTGAGTCGTCGAACGGAACCTGCTTGGCGGGTACCGGTGTGACGTGAAGTTGTGAACTCATGGCTCTCCTCGCTGTGATCCCTGGTTGGTCTCACTCTCGGTCGGTGTCTGTTTGACGCCGAGTCATGACGGGAAGTTCCCGCAACTTCAGTCAAGCACGATTTTCCGCCACGCGCGCCTCTACTTGGTAAAGGTTCGTTAAAAATCTGTCTTATCCACAGGGGTGAGAAAAATAACCAATGAAATCGGGACAAATTTGTATCAAAACTGAACCGTTTTTTGCCCGATACACTTCTGTCACACTGAATTTCGATACTTGCAGTGCGCAAGTCTCAGCCAATCGGAGGCACCATGTCAGACATCCAGACTCAGGAAGCACCAAAGGCCCACGCTCGCATTGTGTATCTCGGCCCAGTATCTCCCCATTGGGAGGTCTACGGCGATTACGGCGATCAAACCCTGGTGGAAGAGTTCCGTGCCCGCGTTCTTGCACGCCTCGTTCTGCTGCCTCGTGACGACCCACAATTCCGCCGCAACATGGCTCGCATCGTGCGCGATGCCGAGCGCGAACTCATCTCCATTGAATGGGATATGGGCGACCCGAACTACGAAATCTAAAGAACGCCGGTTCTTCGCAAAATGCCACTCCGTAAGGGGTGGCATTTTCTGTTTACCTTCCGTTCACCTGAGTAATTTCTTCTGTTTACCTTCCGTTACCTACCGTTTCAGGTGAACCGAATGCACATAGTTCGGCATCTCTGAGGAGTATCAATGGCACGTCATCTCATGTCCCCCCGTCGCGTGGCCCTCGTTGCGGTTGCAGCACTCGCCCTCGCTTCATGTGGTGGTGGATCATCATCTTCAAGTGATCTCACCGGCAACATTCTCATCGACGGCTCTAGCACTGTCGCACCGTTGATGACATTGCTCGCAGAAGACTTTCAAGATGAGAACAGTGGCGTGCGTGTCACCGTGGGAACATCCGGAACCGGTGGTGGTTTTGAGAAGTTCTGTGCAGGCGAAACAGACATTGCCAATGCATCACGTGAAATCAAAGAGTCCGAAATTGAAGCGTGCAAGGCAAACGGAATCGAGTTCCTCGAGGTCATCATTGCAAACGATGCGTTGTCGGTTGTTGTCAATAACGACAACACCTGGGCAAAGTGCCTCACCGTTGACCAATTGCAGACGATGTGGGGCCCAGAAGCAGAAGGAAAAGTGTCGAACTGGAATCAGATTGATGCTTCGTTCCCCAACCAATCGTTGAATCTCTTCGGTGCAGGAACAGACTCCGGCACATTCGACTATTTCACCAAGGAAATCAATGGTGAAGAAGGCTCTAGTCGCACCGACTACAACCCCAGTGAAGATGACAATGTCACTGTGAAGGGTGTTGAAGGCGACAAGGGTGCTCTCGGATATTTTGGCTTCTCATACTTGGAAGAGAACATCACGAAAGTGAAGGCTCTTGAAGTTGATGGCGGCAAGGGTTGTGTTGCTCCATCACTTGAGAATGTTCAGAACGGTACGTACACGCCATTGTCGCGTCCGTTGTACGTGTACGTCAGCTTGAAAGGCGCACAACGCGAAGAAGTAAAAGCCTTTTTCGAGTTCGTTGGCGAAAATCTTGATTCACTGACCGAAGAGGCATTGTTCATCCCGTTGAATAACGACCAGAAGGCCATCGAGAAGAAGAACCTCGAAGCCATCGCAGGCGCGTAAGTCTCCTCGTCGTTCTTCATGATTTCAGACATCAGCCTCCAACCTTCAGCAGGTGCACGGCGCCGAATGTTGGCGGAACGAATCATTAAGGGAGTTCTTGCTGCAATGGCAGGCATCACTGTTGTGACGTCGGTGCTCATTGTTGTTGCATTAGTGCGACCAGCGATTGCGTTTTTTGGTGATGTGAGTTTCACTGAATTCATTGGTGGGGTCGATTGGAAGCCACTGTTCAAACCACCTCACTTCGGTGTGTGGTCAATTTTCGTGGGGTCCTTGTGGGTTGCGTCAATTGCTCTTGTAGTGGCTATTCCGTTGGGCCTCGGTGCAGCGTTCTTCCTGAGTGAATATGCGTCGCCCCGTGTGCGGTCCATTGTGAAACCAGTTCTCGAAGTGCTCGCTGGCATTCCCACTGTGGTGTTCGGTTTCTTTGCATTGAATTTTGTGAATCCGAATTTGGTTGCCAAGTTGTGGCCAGTGGGAGACGTCGGCACCTACAGCGTTCTCGCTGCGGGTTTGGTGACCGGAATCATGATCTTGCCAACGGTTGCCTCATTGGCAGAAGATGCAATGGCATCGGTACCCGATGCGTTGCGTCAAGGTGCGTACGCCTTGGGTTCGAATCGACGCGAAGTGTCGACGTCTGTTGTATTTCCAGCGGCACTGTCGGGAATTGTTGCAGCGGTTGTTCTCGCCGCGTCACGCGCCATTGGCGAAACGACCATTGCACTTCTTGCATCAGGTAGCAAGGCTCAGTTATCCGGTAACCCTGGTGAAGAAGGCCAAACGATGGCCGGCTTTATTGGATTTGCAGGTATCGGTGACCAGGCCACGGGAAGCACGGGATATCAGTCCATTTTCGCCGTGGGCGCATTGCTGTTCGTGGTAACGATGCTTTTGAACATTGCAAGTATTCGCATTGTTCGTCGATTCCGTGAGGTGTACGAATGACATCGGCTCCTAGTCTTCGCGCAGAAAAGACGCCTTCGCGTTCAGCCAAAGATCTCGTGTTCCGCATCTTTATGTTTGCGGGAATCGGAATTGCACTGGGCTCGTTGGCCACGTTGCTTGCAAACGTGATCATTGAAGGTGCGCCACGGCTAAATCTTGATCTCGTCACGAACATGCCATCAGCGCGTCCACGACGTGCAGGCATTCAGTCGGCAATCTTCGGTTCTCTCTGGGTGGTGCTGACCACTGCAGCCATTAGTTTGCCCACGGGTATTGGCGCAGCAATTTACTTGGAAGAGTTTGCTCGCCGAGATCGTTGGTACAACCGTCTCATCGAGTTAAACGTTCAGAACTTGGCCGCGGTTCCCTCCGTGGTGTTCGGCATTCTCGGCCTTGCATTCATTAAGCGCGGACCCTTGGGTCTTGGGTCGACTGTTGTAACGGCGTCACTTGTTTTGTCAATGTTGGTGCTACCCACTGTGGTCATTGTGTCGCGCGAGGCCATTCGCGCGGTTCCCGACAGTTTTCGCCAGGGGTCTCTTGCGCTTGGCGCAACAAAGTGGGAGACAGTTCGCCATCAGGTGTTGCCCAATGCGTTCCCTGGAATTCTCACCGGCACCATCTTGTCTGTATCGCGAGCACTGGGTGAGTCCGCTCCGCTCCTCATGCTTGGTGCACTTACGTTCATTACCTTCAATCCCACAGGGCTCGATAGCCAATACACGGTTCTGCCAATTCAAATCTTCAGCTACATCAGTAGTGCAAAGCAGGAATTCCGTCCGCTAGCTGCAGCGTCAATCGTGGTCTTGCTCGCAGTTCTGTTGGCACTCAATGCCGTTGCAATCTTCCTCCGAAACAAATATCAGAAGCGTTGGTGATCATGGAAACTCAAAACCTTGAACAAAGTTCCCCCGAACAGGAAACCAAAACATCAGACAACGTGGTTCTCACCGCATCTGATTTGTCGGTGTTTTATGGCGACTTTCGTGCGGTTCGCGACGTCAATTTAGAAATTCGTCGTGGGGAGATTACGGCGTTCATCGGGCCTTCTGGTTGTGGTAAGTCCACTGTGTTGCGTTGCTTCAACCGAATGAACGACCTCATCCCCGGTGCCCGCATTGAAGGTTCCGTGAAGTATCACGGAATCGATTTGTATGGTGACCAAGCCGATGCTGGTGAAGTGCGTCGTCGAATCGGAATGGTGTTTCAGCGCCCCAATCCCTTTCCGAAGAGCATCTACGACAACGTGGCGTACGGACCTCGGGTGAATGGTGTTCGCAAGAAGTCTGAACTTGACGCAGTTGTGGAGAAGTCATTGGTGGGAGCTGCATTGTGGGACGAGGTGAAAGACCGGCTCGATGCATCAGCCATGGGAATTTCAGGTGGTCAACAGCAGCGTCTGTGCATTGCTCGTTCAATTGCAATTGAACCTGAGATTCTTTTGATGGACGAGCCCTGTTCGGCTCTCGACCCAATTGCAACTGCGCGTATTGAGGACCTCATGCAGGAAATCAAGCAGCAGTACACAATTGTGATCGTGACGCACAACATGCAACAAGCAGGCCGCGTGTCGGACAGCACTGGCTTCTTCACTACCGAGGTAAATTCAGAGAGTGACCGTCGAACTGGCGTTTTGGTCGAGTTCAATAGCACTCAGAAGATTTTCTCTCGACCCGACGACAGTCGGACCGAGGCATACATCACCGGAAGGTTTGGCTGATGGACGAACTACGAAAAGGCTTTCACCACGAACTCGATGAAGTTCGTACAGATTTGGTGCGTTTGGCGGCGGCGGTCATCGAGGCAATCCCTCGTGCGACTGCGGTTCTTCTGAATGGCGACCTCGACGGTGCAAACGCCCTCATTCAACATGACGATGAAATCGATTCATTGTCTATTGAGCTTGAAGAACGGTGCTACCAGCTTTTGGCATTGCAGGCGCCCGTCGCCGGAGATCTTCGTCAGTTGGTTGCCATCGTGAAGATGGTGGCCGACATCGAGCGATCCGCTGACTTGACAGTGAACATCTGCAAAGCTGCCCGCAAGATTTATGGGCACGAACTCGACCCCCGTATGCGTGGGCTTATCAGTCGCATGAGCGAACAAGCACAACAATTGTTCTCTGCTGCTTTGGAATCTTTTGAAGAAAACGACGCAGCGAAAGCCGCGGCTATTGACGACATGGACTCGTTCCTCGACGGGCTTCAACGCGAGTTTGTTCGCACCATCTTTGAAAGTCACGCGGATACGCGTATCGACTTGCAGGTTGCCATCCAGATGGCAATGGTTGCACGCTTCTACGAACGAATTGGCGACCACGCCGTCAACATTGGGGAGCGCGTTCAATACGTAGTGACTGGATGGCTGCCCGAACATAAGGGCGCGGCACGCTTCCGTTCAGGTAATGACACCGGAGAATTTCCTGTCGTTCAACCGCCACAGGGCTGATAGCGAATCACGGGAGCCATGAAGGTTTTTCTTGCCCTTCTCGCCCTGAGTGGTTGGGCTCTTGCCATCGCTTTTCGTGTTATTGCTACCCGCGAACAAAAGCGACGAATGTTCGCAGAATTAACACCAACCCACAGCGAACACATCCCGCTTCTACCGGTTGATGCAATCCTCGATTCACTGCCATTGGGCGTCGTTGTTGTAGACATCAATGGTCGTGAACAGTTCAGAAACTCTGTGGCTCGCGATGCGTCTGGCGCGCGTCATGAGGCTGTCCTTATTGATGCGGTCATCGAACGGCTCTCTCGTTTGGCTGTGAACGGGTCAGCGGCAACGGAGCAAATGGAACTAGTGGGCCCACCACTGCGTGTTCTGGTTGTTAGTGCGGTGCCGTCCACTAGCACCGGGGCAGTTATCACCGTGGAAGACATCACCGAGCGGTGGCGTCTTGATCAGGTGCGAACCGACTTTGTTGCCAATGTCAGCCATGAACTGAAAACCCCCGTAGGCGCCATCTCGGTTCTTGCCGAGACACTTGAGGGTGAAACAGAAGATGAACTCGTAAAGACCTTGGTGCGTCGAATGGTGATGGAGAGCCATCGCATGGCGAGCACCATTGATGACTTGCTTGAACTTTCCCGCATTGAATTAGGCGGCGAAATGGACGTTAGTCCGGTGGACATTAATGAAGTTGTTCGCGATGCAATTGAACGATCTCAGCCACTGGCAAACAAACGCCATGTCTCCGTGCAGTGTTCGCCAGCCGAAGGTAACTCCACAATTATGGGAGATCGCTTTCAAATACTTTCTGCAGTGGGAAATCTGGTGGAGAACGCCATCAAGTACAGCGAAGACAACGCCGAGGTAAAGGTTCAGATCACCACATCTGACTCACAAGTTGTTATTGAAGTCATCGACCACGGAGTGGGCATTCCTGTGGCAAGCCTCGATCGAATCTTTGAACGCTTCTACAGAGTTGATCGGGCTCGCAGTAGAGACACTGGTGGAACTGGTCTTGGGCTTTCCATTGTTCGTCACGTCGTCACCAATCATGGCGGCGAGGTGAACGTGAGGTCACGAGAAGGTGAAGGATCAACGTTTTCGCTCACTTTGCCTCGTCAAAGAGGGGGTACTGGCACCACCATGGTGACCAATGATGAACGAGCAGATCGCCATGGCTAATCCCACCATCTTGGTTGTAGAAGACGAAGAGTCATTTGTTGAAGCCCTCAAAGTTGGGCTGAAACGTGAGGGGTTTCGTGTAGAGATCGCTCGCGACGGGGTGCAAGCTCTCGAGATGTACGACATTGTGAAACCCGATGTCATCTTGTTGGACGTGATGTTGCCACGTATGTCGGGAATCGATGTATGCCGTCAACTGCGTAAGAAAACGTTGACACCCATCATCATGGTGACAGCGAAAGGCGCCGAGATCGACACGGTTGTTGGTCTTGAGGTGGGTGCTGACGACTATGTAACAAAGCCATATCGTCTCCGCGAACTCACTGCGCGCATTCGGGCAGTACTTCGTCGTGTTCCTTCTGATCGCGGTGGCGAATTGTCTTCCGGGTCACTGCAGGTGGGTGATGTTGGATTAGACCCAGACGAACACAATGTGATGATTCGCGGCGAAGTGCACAAATTACCTCTGAAGGAATTCGAACTGCTCCATATTCTGCTGGCCAATGCCGGGCGAGTTTTGCCACGCGATGTTCTCATTGATCGCGTGTGGGGCAGTGATTACGTTGGCGACACGAAGACACTCGACGTACACATCAAGCGTTTGCGTACCAAGGTGGAAGACGACCCCGCGCAACCAACTCGAATTGTCACCATTCGAGGCTTGGGATACAAATACGAAAAGCCCCGTTCGGCGTAGTATCGCCACGTGGCAACACGGCGGAGAACACCTAGAGACAACGAGTATGGGCTACCACCACCGTCGCCCGTCAAGCGATTAGGGCGAACTCATTCTTTGATGGTTGCGGGTGAAGCAGCCATGACAATTGCGTTGGCCGATTCCTTCTTCTTGTCTGTTCCCGTTGGCGCCGCGCGTACAAAGGTCATTCTCTTTCTTGCCGTCAGCATGGCGCCGTTTGTCTTTATTGCTCCATTTGTTGGGCCTGCCATTGATCGCCTTCGTGGTGGACAACGCATGGTGGTCATCTTGGTTGGGCTCCTGCGTGCACTTGTTCTTATTGGTATGTCTCAATCGCTCGATTCATTTGCACTCTTCCCCTTGGCGTTCGCTGCGCTGATTCTGCAAAAGACGTACGCAATTGCAAAATCTGCGATTGTGCCCACCATCGTTGAGAACGATGACGAATTGGTCAACATCAATAGCAAGTTGGGTCAAATTGCGGGCATCACCGGGTTCGTCGTGGCGGTTCCTGCGGGCTTGTTGCAGTTGATAGATGCGCGTTTGTGTCTAGGCCTAGGCGTCTTTGCCTATCTCTTTGCATCACTAAACGCATATCGACTTCCGAAGACGGTGATTGCAGACAAGCCAGCAGAACGCCTGGAAATTGAAGAGTTGCATTCCCCGGAAGTTCTGCGTGCGGCTGTGGCTATTCGCGTTCTCCGAGGAATTGTTGGATTCAATTTCTTCCACCTGGCGTTTTGGCTGCGCAATGAAACTGCAGGCACTTTGTGGTTTGGTCTGGCAATTTCGTTGTCTGGTCTCGCAACACTTGGCGCAAACTTTGTTGGTCCCACTTTGCGGCGACGAATGCGTGAGCAGTGGATGATTATGTCGGCGTTGTTGTTCGTGGGAATTGTGGGAGTTGGCGCTGCCTTTAGTGGTCGAATTGTGGCCGGAATTGTTCTTGCTTCGGCGGTGAATGCGGCAGCCGCAATATGTCGTCTTGCATTTGAGTCGGTGGTGCAGAGCGGGGCACCCGATGCAAACAGAGGTCGAGCATTTTCAAAGTTTGAAACTCAAAACCAGATTGCATGGGTCGTGGGTGGTCTCATGCCTGTCATCTTCCGACCCGCTGGTTGGCTTGGTTTTGCCTCTATCGGAGTATCAGGGCTAGTTGGCGTGGCAGTTTTTGTGCGTATGTCCGGCGGACTTACGACACTTCGAGGCGAGCGAGCCACAAACCGGGGGCGTCCACTTCGTTCGGAGTAGGTAGTTGCGCTGCGTCGGTGAGCATCGCTTGTAACGCAGGCGCACCAGCACGCTCGACCACTCCATCAATAAATGCCCGGCCACGCACTTGTTGAGCGCGGGATGTGGAGATACCGAGCAGGCGTTCAATAAGTTGTGCATCTGATCCGTATTCGGCTCGTCGACGTCGCACAGCTTCGGCAATAGGTGATGATGTTCCCAATAAGCGTGAGCTCACGGTGTCGACAACAAAATCGATGTAACCAGAAACAGCTGCAACGTAGGCATCGAGTACGGGGGCCATTGCTTCTTGTTCCGTTGTGCGAACTGCACCCATAAGGACCATGGGGTCGGAGAACAACGATTGAATGCGGGTGAGTGCATCAGCGTCCGTGGGGTCAAGTTCGCCGATGCTTTCCATAAGGGCCTGCGGATCGGGTCGAAACGCCGACACGTGGCGTTGCACGATGGCCATGAGTCCATTGTGAATTGCGGGCGTAGCGAGAACGGCATGAGATGTCAGTTCGTGAATGAGCACCCACATGCGAAGGTCGTCGGTAGCGATACTCCACTCGCGTGCAAACGCGTCAACCGATGACGACACGATGAGAATTTCAGAAGTGTGCGGACGTGCAAGGGGTAACTCGTACTGGCCAAGTGCGTGAGCAGCAAGAGCTCCCACCATGGACCCAATGGACATTCCCATCATGGCGGGGGCCATCATGTTGGACAGATTTCCCAGCATGGCGGCCATGGGGTCATCGGGTGTTTCGCCTGTGTCGCCTCGTGTGCTGAGTGCAGTTGCGAGGTCGGTGAAGAGGGGACGGAGGTCTGACAGCGTGCGGTGGGCCCAGCGAGCGCGCGTGGTGGTGAGAATTTCCGAGTGTGAGTCTCTTGGACCTGTCGACAGCATGGTGATCTCGCGAACATGCATGTCGGCAATATCGGCAAGAGCGTTGTAGGCGAGTCGCGTTGATGTATCGGGCTCAGGGTCTGCAGAATCACCCACTGCACCAAGCTGTGCAAATTGTTGCGCCAGGTCCCAGTTGAGTGGACCTTGCTGCGACATGGCACGCATCATGTCGTTAAAGAACGGAAGCCCACCAAATGGATTTGGGGGTGTGGAATCTCCATCTGCCATGACGTCAGGTTAGGTGCAAACCGTTGTTGTCATGGTGTGGCAATGGACAAGAACGCTTGTCGCGTCAGTGCCCATTCAGCATGTTCTCTACGAACCAAAACCCCGACCAGGTGGCCCTCGCGGTTCATGACCGCTGCAAGTCCTTTGATGGGGCTCGCCATGTTGACCGGGTGCGCATTGGTGGCCTGTTGCAAGGAGATGCTTGGTTCAGGGGCAACGTCATGAGACCGAAATGCGTCCATGATTTGGTACTTCGGTAACTCGTGCGAGTTCAGCGCGCTCATCATGTGCGATGTATCAACAGCTGGTAGCTCTGTCCCGTTCTTCACTGCGATCACTGCAAGACCTAGTGCGCTGTTGGTACGCACCACGGTGTAGTTCTGATTCATCAGTGCAGAAGATTTCTTCACCGCGACGGATTCTGATGCCACGAGCCACTGATTGTTGCCAAGTGAGAGGGCCGATGTTGTGCCGTGAGGACCACGGAGAACCGCCAGAGAGGATTGAACAGAGCCCTTGATGCGGACAATGGTTGTGGTGGTGATTACAGAGTCCGCTTCGAACTGGGTGTACTCCTCAATTCCTTTCGGAATTGCAACGGTAAGGACAACAACAGAGGTGAGAACGCTTGCGATGACCGTGAGTGCGGTGAGCCGCCTTCCGAGCGGTGGGGCTGTCCCTAAGTGTCGTGACCGTTCGGCATCGGCGAACTCGGCCGGGTGGCGCCACCCACGTTCGTAATGGGGAACGGGCGATGAGTCGGGGTTCTCAAAATCATCCGTGGTCACAAGAGGGAAAGAGTACTGCCGACTCTTGGACATGTGGTGTCGCCATCACAGACATGGCATGAGGGTGGAGGAGTACGATGACACCATGACAACAGCAGGGAATGGCGACGAGTGGTGTGAACTCACTCCCCATGAACTGCCTATTTCAGACATCTACCAGTGGGCAGTGCGGCCTGACTGTGGCGCCGTGGTGCTGTTCTCGGGCACTGTGCGCGATCATGCTGATGGTCGTACCGATGTGACCTCACTTGAATACGAGGCATATGACGACGCGGTCATTCCTGTATTCACCGAAATTGCCGCCGAAACTCGGCGACGTTTTCCCGATGCACGACGGATCGCAATTTTGCATCGCACCGGCCTTCTTGAACTCGGCGAGTCTTCTGTTGTTGTTGCGGTGTCATCTGCGCATCGCCCCGTTGCATTCGACGCGGCGCGTTTTGCGATTGATGCGTTGAAAGAAAGCGCTCCAATCTGGAAGAAAGAAAATTGGGCGGGTGGCTCCAATTGGGGAACAGGTGCACACGATGTTGTTTCTCCGTCATCTGTGGGTGGCACGCAGTGATTGCAATATCGCTCATCGCGGGTTTCTTCTGGTTTATGGCGGTCATCTCTGGTTCGCTACTTCTTGCACTTGTGTACCTTGATCACCGTAAGAGTCGAATTGATGACGGAATTGCACAGTTCCGTCGTCACATCGATGCGCTCTCACCAGAAGCGCGTCGTAATTCTGTGCAGCGCAACAACGATGAAAGATGGGGCCGTTAATGGCACGTGACTTGGCCATTGACCTTGGTACAGCAAACACATTGGTGTACATGAAAGGCAAAGGAATTGTTCTCAACGAACCATCCGTAATTGCCGTCAACCGTCAGTCTGGCGAAGTGTTGGCTACAGGCCACGACGCGTGGGACATGATTGGTCGAACCCCCAGTTACATCGTCGCTGTTCGACCACTTCGTGGTGGAGCAATCACTGACTTCGACATCACAGAACGCATGATTCGCCTGCTTTTGCAGCGTGTTGGAGTGTCCCGCTTCACTCGGCCCAAAGTGGTTATTTGCGTGCCGTCAGCCATTACAGAAGTGGAACGACGCGCCGTTACCGATGCAACACGACGCGCTGGCGCCTCAGATGCTCAACTCATTGAACAACCCATGGCTGCGGCCATCGGTGCGAACCTTCCCATCGACGAACCGGTGGGCAACATGGTCATCGATATTGGTGGTGGTACTACAGAAACTGCGGTAATCAGTCTCGGTGGAATTGTTGCTCTTGAAGCAATTCGCGTGGGAAGTTTCGACATTGACGCAGCAATTCAGAACTATGTCCGTCGTGAACACGGCGTAGCAATTGGTGAGCGCACTGCAGAGGAAATCAAAATTCAGATTGGTTCTGCCGAGCCGGGTCCAGCAGACAGAAGCGCAGACATTCGCGGTCGTGACTTGGTCACTGGTCTTCCGAAAACGGTTCGTCTCACTGCTGAGGAAGTTCGTTTCGCTATCGACGAACCCGTTGCCGCGATGGTGTTGTCTGTGAAGCGCTGTTTGGCAAAAGCGCCACCAGAACTCGCTCAAGACTTTCTTGCACGCGGAATGTATTTGGTTGGTGGTGGCGGAATGCTTCGCGGTCTTGCACAGCGCATTGAACGTGAAACAGAAGTTCCGGTGAAAATGTCACCACAGCCACTTGAAGCAGTGGTACTTGGCGCCGGTCACTGTATTGAGAACTACCAAGCATTGCGTGGCATGTTCATGGGAACACGTCGCTAGTTCTTACGAACGCGACACCACAATTTCACGCACTTTTCCGTCGGCAGTCAAGATGTACAAGGTGTTGTGCGTTGCACGTACGGCCATCACATTTCCAAGATCTGCTGCCACTTCTTCTTCACCAATGGTGGTTGATCCATCGGTGAGAATTGCCGACACAGTGCCTGCGCAATAGTCCCCGAAATAGAACCACCCGGCACGGCCAGGGGTTGTGGTGTTATTTCCTACGGCTGCGCCTGAAATTGAGCAGCGACCTTTTGAATGGTTGTACTCAAAGACTGGATCAACTGGATTTGAGGCGGTGACATCACTGTTGAAAGCATGAGTACCCTCGAAGGCACTCCAGCCCAGATTCGCTCCACGTCCTCCGGGGTAGTTGTTGTCACTGGGCAGAGCCGTGACCTCTTCCCATTCGTTTTGTCCGACATCGGCCACCCATAACGCGCCGTGCGGATCAAACGTCATACGCCATGGGTTGCGAACCCCAAGCGACCAAATTTCGGGATGCGGGGAAGAAGTAAATGGGTTCCCACTAGGGATGCTGTAGCCACCCTCCACCGCTGGATTGATGCGAAGAATCTTGCCCAGCAACGAAGACATATCTTGCGCGTGGCGCTCGGGATCATTAGCGCTGCCGCCATCTCCCATGCCGATGTACACCATGTTGTCGGGGCCCACCAGCACAGCTCCGCCGTTGTGATTTTGATACGGCTGCTCAATACGTATGACCACTGCACCTGGTGATGTTGGCGAAGTAAACGAACCATCATCGTTCACTTGGGTGATGGTGATCTCCGTGTGTCCGTCACGGTTCGTTCTGTTCAGAATCGCTTGCCATTCATTGTCTACATTGCGAAATGCAAGACCAAGTAGTCCTCGCTCTCCACCAAAAGAAGTAGATGACGAAACATCGAGAACAGTTCTTTTCGTTTTTCCGTCGCGCGACCACTGTTGAACAGTTCCCGCTTGTGACACCACATAAAACCATGAATCTGACGACATGCGTTCCACAAGATCGACGGGAGATTCAATGTTGCCAATAACGGTGGTTGAGTACCCCACTGTTGTGTTCACTGCTTGCGTTGTAGTTGTTGGCGCAGTGGTGGTGGGAGAAGAACCGCACCCTGCGAGTAAGAGTGCACTAAGAAGTAGTGCTGTCCTTTTCACTCGTCTGGCTTTACGCGGATGAGGCCTTCTTGAACAACGGTGACCGCCAGTTGTCCGTCTTTGGTGTAGATAGAACCACCTGCAAGTCCACGTGCATTTGACGTAGAAAGTGCGACTTGGTCGTACAACAACCAATCGTCAGCGCGGAATGGGCGATGGAACCACATGGCGTGGTCGAGGCTGGCCATTTGTACGCCGCCTTCGCTCCACCCGAGTCCGTGTGGCAACAACGTGGTGTCCAAAAGAGTCATATCGCTTGCATACGTCACGATGCAGGCATGAAGAACGGGATCGTCGGGGAGTTGTCCGTCTGCTCGAAGCCACACCTGCTGGCCGGAGGATTCAACGCCCTTGCGTTCAAGCGGTGAACCATTCACATAACGCAAGTCGATAGGACGAGGACGGTGGTACCAATCACCCATTTGCTCTTTGTACGGCTCCATGCGCGTCTTGAAGTCGGGCAGGGTGGAAGGGTCGGTCATGTCTGCGGGTGATGCAATTTGCCAATCGAGTCCGGGCTCTGGGGTGTGAAAACTTGCCTGCAGGTTAAAGATGACCTCACCGTGTTGGATGGCAACGACACGACGAGTGGTGAAACTGCGTCCATCTCGCAATCGATCAACTTCGTACAAGATGGGCGCGGTGGGGTCACCAGGGCGTAGGAAATACGCATGAAGTGAATGTACGTATCGAGTCTTTTCGTCGACGGTGCGCGACGCAGCGACTAGCGATTGGCCAGCTACTTGACCGCCAAATACGCGTACTCGGTTTTCCTCCGGCGAGTGACCACGAAAGATGTTGACTTCAATGACTTCAAGATCGAGCAGGGACACCAGGTCGTCGAGGGGTGCTGTCATGGCTCCATAGTAGGGTCGAAATATGCCACTTCTGCCTCTAGATGCCGACCAATTGCTCACTACAACGCGTGCGGTACGAAAGCGTCTTGACTTTTCCCGACCCGTCGACGACCAGGTGATTCGTGAATGTGTGGAAATTGCCATGCAGTCACCTTCGGGGTCGAACAACATGACGATGCAATTCGTGATTATTCGCGATGCAGAGAAGCGTCGAGCCATTGGCGATATCTATCGACAGTGTTACGACATCTATCGCTCATTAGATGGCGTGTACATCGGCTCCATTGAGAAGGGTGGAGATCGTGAGAATCAACAACAGCAGCGTTCTGCGGCGTCGGCTGACTTTCTCGCTGACCACATGGGCGACGCTCCTGCTCTCGTGCTTGCGTGCAACAAGGGGAACCGTGTGGAAGGTGCGCCTGCAATGATGACGGCGTCCATGATGGGCAATGTGTTGCCAGCGATGTGGAGTTTTATGTTGGCCGCACGCGCGCGCGGTTTAGGCACTGCGTGGACAACCATTCACCTCATGATGGAGCAACAAGTGGCCGATGTTTTGGGAATCCCCTTTGAGTCGGTGCAGCAAGCATGTTTGTCTCCACTTGCGTACACGGTCGGAACAAACTTCTCTGCTGCATCTCGACCACCAGCCGACAGCATTATTCACTGGGACGCCTGGTGATGTTGGAAGCCGGGCTTCGCCGTCGCGCACTTGCTGCGCGTGGCTTCATGCCCGAAGAAGAAGGCGATGCGTTGTATCTGGCTGCGGTAGACGCAGCACAACACGCACGTGGACCATTTCTAGAAGTGGGGTCGTACTGCGGTCGGTCAACAGTCTGGCTTGGTGGTGCTGCGCGTGCGGCGAAACGCACTTTGTTTGCTGTTGATCATCACATGGGAAGCGAAGAGAACCAGCCCGGTTGGGAGTGGCATGAACCAGACCTTGTAGACCCACGCACGGGTCGCATGGACACGCTCCCGCATTTCCGTTCCACCATCATCGATGCTGGCCTCTCGGATGTAGTGGTCACGGTTGTTGGTGATTCTCCTGTTGTTGCACGTAGTTGGTCAACGCCATTGGCATTTCTGTTTATCGATGGTGGGCACGGTGTAGAGCCAGCAACACTCGATTACGAACTGTGGACACCACATGTCGCACCGGGCGGAACATTGGCCATTCACGATGTCTTTCCCAATCCGGCCGACGGCGGACGTCCTCCGTACGAGAACATTTATCTGCCCGCAATCAACAGCGGACATTTCGAAGAAATTGGCGTTGCTGGTTCCTTGCGCGTTCTGCGCCGGCACTAGCGACTACAGAGCTGAAACGCTGAGGTGTGCGTTCTTGCGTGGCATTGGCCGCGTAAAGAGAGTTGACGCCGGTGAACCACCGCTAATCGCATCGGCCGCCATGATGATGGCTGCTGCGGTGTACGCGCTGTACTCGTCGGCAGGGAAGTGCACCATTGTTTTGTCTGGATCACTTGGGTACACAATGCCGGTCCAATACGCACCATCGTCACGACGGTGCGGCATGGTCCACAACAACAGTTCACGAGCAGTGTCACGATCGCCTGCGGCGCAGTGTGCAATGGCGCACTCGCTTGTTTCTGCTGCGGTCACCCACATTTCATCGTTCACACAACGCACACCACGGTCGTCCAAGACGAATGTGTCCCAACTTTCTGCAAGGCGAGACTTGGCACGAATACCGGTCATTGCGCCCGTAAGAACGGGGTAATACCAGTCCATTGCCCATCGCTCTTTTGGTTCAAACGCAGTGAGGTCCGTCATGATGATGCGGTCAATGGCGTCAGCGGCTTCGGTGTATTGCGGGTGTGGGTCGCCAACAAGATCAGCAATTGCTGCACCGCAATGTAGCGCGTGTCGAATGGAAGAACAGCCCGTGAGCAATGCATAGTCCCAGGGTTGGCTGTCGACTTCGCGTGCCCACAAAATTGTTCCGTCGTGACGACGCATGTTCATCACCCAGTCGAGAGCTTTGCGAACCGTTGGCCACAATGCCTTCACGGCCGCCGTATCGCGTGTGCATAGCCAGTGCGCCCATACGCCTGCTGCAATGTAGGCAGTGACGTTGGTGTCAAGTTTCTGGTCTTCAATTGATCCGTCTGGCATGTAGTAGTTGAACCACCAGCCATCTGCATCTTGATTATCTGCGAGCCATTTGTATGCAGCCAATGCGCCGTCGTGACGTCCCATAATGTCGAGGGCGATTGCAGTTTCCACGTGGTTCCATGGGTCGCAATGACCATTCGGATACCACGGAATCATTCCGTTTGAGAGTTGCAAAGCCTGGATGGAATCAGCAGTTTTTTGCAGGTCTGCAGTGGTGAGAATGCCGGGAAGGTGGGGAAGTGAACTGGCCATGATTATCTCGGTTTTGTTGAGTAGACGATGAAACTCTTGCCAAGAATGGGGCTGAGCACTTTCTCTGCAATGCGCGTTGAAGTGGGGCCCTCAATAATGTCCCACTCCAAGAACTTGCGATACTTCGTCACCAGAGGGTGATTGTCTTTGCGTGGACCAACTGCGCACTTCAGCCACCAGTACGGCGAATGAAGAGCATGTGCATGGTGGCTGCCGCGCACTTCTAGGCCCGCAGCACGCAGTTTTGCTTTCAACTCTGTTGCTGAATAGATGCGAACATGACCACCGACACTCTTTGGTGCGTGGTACTCGTCGGACAACATCCAGTTGATCTTCTCTGGCCACCATGTGGGAACGGTGACACCGAGTGAACCACCGGGCTTCAAGACACGATGAAATTCAGAGATTGCAGCAACATCGTTCTGAATATGTTCCAGCACTTCCGATGTGACGATGCAGTCGAAGGTGTTGTCGGCGAATGGTAGGCGTGTCGCATCGCCACGCAAGACACCACCAAAGTTGGCGGCGGGAATTTCATTTTCGTAAATCATTCCGCCGAATGTTGCGCGGGTGCCCACCACTTCTTCTTGTGCCCAGTCGAGTGCGTACACAGTTGCGCCTTGTCGCGCTGCTTCGAAGGCGTGGCGACCGAAACCAGCACCTGCATCGAGGAACGTGTCTCCAGGACGAAGACCCAATTTGTTGAAACGGATGGTGAGCATGTCAGCCTCGCTTCGCCAACTTGGCGCGGTTGTGTGGCATCTCGAGAACTTCGCGGTACTGCTCAACGGTGAGTTCTGCGCAGTG
>JBIIQG010000064.1:0-7107 GCA_044342185.1 Ilumatobacteraceae bacterium | reverse complement strand
TTCGGCATCATCTCAGAAGTACTCCCAACGTTCTCGCGTAAGCCACTGTTCGGTTATCCGTTTGTGGTTTTCTCCGGAGCATCAATCGGACTTGTCGGATTCGGCGTGTGGGCTCACCACATGTTTGCCGCTGGCCTTGGGCCAGTGTCTGTTGCAGTGTTCTCCATTGCAACAATGGCAATTGCAATTCCTACCGGTGTGAAGATCTTCAACTGGCTGCTCACTATGTGGGGTGGCAAGGTGTGGTACACCACCGCAATGAAGTTCGCCATCGGACTCGTCATGTTGTTCACTGTTGGCGGTTTGTCGGGTGTGACACACTCCGTTGCACCATCAGACACCCAGCAGACCGATACGTACTACATCGTTGCTCACTTCCACTACGTGTTGTTCGGTGGAATGGTGTTCGGTTTGTTCTCTGGTTTCTACTACTGGTGGCCAAAAGTGTTCGGCAAGATGCTGAACGAAAAACTTGGTTCATGGAACTTCTGGCTGATGGTCATTGGCATGAACCTCACATTTGGCCCCATGCATATTCTTGGTTTGCAGGGCCAGCCGCGCCGTATGTACATCTGGACCGAGGCTCGCGCTGGTGAAGGAATGTTCAACCTTGCGTTCTGGAACTTGGTGGCATCAATTGGTTCGTTCATCCTCGCAGTGGGCGTTCTGTTCTTCCTGATCAATGTGGTACACACCGCGCGCAAGGGCAAGCCATCGCCTCTCGATCCATGGGATGCACGCACACTTGAGTGGCTCACCACAAGCCCACCAAAGGCACATAACTTCGACCGCATTCCTGTGGTTCATCACCTCGACGAGTTCTTCCATCGCAAGTATGAAGAAGACACCGCTTCGCACACCATGAAGAAGATTGCCGAAGGTGAAGACCTGGTGCGCGCTGAAGAAGAAGCTGCTGAGCAGAACATTCACCTTCCATCGCCGTCGTACTGGCCACTTGTTCTCGCCATTGGCGTAGGAGTTTTGGGTATGGGCGTTGTCTACGGCGTGCCCATCATGGTCCTCGGTGGCGCCATTGTCTTGTTCGCGTCCTACGGCTGGGTTCTCGAGCCTTCAGTTGCAGAAGACATCGATTTTGATCCGCCGTCAACTGACGGTTCCACGAAGGAGATTGCTCCCCTTGGCTGAGACAGCAACCCACACCGCCGACCACGCGTCGGATCACGGCCATCATTCATCCACTGGCTTGTCCAATAACAAGTTGGCAATGTGGCTCTTCCTCGGATCTGAATGTCTGCTTTTCGGTGGACTCATCTCCACCTACATGCTGTACCGGGGGCGCGTGTCCGATGGTCCGCATCCTTCACAGATTTACGACATCCCCTTCACGTCAGTCAGCAGTTTTGTTCTGTTGATGTCATCTTTAACCATGGTGCTTGCTGTTACGGCAGCACAGCGCAATGACGATCGTCGCACCAATTTGTGGCTCACTGTTACAGCAGTACTTGGAGCAACATTTGTTGGCGGCCAGGTGTATGAATTCACCACGTTCATCCGTGAAGGTCTCGGATTCACCACCAGCCTCTTCGGCTCTAGCTTCTACACGCTGACCGGTTTCCACGGAGTTCACGTCTCTGTCGGTGTCATCATGCTGTTGTCCACTGTGGGCATCATCAAGAAGAACAAAATCACCGGAAACAAAGCAGAGTCAGTGGAACTTGTTGGTTTGTATTGGCACTTCGTAGACATTGTGTGGATCATCATCTTCACGCTCGTCTACCTCATTCCTGCATAGTCAAGGGGCAACCATGAGTGAAACAGCAGAACATCAAGAACACGGCATGTCAGATGCTGGATATATCAAGATTGCGCTCATTCTTGCCGCCATCACGGCGCTAGAAGTTTCCACGTATTACGTCGACTTCGGACCGCTCTTCATGCCATCACTCATGATCATGATGGTCGTGAAGTTTGTCATGGTGGTGTCGTACTTCATGCACTTGAAGTTCGATAGCAAGGTCTTTAGTTTCCTGTTCTACACAGGTTTGGCATTGGCGTTATTCGTGTACATCACGGCGCTTGCCACCTTTAAGTTCTTCATCGCGTAAGTAGAGAAAGCGGTTGCACGGTGTTTCTCGCCGGCATTAACCCAACAACGAATCCGGACCCATGGCGGTTTCAACTCCATATTGAGGTGTGGATTCTCATCGCAGGACTTGTTGCTGCGTGGCTGTACACCGTCCGTGTATTGGGCCCCAAGGCCGCACCAGCCGGTCAAGTAATGCCTAAGCGTCAAAAGCGCATGTTCATTCTGATGATCACCTTGCTGTGGTTGTCTAGTGACTGGCCCATGCACGACATCGCCGAGGAGTATCTGTACTCGGTGCACATGGTGCAACATTTCATTCTCACCTACATCGTTCCTCCATTGGCGCTGCTGTCCACACCAGAGTGGCTCTTCCGCCTGCTGATTGGAAACGGCAAGGTGTACAAAGTGGTACACGCAATGACGCGTCCAGTGGTGGGAGTTGTTGTGTACAACCTCACGTTGTTGCTTACGCACACCCCACAAATCGTCAATAGAAGTGCTGCTGGTGGACCACTGCATTATTCGATTCACGTTCTTGTTGTTGTTACATCGCTCATGTTTTGGACCCCAGTATGTGGACCCATTCGCGAATGGCGCATGAGTGATGGCGCCAAGATGATCTATCTATTTGGTACGTCACTCATTCCCACTATTCCAGCGGGTTGGCTCACATTCGCTGAAGGGTCGGTGTACAACCATTACGACACCAATGTGCGGGTGGGTGGTATTTCAGTTCTCAGCGATCAGCAGGCCGCAGGTGGAATCATGAAACTTGGTGGCTCGGTGTACATGTGGACTCTCATCATTTACATCTACTTCAAACGCTTTATGTACGGGTTCCTCGATGACCAGTCGTATTCAAAAGGAACAACGCCACCCGACTCCGAGATCGTGGGCACCGATGTGCCTTTGATGTATTCAGAAGTAGAGCAAGCTTTCGAACGTACGAAGCCAGCGCCAGAGAATCCGTCAACACCTGCGTAACCCAATGTCTCTGCGCATCATCGACATGCCCGATGATGCTGGTGTGCAGTCGTTCGTTGCAAAGACCTGTGTCTCATTTTGGCGTCGCGACTTTCCGCACGACACCGATGAGTGGTATCTCACTTTGTACGCAGAGTCATTGCGGTCACAGACACTCCCCATTGTTCTTATTGCGCACATGGGGGATGAGGTTGTGGGTACTGCTTCTTTGATTGCAGACGATGAACTTCCCGATGCAACCGAACTCGGGCCATGGTTGGCTGCAGTTTTCGTAGAAGAAGAGCGCAGGGGTACTGGCGTTGGTACAGCACTTGTACAAGAGATGATGACCCGCGCACGTGCACTGCAGATTGAGCGCCTGTATCTGTACACGGAGAATGCAGCCGCGTGGTACCAGTTGATGGGGTGGCGCACGTTGCGTACTGCACGCCTTTCAGATCACGATGTCACGGTGATGTGTTGCGACCTGTGAGTTGCGAGATGTACTAGCTCCAGCGAAAACGACGTGCCGCAATAACTGGTGCGAGAACAGCCCAAACCGCAAGAACAATGGCGGGCGAGAGCAGCGCACCTGAGCCATTGAGGGCAGATCGGAGGCCATCGGCCAACGCGGTGGATGGCAACCACTGTGCAACTGTGCCAAGTGGACCGGGAAGCGAATCACGCGAGATGATCATTCCGCCCAACAATAAGAACAACAAATACAGGCCATTTTGAGCAGCAAGATTGATTTCTGCACGCAATCGACCCGCCAGAAGCAACCCAATTCCACCAAATGCTGCAGTTCCAAGGAAAACAATAGGAAGCGCAAAGATCCAGGCTGTTCCTTCAGGCTGCCAACCCAGAGCAACACCAAGTGAGAGCAACAGGATTGCTTGAAGAACTTCGATGACAAACACCGACAGAACTTTTGCGATGACAAGTTGCGCCCGAGTGAGCGGAGTTGCCCCTAGTCGCTTCAATACAAGATATGAGCGTTCAAATCCGGTGGCGATTCCCATGCTCACCATTGCGGTGGACATGATGGCTACCGCGTACACGCCAGGAACAAGGAAGTTCAGTGGTTCATCGTCACCACTTGGTAGTACATCTACCGAGCCAAAAAATGCCAACAAGATGATGGGGATGATGAGAGTCAGCAAAAGTTGTTCGCCATTACGAAGGATGATGCGCAATTCGGCGCGCAGTTGCAGCATGATGCGCTTCATGAACGACCACCCGTAAAGCGACGGTATGCGTCTTCCAAGGTTTCTTGCCCCATGTCAATTCCTGCAAGTGGCAACTGTTGTTCTGCAAGCCACTGTGTAATGCGCCCCACGAGTCGCGGCGACGCTTCTGCAGCAATTTCGTATACACCATTTCCCAGATGATGAGCCGGGCTGCCTGCCGCACCACCAAGTTGCACAATGTCTATTCCTTCAGCAGAAGTGAATCTCAAACGTTTGCGTACACCTAGTAGCGATGCAAGATCACCGCTGGCAACAACTTCCCCTTGCTTGAAGAGAACAGCATGTGTTGCCACCTTTTCGGCTTCGGCCATGTCGTGTGATGCAAGAACAACTGTGGTGCCACGCGATGCAAGTTCTGAAATGATGTCGCGAATGGTGTCTCGTCCATCGATATCAACACCAGATGTTGGTTCGTCCAGGAAAGCAACCTCGGGCTTGGCCGCAAGAGCCAATGCAAGCGAGAGACGCTGTTGTTCTCCGCCAGACAATCTCCGCCATGTGCTGGTGGCTCGTTCAGCAAGCCCCACTCGTTCAAGGAGGTCAACAGAATTGACGCCTTTGCCATACAGGGCACAGAAGTGCGCAATGACATCTCGAACACGCACGCTGGGGTACACGCCACCGCCTTGCAGCATGACTCCCATTCGGTGGGTGAGGGCGGAGTGGTCCTTCTGCGGGTCTAGGCCGAGAACACGGACAGATCCAGCTGTTGGACGGCGGAACCCCTCACATACTTCGATGGTGCTGGTTTTGCCTGCGCCATTTGGCCCAAGAATGACCGTGACGCCACCAGCGGGCGCCTGAAACGAGATGTTGTTCACTGCTGTGAGTGATCCGTATGCAACGGTGAGATTCTCCACAACAACTGACACGCCTCTACCTTACGGATATTCCCCACGACCTAGGAAAGCAGGGCAAGGTAACCTGATTCTCTGTGATTGATGTCCGTCTTCTGCGAACAAATCTTGATGGCGTCAAGGCTGCTTTGACCCGTCGCGGCAAGCCCGATCTGCTGCTGCAAATTGACCAGGCCGTCACACTCGATTCTCGACTCCGAGACATGACGGCAGAGCGCGATGCATTGCGCGCCGAGGTGAACGATGTGTCCAAGCAAGTGGGTCTCTTGCGTCGGGACAAAAAGAATGACGAAGCGGAAGCGCTAATGGAGCGCAGTCGAGCTTTGGGGGAGAAGGAAAAAGCCCTTCAAGCCGAGGCCGATGCCCTACACGAAGACCTGCGCCAAGTTCTGTTGCGCATTCCTAACCTTCCTCATGCAGATGCCCCCGATGGTGCGGGCGACCACGAGAACCCCGTCATCAAGGGTCCCGTGAATATGCCAAGTTCATTCGGCGACCATCAGCGAGTGCCGCACTGGGAGACCGCTGTCGCACTCGGAATTCTGGATAACGAGCGAGCAACAAAAATCTCTGGCGCAATGTTCACTATGCAACGCGGCTTAGGCGCAACACTTTCGCGCGCACTGTGTCAGTACGCACTCGACATGAACGCCGATGCATTCGAAGAGATTCGTCCGCCGTCGTTGGTTACCACAGCAACGCTTACAGCAACGGGTCAATTACCAAAGTTTGCCGACGATGCGTATGCCATTGAACGTGACGACTTGTGGGCAATTCCCACTGCCGAAGTGCCGCTCACGTCGTTGTATGCCGGCGAAGTTCTTGACGAGGCTGAACTCCCCGCACGCTTCATGGCCTACAGCAGCTGTTACCGACGTGAAGCAGGTTCCGCTGGGCGTGACACACGTGGAATGTTGCGTGCACACGAGTTCGACAAAGTTGAAATCTTGGCATTGGCGACGCCAGAGCAATCTCCAGAACTGCTTGTAGAACTTCGCGACCGCGCGGAACGTCTTATTGCCGGACTCGGACTTCCGTATCGCATTATTGAAATTTGTACGGGCGACATGGGCGGAAGCCATCACCGCAGTTTCGACCTCGAGGTGTATGCCCCCGGCTGCGACAACTGGCTAGAAGTATCAAGCGTGAGCTGGTTTAGTGATTACCAAGCTCGACGCGCCGATATTCGTTTCAAGCGCACTGGGCAAAAGGGAACTGAAATTGCCAACACACTGAATGGTTCTGCACTTGCAGTTCCACGTGTGTGGGCTGCCATTTGCGAAAACTTCCGCGAAGCAGATGGCAGCGTACGAATTCCAGACGTGTTGTTGCCCTATATGCGTGGCGCCACACATATTCGTCCAAAGGCGTAAGTAGTGGGAATCGCCGATCGTCGCATTCAGTATGAAACTGCTGGTCTCGACGTAGAGGACCTGTTGCCGAACCCTGTTGATTTACTTGTGCGCTGGTATCACCAAGCAGAAGAAGCCGGAGCAGCCGAGCCAAACGCAATGGTGGTCTCCACATTGGACGACAGCGGACATCCTGACTCTCGTGTGGTGTTGGCCCGTGGAATTTCTACAGAGGGCATCACATTTTTCACGAATCGTCAGAGCGCAAAGGGAATTCAAATTGCGCAAGACAACAGAGCCGCAGCCACTTTTGCATGGTTGCAGTTGCATCGGTCAGTTCGTGTGCGCGGAACTATTTCGCTTGCGTCTGACCAAGTCAGCGATGAGTACTTTGCATCACGCCCACGTGCATCACAAATTGGCGCATGGGCATCACCTCAATCAGAATCACTTGGTACCCGCGAAGAACTGAATGATCGAGTTGATGAAGTGGAAGAACGGTTTGCGGGTGTAGATGTTCCGCGCCCTCCATATTGGGGTGGATACGTGTTGTCAATCGATTCCATCGAGTTCTGGCAAGGACGCCCCAGCAGACTTCATGATCGTTTTCGTTACACGCTGAACGGTTCTGTATGGCG
>JBIIQG010000074.1:0-5435 GCA_044342185.1 Ilumatobacteraceae bacterium | reverse complement strand
ATGGCGGTGACGCGTTCGCCCACATTGGTAAACGGAGTTCCGTGTGCGGGTAATGCAATGGAGATCTCGTCGGAGAAACGACCAATTTTGTCCAATGAATCAAAGAACAATGTGAGTGGGTCGCCGTGTCCCGTGAGCCCGCTGATATGCGGCGTAATGTTCGGGAGAACATGGTCGCCGCTGAGCAAAGTGCCAGTTTCTGGGTCAAAAAGGCACAAATGGTCGTGCGTATGACCTGGCGTATGAACCGCCATCCAGTCACGTTTCGCAAACTTCATGCGGTCGGTTTCGCTTAACCGAATTGATGGGCGTGGAACACGCATCAACTTTGGAAACGCGCGCCCAACACGCAGTTTCATTTTTCTTTGCCACGGCATGTCCATGGCAGGTCCACCCCACGGCGGAGAATCAAACGGGCTACGCATCATCAAAGCAAGTTCTTCGGCGTCTACGTCGGGTGGTTCCGTCGGGTCATAGAAGGTCCGGAACAGACGATGCGTAATGACGTCTGCACCCGACTCGCTGCGAAGTCGCTCCGCACCGCCGTAGTGGTCGGGATGGCTATGCGTAACGATGACTGAGTGCACGCGCGCAATGGGAACGCCTAGTTGTCCGAGTCGCTGAAGAACAGCGTTCCATGATTCCTTCGTGGGAAGACCAGGATCTACAACGGCAACACCACGTTCGTCTTCCATGACGTACATGTTCACGTGGCCAAGCCCTGTGATGTTGGCCGGCAACTGAGTGCGGTAGACGCCAGGAGCAACTTCAACAATCTCGTCGGTTGCTTGCATTTGCTCCGACTTCAGTGGGCGAGGAGTCTCAGCACTCACTTCTTCTTGGTTTCTTCTACTGTGCGGAAGACTTTGTCGCGGTAGAACTTCAATTCAGCCACGCTGTCGCGGATGTCGTCCATGGCACGGTGTGTAATGCCTTCACTCTTTGGACGGGCATGTTCTAATCCCGGATTCCAACGCTTCACAAGTTCTTTCACCGTGGAGACATCGACGCAGCGGTAATGCAACCAGTTCTCAATGTCGGGCATGTACTTCGCCAAGAAAGTGCGGTCGGTGCGGATGGAGTTTCCACATAGCGGAATCTTCATTGGCTCGGGGCTGTGCAGTTTGATGAAGTCGAGAGTTTGCTGCATAGCGTCGTTTTGCGACACGGTGGATGCCTTGATCAGTTCCAACAGGCCAGATGTTGTGTGCATGTTGGTGACAAAGTCATCCATTTCAGACAACGCTTCATCGGGTTGGTAGATGACTAAGTCGGGGCCTTCCGCAACAATGTTGAGGTCGTCATCGGTTACCAAAGTGGCTATTTCCACGATGACATGACGCTCGGGGTCAAGACCTGTCATTTCTAGGTCCATCCAGATCAGCATGCCTCACCCCTCATTCCTTCAAATCTAGTGGTGCACTTCGTAGCCCACATGGTTGGCGTGACAATCTGTAATGAGTTGAGGGGGCAGTAATGGCAACACTTGAAACAGGTCAGTCAGATCTCATTGGTCGTATTGAAGGGAATGTTGCAATTCTCTCGTTCAATCGCCCAGAGGCACGCAACGCATTATCGGAAGGTGTGTACGCGGGATTCGAAAAAACTCTTCCCATCATTGCAACGCATCCCGATGTGCGTGTTCTCATGATTACGGGCGAGGATGGAGCTTTCTGTTCGGGTGGTGATGTGAAGGGAATGAACGCATCACACAAGGGCAGCGGTGCAGGCGCTCCGGTCAATATTGAAGATCGCATTAATGGATTACGCCATCGACAGAACCTTGTTAGTGCTGCGCTGCGAAAGCTGCCACAACCTGTCATTGCAGCGTTGCCAGGTGCTGCTGCTGGTGCCGGTTTGTCAATTGCGCTCTCCGCCGACATTCGCATTGCTGCAGAACGAGCAATTGTTATGACGGCTTTTGCAAACGTAGGAGCAAGTGGCGACTTTGGCTCTTCGTGGTTTTTACCGCGACTCGTGGGGGAAGCGAAAGCAAAAGAGCTGTTGTTTACCTCTCCGCGTTTGTCTGCACGAGAGGCCAAGGAACTTGGACTCATCAATGTGGTACTTCCCGATGAGAAATTTGCAGAGTCGGCAGTGGAGTGGTGCCAATCGTTAGCGCAACGTGCGCCAATTGCGCTTCGTTATATGAAAGAGAACATCAATAGGGCCGGAGACGTTTCGCTTCAATCTGCATTAGATGCGGAAGCAACAGCCATGGTGCGCACGATGTCAACGGCAGATCACCGCGAAGCTGCTGCGGCGTTTGTGGAGAAGCGCTCTCCAAACTTTACGGGTCAGTAATTCAGGAGGGCTCGCGCGGTAATCCAAGCGCGCGTTCACCAATTGTGTTCTTCTGAATCTCGTCGGTGCCTCCACCTAAGGACATTCGTGGCGAATTCAAAATGTGATACATCCAGAATTCAGAATCTTTGTCTCCCGGAAGATGTGCAGCACCGCCAGACATAGCCATACGTGCGGCAAGTGATGCAACGAAACGCGATTGCTGTGTTCTCCACAGTTTTCCCACACTTGGATGTACAGAGAGTTGTCCAAGCCAGCCCATTAATTTCTCGCCGGTGTATGCGCGTGCAAGGTCTTGTCGAAGCAGTGCGTCAGTGTTCTGGTTGGTGTCCATCGCCAGATCGAAGAGGTAGTGAAAGGGAATAGCGGCAGAGCCCGACGCCTCACGCTTTTCGTCAGCACCAACGCGACCCAATGAGCTTCGCTCGTGTGCAAGTAGGCCGGTAGCGGCACGCCAGCCATCGTTCACTTCACCAATGACCCAATCGTGCGGAATACGTGCATCGGTGAAGAACACCTCGTTGAATTCGGCTTCACCTGTCATTTGACGAAGTGGGCGCACTTCGACGCCTGGTTGATTCATGGGTACAAGCAACATAGAGATACCTCTGTTGCGAGGTTCGTCTCCGGTGCGCGCCAGCAGTACTCCCATGTCACTGAGGTGAGCACCAGATGTCCACACTTTTTGTCCGTTCACTACCCATTCGTCTCCGTCGAGCACTGCGGTTGTGCGCAGACTTGCGAGGTCACTTCCTGCTTCCGGTTCGGAATACAACTGACACCACACTTCTTCAGCACTGAGTGTTGCGGGAATGAACCGCTTCTTTTGTTCCTCGGTACCAAATTGCAAGATGATGGGAATTGCCATGTTGAGGCCAATACCCAGCGAACTTTCTTCTTTGGGAAGCCGCCCGTGTGCAAGTTCTTGGAAACGGCGACTGGCGTGCGGTACGTCGGTGCGGCCGCCGTACTCTTCGGGGATTCCAAACCCCACCATTCGGTGTTTCACCATGAGTTGGCGATACGCCGACAATCGCGCTCTGTGATTGTGGCCCGCGGCGTCGAGAACGGCGGGAAGCGCATCAAAGAACGCTTCAACGTCTTTCTCGAACTGATCACTCACCTGCGTCCCCTTTGCATGTGCGTTCCACACTAGGTCTTCACTACAGTCACTAACGCATGGCAAACACACAGGGAGCACGTCCGTTAGAGGGTATTCGCGTTCTAGATTTCACTCGTGTTCTATCGGGGCCGCACTGCACACGCATGTTGTCCGACTTGGGCGCAGAGGTCATCAAGGTAGAACCCCCAGAAGGCGACCTCACCCGATTCGCTTTCCCACGTGTGGGGTCAATGTCTACATATTTCGCACAACAGAACATTGGGAAAAAGAACATCTCGATGGACTTGAAGGCGCCCGAGGCAGTGGAACTGGTGAAGGCTCTCATTCGCGAATGTGACGTGGTGGTGGAGAACTATCGCGGTGGCGTCATGGACAAGTTGGGCTTGGGTTGGTCCGTGGTGTCACAGATAAACCCGCGCCTTATCTATGCGGCGATCAGCGGCTATGGAAATTCGGGGCCGTGGAGCCATCGACGTGCGTACGCAACGGTGGTGAATGCAGAAACCGGAATGACTGGTTTGCAAGCGCGTGCACGTGGCGGCGATGCAAGCAATGATCCTCATAGTCATGCCGACGTGTACACCGGTATGGAATGTGCGGCTGCAGTCCTTGCTGCATTGTTCCAGCGTGAACGCACAGGTGAAGGCCAATACATAGACGTGTCTATGGCTCAAACAATGCTGTATGTGAATGAGCATGTCCAGAATGAATTGTTTGAACGCGAAGTTCCCGCAGATCAAATTCGTTCGTTCCAGCCCGGTGACTATCCCATTCTGCAAACTGGCGATGGCACGTACGTTGTGGTCAGTGGGCATCCTGCAGAACGCGGAACATTCGATTTATTTGTGTCGGCAATGAATCGACCAGAACTGTTGGAGGACTCACGATTCTCCGACGTTGGACGACGTCTTCAGAATCTTGATGCGCTTCGCGACATCATTCGCGAATGGGCGCTTTCAGTACAAACCGCTCAAGAAATTGAAGACGTCATGGCAGACGCAGGGCTTGCCATGGGAGTCATGCGCACCATGCCTGAGATTGCTGCATCCGATTGGGCTGCGGACAGAAACGTCATTGTGAATGCAGATGACAGATCGGGTTCAACCTTTCGAGTACCGAACTCACCATGGGTGTTCTCTGGATCCGATACATCTACTCAAGGGGTTCCAAAGTTTCGTGGTGAAGACAATGAAGATGTGCTCACTGCATTGGCGGGACTCACGTCTGATCAGGTGAAAGACCTCACCGAACGAGGCGTTCTATCTATTCGGCTTCCGCGCGCGTAAGTTGCGCTATCGGCCTGAATGTCCGAAGCCACCACCGCGATTGTTTCCATCTAGTGCATCAACTTCTACCCATGTCACGTCTTCGACACGCTGAATGACAAGTTGTGCGATGCGATCACCTCGGTGCACGTGATACGGGCGAGCCGGATCGGTGTTGAGCAATACCACCTTTAGTTCTCCGCGGTAATGCGAATCGATAAGGCCAGGAGCATTCACCACGCTGATGCCGTGATTCAATGCGAGCCCACTACGCGGAAGAACAAATCCGGCGTATCCGAGAGGGATGGCAATTGCAATACCGGTGGGCATCAGCGCGCGACCCCCGTTTGGTGCCAACACCGTGTCTTCCCGCGCGTAGAGGTCTACGCCAGCGTCGCCTGAGTGGGCCTGCTGTGGAAGTGGAAGAAGTGGGTCTAATCGCTGAACGGAAATGTCAGGCATGTACTCACCCTAGGGCTGCAGTGATGTTGTTGACAATTGCTGACTTTTTACAGCAGCAAGTCTGCGTACGTTTCGAGAATTTGCGTTGGTCCACCAACGAGGAATGTGGTGATGCATGTGTCGCGCCACTTCGCAGCTTCCTCTTTAATCTTCGCGGGTGGGCCTACTAGCGCCACGTCTTCCACCATTGCTAATGGAATTGCAGCAGCAGCTTCGGCTTTCTTTCCGGCCAGATAGAGGTCTTGCACTTTCAACGCAACATCTTCGTATCCCATACGCGC
>JBIIQG010000063.1:0-7488 GCA_044342185.1 Ilumatobacteraceae bacterium | reverse complement strand
CCCATTGCAGAGATACGGCCGTTCTCAATGAGAACATCGGAAACAAACACTGCATCGGGATTGACGACAGTGACGCCTTGAAGAAGCAAGGATGTGCTCATGCTTCACCACCCGCAGACAAACTGGACACGCTGTCGCCGCCCAGCAAGGTGAACAACACCGCCATTCGCACCGACACTCCGTTGGCTACTTGATGAAGAATGCGAGAGCCAGGAACATCAGCGGGGTCTACCGTGATTTCGACCCCCCTGTTCATCGGACCAGGGTGCATGAGAATTGCATGATCTTGCATGACAGCGGCACGTTCTGGAGTTAGCGCATACAAGCGTGTGTACTCGGCCAGATTGGGAATTGACGCAGATTGCATTCGTTCCATCTGCACACGAAGCAGGTAAACAACGTCGACGTTGTCGACAATGTCGTCGATAGTTGCCCGTACTTCCACTGGCCACGTTTCAACATGTGACGGAAGCAGTGACGGTGGCGCAACAAGTACAACTCGTGCGCCCATACGCGTGAGTAGGTCCACATTGCTGCGAGCAACACGCGAATGTTTAATGTCACCCACAATGGCAACGGTGCGACCCGCAAGTGTTGCGGGACTACCGAATTCACGACTGATGGTGTAGGCATCTAAGAGACCTTGTGTTGGGTGCTGATGCCACCCATCTCCGGCGTTGATAACCGCAGCGTCGGTCCATTGAGAAAGTTGTGCGGGAACTCCGCTTGATTTGTGGCGTACGACAAATGCGTGAACGCCCATGGCCGACAAAGTTTCAATGGTGTCGCGCAAACTCTCGCCTTTATTCACGCTTGAACTTGAAGCAAGAAATGTGAGCACATCGGCAGACAAGCGACGTGCAGCGGTTTCAAAACTGAGTCGAGTTCTTGTTGAGTCCTCAAAAAATACTGTGGCGATGGTTTTGCCCTTCAGGGCCGGAACCTTCGGAACTTGGCGGCGATTGACTTCTGCCATACGGTCGGCAACATCAAGAATGTTGACGATGTCGTCCAATGACAGGTCGTGAGTATCGAGAAGATGCTTCACGATGCAACCGCCGTGACCGTGACACCGGTGGGGCCCACTGCTACTTCGTCACTGAAATGCGTAGGAATGTTCTTGCCCACATAGTCGGGGCGAATTGGTAGTTCGCGATGCCCGCGGTCAACCATGACCGCCAACTGGACAGCACGAGGACGCCCATAATCATTCAGCGCTTCCAGTGCCGCGCGCACAGTTCTACCGGTGAAGAGAACATCGTCGACAAGAACAACTGTGCGACCAGTGAGATCGACGGGAATGTCGGTGGGCGCCGAGAGAACAACGGGGCGCAAGCTGTAATCGTCTCGGTAGAGCGAGATATCGATTGCACCAAGGGGGACAGTGGCGCCCTCCACAATTCTGTTCACCGATTCACAGAGACGTTGTGCGATCCATGTACCGCCCGTTTGCATACCAACAATGACCACAGATTCAAGAGAAGGGTTTCGCTCGACGATCTCGTGAGAGATGCGCGTGACCGCGCGCGACACATCGTCGGCGCCGAGAATGTCCACGGCCGTGGTTGTCACAGAACTCACCGGCTGGCGAAGAACACGGTGATGGGCATGAAAAACGCCCCTTGTGAGGGGCGTGCGTGCGTGGGAATTCGTAGATTCATCTTTTCCTTCCGTTCGAGCCTCACAGGACTCGTTTGACGGTCAGGACAACTCTACATCATCAGCCCACATCTTGCTAACGCTGCTTGCGCCGGAAGATTTGCCAGTACTGATTACCGGACACCTCCTCGAAATCGGCACTGACTTCAGCCCAATCCCATCGAAGCGACTCGTTCAACATGCGAGGAAGAACCACATACTCCACACGGTCTGCGGCCGGCAGTCGCTTTCCTTCCAACTCTGTACCGACGCCGTAATACACCGCCCGAAATGGGTTCGGGAAGAAATAAACCTCTTTGCGGTGCCCCAGGTACGTCACGAGAGGGTCGAAGGCCGACACCACTACATCGTCGGGGACCTCTTTCACAATTTCTCGGCCCGCACTGGCAATAGCCGCATTGGGAGGCAGAACTGTGCGCGGCTTCACTGCAAGTGGATGTTGGCCCCAAGCAATGAATGTGACAGCGGTGGTTGCCACCACACCTGCCATCACGAAAGTTCGCCACTTTGCAGCCACAGCTTTCACACCGAAAACCGTTGCGCAGACGAGTACAGGGACAGCCACTAATGAATAGTGATACTGAATGCTGTGCTGGTACCAGAACGTACTCACAACGTTTGAGGCAATAACTGGTACCGCCACCAGCGTGAGCCAGGGCGACAATGCAAACACTGCCGCGAATGGTGCCGCCATTTGAAAGACATACAGCGCCCTGTCTTCCGAGACCAGGTAACGAGCTACGCCCAGAGGGTTCGTGACGAGTTCCCGAAGGAATCCCCACGGGCCCCCGTACGGAATTCTCCATGTGTTTCTCGTGGGAACCCCTATCAACGATTTCATCAAGAGAAACATTCCGACGAATGTCGCAAACACAGATGCAAGCGCAGTCCACACTCCCCTTCGTCGATCAAATCGAAAAGCAACAAACAGTCCCAGTGGAACCATGATGAGGAACACATCTTCTTTCACCAGCAAACAGAGAACAACTGCAACCGCATAGAGACGCCACTTACGTTCATACAACGCGTAGAGCGCTAGAGGAAGAAACAGACCAAGAAATGAATCTGGGTGGAAATTCTCCATTCCAGTTCCATTGACAGCTGGGTTTGCAAGCCACAGGAATGCAGCGCAGACTCCCAACGGTTCGCTACGGAGAACACGACGCGCAAACAGATACAAAGGAATTGCTCCGGCCGCAATAACAAGGGCTTGAACCACTAGCAAGGTGGCTGTTCCCGGAATGATCCAGTACAACGGCACGAGGAAGAGCAAGACAAGTGATGCATGGTCACCGAAGAGGTTGCGACCCATCAAAGTGACAAACGGAGCGTGCCCTCGCGACAACAACCACAACCCTTGGTCGTAGAGACCAACGTCATATGCAAATGTTCCTAGACCACGGTGAAGATTGACCTGTAGCCACGACATCCATGCGGCGTGCGCACAGCACATGGCAAGAACCAACCATGTCCACAGAGACACTCGTCGTAACGAGCCGCGAAGGGACTGCATTAAGGAAACCGTGGAATCCACGGCACCATCATTCCGCAGACGGACGGGAAACTTTGGCCACTGCCGCAAGAACACCGTTCACGAATCGACCCGAATCATCGGTGGAAAAGCGTTTTGCCAGCTCGACCGCTTCGTCAATCACCACAGCGACGGGAACATCGGGGCGATCGAGTAGCTCGTGGATTGCAAGTCGAAGGATGGCGCGGTCGAGAGCGGGCATTCGATCGATGGCCCATCCGCGCGCATGCGTCACAATTTGTGCGTCAATGTGATCTCGCGAAGCCTCTACACCTTCGAGGAGAGCTCGAGCCATGTCTTCGGATGCCACGCCACGTTCCACCATGAGTTCAAGTGGCGACACTGAGCGCTGTTCTGATTCGTAGAGAAGCATGACTGCTTGCTCACGAGCATCGGTACGTGGGTCGTATTGGCGAAATGCTTCCGCGTCGTCAGTCATTAGACGCGGGTGATGTAGTCACCAGAGCGAGTGTCAACTTTGACCTTGTCTCCGACGTTGACAAACAAGGGAACTTGAATGACTTTTCCAGTTTCCAATGTTGCAGGCTTTTTTGCACCAGACACACGGTCACCCTGGACGCCTGGTTCTGTCTCGGCAATGACTAACTCCACTGAAGCGGGAATTTCAACAGTGACAATCTCGCCGTTGTGGTACGCGATGATGGCCATGGCCTGTTCGATGAGATAGTCCGCCGCATCGCCCAACGCTGCGGGGGCGATTGTGGTTTGGTCGTACGACTCTGTGTCCATAAAGACGAAATCTGAGCCATCTTTGTAGAGGAACTGCATGTCGCGCTTGTCGAGAATTGCCTGCTCCACTCGAATGCCAGCGTTGAATGTCTTTTCAAAAACATTGCCGTTACGAAGGTTGCGCAACTTTGTGCGAACAAAAGCACCGCCTTTGCCGGGCTTCACATGCTGGAATTCAACAACGGTGAAAAGTCCGTTGTCGAGTTCGAGTGTGATTCCGTTCTTCAGATCGTTCGTAGTGATCGCGGGCATGAGAGTTCCTTGGGACTGAGGGTAAGAATGCGGCACCGAGTGCCTGTGACGACGACCTGATCTTCGATCCGGACGCCACCGACCCCTTTACGATAGAGCCCAGGCTCCACGGTCACCACCTCCCCTTCAGAGAGAACTGCAGTACAACGAGGAGACAAAATGGGCTCCTCGTGGATATACAGACCCACGCCGTGTCCGGTTCCGTGGACATATTCATGCTCGACGTTCTCTCTGCGATACACCTCGCGAACGACAGCATCGACTTGAGACCCCTGCACACCCGCACGCACCGATGCCACGCCAGCGCTTTGAGCCTCTCGCACCAGAGCAAACATGTGGGCATACTCGGGGCTCCACTCGCCTATCCGAATCGTTCGAGTCATGTCACTGCGATAGCCATTCACTTCGGCCCCCATGTCGATGACAACGCCATGCCCAAGTTCCACCACCGTGTCGGTGGGTTCATGATGAGGCCGTGCACCATTGGCGCCAGTCGCAACGATGGTGTCGAAACTGACCGTGTCGGCACCAAAATGGCGCATCGCTGCATCGAGCCGATTACGAATTTGCTTTTCGGTGTCACCAAGAAGACCTTCACTCACCACATGTTGAAGTGCTTTGTCGGCAATTGACGCAGCCTGTGTCATTAACTCAATTTCGACCGAGTCTTTAATGCGACGCAAACGGTCTAGATGTCCCGACTCTTCAACAACATGGAATACTTCGTTGAGTTCACGCAACTGAGCAGCAGTGATGTGGTGAAAGTCCACAGCAATCTCGCCATCAATGCGCTGTGCAAGAACGGTTGCAATGGTCTCACCACTCGCTAGCGCCACCACGTGTGTATCACTCTTGGCTTGCGCCAGTTCTTGTTCAGCACGCTCTACGTAACGCCCATCAACAATCAAGTACGACGTTTGTGTACGGCGATCTACAAGCAGTCGAGCGGTGCCTCCCGTGAACCCTGTGAGCCACCGAATGTCTTGCAGACGAACAACCAGAACATGGGGCGCCGAAGCAGAAGAGTAGAAACTCTGCAGCCGCGTTGAAACAGTCATTACCGCGCGTGCAACAACAAAGCGTCTAGCGCGAGAACATAACTGTCTCCGCCAAACCCGGAGATTGTTCCGTTAACGACAGTTGACAAAACGCTGACGTGGCGAAACTCTTCGCGAGCAGTGGGATTTGAAAGATGCACTTCAACGACGGGGCCAGAGAATGATCGCACCGCATCATGAAGAGCCCACGAGTAATGAGTGAACGCTCCCGCGTTAATAATGATGGCGTCATGCACACCACGTGCGTTGTGCACAGCAGTAACTAGTTCTGCTTCTGAGTTTGACTGAAGTTCAGAAATTGACACTCCGGCGGACTCTGCCCGTTGGCGCAGCACTGCCAAGTGGTCGTCAAGCGATGCCGACCCATACACCTCTGGCTCGCGTTGGCCTAACAAATTGAGATTGGGGCCATTGAGGACCAGAACCGACGCAAGTGACATGTCAGCCACGGTACTCCCGCCACTGCCCCGCAGACAGCGAATAAACAATATGGGGAGCCCCGTGCCAGCCTGGAGTGCCAGGGTGAAGGAAATCTAAATCTGAGCGGCGTGACATACCGATGCGCTTCATCACCGCTTCACTACGGGAGTTAGCGGTTGTTGTCCATGAATAAATGGTCTCGAGGCCATACTCCTCAAAACCGATCCGAAGGCTTTCTTGCGCCGCTTCACTTGCATACCCGTTGCCCCACGCCCACGGAGCTAGACGCCAGCCCACTTCATGACACGGCGCAAATGGCACCGTGAAGCGAGGACCAGTGCGATTCAGCCCAACAAACCCAGCAAAACGAGCGTCAATCTCTACAGCCCACAGGCCAAAACCATTTTCATGAAACCGGCCGCGAATGTCGTGAACCATTTGCGCAGTTTCTGCGCGAGTCATGAGAGAGGGAAAGTGCTCCATGACCTGTGGGTCTGCACACATCTCAGCAAAAGGTTCAATGTCTTCCTCGCACCATGTGCGCAAGAGAAGGCGCTCCGTGCGATAGGTCATGCAGTGGCTAAGCGCGACACGAAATCGCTGTATGCATCTCTCAGCACTGATTCTGTGATGCCCGGAACCACTTCGAGCCCCTCTGCGGAGTCAAGAACAAAGGTCAGCGAATCGACAGCTTTCTTGTCGCGCCCCATAGCTGCAATAAGAGAATCAATGGATAGACCGTCGGGAAGGGGTCGGCGCAGTCCATACACATCATGCACGACGTGGTAGTGCTCGTTCAGCCTGCCTTGCGAGATGCGCTGCATGTGCACAGCAACATGAGCAGCAAACAAAACACCCAGTGCCACTGCCTCTCCGTGCGCAATGGAGAAATTGGTATCTATTTCTAATGCGTGTGCCAAGGTATGCCCGTAGTTCAAAAACGCACGAATGCCACCTTCGCGTTCATCAGCGGCGACAATGTCTCCCTTAATTTGGATACACCTGGCCACTCGCTGATCGAACTCAATCTCGTTGAGGTTCTCGCGAACGATGAAGTGGTACTTGGCCATCTCCCCAAGACCACATCGCATCTCGCGATCAGACAAAGAATCCAACGTTGAGAGGTCACACACGACTCCGCTTGGCTGCCAGAACGCACCCACCAAGTTTTTTCCTTCGGGAATGTTGACACCGGTCTTGCCGCCCACTGCCGCATCGATCATTGCCAACAAGCTGGTGGCTACGTGCACAACGGGAATACCGCGGTGATACGACGCTGCAGCGAAACCGGCAACGTCGGTGACCATTCCGCCTCCGACACCAACGACGACATCGGAGCGGGTAAGACCGTGTTGAGCAAACTCGCTGCACAAAGATGCGATGGTGGTGAGGGACTTATGGTCTTCTCCCACGCCGATGGTGTGCACAGAAACACTGAGGCCCGGAAACTCGGGAATGTAGTGAGCCGGAATTCCCTCTTGCGTGACGACAGCAACACGCCGTGCTGAAGACGGAAGTAGCGACGCCGTGTGATGGAGAACGTTTCGTCCGACCAGTACGGGATACGAGCGATCGCCAAGGCTGACAGTGACCTGATTCATCTCACTCATTACTACCGCGCCTCTCCCCTTCTGGCACATCAATTGACTCGATGATGAGCGAAATAACCGATTCTGCGGAGCGATCGGACACGTCAACTACGACATCGGCGACTTCGCCATACAAAGGAGCACGTTCCGTCGCCATAGAACGCAGAGTTCCTTCGCGATCATTATCAAGCAAGGGGCGATGGTTGCCCTTCACGGTGCGCGCTACCAA
>JBIIQG010000018.1:0-23629 GCA_044342185.1 Ilumatobacteraceae bacterium | reverse complement strand
CGGGTGGGCCTACTAGCGCCACGTCTTCCACCATTGCTAATGGAATTGCAGCAGCAGCTTCGGCTTTCTTTCCGGCCAGATAGAGGTCTTGCACTTTCAACGCAACATCTTCGTATCCCATACGCGCAAACACCTCAAAGTGGAAGTTCGCACCGCGTGCACCCATGCCTCCTGCATAAAGCGCCAAGAACGGACGAACCATGTCTGCGCACTTTTCAATGTCTTCACCAGGAACAACTGTGAGCACTGCTGCAACTTCAAAACGATCCGCTTTGTTGTCTTCACCACTCTTTGCAAATCCTTCGTTGAGGCACTCGCGATAGTAGGCGTCTTCTTTAGGACTAAAGAACAATGGCAACCAACCGTCGCAAATCTCTGCCGAAAGTGCAACGTTCTTTGGTCCCTCTGCACCAAGGAAGATGGGAATCTCTGTGCGACGCGGATGAATGGTGCTCTTCAGTGGTTTTCCTAAACCAGTTCCACCTTTGTACGGCATGTCGTAGAACTCGCCGTGGTAATCAACGGGCTCGCGGCGTGAAATGATTTGTCGAACAATCTCCACATACTCGCGTGTGCGGGCTAATGGTTTCGGATATGGCTGGCCGTACCAGCCTTCAACCACTTGTGGCCCCGATGCTCCGAGTCCAAGAATGAATCGACCGTTACTGAGATGGTCAAGAGTCATCGCAGCCATTGCGGTTGCTGCGGGTGTTCGTGCACTCATCTGAACAATGGATGTTCCGAGGCGAACATTCTCTGTGTGAGCTCCCCACCACGCAAGTGGAGTGATGGCATCGCTTCCGTAAGCCTCCGCAGTCCACACACTGTCGTATCCGAGCCGTTCTGCTTCTTTGATTGCTTCAACAGCACCTTGTGGGGGCCCACTTCCCCAGTAGCCAGTGTTGTATCCAATTTTAACGTGACCGTTTGCCATGAGAGAACCTTATTCCATTTAGATAGATGACTGAACGAGCAGAGTTGATTCGACGGTTGTGTTAACTCGCGTACAGAGGTGAAGAGTTCTTGAGAAGCCTCGTCATCATCGTGAGACTGGCAATTGGAGAACTATCAGGCTCGTTTGCACGACGTGCTTCGGTGGTGTACCACAGCACTTCAGTCTTTGGAGTGTCCGAGACACCGAGAACGCGGCCAGTGACGGTGTAGTCGGTGTCCAACATAAGCGGACCCCTGTGATGACAAATCTCAATTGCTCCGTATAGGCCCACAAACTCGCCGCATTCCTCTTCGATCGACTTCGTCATACCACTGACAAGAAGTTGACACGTTGTAAGAGGAGAGCAAATAGGGCCACCCCATGGGGAATCACCGACATACCAATCAAGTGGTGCGGTCATGATGTTGCGTGAGTGGCGAAGCCGCTGATTTGCACCTTGTGCCTGTCGAGTGAGGGTTTCAAGCGGGCGACCAGATGTGGCGTGACGCAACATCTTCAACTGCGATGCATCAACGAAACGACGATCGCGTGCATTTAAAGCAGTTGGAGAATTTGTAGACCCCACGCTGGCTGTTCCCTCTGCAACGGTGATTCCGTCTGGAGTGTGCATGTGCGCTGTTACTTGGGCATTGCTGATGGGGCTGGACAGATCGCCGGTGTCAAGAGTTGCTTCAACAGGTTCTGCATCTGATGTGGCGTGCATGAAGTACATGCTGAGAGAGCCAGTTTCAAACCATTGTTGTCCGAAAGCGGAGAGCAAAATGCCACCGAATTGTTCGAGGTGAATGTCGCCTGCAACCGTGCCACCGCGAAAGCCCAATTGACGAGCTGTCTCGTCGTCGTGGATGCTGCCTTTTGCATCAATGGAAAGATTGCGTGGCGTGCAGATGCCGCTTGAAATAATTGTCATATCAGTTCTTTGGAATGTCTTTGAACGGAGTTTTTGGATCTAGCTGTGCATCTTTTGGTAAGCCGAGTGTTTTCTCACCGATGATGTTTCGTTGTACTTCATCACTACCGCCGGCAATGGATGCCGATGGCATTGACAAAAAGAAGTGTTGCACTTTTCCTTCTGCAGGCAAATCGGGTCCTTCCAACATGCCTTCAGCACCAAGAAGTTCCATACCAAGGTCGCGCGAAATACGGAGCCCATTGGTCCAATGCAATTTCATGGTCGATGCTTCGGGCCCTGGCGATCCACCTTTTTTTGCAATTGATGTGATTCGATCGCGCGTGATTTCTGCGATCTTTTCGTTGCTGAACAGTTGCACCATGCTGTCCTTCTGCACGTCGGTCATGTGTGAAGCACCTGGCAGAGTCTGGAGCGTTGATAAAAGGCCACCGTATTCATCTGGATGTGACTTCGATGCCTTGAAGTGCTCAACAATCTCTCCAACTTTGCGGTCGAGATAGCCAGCTTGCTTTCCGGTCGGAACGCGCACACCGCCACCAGCACCTTCAGATAGCCCGCTTCGCTCAAATCCCAAGGTGGCCGCTGTAATTGCCCAACCGTTATTGACATCCGAGATGCGGTCTGCGTCGCTAACACGTGCATCTGTGAAGAACACTTCGTTGAAGTGCGCCGCACCATTCATCTGCTTGATGGGCCGAATCTCAACACCTGGCTGTTCAAGATCAATAATGAAGTACGTCATGCCTTTGTGTTTCGGTTGATCAAAATCGCTTCGTGCCACAAGCATTCCGCGTTGTGAATGCAGAGCACCAGAGGTCCACACTTTCTGGCCGTTGATGATCCATTCGTCACCGTCACGTTCCGCTTTGCACGACACGCTTGCAAGGTCTGATCCGGCTCCGGGTTCACTGAATAACTGACACCAGCCTTCAGTTCCTGTTGCAAGGCTGGGTAGCCAACGACGCTGTTGTTCTTCGGTACCAAATGTCATGACAACAGGCGCGCCCATGAGAACCCCAAGACCAGTTGGTGCTCCGATCACTCGCGAATCTGCAAACGCGCGGGCGATGTCGTTCTGATCTTTTTCGCTGCAATCGCGACCAAACCAAGAACTTGGCCAACGAGGGAACGACAATTTCTCCTCATTCATTAACTGCCACCAGTGACGAAGCGATAACGATTCGTCCCAGTTGGCTTTAATCCAATCAAGTGTGAATTGATACATCAGCTGAGGGTTGCGCCGAGGTGGCGAAGAGCCATAGCCGAGTACACAGCGGTACCGCGTCGCATGTAGTCCTCTGCGTAAATGGCCCGGTTGCTGTGGTTTGGAGCGGCTTTCATAATGTCCATACCTTCGGGCATAAGACCGAGGAACATCATTGATCCGGGCACGCGGTTCAGCACATAACTGAAATCTTCAGCACCCATTACAGGGTTATCCATAATGCGTACGTTGCGGTCGCCACTGACAGCAGTGGAAACGTCGGCAGCAAATGATGCAAAGTCGTTGTCGTTGATGGTGACGTCATATCCAAGATTGACTTCAACATCGGCGTCCATTCCGTGTGCGGCAACAATTCCTTCGGCTACACGACGCACTCCATCATGAATGAGTGAACGTGTTCGCTCACTGACGGCACGAATTGTTCCGTTAATGAAGGCGGTTTCTGGAATGACATTGCTTGTTGTGCCGGTGTGAATTTGTGTGACGGTAAGAACGCCAGGATCGAAGACGTCGATACGACGAGTGACGAGCGTTTGCAGTGCTTGAACAATTTCGCACGCAACAGGAATTGGATCGAGCGTGAAGTGCGGGGCACTTCCATGACCACCTTTTCCTTTGATGGTGATGTTGAAGAAGTCGCTTGACGCCATCATGGTGCCGCCCTTGATTCCAAGGAATCCACCAGGAATGTTTGAAGCAGCATGAATAGCAAACGCACCAGTCACAGGTGATTCGGTACCAACATCTAGCAGACCTTCATTCAGCATCTCGCTCGCGCCGTTGTATCCCTCTTCGCCGGGCTGGAACATGAACAAAACTCGTCCAGGCAAATCTGCTTTGCGAGACGACAGAATCTTTGCCGCACCCATCAGCATGGCCGTGTGTGTGTCGTGACCACATGCGTGCATGATGTTTTCAACGCGCGACTTGAACGCAATGTCGGTGTCTTCTGGCATGGGAAGTGCGTCCATGTCGGCGCGCAATAACACCGTGGGTCCTGGCTTGTCGCCAGTAAGCATTGCGGCTATCCCACTTGTTGTTTCATGAAGTGTGATGTCTAGCGGTAATCCTTCAAGTGATTGCAGCACGCGCTCACGTGTGCGTGGAAGGTGGTTACTAATTTCGGGCCACTCATGAAGATCGCGACGCAAGGTGACCATGTCTTCAAACACATCGTTTGCTTGCTCCAACAAACCTGTGGGGTTGCCATGTTGATCGCGCGCGTCATCGGTGGACAATGTGTTTTTGCTCATGCCTAATGGTAGGCAGATACGAATGGCTCAATCGGCGGCTCATCCCGAAAACTCCCCACACGAGATGGTGGAAGAGGTGGACAGAGATGGCCATGTTGTGCGTTTAGTAACCCGCCAGCAGATGCGTCAACAGATGCTTCGGCATCGCGCTGTCTTTATTGCAGTGGTCTCAAATGCCAACGAACTACTTGTTCATCGACGTTCGTTGTCAAAGGACATCTGGCCAGGCTGGTGGGATGTTGCCGTTGGTGGGGTGATGGCACCAGGAGAATCCAGTGTCGATGCAGCCCAGCGTGAACTCGCCGAGGAGGTGGGACTGACGGGGGTCAATGTACTGCCGCTGGGGAGTGGGGCATATGAGGACTCCAACGTGAAACTCGTTGCGGAGTCCTATATGTGCCGTTCTGATGGGCCGTTTACCTTCTCTGATGGGGAAGTCACCGAGACAGCCTGGGTGCCGCTGAACCAAGTGATGGGATGGTTGGAGACTCATCAGGTATTGCCCGACAGCGTGGCCCTGGTGCTTCCTCGACTCCCCATGGGGCTCTAGCCCAGACGAGGCTTAGGCTCGTTGGCGTGATCAAGGTCGAATTCACTATTGAGCCATTTGAGGCCGGGGACCCACCAGAGCGAGTCACCCGCGCCGTGGCGGCTGTGGAAGCTCTTGGCGTACCCGTGGAAATTGGTGTGTTCGGCTCGTCATTCACAGCGTCTGCCAGCCTGGTGGGCCAAGCGTTGAACGCGCTGATTGCTGTGGCGTATGAAAACGGAGCCACGCACATCACCATCGATACGGAAGTGGTGGGATAGCGGTGTTTATTCAACACCCATTGCTCACAGCAGTGAAGCCCATTCTCGATGCAGTGGGGGCGCAGCTTATTTCTGTTGACGATGCTCGCATCAGCGACATGGCTCTTGAGTGGGACGGCGAGATTATTGCTGCTGTTCGTCTACCACAGCTGTACGGTGCGCTCGACCGGTTGATTGAACAAGTGGAAAAGGAATTGGGTTGTCCACTTCCAAATTTGTCGCGTCATGAAAAACAACTTGCAGTAAAACTGCTAGACCAACGCGGAGCATTCATTCTTCGCCGTGCTGTAGAAGATGTTGCTGACGCAATGGGTGTCTCACGCATCACGGTCTACAACTACCTCAACGCATTGCACCGCTAGTTAGTTACAACCTGCGTAACTGAACGTCGGTCACGCGGTGATCTACACCTTTGTGTACCAACAAAGACGCACGTGACTTGGTTGGCTCAATGTTCTCCACCAAGTTCTTACCGTTAATCTCGCGCCAGATAGCACGCGCGGTAGCAACGGCTTCTTCATCCGAGAGATGTGCGTAATTTTGAAAGAAGCTATTCGGATCGCGGAACACAGTTTCACGCAATGTTTGAAAACGCTCGATGTACCACTGCTCAATGTGTTCTTCGTCTGCATCAATATAGATAGAGAAGTCAAAGTAGTCAGACACGAACTCATTTGATTCGCTTCCCACCTGCAAAACATTCAAGCCTTCCAGAATGAGAATGTCGGGCTGGCACACAGAGATGTTCTCGCCATCAACAATGTCGTACACCACGTGGCTATAGACCGGCGCTGTGACTTCCGGTGTTCCGCTCTTCAAATCACGCAAGAACTTCAATAGAGATTTCGTGTCGTAGCTCTCGGGGAAACCTTTGCGATTCATGATTCCGCGATCGTCGAGAACTGTGTTGGGGAACAAGAAACCGTCGGTAGTAATGAGGTCAACACGTGGATGGTCTGGCCAGCGGGTGAGAAGTGACTGCAAAATACGCGCAAAAGTGCTCTTCCCAACAGCAACGCTTCCGGCAATTCCAATGACATACGGAACCTTCGGTGCCATAGTTCCTAAGAAGGTGGCCGATACTTTGTGCAAGTTTTGAGTTGCGCTGACATACAAGTTGATGAGTCGGGTGAGAGGCAGGTACACCGCAGCCACTTCATCGAGATCAATCTTGTCGTTGATGCCGCGCAACATCTCCAGTTCGCGCTCACGAATGGTGAGAGGAGTGGCGGCACGAAGTTCTGCCCATTCGTCACGACCAAACGCCAAGTAGCGGTCGGGGTTCTGTGTGTCAATCACGGCTTTGACGCTACGGCTTTGCGGTTAGCGGTTCCAAGGTGCGCAGGGTGAAACTGCGCCAGGGCCAGCGGTAAGGACATCTACTCCGTCTGCAGTAACGACCATGGTGTGTTCAAACTGAGCGGTGCGGCTGCCGTCGGACGTGACAGCAGTCCAATCGTCGTCCCACATCTTGTGGCGGAACTCGCCGCTCGCAGTGATCATGGGTTCAATGGTGAAAGTCATGCCTTCACGCAAGATCATTGTGTTGCGTGGGTCGTAGTAGTGAAGAACCTGAATGTCGGTGTGGAAGTTCTCACCAATTCCGTGACCAATGAAAGCGCGAACAATTCCGTACTTGTGCTTCTTGGCGTGTACTTCAATGGCGCGGCCAATTTCATTAATGGCTACACCTGGCTTCACGGCTTCAATTCCGTACCACAAGCATTCCTCGGTGACACGAATGAGATCGCGGTCTTCTTGCGAAATGTTGCCAACAGCAAATGTGCCGTTTGTGTCGCCGTGAACACCGTTCAAGTAAATGGTGACGTCGAGGTTCACAATGTCGCCGTCTTCAAGAACGCGTGAATCGGGAATTCCATGACAAATAACTTCGTTCACACTGGTGCAGACACTCTTGGGGTACCCGTGGTAATTCAATGGGCTTGGATAGCCACCCATCTGAATGGTGAGATCGTGAACAAAGATGTCAATTTCATCGGTGGTGATTCCGGGGCGAACAAACTCACCAGCACGGCGCAGAATTTCGGATGCTGCTGCACCCGCAACACGCATGCGATCAATAACGTCGGCACTCTTTACTCGGGATTCGTCGTAGCGAGGAACAACACCCGTGTCTGCATACGGAGGCTTCGCAATGGTGTCTGGCACATATCGCATAGGGCTAATGACGCCTGGCTGAATGCGGCCTTCGGATCCCTTGTGGCACCGCTTGTACTTACGGCCACTGCCACACCAGCATGGGTCGTTGGAGGCGGGCAGTGTGTCTGGTGCCTGGGTCATACGAACAAGGCTAGGGGCAGATAGGGCTATGACGCCTCTATCCCTGAGGTGGTGGGAGAACCGCTGCTGATTGCAGACTCCACCTACCGCCCGAAACACCTTCATGAAGCCATTGTCGAAGGTGTTTCGTCGCTTGTACATCGTCTTCGTTGTATTGCAGCAACTTCTCCTGCATCTCAATGGCGTTCGGGTCTTGAGGATTACATGCCTGGGTGTACCACACAATTGAGTTGTCTCCGCCGGCGTCCTCGGCATCCCACGCAAACCCTGCCAGTTTGGCTACGTACTTCAGTCCGAGTTTGCGAGTTGGCCAATGCAGTTCCTTCACAATTTTGTGCATGTCAACCCACCATGGTTGATTTGCCAGATCTGTCACTTGATCTTTTGTTGGAACTCCGGCGACATGTGCGTTGCGCACGCTCGCTTCTCTCATGCGGGGAATCTCAGCAGAGGACCCGGCGTAGCAGTACACCGCAACAGTTTTTCCTTCGGCAAGTGTTTGGTTGACCATGTTGTGAAGCCATTCCCAAAACTCAGCGAGCAGTCGGCCTTCATTGTCGGGATCGGAGGTGTCGAAGTAATGAAAGGGAACGAACTCGCCCTTGTCGTATGAACCATCTGGCTGACGTCGAGTGACATAGTTGCCGTAGAGGTACACGACATCGTGATTCTCAATGTCGAAATCAATTTCTACATCTGCGCGTGGAATGTGCGGGGCAGACGAATTTCGTTTTGAATACGGAAAGTTTCCGCCGCGTAAATACACGCGACTTGCATCGATGTTCTGAGGAAGACTCTTAATTGCAGACAACTTTGCATCTGTTGCAATTAGCGAATGGTCAAGTGCAGCAAGTTGCGGAATGGTGTCAATGTTTGCGTCTTCAAGTTTCTTCACAACTGTGACAGTGACGCCTTCAACGAGTGAGACGTGTTGTTCTTGAACCAAAACATCGTCACAGACATCTTGCCAGATGCAGGATTCACACTCGCTCTGAAGAATGGGGCGGGTGAGAGCTGGACGTTGATCTCGTAAAGCGAGAACCGCTGCCCAACGTTCGTTCCATTCACGAAGCGACTCTTCAATGAATGATTTCTTGCCATCATCAAGAAGTCGCCACACGAGGGAGCCCTCTTTGTCGATGATTCCAGCAATCGGGTCGATGTTTGGTGCATACCCAAGGTCGACAAGCATGAGCCAATAGTGCGCAAGCTGAAGACTGTGATCACCATCGGGTTTTCCAACGCCGAGAACAGTCTCGCTGGAATTCTCCAACCATGGCGTGTGGAGAGAGCTGACAAACCACGCCTGTGCCTTCGCGGTGCCTTCAAGCGACTTTGAGTTCTTGACGTCTACAGGGAGGTATGCCCAGTTGCCATTGCTCAGTACTGCATCGCCATGACGTACGAGAATGTCGGGTTTTCCTGATCGATGATTAATTGTGGGCAGTTCTGGGCCGATGATGATTTTGTCACCGCGCTTCATTGCAGCAGACGTTGCCGCTACCGGATCATGATGTTCACGAACAGAAGAAACTTTGTGAATCTTGCATAATTCTGCAAAGACAACTGCTTCGTAGGCGTTGCCTTCATCGAAGAGCATCTGTAGTCGATCGCTGATGGGTCGCCGAGGTAAATCTGCATACTCCGGATTGCGGTTGTTCACTTCGCGGTGGGAGCAACCTAAAACGAATCGTGAGTTCGCAGCATCATTCTTTTGTAGCGGGAGACTAGACAATGAGGTTTCTTTCTTCGTGATAGCGCCAGAACGCTGTGTGTTGTGCATGTCCGCGGCCAACAATGTCGCCACGACCAAGAGCTTGATCGGCATTAGGAAGGTGAGAGTTCAACGTGACTCCAACATGGTCACGTGTAACAAAGATGCATGCGGACTTATGGCGAGATGCCATGACGCACAAGCGGCCAGTTTCAAGATCGAAAGCGCTGGGAATTTGAACTCCGGATAATGGATGAACAGCAATCATGACAGCACGTTCTAATCCCTGCCAACGCTCGGGTGTTGTGACGCGAATGGCGTGCTCTCCAACGAGTTGTGCAGGTAGTGCCGCTTGAATTGCGGTGTTCATGAGATTGTGCGTAGACACGATTCCAATGTCTGATGCTTTCAACGCTCGAGGATTCTTCGTTTCTTCTGCAGATGTAGAGACCACACATTTCTGGTCCAACAGACGAAGTGCTACTTCTACAACAACTTTTGCAAGTTCGGTATCTGTCTCTACGGGAACTCCATCGACGCCAGTGGGGTGCGTATAGATAACGGTGGAATGGTCTCCCAATTGAAGCAGTGCTGAATCAATTCGGTTTTTCGGGTCCGGCTTCTTTGTCAGATGCAAGAAACGTTCGCCAGGTTGAGCAAAGGCATCAAAGAAGAAGTCGTAGAAGTTGTTCACTAATTCAACAGAGTCGGCGGGCAGACGTCGGCAGGTGTCTAATTCGAGAACTGTGGTTACTGCGCGAAGGTCCTCGTTTTCCAGAACAACTTCGGGTGCAGGAGTATGTGGTGCAACGGGAGATACTTCCCAACGGTCAACAGTGATGGTGACGGTGGGGGGGATTTGTCCGGGGTCACCAATCATGATGTAGCGGTCAGACACATCGCGCAATGTGAGGAAGTCGGCCCATGTCATCTGCCATGCTTCGTCAATAAACAGCACGTCGTATGGCTCAACAATTTCCACGAGTCCCAACTTGGCAACAGTGCCGATGATGATGGAGGCGCCATCGGGAAGAAACTTCTTGTTGGTGATGATGACAACCTCATCGGGGATGTCGGCCGGTTTTGTGTAGGCCTCGCTTGAGAAACGAATGATGGTGGTGCCAGGGAAGCGGTCACAGAAACGACGGCAAAGGTCGTCAATTTGATTATTGGTTTGCGCCGCAATGGCAATACGCCGTTCTGACTTCAATGCTTCTTCGAGTGCTTCGAGCAGGTTGAATGATTTTCCTGAACCAGGAGGTGCCTTGACGACGCAAATGCGTCCGTCACCCTTGACGAATTCACGTAGTTGTTCATAGATAGGCCCGCTCATTGTTCTGCTCCCGCAATTTCAACAACACCGTCATCGTCTAATGCTGAGTGGCGTCGAGGTCGGGGAATAAGCAAGTCAGTGATGTCGTGTCCGTTCTTCTTGGCTTGTCGGGTCATGGTGGCGCGTCGTTCATCAATACCGAATGGCATTTCGTCGATAAGCACAAGGTCCATGTTTCGCCATTTGGGATTGTTTGGTGCCATTCCAAAGATGCCGGCGTCACGTTTCTGATTGGCCCACTTTGGTCGCAACATAAGTGTGCGCGCTTCAAGATCTACGTCTTCTACTTCAAGAACAGACTTAGGAGAACCAGCAATGCACAGTTTGTCGCCTGGCTTCAACGTGGGAAGTTCGGGATACGAGAAGGTGACTTTCCATTGGGGAGTATCGGTAGCAACTGCACGTACTTTGGCTAATACGCCGTGTCCGGCAGCTAGCTCTTCTTTCTGCAACTCTTTGTCACCGTGCACTAAGAAGTGACGTGCTTTCTGGTCGTGTGCCATACGCAATTGGTATGCGTATCCGGCAGATCGAGCGTTGTAGTCGGTGAACACATTTGGCCAATACGGATTATCGCCCGCATCTTCGTTCATCGCTTTCTCGCCCCAACCGAAATAGAACTGCTTCGCACTGTCTGTACACAGATCTTTCAGGCCAGGGTTCTGCTTGCGCTTGTCGTTACGAAGAGTCTCAAGCGATTCACGTACCAGGTTCCAACGAGTGGTGAGCTCTTCCTTTAAGACCGAATGAATAGCGGCAGACTCTTTCGCCATTGCCTTTTCATTGTTCTCTTTGCGCGCGTCACCCCACGCTTCTAAGTGCTTCTGAATTCGTTGGCGCTCTACTTCAGGGTCGAGCACTGTTGCCACAGAAAGTTTTTCTGCTGCGCGCGACGCCTTGAGACGAGTATCGCGAGTACGCCCACCAGTGATCCACGCCAACAAGCTTCCTAAATGCGCCTGACGAATAGGCGAAGCAGGGAAGATGAACGACTTCTGCAGAGCATTCGTTGCTGTTTGAACAATCTGTTGGCCAGGGCGCTGAGACTCAATAAAGAGGCAGTTCGCCAAATTGCCCAGGGCGCGCAACGTCTCAATGTCGGGGCGGTCCCATTTGGTTCGTGCGTATGCCGCCGCAATGAAATGCAACATCTCTAAGTGGGTAGGGCCAGGAAGCCACAGTTGTCGAAGTGAATCTGTGGAATACGAGGCTGGTGTTTCTTCTGAATATGCAGGATGACGGAAGTGTTCGAGAAGTGCGGGAGCAAATGTGGCCATCATGTCCCCAACAAGTTGACGGTTACGTCCTTCTGGAACAGTGAGGATTGTTGGACCAGTTGAGGCTGTTCCGTACGCAACACCCCACGGACGAGATTCTCCGCCCATGCGCAAAAACGCAACAATGAATGCGTCGTCATCGTCGCCGATATATGTGTTGACTACTTCGCCACGTGGAAGGGGTTTTCCTTCGTTCCATGCGCGGAGACGACGTGTTGTTTCAAGTGATGCGTTCATGGAAGCTCCGGCAATTGTTCGTTCAGGCGTCGCATGAGATCTTTTTCTGCATCGTTCTTTGGTCGTGCACCGCCCATGAGTTCATCGGCACGATGGAGAGAGATGCCATTCAGGAAACGATGCACATCGTTACCCAGGGCAACGCCTTCACCGTTGTCGAGTGCTTTCTGGTAACACGCATCGGCACGTTCACAGAATGCAATGCAGGAGTCTTGGAATGACGTGGGTGCGTCGAGAACTAATTGCAGAAGTGATTCTGGATCTGAGTCGTCACCTGCGCCGTATTCTCCGTTCATGAGGAGAGCAGACTCTTCCATCAGTTCAAAACCACGACGTGCACGTTCACGTTGAAACCGAAGATCTTCGCCACTTCGCACGCTTGGTTGGTTGGAACCGGGGTAGGTGAGAACAAGGAATCCAACTTTGGAGACTTCAACTTTCTCCGCAAGACCAAGACCTTCCAGAGTGATTTCCAAAGCGTGTACGTACAGGCCCATTTGTGCGCGCGCAGTAGCAAGGTCTGAGCGATGAGTGTGACCACCTTGGTCTGCGTAGGTCTTTACTTCGCCCACGGCAATGACGGGAATGTCGCCATCTGTTTGCACAGACAGAACGTCGATGATGAGAGTTGCTTCGGGAAGCATGATGCCGCGTGGAATGCGCACCGTGAGGCTGGAGACAGCGCCGTTGAATTTGGTTCCGTTCGCTAGTGAAGTGAGGAACTGGTGACCGGTTTCGACTGCAACATCGAGACTGGTAAGCGGGCCACCATTAGATGTGGTGCGATGGTCTTCAAAGTTGGTGCTAGTGGGAGACACGACTTGCGCGTCTTGCAAGGCCTTCAACAGGCGCTCGGCTCCGTTGGCAACTAACGACCCTTCGAATGTGACGCCACGCTCGAGAGCGAACACGGATTGGCCTTCACGTGGGGCATTGGGGTTTTCTTTACGGGCGGCAACGCCCATTTTCACGTTGTGCACTGCCGACACGACATTTGCGTGGCATTCGGGGTTACGGGCCCATTGTTCGAACCTGCGACGAGTCTCGCGCCGAGCGCGGTCTCTTTTTGCTGCAGATTCAACCATGATGCCTCCTGAGTGGGGTATTTAGTGTAGTTGTGACTTTATACCCTTGACAACCCCGACCAAGAGAAAACTAACCGATGGGTGTCTATCTCTATCAAGGCCCACCCCAGGCCGACAAGAAGTGATGCTTCTGGCGACTTGACACCATTTTGCTGACTTGAACTTTTGCCTTTCCGTCCATACGTTGCCCGCCCACACATTCGGCGTGAACTTCATAAATGGGGAGATGATTGATGGATTCAACACACAGACCAGGTGCTCCATCGTCGGCAGATCGGCTCTCTGCACTTCGTGAGCGAACCGAGGCTCCGAAATCCGGTGGCCAATCACTTCGACGAAATGATCTGCTTATTGGGGTCGCGGTCGTGCTCATTGGCGTGGTCTTGGTATTTGCGCTCGTGACAAATAGATCTACGTCAGTAGTCACTAGCGGCGAGACCTCACAAAAACCGATATCAGAAGTGGACACATCTCAGCGACTGTTGGCCAACGAAGCGTTCATCCCTCTCTCAGTTGAGATTGGGCATTTTCCGCCACAGCTTGAAATTGGTGATGTGGTGCAAATTGCGGTGACACCTGGAATTGATGGGAATGGTGAAACAAGGGTCCTTCAACAAGAAGTAACGGTGACAGATATCAGCGCGTCTAATGACTTATCCACATCCACTGTCATCACCGTACGGGCACCTCAAAAATTTCTCGCTGACATAGCAAGCTCGGGCGCGCTGTTTCTTTCTCAAGTTGGAGATAGCAAGTGAGCCTTCCCACTGCCACAGATCTTGCACGCGTCATTGCTACAGCCCTTGCTGATGACCGAGTGCGCCGACATCAGAGTGAGTTGCCGGCTGCCAGCCCAGATGAAGAAAGGCTTCTTGCGCGAGAGACAGCAGAGGAGTTCATTCGGATCGACAAGTCACAGCAGGGTTGGGGTCATGACTTTTCATCAGAAATCGAAGAACGTCGTGTCGTTGATGACGCCATCGCCCGTGTCCTTGGCTTAGGAAAACTCGAGCCGCTCCTTGATGATGATGAGGTTTCAGATATCCATGTGCGGGGGAATCGGCCAGTGTGGTTGAAAATGCGCAATGGCGAGCGTTGCGAAGCCGAACCCATTGTTGACACGGATGATGAACTTGTTGATCTCATTCGCCGAATTGCATCGCGAATGGGTCACCGAGAACAACGATTCGATCCCGCGCACCCTGAACTCAATCTTCAATTACGTGACGGGTCTCGAGTCTTCGCAACAATGGATATCTCATCGCGCCCATCCCTGATTATTCGCCGTCATCGCTTTGATTATTCGCATCTTGCTGAACTGGTATCTCGCAACATGCTCACAGCCGAGACAGCGCAGTTCCTAGCGGCAGCAGTCCGGTCGAAACACAACGTCATCGTTGCAGGGGGAACTGGCTCCGGGAAAACCACATTGTTACGCGCACTCATTAATGAGATTCCACGTACCGAGCGAATCGTCACGATTGAAGATGCATTCGAACTAGGAATTGATCGATTCGAAGATGCTCACCCCGACCACGATGCTTTGCAGTCCCGGGCGTCAAACATGGAAGGAACAGGTGCGGTTTCTATGAGCGACCTAGCTCGGATGGCGCTCCGCATGGATCCCGATCGGGTTGTCATTGGCGAAGTTCGTGGCTCAGAGGCCTTCCCCATGTTGCTTGCCATGAGTCAGGGCAACAACGGCTCGATGTGCACAATCCATGCCGACAGCCCGAGAAACGTATTTCCGAAACTCCTGGCGTATGTAGCGATGGCACAAACAGGTGTGCCGGCAGATGCAATCAACTTGCTTATCTCTACGTCAGTTCACTTTGTTATCCATGTTCAACTCATTGGAGACACGCGAACAATTACTTCAATTCACGAAGTTGTTCAATCCGATGGTGGTGGAATCCTCACGAATGAAATCTTTTCTCGCACTCAGCCGCAGCACAACTTTGTTTCTCTTCGATTGGCAACTCAAGAGGTACTGGAGGAATTCGGTTTCTCATTCCGACGGATGTCGTCATGGGCCTCGTAATCCTTTTGTTCTCCGGTCTGCTCGTGGGAACAGGAATCTCTGTCGCCGTATTTGGACGCACCGCCCCCGCGCGAACTTTCTCACAAGTAAAGAGATTCTTCTCCCGTATCAGTGTTGAAGATCAACGTGAGCGTGTCACCGCAATTGCGGTGTGGACTGAGAGTCTTCGAGATGCCATCTCGGCTTCTTCTGGAATTGAACAAGCGATAACAGCGACAGCTCAGTTTCCGCCTGCCGAGATTGACGTTCAGGTGCAACGACTCGTTGCTTCGTTGCGGTACAGCACTCTTGAGGAATCGTTACGTGAATTTGCTGATGATCTTGCCAACCCAACATCTGACTTTGTGGTGGCCTCGCTCCTTATCGCGTCTCGGCACCAGACCCGAGATTTCGCTGCACTGTTAACGCATCTCAGTGAGTGTGCCCGTGCAGAATGCGATTTGTATCTTCGTGTATGGGTGTCACGTGCGCGTGCACGTACTGCTGTTCGAATTATTAACTACTCCGTTGCTGGTTTTTGCCTGGGGCTTCTCATACTGAATCCGGCCTATGTGGCCCCGTTCTTGACAGCACAGGGCGGATTCTTTCTTGCTCTCACCGCTACTTGTTTTGCCTTTGCACTCACGTGGTTACGCCAGATCACAACACTGAAGGTGCCTCAGCGCTTTCTCAACACGGCGGGGGGCCATGCATGACGCAGTGGATCGCATGCGATTCCGATCTAGAACTTGTGGGAGTGAACGTAACGGTTCATCGACAGTCGGTGGTGAGAGCGATATTCCTCGCTGCTGGGCTTGCAGTTGTCGTCAGTGCAATCGCAATGACGAAGCTCAGTGGTTCACTAAGCGTGTCAATGGTGGTTCTGTCGGTTGTTCTGGCAGTTCTCTCCGGTACACGACCATCTCGACGCATCTCTCGCGAAGCAGAAAGCATTCGTCGTCAGTTAGACCTTGCAACGGCCGTGTTTCTCGATCTAGTCAATGTGATGGTCGCAGGTGGTGCTGGAATTGAAACATCTGTGCTCGCTGCGTCGCATTCTGGGGATGGCCCAGGATTCGCACTTATTCGAACAGCCATTATGCGAGCGCAAAGCGCGCGCGTGTCGTATTGGGATTCACTCGCCGAGTTAGGTCATCGCGTCAACGTCAGTTCACTCATTGAAGTTGCACATACGGTTCAACTTGCTGGCCAACATGGTGCGCGCGTTCGTACGTCGCTTGTGACCAAGGCAGATTCGCTACGCAAGAAGAATCTGGCACGCGTTGAGTTCGATGAAGAGCAACGCACCGAGCAAATTGGCCTTCCCCTTGTTGTGTTGTTTATGGGGTTCCTAATTCTTGTGGGATACCCAGCATTCGTTCAAACAGTGAGTTCATTCTGAACTCGTACGAAAGGAAAATTATTGAAAGACCTAACTCGGTATTACTGGATTCGTTACACGGCCTCGCGAGATCGTGATCGAGAACGCGGTGAGGTGAGCGCTACAACCGTGGTAATGGCCGCTGCATTGGTTGCTTTGGCTATCAGTGTGGGTGCCATCATCAGCACTCGCGTGCGTGAAAAGGCCAACTCTCTCAATCTCGGATGATTGCTGCCCATCATCCGTTGAAGGACCGGGGCGAGACCAGTCTCCAAACTGTTGTTCTCGTCCCGGTCGTCTTTCTCGTCGCTTTTATGAGTTTTCACGTGGGGGCCATTTTTCACAACACACATGTTGCGGAACTTGCTGCTCTTCGTGGCGCAGCCCTAGCGAGTGGGCTAAGTCCTTCGTTAGATGCACAACAAAGGGCGATTTCTGAAGTGCAACGAGTAACGGCAGATCTGAACTCAACTCTCTTAGATCCACCGAATGTGTCATTTCGGCATGATGGAGTGCATGTCACCGTGCGCTTAAAAGTGGCGGGTCCCATCTCTTTCCTCCCGCAAACTGCGACTGCAAAGGTGTGGACACCGTGGGAAACGTTTAAGCGAGAGCAAGACCGTTCATGAAGGAAGAACGGGGTTCGCTTGCGGCGGAGGCGGTCATTTTGCTGCCGTGCCTCATGATGTTGTTGCTACTGGTTGTCTACGCCGGGCGAATGACACTGACAGCAACACAGATTCAGCATGTGGCAGAGACTGCAGCACGAGCCGCTTCACGAGAGTCTCTGCAGAATGCACAACGGCAAGCGATGGCATCGGCCCAACGTGAAATACAGCGACAGGACATTGAATGCAAACACGTTCGTGTCGACGCTCAAATTTTGGACCGGGAATCATTGAATGCTGTTCGGGTGACCGTGATGTGTTCAGTCCCTACGGGCGATCTGGGTCTGCTTCGTATCCCATCTCTACAAGTACACGGGTCGTCTTTGTCGGTTATTGATCGGTATCGAAAGCAATGAATTGTGCGCACGAGAGAGGTTCTCTTACGGGGATGTTTGTTTGTCTCGTGATGGGACTTCTCGCTATCTCGGCTTTGGTGTTTGATGGTGGGCAAGTCGTGAGAACCTACGACGAACTTTCCACCCTTGCAGCTGATACGGCTCGAATCGGTGGGCAACAGATTGTGGGTATCCGAGGCGGAGACGCCCAGATAGATGAACGCAGTGCCGTGTTGACCATGAATCGTTACCTCTCACAATTTGGCGAGAGCGCCCGCTATCGGGTGGGCAAGTACGAACTAACGGTGACTCTTGTGCGTCGGGTCAACACCAACATGCTGGCGCTTGTGGGAATTGGTAGCAGAACAGTTGTTGCCTCTAGAACAGTCGAACTTGTGCAGGGATGAACTATGAAATTGACTCGGCGTCTCGCGTTCTTCTCAGTGTGTCTGTGGTCTTTATGGCAAGTGTGTTCTCACTTAAAACACTTGAGTTTTGATGACATACGGGACGATCGACTCACTCAGAATGAAGTTGCTCTCATCGTCCACGGCGTACTTGTTCTCATTCTGGTTCTCTTAGTGTTCTCAGGTGTGCGCGCTAGAGCACACAGATCGTTTGCGGAGGCTGCTTGGACCTCTCTTGGACTGGTGGCCAAGAAAGAGATTGCCTTGGCAGCACTGCTGGCATTTCTTCCACGCAGCAACGCATCGGGAAACACCCACTCGCTTCAATCTATTGAACTCCCCGTGCGGTCTGTTGTAGACCCAGTGGTAGCGGTTGCCTTGTTGCATCGAATACTGCAACGAAGGAAGGATCAATTGGCCTTGCGCGTTATCCCGGGACGTTTGACCGACAAATGCCAAATGCAGATCAGTGAACTACAACGAGCGAGTCGAACTACTCCGTTTACTTCTCATGAAGTAGTAAGTGATGTCATTGACGCAAAGGTTGACAGTTTTCTTGAAGAGAAGAAATGCCACGAGCAGATCTCCAACTCAGCAGGTTGGGACATCATTATTCGCATGTATGGCTATCCCAGTGTTGAAAACAGAGATGGGCAGTGTGCCCGCTTTGCAAAGAGGCGATCGCTGGAAGTTCTTTCGTGGCTCGGAATGAATCAGGACAGACCACGACGTTCAGCGGTTCGAACTGCAATCTGGGACATTGAGATCACTGATGCCAGTTTCTCAACCGTGCTCTCTGATGTGCGGCGGGGCATCACTGATGTTGTCTCACATCGATCTCGTCAACAAGTTCTTCCACCCACTTTCACTGACGCAATTGAACTCGGCGTTTGCGTGACTACTGACTTTGATGTCTTAAGCGCAGCGCTAAGCGCTTTTCGACAGGATCGATCCACCTCTACCGCTCTGTTGAAGGAGTTGAACAGCATCAGAGATATTCCGTTCGCTGGGGCAAATTACATGTGGGCTGACCTTGATGGAACAACTACTCGAATGGTTGTGACTGCGGTTCACGCATCAAGAGAACTCGCTGAGTGGGCTAGAGATCATGGGGAGACAGACGTGTGTCTGGCGGCAGTAAAGGCGGGCCTTCGAGTGTTGCCTGGGTGTGAAGAGCTCTTGGAGATTCAACATTCATTCATTTCGAATACATCAATGTCCCAACAGCGCGCAACTGGTTGAATTCGAATCAACCCCACCTTTACCGTCACTGTCATCCCCCACAAAAAGGAGAATGACATGACCCTCATACGTAAAGCAGCAACTGATTTTGATTGGCCGGCGTGGATGGCTGGTCGCAGCGTGATGGACTTTCCGGAATCTTGGATTGATTCAGTTGGTGAAGCAGCCATCAAGGTGGAGGAATACGAGGACGACGACAAGCTCATCATCCGTGCCGAAGCCCCAGGTGTGAACCCAGAAGATGACATTGAGATCACCTTGTCCGAGGGGATGCTTCGCATCATGGTGCAACGCAAGAAGGAGTCAAAGCACGAGACCAAGCGTCATTACCGCAGCGAGTTTCAGTACGGATCGTTTGTGCGAACCATCGCACTACCTGCTGGCGCAACGGACCAAGATGTGAAGGCGCGCTATGTAGATGGCGTCTTGGAAGTGCGTATTCCTATGAGTGGCAAGCAAGCCGAGACCAAGAAGGTGTCCATCACCCGCCATTAGGGCAAACAAACACGGTCGATTGACGTAATTCCCCTGTTACCTTTGAATCCAGACGCGCCAGTAATGGCGGAAAGGGTTCAGGGAAATGAATCGCAAAATTGCTTGTGTAGCGGTCGGAATTGTCATGGCGTGCACCTCGGTGGGTGCAACAACTGTGTCTGCAGCAAAGGCGAAAGCCCCAGGTCGAGCCACCATCGTTCGAATCATCTCAACAAAACAGACACGGTCATTGTCGAAGGTGACCATCACTGTTGAACTGCCACCAGCGAATGGTTCTCCCATTATTGAGACAGTGGTGTCGGGTAATGGGCGTAAGTGTGTCATTAAGAAAAATGCACGTTCTTGCACCGTGTATCGGGTGGAGAACAACATTGGATTTCCATGGACGGCACAATCACGCAACAAGGTGGGGAAAGGGCGTGTTAGTAGTCGAGTCAATTTCTTGGTAAACAATCGTCGTTGGCTCCGCACCGGATACACCCCCGCTGGCGTGAAATATCCTCCATCGGTCACCCGTACCTCTGGTTCTCGAATTCTGCAACAAGGGAATGTTCGGGTGCAGAAATGGTCGAAGTTTCAGCCAATCAAGCAAAGCGGAATTATTGCTGCCTCGGTGCGGGCAGCTTCACTTCCCAGAACCAATCCTTCATTGATCACATTCCAAACCGCAGGTGTTGTTGGTTTAGCCTTGCCGAGTTCGGGCGGTTCGGGTAGTGGACTGTTAGCGGTCAATAGAGATGGCACAGTTATTGACGCCGTTCAAAGTGGAAGTGCATCCATTCGTGATTTTTATGTTGCACCCAACAACAAGTTTTATGTGGTGTTCAACTCTGCTCGGCCCCTCTATACAGGTGGGCCGAACTGTCTCCTTGCTGAGGTTGACGCAGATTCGGGAAATCCTGTTTGTGTAGACAGTGCTTTAGTTTCTGTCTCAATTTCACTCGGATCAGTTGTGGCGTCCTCGTCACCTGTGGGAAATAGCCCCATACAGTTCGACAGTTCAGGGGGCATTTACTACGTGGGACAAGTTCCCACTTCGCTCCCGGGAATGACCGCCAATTTGATCACACTTCGAAAATCATTGAATGGCGTCGTCACTAACCTCATCAATGATTATGTGAACATTTACGACTATGTGGTGCTAAGCGACGATTCTGTCCTCATATCTGGAATGACCACAAGCACACAGACTTTTTGGGTCAGGCGAATCTCCAAGACCGGCGCTATTTCAACAGTTGTATCAAATGCGCAAGTGTCATTCATGAGGAAATTTGCAGATGGCAATGTCTATCTGGGCATGTCAAGCGGGCAAAACTCCGGTGTTCGAAAGTTTGACGTGTCTACAAGAACTCTGGATCCGAAATGGTGGATTGGCCGTCCCTACACGAGCGATTCGAGTAACTCGTATTTCTCGCAGCAAAGCGTGTGTAATTCAACGGGCAATGCATCTCGGTACTCCGGTTTCTGTAGCTCTTCAAGTGCCTATATCACCGGTCTCTTTAATCTCGGGTCAAGCTCCACATTCGTAATTGCAGGAATGCGTGGGTCCATGGGGACCACGTTGATGCAGTACTACCCAACAGTCGACCCAGTCCTGACATCTGTAAAAAATGTGACTCTTGCGCAGATGGTCGGACGAAAATTGATCCTGGCTGGATCTACAACAGACAGCGTGAACACGTTGGTTGTACTCGACCTCGACACCTTCCAGGAGACGATTTTGATTGATTCCACAAACGAAGTTGAGATCTACAACATGTCGTACATCACGGCCACGAACAAGATTATGTTCAACGGTCTTCGCTTTTCTGACAACACTCTTGTTGTCGGCGAAGTAGATATGCCGTAGTTGGTGCGCTTGTCCGTAGCATGACCATATGTTCGGACGTAAAAACCCAGAAATGATTAGCCCTAGCCAGGCGTTGCCAGGTCGAACAGATCAAACAATGCCGGTACCAGCGGAGCACTTCGAGTTGGGCACTCCACTTGTTGGGCCATGGCCTGAGAACACAGGAACTCTGGTTGTTGGTATGGGTTGTTTTTGGGGAGCCGAGCGAATGTTTTGGCAGGCACCCGGTGTGTACTCAACAGCCGTCGGTTATGCGGGTGGCTACACACCTAACCCCACATATGAAGAAGTGTGTTCTGGTCTTACTGGCCACACAGAAGTAGTTCTTGTGGTGTTCGATGCATCAAACGTTTCGGTGAACGACATGCTTCGCGTGTTTTGGGAGAATCACAATCCCACACAAGGCATGCGCCAAGGAAACGACGTTGGCACGCAGTATCGCAGTGGTATCTACTTCACATCAGATGAAGAACGAAGTGCGGCCGAAGCAACACGTGATGCGTATCAAGAGCAACTCTCTAAAGCCGGCTACGGAACAATCACAACAGAGATTGCACCTCTCACGCACTTTTATTACGCAGAGCCATATCACCAGCAGTACTTGGGAAAGAACCCAAATGGTTATTGCGGTATCGGTGGTACCGGTGTTAGCTGCCCAGCGGGCATTCTCTAGTCAACAAACTCGACTTCGTTGGCTTCTGCCATTTGTTCATCTGTTGGCTTGCGGAACAACACCAGCATGATGATTCCGGCAAACATGTAAATACCTGACATCAAATACCACGCATTATCGAATGATGCAACCATGGCTTCTGTGATTGGCTGCTTTGTCGTGATTGCTTGAATTGCGTTCTTAATTGCCGGTGCTGCAAGTGACGCCGCAAGTGCAGCACCAAGTGCTGAACCAACTTGACGTGCAGTGGTGTTCAATGCTGATCCCATAGCAAAGCGTGCTGGTGGAAGGAATGCATTGGCTGAACTAGACAACGTTGACATGCTGCAGCCAACACCAATTCCAGTGATGATCATCAATGGCAAATAGTCGCGTAGATAATCAGGTGTCGGTGTCATTGTGACGGTTAACAAGAAAGTGCCAACACTCATCAATACCGCGCCCACCATTAAAACTTTTGCGTGTCCCCAGCGAACTGCAAGTCGGCCCATTGGTGCTGCAAACAATGCAGCCATGATGGGCCCAGGTGCTGTTGCCAAACCAGATCGTGCTGGGCTGTAACCCCAAATCACTTGAATCCACTGGGTGTTCAACAACCACATTCCTAGGAATCCGATGGAGAAAAACAATCCAGAGATGTTGGCTGCAACGACGAAGGGGAGTTTGAACAACTTCAAGTCGAGGAGTGGGTTGGCAACGGTGCGACAACGCTGGACAAACATGGCCAAAAGCGCTGCACCAAGAAGGAATGCACCAATGGTGCGATTGTCCACGTATCCCCATTCACTACTTTGAGTGATGGCCAACGTAACGAGGGCAACACCTGGGAAACCAAGCGCCGTTCCCACGAGGTCAACATTTTTTGTTGCGTTCGGGTCTTTGCTTTCATGCAGAAGTTTTCTTCCAACAATCAACGTGAAAACACAGAATGGGACGTTGATGAAGAACAACCAACGCCAATTCAATGCGTCGAGCAGAATGCCACCCAGCGAAGGTCCGGCTGCTGCGGCGAGTCCACCAACAGCTCCCCACACACCAATAGCAACGGTGCGCTTTTCAGCAGGGAACTCGGGAAGAACTAGTGCCAATGATGCAGGAGTCAACTGCGCACCACCGATGGCCTGAATGAGGCGGGCAAGAACCAATAAGTGGGTGGTGGGGGCAAGTCCACACAACACTGAACCAATGCTGAACAGTGTGAGGCCGCGCATGAATGAGCGCTTGCGTCCGTTCACATCGGCGAATCGACCAGCGGTGAGAAGTCCAGCGGCGTAGGCGATGCTGTATCCGGAAAACACCCACGGCATCCATGTGGGATTACCAAGGTCTGCTGCAATGGTGCGTTCAGCAACTACAACGATGCTTGTATCGAGCGATACCAAGAAAGTGGCAATTGCCGTGAGGCTCAACACTTTCGTAGCGCGTGTAAACCGTGGGGCGGTTTCTTCAGTCATAC
>JBIIQG010000062.1:0-7655 GCA_044342185.1 Ilumatobacteraceae bacterium | reverse complement strand
CCGAGGTCTCCAACTGTGAAACGCCCATCGGGGAGACGACTTGAATTGGTTTTCGCTTCGTCACCGTAATACTGCGGCGCACCACCCTCACGCAGGAAGTACAGGGTGCCTATTTCGCCAGGCAGCAGATCGTTTCCATCGTCATCTACAACGGATGCTTTCAAAATGGGTGCTGGTTTGCCTACGGTGCCGGGTCGATCCATCCACTCTTGGCTTGTGCACACCACAGGACCAGTGCCTTCAGAACTTCCGTAGAACTCCACCACAATGGGTCCGAAGAGATCAATGAGCCGTTGCTTGGCCCACGGGGGACATGGCGCCGCTGTGTGAGTGATCCATTGCAAACTCGTGAGAGTGCGTTGTGCAAACACTGAATCGTCCAGTTTTGCTAGGCGCACCATGAGGGTGGGCACCATGGGGGCGCTTGTGACACCGTACGTCTCAACATCATCGAGGAACTGATCGATATCGAATCTCTCTTTGATCACCACAGTGTGATTACGTCCGAAGCATGCTTGTAGCACGCCAGTACCGAACGCGTGATACAGCGGAGTTGCGATGTAACACACTCCTTGTTCTGGCATTCGTACATATGCGCCCCAGTTCGTGACACCCGTTAGCCATGCGGAAAAGGGAACGCCAGCATCAGCACGTACAACACCCTTCGATGCGCCAGTTGTACCACCTGTGTAGAGAAGAGCAGACCCAGTGACAGTGCATTCGAACTCGGTCGATGGTTGCGCATCGCGCCATGCGTCGTATGTGTCGCCAACAACAATGATGCGGTCGCTTGTAATGCCCACTTCGCCTGCGGCTTCGCGACCATTCGTCTCGTTTCGTTGATCAACAACGAGAAATGTTGCGCCGCTGTTCTGCAGTAAGTACACCAACTCTGGAACTGTGAGATGCCAGTTCAGCGGCACATACTTTGTGCCGGCGAGTGTGTTGCCCAAGAACAGTTCTGGCCATTCAAGTCTGTTGTCGCACAGGAACGCCCATCGATCGCCGATTTCAAGACCTTCGGCACGAAGCGCATGGGCCACTTTGTGACCGCGTGCTTCAAGTTCGGTCCATGTAATGGAACCTTGGGCCGAGATGACGGCGGTTCCCGTTGGGTTGTTCTGGGTTGATGTCAGTAAGTGACTCACAACGGTGACGGTAGTCGCTGGTGTAGCCACCGAGAACAGCCGAGTGAGCTGTCTCAGTTGCGGTAGGTGACAGTGGGGTGTGGTCGTTCCACTTCTGGTGCCGGCCGTGCAGGGGAACCCACGTACACGATTCCTGCCACCGTGTCAGTCGGCGCGAAATCACAGAAGCCAGTGATTGCTTCGTTTGCTCCTTTGGCGGGAGTACTCCATAGAGCTGCGAAACCGAACGATTCGGCTTGAAGAAGAAGGTTCTGAATTCCTGCGGCAACGGCATACGAGTTCTCAATTGTCTCGGAATCTGAATTTCCTTGTGCGTAGGCAACAACAAGAACGAGCGGAGCGCGTGTGTACTTGGTACGAGTCTTCGCCACCTTTGCAGGGTCGTCGCCGCGGGTCTCCATAGAGTCGGCAATTGTGTGACCTAGTTGTTCTCGCGATTCTCCGCGCACAACGCATACGCGAAGTGGCCAGGTACGTTTGTGATTTGGAGCAAATTGCGCAGCGGTGATGAGCGCATTGATCTGAGAGTCGCTGACGTGTGACGTGGCGTCGATGAAGATATTGCTGCGACGAGATGCGATGAGGGAAGCAAGTTCCTCTGGCTGCATGTCAGTTCTTGTGCAGGTCTGCGTTGAGGCCACCCCATGAGCCGGAACGCGCAATAACTTCCACGGCACCAGTGAGCGAGTTGCGGCGATACAGAAGTCCGGACTGGCCAGAGAGCAAACGTGCCTTCACGGGAGAACCAGATGGGTCTAGAACAATTGTTCCGGCGGTGACATAGAGACCCGCTTCCACGATGCAGTCGTCGCCGAGGCTGATACCAATTCCGGCGTTTGCGCCAAGCAAACAACGCTCACCAATAGTGACCATTTCTTTTCCGCCACCAGACAGGGTTCCCATGATGGATGCGCCACCGCCAATGTCGGAACCGTCGCCAACAATGACGCCTTGCGAGATGCGGCCTTCCACCATTGATGCGCCGAGTGTGCCGGCGTTGAAGTTGCAGAAACCTTCGTGCATCACAGTGGTACCAGCCGAGAGGTACGCACCGAGACGTACGCGACTTGCATCGGCGATGCGAACTCCAGACGGAACGACGTAGTCAGTCATGCGTGGAAACTTGTCCACACCGTGCACGGTGAGGTGTTCGCCTTTGCGGGCAAAGTTCCACGTGACCGATTCGATTGCATCAACGGCTACTGGCCCACGTGATGTCCAGGCAACATTCTGAAGATGTCCAAAAATGCCATCGAGATTCATGGAGCGTGGCTGCATAAGTCGATGTGAGAACAAATGAAGTCGCAGATACGCATCGGCAGCATCTGCGGGTGCAGATGACGTGTCAATGGACAGCGCTATGGACCGAAAGGCGACCCCGCGTTCACGGTCAGATTCAGCAGCGAGTTCAACAGACGGCGCATCGGCGGGACTGTCTCCGAGGCCAAGTGCACGAAAGCGAACATCGAGCGTGGCGCCAGTTGCATCGAGTGTGGCGATTCCTACGCCCCAAGCAGTGTGTGTCATGAGAGGACCTCCGGTCGAAGTGTGGGGAAGAGAATGACGTCGCGAATAGATGCAGCACCACCAATGAGCATGACCAAGCGGTCCATGCCGATACCAAGACCACCCGTGGGAGGCATGCCGAATTCGAGTGCTCGCAAGAAGTCTTCGTCAACAGTTCCGGCCTCGGCGTTTCCGGCTTCTTTCTGACGCTGTTCGTCTTCGAAGCGTGCACGTTGAATGACGGGGTCGTTGAGTTCTGAGTATGCGTTGGCAAGTTCTCGTCCACCGACGAACAACTCAAATCGTTCGGTGAGATGTGGGTCGTTGCGGTCTTCGCGTGCGAGTGGGCTGATCTCTACGGGATGTCCGGTGACAAAAGTGGGTTCGCGTAGCGACGACTCACACAAGTGTTCAAACATCTCTTCGATGATCTTCCCGGGGCCGTGGTGCTTCTCCACTTTGACGCCGTGTTTTTCGGCAAGGGCAACAAGTTCGTCTCGCGATTGAGAGGGGTGAACCGAGACGCCCGTGGCTTCGGTGACCAAATCCACCATTCGCACGCGCCGCCATGGCTTGGCGAGGTCGACCTCTACGTCGTCGATGCGCACGACCGATGATCCGGTTGCATCTTTTGCGGCATTGACGAACAGGACTTCAGTGAGATCCATGATGTCGGTGTAATCAGCAAATGCTTGGTACAGCTCCATCATGGTGAATTCAGGATTGTGTCGCGTGGAGATGCCTTCGTTACGAAAGACTCGTCCGATTTCATACACGCGTTCCATGCCGCCAACAATGAGCCGTTTGAGATGCAGTTCTAATGCAATTCGCAGGTACAGCTGCATGTCTAATGCGTTGTGGTGTGTAAGGAATGGTCGTGCATGAGCACCGCCGGCTTCCATGTGCAACACCGGTGTCTCTACTTCAATGAATCCGCGGTCGTGAAGTGTGCGTCGGAAACTAGCGATGACCGCATGGCGGACAGCAAACATTTTGCGCGACTCTTCATTGCCGATGAGGTCGGCGTATCGCTGGCGATATCGGGTGTCGGTGTCGGTGAGACCATGCCATTTGTCGGGAAGCGGACGCACGGCTTTTGAGAGCAGAACAAGCGAGGTGACCTTGATGGACAGTTCGCCCTTACGCGTCGTCATGATGGTTCCGGTTGCGCCAACCCAATCGCCAAGATCGAGGTCGTTGATGGCATTGAAGGCGTCGTCTCCCACAACCGCTTTCGACACGAACAACTGAATGTCTGCGGAGCGATCTTGAAGAGTGGCAAAAATAAGTTTGCCCTGGTCGCGCTTCAACATGATGCGCCCCGCGACATCGACGGATTCTTCTGTTTCGGATCCTGCTTCGAGAGAACCGTGCGAAGTACGAATGTCGCTCAACGTGTGAGACCGGTCGTAACGGTATGGATACGGATTTGTACCAGACTGGCGAAGACCGTCAATTGCGGCAAGACGTCGCGCCTTTTCTTGTTCTAATCCGCCAAGGCTTTGGTCCGTTACTTCGTCACTCACAGAATCTCTACGGTAGTTCGCCCGGCCGTCAAGAGTGGAAGCCATTGTCCAAGTACGGTGAAGTTATGCGTTTTTCTCGGAGTGTTGTGACCATTGCGTTGCTCTCTTTGTGTATCCCAACGCCCGCTCGTGCCGACTCAACCTCCGATTTTCCGACGCGCCACCTTCAGCCCACCCTTTCGGTTTCGATGAATATCTCGCTGAAGTCACCGATTGAACGGCGGATAACAAGAGCTATTCAGAGTGCCGGAGCCGTTGCACACCGCGTCAGTTTTCCTACCGTGGGAATGACCGCGCACATACGCGATGGAGAATATCTGATGCGGTTAGGAAGCCGTTGGCGGCTACCGATGGCGACCTTGGTCGCACCTGTTGAGTATGTGCGGGCGGTGGGCGGCGACGCCATGGCGGATGTGGCTGCATCAGGCAAGGTGCTCATGGGGGAGACATCGGCGGAGCTGCGGGGCGCGCAAGTGGGGGACACGATTGTTCTTCGCGACATTCGATTCCGGATGAAGACATTTGAGATTGGTGCGATTGTTCCGAATGCCTTTGTTGATTGGGGCGACCTGTTCATCGCATCCGAATCTGCGGCCACCCTAGGAACGTTTTCCGTTTCTCGTATAACGGCTACGCACCTTCAGTCGTATAGCCGCATCGTGTCTCGTCTGCGCTCCGAAGGAATTGTTATTGGCAACACATATCGCATGCGTCGTTCGTGGGATCGGGAAAATCCAGACGGCACGTTGGGAGTGTCAACACTGAAGAAGGTGATGGGGGAGTTTGCCTACAGACCAGCTGGCGGGAGCGCTATTCAGATTGAAGAGCGTTGGAAAGTGAACAACATTTTATGGCGTCACACTTTCAACGACATTCCATTGCGTAATAACTGTCACAAAGTTGTCGTGGAGGCAATTCAAGGTGCACTGAGTGAGATTCGTGCAAAGGGATTGCAGAGATTCGTTGATGTGGCAAATGCAAACAGATATGGCGGGTGCTACGTCGGCAGGTACAACCGCATGGCAGGAATATTTGGCGCGCCATCGCGCCATGCATACGGCGCTGCCCTCGACATCAACACCACAGAGAACTATCAGTGGGCGACGCCGAAGATGAATTGCGATGTAGTGCGCATTTTCCGAAAATGGGGATTCGCATGGGGTGGCAACTTCTGGCCCACCGACGGAATGCATTTTGAATTCGTAGGTGAACGCAGAGACAACATTGGCTATCCCTCTCGGTATTGCCCTAACACGGTTGTTGTTCCCACCACAACCCTGCCGGAGTTCACGGGTGGCGCAACGACGACGACCACCACCAGCACATCGTCCACCACCAGCACAACAACCACGACAACCACGACTGTGCCGATAACCTCAACGACGTGAACCTCAACAAGCGTTTGGTCATCATCGGCGGTGGTCCTGCAGGAAATGCGGCGGCCACATCAGCTGCGCGTAAAGGCGTGGAAGTCATTGTGGTAGAACGCGAAATTGTGGGTGGTGCAGCGCACTTGCTGGACTGCGTGCCATCAAAAACCATGATTGCTACCGGTGGGGCCATGAGTTTCACGGAAAGTCTCAGCGGAATGGGCTTGTCCAATCGCGATGCCGAAATTGATGTCAATGCATTGACCGACCGCATTGAAGGCATCAAGAACCGCCTGTCCAGTGACATGACTTCGTTGTTGCAGAGCCAGGGCGTCACCATCATTCGTGGATCGGCACGTTTGTTGAATTCCAACACCGTGCATGTCGATGCAAGCGACGGAACGACGCACCAAATTCAGGCCGACGACATTCTTATCTCCACCGGCACTCGTCCGCGTATTCCTCAGTTTGCTCAGCCAGATGGAGACCGAATTCTCACAACTCGTGATTGCTACCCGCCACGCATCTTTCCTGAGAGTGTCACCATCATTGGTTCGGGTGTGACTGGTGTGGAATTTGCACACATGTTTGCCTCCTTCGGCTCACGAGTCACGTTGGTGGTATCGCGTCAGCAAGTTCTTCCTGGAAAAGACCCCGAAGTGGCAGCAGTGCTGGAAGAGAACTTCTTGTCTCGTGGAGTTCGTTTGTACAAGGGCGCGCGTGCCACAAACATCGAACGCACGGAAAACGGTGTTCGTGTGGTGTGCGACGATGGACGAGTTTCAGAAACAACACATGCAGTCCTCGCCATCGGTTCCATACCGAACACAGAAGATCTTGGTCTTGAGGACATCGGTGTCGAAATGGATGGCGGATACGTCGTCATCAATCGTCATTGCCAAAGCACCGTGGAGCATATTTACGCTGCCGGCGATGTCAGTGGAAAACTGCCGCTGTCTTCCGTTGCATCTATGCAAGGCAAGAAAGTGGCCGAGCAAGTGGTTGGTGGCCCACGTGGACCACACCGTCACCTCGACTATGACAAAGCGGCATCGGCAATTTTTACCGAACCAGAAATTGCCGACGTCGGTTTGGCCGAAGCGGAAGCGTTTGCATCGGGTCGAAAGATTCGAGTTACAAAAGTTCCGTTTGCAACAACAGCAAAAGCTCTTATCAATAACGACTCACGCGGTTTTGTGAAGATCATTAGTGACCCCGCAACAGGTGAAGTACTGGGTGGATCAATTGTTGGGCGTCATGCTGCCGAACTCATCAGCGTGATTGCATTGGCCGTCACCGCAAACCTCAAGGTGTCCGACATTGAGGAGTCTTTGTTGGTGCATCCGGCACTTGCCGAAGCGTTGTCTGAAGCTGCCGAATAGTTATTCGATAACGACAACAACGTCGCCAGCACCCACGGTGTCTCCTGGCTTTACGTTGATGGCTTTTACGGTTCCGGTCTTGTCGGCTTCAATTTGGTTTTCCATTTTCATGGCTTCCAAAACCACCACACTTTGACCGGCTTCAACTGCTTGGCCCACTTCAACAAGAACCTTCACGATGGTTCCTTGCATGGGGACTGCAATTTGGCCGCTTCCGCCGCCAGCGCCACCGCCTGATGCCGATGATGAACGTGCTGCTTTCTTCTTTGCCGGCGTGGCTGCCGCAACTCCAGCAGATTCAGGAACCCACAACTTCACATCGAAGCGACGACCGTTGACTTCGACTGTGGTTTGTCGTTGTACCAATGGCGCATCGTCATCGCTGGCAGGAACAATTGGACCTGATTCGATGTGTGAAAGATCGAGCACTTCTTCCACCCACTTCGTGGAGTGAGTGACAGCTGCGAAATCAGGGTGTTCAAGAATTGCGATGTCAGCAGGAATGGTGGTGGCGACGCCTTCAACGACCATTTCCTTTAGCGCGCGGATGGTGCGAGCAATGGCCGTGTCGCGGTCTTTGCCCCACACGATGACTTTGCCGACGAGGTTGTCGTAGTACTGGCTGATTTCATCACCGGATTCATAGCCACCGTCGAAGCGAACACCGAATCCGTCGGGTGCAGTGAGCTTGGTGATGGGGCCGGGAGAAGGGAGGAACTTTCC
>JBIIQG010000061.1:0-7671 GCA_044342185.1 Ilumatobacteraceae bacterium | reverse complement strand
ATCGTCGGGTCCAACATTGAGTTGGCAGTTGCCAAAAGCATCTACCCATGTCACTTCACAACGAAGTCCACTTCCGTAACTTGCATGCGTTTCGTCGGATGCAACAGGAACTAATCCGGGCATAACGCTTGCTGTGTCAATTTCATTTCCAACATCTTCCAGTGCACCACCATTTGCGAGAAACGCAGCAACCGGTGCAAAGACATCGCGTCCAGCAAATGTTGTTCCCGGAGCGGCGAGATGAAGGTCTGTGTTTGTTAACTCAAATGCCCTGTCTGCACCGCCTGCCATTGCTATTCCTGATGCCAATAAACCATTGTCCGGGCCTAAGAAAATGCCGCGTCCACCTGCCACTTCAACAGCAATTGCACGACGTGCAGAACCAACACCTGGGTCGACAACAGCAATAATGATTCCGGCAGGAACGTATTGCACTGCGCGAGCTAACGCCAAGGAACCTGCGCGCACGTCGAATGCAGGAATGCCATGCGAGAGATCTGTAATGCGCGCTTGTGGCGCCATGTCTGCAAGAACACTTTTCATGACGCCAACGAATTCATCGTTCAGTCCGTAATCGGTGAGCAATGAAATGTGCGAATGCATGTGCTCACGATATTGGTGCACAACCGTGTGCGTTCACTGAACCGGAGAAAACGAAAAGGGCCGGTGCCAACCCCCCGACGGCACCAGCCCTTTCGGCGCTGCTCATTGCTGAGCGCGACTCCCGGAGTTGGTTGCCCGTCTCCGGTGACCTGTGTCACAAACACTACACGCAGGCCCCAGAAAAATCACAAATCCTGAGAACAGTTTTTAGGAACTGGATGAGCCAATTTCTGCACTGCGTGCGGCAGCGGCGCGAACCACTTTGTTCACAGTTTCACGAAGTCCAGCGTTCTCGAATTCAGCAAGCCCCGCGGCCGTTGTTCCGTTAGGTGAAGTGACCCGTTCGCGCAAAGTTGCGGGACTTTCGACCGATTCCGACAGAAGGATTCCGGCCCCACGGAAAAGTTGGCGAACCAAAACATTGGCAACGTCGTCGGGAAGACCTTCCTTGCGAGCAGCATCTAACAGAGCCTCGGCCACAAGGAACAGATAGCCAGGGCCAGATCCCGCCACCGCCGTCACCGCATCCATCTGAGATTCGGGCACACGCACCACAACTCCGACTGCCGTCAGAAGCGATTCTGCCCACACGTAATCGTCTTCGGTACACAATGCGCTTCCGCAGATTGCGGTGACACCTTCGCGCACGAGTGCTGGCGTATTCGGCATGGCGCGCACCACTGCGGTTGCTGCCCCGGCCGCATTCTGTAGTGCAGCCACTGAGATTCCAGCGGCAATGGAGAGCACTCGGGGAACACCGAGAGCTGCAACTTGACCGCATACCGCTGCAGCATCGGCAGGCTTGACGGCAATGAGGGCTCCGTCCGCCGTGACCACCTGGTCGCTGGTGCGAACACCGAAATCAGATTCAAGTGACGCACGCTTGGCGGCATCGAGTTCCACAACGGTGATGGTGCTTGCATCCCATCCGCCATGAATGAGCCCGCCTACTAATGCGGACCCCATATTTCCTCCGCCAATGATGACGAGACGTGCGTGAGTCATGCCATTGAGACTAATGGTGGGGGTGCCGAGACGGAACTGGCTTCCCCGACCAGCCCGTCCGGCGCTGTCATGTGCACCGGTCTTGGGCGAAAAGGGAATGGACTAGTCGGCGAATCGACTGGCGAAGCCGATGCGAATAATGACGGGAAACACGCGTTCCACTGTGGCGTACAAGGTTCCGATGACGCGATCGATTTCTTGTTCTTCCACCAAACGAAGCGGAAGTTCGCCCCGCAAGAAAATGGCATCTTCAATACCAATAGAGAAATGAGCACCCACAAGCGACTCATTGCGTCGCAGAACATGTTCATACAACTGTTCAGCATTCTCTTCGGGTGCTGGCATGACATAGGTTTCGTAGCGAAGCGTGCGCTGACCAAGCGTGAGCCACACAGTGGTGAATTCCTTCTCTTCGCCACGCATACGCACGTACCAACGGCGTTCACCAATATCGCCTCGGTCTACCGCAACGATTGTCTCGTTGCGGTCTTTCATGGTCAACAACCAATGAGTGATGTAGCCCTCGAGTGAATCGAGTTCGTGTGTGCCGAAAAGTTCGCTCATGCGTTACTTGCACACCACGCGGTCGCGAGATGTGAGGTCGGCGTACGCACGACGAAGACGTGCTGCAGCAAAACTCCACGTGTATCCACGAGCACGCTCAGCCGCAAGAACCGACATGCGTTCTGACAATGCCGGATCATCCAAGATGTTTGCGATGTGTCGGGCGAATACTTCTGGTTGACGGTCGGCAACCAAGAATCCTGTGCGACCATGTTCAACAATGGTGAGTAACCCGCCCACTGCATTTGCAACAACTGGTGTTCCGCACGCTGCGGCTTCAAGTGCAACAAGACCAAAACTTTCGCTGCGGCTTGGAACAAGAACCACATCTGCCGCGCGATAGTACGTAGACAAAATGTGGTGTGCTTGTGGTTCTACGAAACGAACTTGCGATTCAAGTTTGAATTCTTGAATGAGCGAATGAACATGGGCGATTTCTCGCTCGCCTTCTGTTCCACTTGCACCACCCACAATGAGCAACGTGGCGTTCTTGCGACCAAGTGCTGCTAGTGCGCGCACTGCAACATCGGCACCCTTGAGGGGTTGAATACGACCAACAAACAGCAATACAGGACCGTCGCCAAGGTCGAGTGCTTTGCGAGCCCCGCGTTTGTCGCCGGGCGCGAAGAATGCATGCTCAACACCAGGAGCCACAATTTCAATTTGCCCTGGCGGTGTTCCGTACAACTCAATGAACTGACGTTCTTCTTCTGTGCAGCTCACGCAAATTGCGTCGGAGCAACCAATCACTTCAGTTTCGGCACGTTCACGCAGTTCTGATTCGGGGTCACCACCCAAGGCCTTCACGCGCGCAAAAGTATGGAACGTGCTGACAAGGGGAACATTCAGTTCATGCTTCAGTGAGTGACCAGCGAGCCCACTGAGCCAATAGTTGGCGTGTACAACATCGGTACCACCGTTTGCCTGGATGTGTTGCAGCACGTTGTCGGTGAATTGCGGGACAACATCGATGAGGTTGTCCTTAGGCATAAAAGGATCGCCAGCAGGGATGTGCACCACTTTGTGGTTTGGCTCTACCAAAATTTCCGAAGGAAGGTCGTCGCGCCATGCACGTGTATATGTGGTGCAGTCAACCCCAGCGTGCGCAAGGCCAGACACAAGCTCGCGCACATACACGTTCATACCACCACCGTCGCCGACTCCGGGTTGTGCGAGTGGCGACGTGTGAAGCGAGAGAATGGCTACGCGACGCATGCGTAGTTCAACCTATCTAGACGGGCTGTCATTCCCTTCAGTGGGAGTAGCCGCTTCATTACTGCCCACAAAGGACCTGTAAACCGACAGAAGGCTCTGCTTTTGTTCGGCGGTGAGTTTGTCGTCTGAGTTAATGGACTCGGGAACCGAGCTGGCAACGGGAGGCGTTCCATCGAGAATGCCAGCACGCACATACAGCGTTTCGGCAGAAATCTCGAGTGCGCGGGCTATCTGCTGCAAGATGTCGGCCGATGGTCGACGAATGCCACGTTCAATCTGCGACAAGTACGGATTGGATACGCCAGCAGCACGTGCAAGATCGCGAATGCTTTTCTGCGCCGTTTCGCGTTGCAGGCGAATGAACTCGCCCACATCTTGTAGGGCTTCGCTAGGACGAAGTGCCATAAGAATTACTTGTCTTTCACCACGGCGCCTGCACCGCCTTCGCGAACACGTTGCACAAGCTCTGCGGTCAATGCATCAATGCGTTCGAATAAGTCGTGGCGTTGTTTTGAACAGGTCTTTTCAAACAGCGCGAGTGCGTCGCCCAACTCATCTAATGATGAGTCGTCGAGATTCTCCATTGACTCAAACTGAAAGTGCGCACACATTTCATCGAGCTCAAGAACAAGTGGATGGTCGGACGGAACATTTGTTTCACGTGGAGGACGTGCACTACCGCCACCATGCTGTTGGCCAAAGACATCGGCAAGACGGTCTGTGAGTGATGCGCTGGGCTGTTCGGCCCCGCTTGCACGTCGACGTAGTTCATCGCGAACCAGATCAAGACGCCCTTGCGCTAATCGACGCACAAATGAAATGGCATCTTCCTCGCCCTGCAATGCGTTTCGTTCCGCGCGAATATCTGCAACAGAACGTGGTTGATCTCCTGCCATCACATGCCTCCAGATACGGGCGGAAGTACCGCTACCTCATCTTTATCGCCCACGGCACGAGAGAGTGGTACCTCTTCTCCGTTCACCCACACTTTGCTCATCGACAACACAGCAGCAAACTCAGTTCCGAACCGCGATGTGGCAGTTTCAAGAACCTCTTGCACCGTGGACCCCGCACAGTTGGTGGAACTGGTGCCGGCAGCCTCGCGGGCTTGTGCGAAAAGTCGAAGAACTGCCATATGTATGGATGGTATCGGTGGCTCACTTCGTGTGTTCGGCAGCACTACGAAAGGCGCACCTGCGGGTCACCATCGTCGAATTCACCAATCACGACGAAACCGTGATCCTGCAGAGCAGAAACTGATGACGGGTGAACAGCGGCCAGCAGACCCCCCGATGTCTGCGGATCCATACAGAGGGCAACAGATGCATCGTCAACAGACGAACGGAGATGTGAACCGACATACGCGCGATTGCGTGGGTCCCCACCGGTGCGATGGCCAGCACCTGCTAGTTCGCGAGCTCCGTCATAGGTGGGGATGAGTGAGGTGTCGATGGAGAGGCCGACCCCCGACCGTTCTGCAACTTCCCAACCGTGGCCTGCAAGTCCATACCCCGTTACATCGGTGACTGCATGCACGCCGTGCCCGCACGACTGCAAAGCCTCGGCGGCCTCGCGATTCAACGTTTTCATTCCAAGAATTGCGGCGTACTTCTGCGCTTCTGTTCCCGCTGCAGTCACTAACCCTGTTCCGATTGGCTTTGACACCATTGCAATGTCACCCGCTTGTGCTCCGGCTTTGCGAAAAATTCTCTGCGGATGAACCACACCTTGCACAGCTAAACCGAAAATGGGCTCTGGATTACGAATGGTGTGACCACCTGCAATTGTTCCGCCTGCCTGCATGACAACTTCTGAAGCAGCAGAAAAGATTGCAGCAATGACATCGTGTGGAAGGTTCTCGGGAAATGCTGCGATGTTTACCGCAAGAATGACTCGTCCGCCCATCGCGAAAACATCACTACATGCGTTGGCCGCAGCAATTGCTCCAAAGTCGAATGGGTTGTCGACAAGTGGCGGAAAGAAGTCAGTTGTGCTGACCAGCGCAACATCGTCGGTGATCTGATACACCGCTGCGTCGTCAAATGGTGCGAGCCCCACTAAGACAGATGGATCAAAGCCTGCAGGCAAGTCAGCAACTAAATCTGACAAAAGAGATGCGCCCCACTTGGCCGCACACCCACCACATGATGTCCATTCCGTCAATCTGATGTTGCTCGCATTAAGGGACATAGCAAAAAACTACTAGTTTGAAATCGATGTCGATCGATCCAGTTCGCCCACCTTCAGTGGATGCTCTTGCCCGCGAACTTGCAACGTCGTTCGCATTGCCGCACATTGTTCTTGTGGATTGTGCACGGCGCGCCATTCAGTCTGAACCTCAGAACGCCACGCATCGTGCACACCAACTCGCTGACGATTTTTCGCAGATGCTTCAGGTTGACGTTGTGAACGCAACCGGAGTGTTGCTTCATTCCAACCTTGGTCGCGCTCCGCTTCCTCAGTTCCCCGCTGGTCGCGCAACCAGTGTCGAATTCAATATGAGTATCGGTGAGAGAGGATCTCGCCATCAGGCGGTTTCCCAACTCGTCTCGCTGTTAACCGGAGCAGAAGCAGCGATTGTCGTCAACAACAATGCCGCTGCACTAGTTCTCGTACTTACTGCACTTGCACAAGGTCGAGATGTTGCTGTCTCGCGGGGCGAGAGCGTGGAGATTGGCGGCGGATTTCGTATTCCCGATGTCATGGAACAATCCGGCGCACGTCTTATAGATGTAGGTACAACGAACAAAACGCGATACCGCGATTACGAGAAAGCTCTTCAGTCAAAACGCAACGACATTGCGCTCGTCATGAAGATTCATCCATCAAATTTCTCCATTGAGGGTTTCACAGAGAATGTTTCAATTCGCGAACTGTCACGATGTGGAGTCCCTGTTGTTGCAGACATTGGTTCTGGTCTTTTGGACAACACGTGTCCGTGGTTGAACGGGCATCTTCCGTCGGTTCCGCAGTGGCTTTCAAGTGAACCTGCGGCAAAACAAGCGCTCCACGACGGAGCATCCCTCGTCACGTTCAGTGGAGACAAACTTCTCGGCGGCCCACAGTGTGGAGTGATTGCAGGAAACAAAGAGTTGGTTGACGCATGCGCCTCTCACCCGTTGATGCGCGCATTGCGCCCCAGCGGCCACACCATGATGTGGTTGCAAACTGTTCTGCTGTCGTATTGCGCGAGAACCGTATGTGACGACATTCCATTTTGGAACATGGTGTCTCAATCTGCCGAGTCACTCTGTACACGTGCGCAGAACATTGTGAGTGCTGCCAAGTACGGACATGTCGTGCCGCTCACATCGCTTATTGGTGCAGGTTCGGCCCCAGGGACTTCGCTCGAGTCGTACGGAGTTGAAGTTGACGGTGATTGTCGCGAACAGTTGCGATCGCTTGCTGTACCCGTCATTGCACGAACCCACGACGGCAACACATTTCTCGATCTGCGAAGTGTTCACCCAAGTGATGATTCACTCATCGCTAGGGCACTCGAACACATTTCTCAACAATGACCGTTATTGCTACTGCGGGACACGTCGACCACGGAAAGTCATCGCTCGTGAGAGCAATTACAGGTATCGAGCCGGATCGTCTTACTGAAGAACAACGCAAGGGAATGACTATCGACTTAGGTTTTGCCCATATCACGACACAATCGGGAACGACTTTAAGTTTTATTGATGTCCCCGGTCATACCGACTTCATTCGCACAATGATTTCGGGCGTCAGTGGTGTTGACATCGCACTGTTGGTGATTGATGCAGGCGAAGGATGGAAGCCGCAAACGGAGGAACATCTAGGGATTCTTGAAGTGCTTGGAGTAACAACGGGAGTTGTTACGCTGACGAAATGTGATCGAGTGTCGAGCGAACTTCTCGCGCAACGTACAGCCGACGTAAACGCTCGTGTGAAGGAGAGTTCGATTCACTGGAAAGAGGTTGTGCACACGTCTGCACACACGGGCGAAGGGCTTGAGCATCTTGTGTCCGTACTGGAGACACTGTCTCAGCACGAATACCGCCCAGTTCGACGCGGAGCCCAACGACTCTTTGTAGACCGTGTGTTCACCATAAAAGGTTCGGGAACCGTGGTGACAGGAACCTTGGATACTGCTCCATTACATCTATCAGATTCACTTGTTGTTGCCCGCACATCTGAACCAATACGTCTTCGCACACTTCAAGTGCACGGTGAAACAGTGGAGCACTGTGATCCAGGTTCTCGATGTGCTGCGAATATCTCCGGAGTCGATGCGCACCAACTCGTTCGTGGTGA
>JBIIQG010000060.1:0-7846 GCA_044342185.1 Ilumatobacteraceae bacterium | reverse complement strand
CGTCAACTACGACATCGGCGACTTCGCCATACAAAGGAGCACGTTCCGTCGCCATAGAACGCAGAGTTCCTTCGCGATCATTATCAAGCAAGGGGCGATGGTTGCCCTTCACGGTGCGCGCTACCAACACTTCGGGACGGGCATGGAGCCACACTACGGCGATGTCTCCATCTGACCGCGCATTATTCAACATGGCCCTGTTCTCTTCACGCACCACGATGCCACCTGCACCTGCCACTACAACTGGGCCCGGGGACCGAAGACATTGCGCCAACACATCAGATTCGAGAGTACGAAACGCATCTTCACCATCATGGGAAAAAATGTCCCGCACGGATTTTCCAGCACTCGACTCAACAAGTTTGTCCGTGTCGAGACAGTCGGCACCAAAGTGTTGAGCAAGTCCACGCGCAATAGTTGTCTTACCAGTTCCCATCAGACCGACGAGAACAATGATGCGCGGAGTGGTCACGACTCCAGTGTGGCCTCGAAGGCCGCCGCATTACGAACGAATTCGGACAACGAGTCTCCACCAAACTTGCGCTGAGCTTCGGCTGCCAAAACGAGTGCGACCATTGTCTCAACAACTACACCAAGCGCCGGAACCGCGGTGACGTCGGTGCGTTCTTTGAAGCTGACGGTCTCTTCTTTGGTGACCGTATCGACCGTCTTTAGCGATGGCTTGTTCAATGTGGCCAATGGCTTCATTGCTGCTCGCACAATGAGTGGTTCACCTGTAGTTATGCCACCTTCGGTTCCACCAGAACGATGGCCCTCTCGTACGTACTTGCGATTGACGGCATCCCAATGAATGGGGTCGTGAGATTCGCTTCCGCGAAGGCCAGATACTTCGAAACCGTCGCCGATCTCTACGCCCTTCACTGCCTGAATACTCATGACAGCCTGTGCAAGTAATGCATCGATCTTGCGATCCCAGTGAACGTGGCTTCCGAGGCCGATGGGCACACCATATGCAATTGCTTCCACAATGCCACCAAGAGAGTCACCTTCTTTTGCTGCTTCTTTGATAGCGGTAATCATTGCGGCCTCTGCTGCGGCATCGAAACAGCGCACTTCGGAAGCATCGATGGCGTCGAGGTCGGACATTGCAGGCAGAACGTCACGCGATGCACGCGCTGAACCAATTTGCACAACATGGCTGAGCACACCCACACCAATGTGCGACAGCAACTGCTTAGCCAACGCTCCGGCTGCTACTCGCGCGGCAGTCTCGCGTGCACTTGCACGTTCGAGAACGTCGCGAGCGTCGGTGAAACCGTACTTTTGCATCCCCACAAGGTCGGCGTGACCTGGGCGTGGCTGTGTGAGCGGCGTCTTTGTTGCACCGGGCTCGGGAGACATCTCTTCGTGCCATTTGTCCCCACGGAACCATTCAGAGTTCTGAATTTCAATTGCAACAGGAGAACCAAGTGTTCGACCGTGGCGCACTCCACCCACAAGCGTGATGACGTCTTTTTCGAATCGTTGGCGGGGCCCGCGCCCGTATCCCAATCGTCGACGAGCGAGGTCGTTTTCAATGTGCTCGGCCAAAATGGGAAGACCAGCAGGCAAGCCTTCAACAATGACGGTGAGAGCCCGTCCGTGAGATTCGCCAGCTGTGAGGTACCTAAGCACAGAGGAAAGGCTACTTGTGGCGACGCACAAGTTCGCGTTCTGCGGCCTCTCGCAAGGCATGTGCCGAAGGTTTTGCCCCAAATTGCAGTTCGCACTGCCGTCGCGCCTGCTGAATCAGCATCCATAAACCATCGACCGTTGTGGCGCCAACAGTCTGGGCTGCTGCAAGTAGCGCAGTTGTCATGGGCTGATACACAGCATCGAGCACCACAAGTCCAGCATGAAGAACATCTGTGGGTAACGGGGTCTCGGTGGAATTCATGCCGACCGATGTGGTGTTGACCACCACAGATGCCGAACGAACATCGGCTATCGAACCACTTCGCACTGATCCGCCAGACGCCGTTATCGCGGGCTTAAGTCGAGCTATGAGGGCGTCGGAGTGAGACTGCGTTCTATTGATGACCGCCACGTGCGCACCACGACGGCCAAGCGCGAGCGCAACAGAGCGGCCAGTTCCGCCTGCGCCCAACACCACCGCATGTGCGTCGACCAGGTCTGCGCCACCTTGTTCGGCAAGTGCATCACAGCACCCGTCTCCATCGGTGTTGTGCCCAACCGACTCGTCACCGTTGAATGACACACAGTTCACCGCGTTCAAAAGGACAGCGTCTTCGTCGAGAGATGAAAGAACAGTTATGACCGATTCTTTCAATGGCATGGTGACCGACAATGCCTTAATGCCTTGCTGAACTAATTCACCGAACACCTGTGGAAGCGATGCGGCATCGCATTCAATTGCTTGATAGCTCCCAACAATTCCAAGTTCTTGAAATGCTGCCGCATAGAGGTACGGAGACAATGAATGAGACACGGGTGTTCCAACGACCGCACCGAGAAGCGGGTGATTTGATGTCACGGAAGCACTCCTGCTGCTCGCGACTTCTCAATGTTTGCGAGATGTTGTTCATACGTGGTGGCAAACACATGTCGTCCTGTTTTGTCTGCAAGGACGTAATACAAATACCGACACTTCTCTCCGGCTGGTAGCCCAACGCACGCCTCATCTGTTTTGGACGGAGCTCCTGCGGGCGCAAGTGCAGCCTGAATAGACGCACGCCCCGGGTTCGCAATGGGTGTGGGGGGCAAACCTGGATAGATGTATGTGTTGTACGGATGATCGGTGGCTTTCATGTCTGTCCACGACATTGACGGGTCGAGGCCGTACTTCACGCTTGCGTCGATTTCTAATTTCATCTTCTCGGCAAGGCGGTTATAGATGACTTGTGCAATTTTTGCGCGATCTTCCGGAACCTTGGCTTCGCGCTCAATGAGGGACGCAATAATCAGAATTTGATACTGAGAGAAGCCGCGAATCTTGGCGCCAGATTTCAAATCGACCTGTCGTGCGACACGTTGCATCATGCCGGCCATGGTGGAAACAACGCGTGCCTCGGAACCGTCGCCAGAAACTTGATACGTGTCGGGGAAGAGCAATCCTTCTAACGATGTGACCCCCTTTGGCAGGAGGTCGGACACGATGCTCCCATCGGTAGCCGCAGCAACGAAATCTGCTTGCGACATGAATGTGAGTTTTGACGACAGACGTTCTCCCATTTGTGCAATGGTCATTCCCTCTGGGAATGTGACAGAGACAAACGTTTGTGCAGGTGGTGTTGACAATGCCTCAATGATGTTGCCTGCGTTATCGCCAGGCTTCAGCGCGTAGTACCCGGGCACCAAAGTGATATCTCCCCTTGTGGATGCATACCAGCGGAACAAGGTGGCATTGGAGATAATTCCGTCGGCATCGAGCCGTGACGCAACAGACGACATGGTGTCGCCTTCATTAATGGTGAAGTTCACAGCCGCTCCGGGGTCGCCCGATGGGTTGAGCTGGTGAATGGTCCACCACCCGGCGGCACCCAATAACAGAACAGTTGCCACCACCATCGTGACGACCATGCGCACGGGCCCACGTAAGTAGTCGAAACCGGGACGCAACTCTTCGGTGGCATGCTCCGGAACTGCTGACACATCGTCCCACGGGTCGGCATGCCAATCATTTGGCAACAGTGGATCACCTGTCATGGTTCACTCCGGGTCGACCAGCATCCAGCCATGCCTGCAAAATGAACGCAGCCGCAACTTTGTCGACAACTTTTCGCCGCTCTTGTGCGTTGAGATCTCTCTCCATCATGACGCGGTCAGCTTCCACTGTTGTCCGTCGTTCATCATGCAAATACACCGGCACACTGACCACCGTAGCCATTCGTTCTACTTCGCGTCGGGCAGCTGTTGCCGCCGCACCTTCGGTGCCGTCCATATTCAGTGGAAGACCCACAATGATCGCTTCGGCCTCTTCCTGGCGCACAAGACGTTCTAGTTCTTCGTGATCGAGCCGTTGCGTTCGCGCCCTAGTGAGAACAACGAGTGGAGTTGCAAGTGTTCCGCTGGTGTCAGACGTTGCCACTCCGATTCTTTTTGAACCGAGGTCGACCCCGAGTACACGCACGCGAACTACGAAGCGGAGCCGACGAGCGCTCTCGCCTTCTCCCGCGCAATCGTGAGGGCATCATCAATTCCCTCGGGGTTCTTTCCGCCCGCAGTCGCAATGTCACCCTTGCCGCCACCGCCACCGCCAACAGCACGAGCAGCATCTTTAATGAGGTCGCCAGCGTTCAGTTTTAGTGCTGCCGCCGTTGCACCCACTAGCGAAACGCCGCCAGTATCGGTGAGACCAACAAGAACAACAGCACGAATGTTTGCCTGTTGGCGCACAGCCACTGTGAGGTCGCGCAGATCGTTTGCAGACAATCCGTCAACGCGTTCGACAACAATTCCGTCCACTGCATTTGCCGACAACTCTGTTGCACGCCCGGCAGCCAAACGAGATCGCAAAGCCTTTATCTCGTCTTGTGCTGCCTTGAGTTCTTCGAGCTTGCGAGAAACACCAGACAAGGCATCTTCGGTGCGCGTGCCAACGGCTGTCGCCACTTGTTGAAGAATGTCATTTGTCTTCTGAACGTACCGAACTGCGTTTTCGCCAGTGACCGCTTCGATTCGTCGCAAGTTAGAACCAATTGAAGACTCGGCAACAATCTTGATAGTGCCAATGTCTCCGGTGGCCGATACGTGGGTTCCACCACAGAGCTCTGTTGAAGCACCCGCCTTCAGGACTCGTACAGTGTCGCCATATTTGTCTCCGAAGAACGCAATGGCTCCTGCAGCAAGCGCCTCTTCTTTTGATGTTTCGAATGCATCAACTGGCGCGTTCGCCAATACTTCAGCATTTGCCAAGAGCTCGATTCGTTCAATCTCTTCTGTGGTCACCGCTTCGTAGTGACTGAAGTCGAAACGCAAGCGATCTGGTGACACCAGAGAACCCGCCTGCTTTACATGTTCACCCAATACCGTGCGAAGTGCCCAATGCAAGACATGGGTTCCGGTGTGATTGCGTCGTGTTGCGGCACGGGCATCGGTGTTGATTCGTGCCGACACCACAGCCCCCTCCACAGGTTCGCCACGAACAATGCGACACACATGACGACGCAGGCCAGGCAGCGCAAAAGTTGTGTCGATGACCTCGAGAGAGAAATCTTCGTTGGACAAAGATCCGATGTCTCCTACTTGGCCGCCACTCTCGGCGTAGAACGGTGTGTGATCGAGGAACACTTCAACGCAGTTGTCGTCACCCGCAATGACGGCCAACACGGTGGCTTCTGCCGAATTGTGTACGTAGCCAACAAACTCAGTGGTTCCGTGAGTCTCCATGACCTCGCGGTATGCATCGACACGATCGCCGTCTGCGCGACCCGTTTTGCGAGCATCTTTCGCACGGGTGCGCTGCTCGTTCATCTCTTTCTCGAAACCCTCGATGTCCACTTCGACACCGCGCTCGCCCGCAATTTCCTGCGTGAGTTCAAGGGGGAAACCGTAAGTGTCGTGCAAAAGGAATGCCGAACGCCCAGACAGTTTCTTTGCATCGGCAGCGAAGTCGTCTTCCAAAATTGAAAGACCTGTCTTCAGTGTGTTGCGGAAACGTTCTTCTTCTTTTGTGAGGACACCCACAATGAAGTCACGGTTTTTCACAACGTCGGGATACGCAGTGCCCATGACATCGATAGCCACATTGGACAAACTGGGCATGACGAGCTTCTCCGTACCCAACAAGAATGCATGACGTACTGCGCGACGAATAATGCGGCGAAGTACATACCCACGGTTCTCGTTGCTGGGGAACACGCCGTCGTTAATAAGCATGGTGGCTGAACGCGCATGCTCTGCAAGAACACGCAAACTAAAGCTGTCGCGATCGTTGTAGTCGCCGCTTCGATACATTGCGCCCGTGGTGGACTGAGCCTGTTCGATAAGTGGATACAAAACATCTGTTTCCCACACCGAGTCGACACCTTGTACTAACGCCAAGATTCGCTCAAGCCCAGCACCTGTGTCGATACTTGGCTTGGGCAATGCAGACCGCGAACCATCGGCCGACTGGTTGTACTGCATGAACACAAGGTTCCAAAACTCCATGAAGCGATCACCATGCGGATCATTCTGCGGTCCGCCATCTGGACCAAACGCAGGGCCGCGGTCGAAGTGAATTTCAGAGCATGGCCCACATGGTCCGGTGTCTCCTGCTTGCCAGAAGTTGTCTTTGTCACCCAAGCGCTGGATGCGTTCCATGGGAACACCCACCTGCTCGTGCCAAATAGCTTCTGCTTCATCGTCTGACTCATGCACAGTGATCCACAAACGGTCACCATCGAAACCGAAGACTTCAGTGACAAGTTTCCACGACCAGGGAATGGCGTCAGTCTTGAAATAATCGCCGAAACTGAAATTGCCGAGCATCTCGAAGAACACCAGGTGTCGTTTTGTTCGGCCAACGTCGTCGAGGTCGTTGTGCTTACCTCCAGCACGGACGCACTTTTGTACTGTGACAGCGCGGTTGTATGGAGCAACTTCATCACCCATGAAGTACGGCTTGAAGGGCACCATTCCGGCCACAGTGAACAACAAGGTGGGGTCGTGCGGAATGAGGCTGGCCGAGGGAACAACGGTGTGGCCACGCTCATTGAAGAAACCGGAAAACGCCGAACGCAATTGGTCGGCGCTACGTGGCGTAGAGGAAGAGGACGGAAGCACCATGGAAATCTCTATGTTACCCACCGCCCTTCCATCGAACGGGAGAATTGCTTAGAGAACCGACGGTGGAGGGTCGTCTGAAGAGCCGTTGTAGAGAGCAACAAGACGACGAATAAGCGATTTTGCTGCGTCAAGCAGCACGCCAATGATGGCTTGCGGCGTAATGCTTTCCGCCACTTCAGTGGCCTTGCGCTTTCCCCACAAAACTGCGTACGCGCCCGCACACATTCCGAGAACAAACCAAAACAATCGCTTCATCATTGGGAATCACGGTAGTAGGCAGGTGGGGTAAATCCCAACGGATGGAACGTTGATGGTTCACTCGTCGTCGGTGGAGCCTGGCCTGTTCGACCCTCCCGTACATCACGAACAGCTTCCGCTATCGCAACGGTGACGGATCTACTTTTGGGGGCCCGAGAAAGATGGATGGTTGCGTGCGCCAGATGATGCATAGCTTCGGGCAACCCAACACGGTCCAAGGCATCGGCTGCCGCTACGGCCACCAATAACGCCGTGTGATCGGCCAAGCCAACATCTTCACTAGCGAAGATGACGAGGCGGCGAGCGATAAAACGTGCGTCTTCGCCAGCCTCCACCATGCGCGCAAGCCAGTGCAATGCAATATCGGTCTCCCCTGCTCGCATGGATTTGATGAATGCAGAAATGACGTCATAGTGGTCGTCACGACCCAATCGCGTCACACTGGTGTTCAACGCAGTCATCGCATGTTCCAACACAACAGGCGCGTTACCAGCCAAAGCAATAGCCACTTCAAAAGCAGTAATGGCTTGACGGACATCTCCGGTGCATCGACGCGCAATCACAGCCAATGCATCGTCGGCGGCAGTCACAGCCAACAACGTCGCCGCACGATGAAGAACTTGGCGCACATCTTCTTCTCCCACAGGGTGAAGCGCGAACACCGATGAACGTGAACGCAGTGCGGGATTCACGGAGAACGCCGGGTTCTCGGTTGTCGCACCCACAAGCGTAACAACGCCGCTCTCGACCGCATGCAACAACGCGTCTTGCTGCGTTGTGCTGAATCGATGAATTTCATCAACAAAGACAACCGTGCCATGGCCGTCGAAAGTAAGTGCTCGTTTCGCAGAGTCAATAA
>JBIIQG010000017.1:0-24217 GCA_044342185.1 Ilumatobacteraceae bacterium | reverse complement strand
TCACTGTTGCAGCGGAAGGATTGAAAGCCGCCCACAACTTGTTCTCGTCCTTGTTTGTTCCAATAACAAAAGGTCGCGGGTCCGATGATGCCGTAGCCAGAAGGTCCGTTGCAATGGAGTTACAAGACGCAGCGGGGGCGAACCAATCAAACTCGCGCGCCGGACGTGTGAGTAACGCAGTTTGAATCTCCAACAGTCGATCCAGGGATAAGGCAGCAAGTTCATCACGAGTAGTGACTCCCGCCTCGGCAAAGATTTCTCGCTGAACTTCCATTGCACGCTCGCGTGTTCGCAACTGTCCAATAGATGGACTCATTGCCCACGCCTTGTGAAAGAGATGGTTGGCATCTGTTGCTGCAAGAAGCGATACAACTGCCGAACCTCCAGCTGACTCGCCAAAAATGGTGACGTTATTTGGGTTACCGCCAAAGAAAGAGATGTTGTTGTGTGTCCAACGAAGAGCAGACATCATGTCCTCTGTTCCGTAGTTCTCATCACCAAGGAAGCCAAGCAGTCCGAGGCGGTAGTTGATGGAAACAACGACTGTGTTGCGCTTGGCCAACGAGCTTCCGTGGTACCAATCTAAAGAGCCAGCTCCGTTCGTATAGGCCCCTCCATGTATCCAGAAGAGAACGGGGAGTGAGCTATTGGCTGAAGCACCGTCCGGCACATACACATTCAGGAAGAAGCAATCTTCTGACATGGAAGAAGCATCGAGGCCCAACGTTTGCTCCAAGAAACCTGGAACCTGGGGACAAATAGGTCCGAACTCGAGTGCAGACACGTCCCCATCGAGAGAGATGTCGGTGGGGCGTGTAAATCGGGCCCCAGTGGCGTATCGAATACCGCGGAACTCCGAACCACCATCATCCCGACGGCGACCCGTGACTGATGCAGAAGGTGTGGAGACAACGGCGAGATCTTGATTCATAGTGACACCGTAGTGTCTGACGCACTTCCCATAACTAGCGTGTTCTTCGTGTTAGGGAGAGTCATCGCAAGTGTGTACGTTCGATTCAGTTCGTGGGTGTCCTTACATGCTTCTCTCTCTCCTTCGAATCTCCATGGAAGAACTTTCCATAACTTCGGACGCGGAAGCCTCATTATGTGGAAACCCACCACGATCTTCAATGAGCAATACATCTCCATTGGTGAAGACACACTGATCGGACCTGGGGTTGCACTATCTGCTGGCATGGTTCCGGGGCAGGAGTGCATCACGAACCCAGTTGTCTCCATTGGAGATCGTTGTCTCATTGGCAAGGGGAGTGGAATTGTTGGTCACTTCTCCATCACCATTGGCAATGATGTGTGGACCGGACACCATGTCTACATCACAGACCAGAATCATGGATACGAAGATGTCTCTGTTCCTATTTCGAAACAATCACAACCAGAGCGCGCAGTGATCATCGGGGACGGTTCATGGCTAGGCCATGGTTCCATCATTCTTCCGGGTGTCACAATTGGCGAGCATGTAGTTATTGGCGCCAACTCGGTTGTTACAAAGAACATTCCATCGTTCTCCGTCGCTGTGGGATCACCTGCACGTGTGATTCGCCAGTATGTCGAGAGCGAAGGATGGGTAGATATTCCCTAAACGGAAAGATCCAACGGTGGCTGACACGTCTTCATGTCGTTCTCGCGCGCAAACTTTCCAATTCGCTCGCTAATGGGAACGCCTTCAACTTCGGTTTCCGCAAAGAACGGGCGTCTGTCGGATGTGCGTAAGGCCGTGATGAAATCTCTGCGATTCTCGATGTACTTTCGATAATCGGAGATCCACTGGGGAACGAGTTCTTTTCCTTTGTCATCACTGGGCGTATCTTGCGCAATTTTGTCGATTGCTCTCTCGAGCGAATCTGTCGCCTTTTCAACGATGTCCGCCTTCTTCTTTAGAGCATCGACATCTTCGGGATTCATTGCAGTGAGGTCCTCTAGTTCGAAACGCTCATTCTCGGCAATCTGGCAGTGGGCCTCGGACCTGGCTTTCCACGCGTCGTCTCCGATTTTGTTGAAGCTTTCTCGCGACGCAAAGCCGAAGGCGTACACCCACATTGCGGCAATTGCTGCGCAAACTCCAATAAGGACAACACGGATGAGCTTCTGCATACTGGGTCAGGCTATTGCTTCACCGAGTGAGAACTAGGGCGAAACGAGATAGTCAGATGGCACACCGCAAGAAGCAGTCCGAATGGGAATGCCACTATTCCGTACCCAGTTGGTAATCCGAGAACAATGTCCAGAGAAGCGTCACCTGGTCCCGAGATTGAGAGAGCGGTAGCGGTCAACATGATGGCTGCGCAGTACTCCCAACCGCCGTTGGGCAAGAAGATGAAATAGCCCACCTTCCAGTGCACCGTCACAATGGCAACCACCATGAGGGAAACAAATGCCAACGATGCTGCACCCGTGAATAAACCGATGGTCATGAGCAGTCCTGCAACAATTTCGGTACTTGCGGCTACTCGTGCCTGCAACGCGGGCCACTTCATGCCTATGGAATTGAACCACCCCGCTGTCCCCGACAGACCGGAGGGTGAGAAAACCTTGTTCCAACCGTGGGCCACCATAGAAAGACCGAAACCAACACGAAGAATGAAAAGTGAGATGTCTATTTTCTCCATCTCCGAAACAATAGGTGACGATTTTGAAAATACGTAGATGGCAGACTGAGACGGTGTTCGCAGTGCCTCAGAGAAGTCTCGTTGCTCTCATAGTGGTAACAGCGGGATTACTGGTTGGTTGCGGTTCGGATGACGAAGGGCTCTGTGCCAATGCCATCTCGGTTCCTAGCTTCACCATCCGCTTGAGCCAAGGTCTAGATAATTTCTCTGAAGATCAGTACGAACAACTTCGTCTCGATTCTCTAGATGCAAGATCAACGGTGAATGCCATCGCCGTCTCACCTGAAGCACCCAGCGAGGCAGCAGAACTCGCCATTCGAATCAACCAGTTCATCAGCGCAATGGATGATTCTTTGTGGGATGTGTCGCTGGCACTTCAAAGTTCAGATGCGGTGGAGGCAGCGAGCGTGTTGGGGACTTCTGAGACCCTCTCTTTGGCAAATGTGGTTGATGCCGCCGTTATCGCCCAGTGTGGGCTACCGAGCACCTTGGCACCGCTGGAAGGCGTGGCGGACACACTTCCGTCGCCAGTTATTCCGTCACCAACGCAAACGGACCCGCCAGCCACACCACCAAACGATGAGTCGGAGGAAGTGGAATCTGCGCGAATCGTGTCGAATATTTTTGGTTTGAATCTTTCAAATGATCAGTTGACATGCCTCGGTGCGGCTTTGTCCGGAATCGTTGATGTCAGTTCTGCATCATCGAACCTTGCGCAGTATCAGGGTCAGTTTCAGAAGGCTTTCGACACATGCAAGATCGATTTCAAAGTGCCAGTGGAGTAATTCATGGAGATTGTCATTATTCGTCACGCCCAGCCTGAGTGGGTGCGCGATGGCCTGAATGTGGTGAATCCGCCACTTACTCAATTAGGTCACCAGCAAGCGAATGCGGTGGCCGAGTCGTTGCGGTCAGAACATTTCGATCACATTTTTGTTTCTCCACTCACGCGCGCAATGCAAACGGCAGAACCAATCTTGAATGCACTGAATCGAGAAATGGTGATTGCCGATTGGTTGGAAGAGATTCGTGACCCCATGTGGCACGGCACGCCAGAAGAGCGAGCCCAAGAAGCATGGAAGGCCGAGAAACAAAAGGCTTCCCATGATCGTTGGACTGGACTAGATGGCGGCGAGAACGTGGTCGACTTTGTCGACCGAATCAACGCCGGCACCTCAGGTTTTTTGAATGATTTTGGATTAGAGCGATCGGATAATTCTCTGCCGGTGTGGCATCAAACAGATACTTACGAACACGGAAAGCGAATAGCCCTTGTGTGTCATGCCGGAACGGGAAGCGTGGCAATTTGCCACATGCTTGGTCTGCAGCCCACGCCGTGGGAGTGGGAACGATTCGTTATTGGCCACGCGACCATCAATATTGTGTCGGCCTTGAAACTGGGAGACGGCGTTACCTTCGGTTTGTCGCTGCTCAGTGGGAACGATCATCTTCACTCGCAGTTGCGCACCTACTAATCAGCGCTGATGAGGCAGCGTCTAATGTGAGGCTATGACAGACGTTCGACCTATAAACCCCGATGCCCTCAAGATGTTTTCATTTGTGGTGTTTTCCAAATTGGAGGGTGCCGTCACTGCAGGCATGATCCATCTGGGAGACCGACTTGGGCTGTACTCCACATTGGCGCAACGCCCAGAGGGTGAAACTACGGCCAGTCTTGCTGCTCGGGCGGGACTGCACGAACGTTGGGTGCGTGAGTGGATGCATAATCAAGTGGCCGCGAACATTGTGTCGTGTGTCGACCTCGCGGCCGAAGAGCCATTGTTCTTTCTTACTCCCGAGGCAGTGGCGGTGTTGGCCACTCCTCATCATCCGGCTTACGGAATGGGAATGTTTCATCGCCTGCCACAGACCATGGGTTCGCTCAATCAGATGCCCGAATCATTTCGCACCGGCATCGGTCACGATTACGACTCACACGGTCCTGAAGGAGCAGTAGGAATTGAGCGAAGTTTCGAACCGTGGAATCAGAACTTTCTTATTCCGCGAGTCATTCCCGCTCTCGCCGGAATGCATCAGAAACTTACTGCGGGCGCGCGCGTGGCAGATATTGGTTGTGGAGCAGGTGGACTGGCGATGTTGCTTGCAAAGACATACCCAAACTCTGAAGTCATCGGTTACGACATCTCTCGTTATGCACTTGACAGAGCTAACGAACGCCTTCGTGAAGAGCCAATGAGCAATGTCGCCTTTGCGGACCCCAGAGAAACTCCAATTGATGGAACCTTCGATCTCATTTGTACGTTCGACTGCATTCATGACATGACGCATCCGACAGAAATGATGAAAACCATCCGTCGCTCTCTTGCAGACGACGGCACTTGGTTGTTGGTGGACATCAAGGCGCATGATTCGCTTGAACTGAATGTCACCAAGAATCCGATGGCGTCTTTGTTATACGGCATCAGTGTTCTCAGTTGTATGTCTTCGGCTATGTCTGCGCCTGATGCTGAAGGCCTGGGCACTCTTGGTTTGTCGGCAACACGGGCAGAAGATATGGCGCGGCACGCAGGTTTTTCGTCTTTCGAACGTCTCGACATTGAACACAACGTCAACGCCTTCTACGAAGTTCGTCCGTAAACACAAAACTCCCGGTTTGCCTTGGATCAGTGGCAAACCGGGAGCGATTGTGTTCTTCCGTTATGGAATGGGAAGTGGAGTGGTAACGCTGCACGCATCGACTGCAGCAACAATTGCCGTTGGATCTACGGCTTCTCCACCGAATGGATGAACTTCGAAGTGAAGGTGAGGTGTATTTGTTCCTCCGGTCTTGCCGTTGTAACCAATTACTTGGCCAGCTTTTACTTTTGTTCCTACGGTGATTCCGTCAGCGATGGCCTTGAAATGTCCGTAGAAGAAGTACGTGCCATTTGCTGTGGTCAAACGAACACCATTGCCTGCAAGACGGTCAGTAGCTGTGCTGTATGTCTTTGTAATTGTTCCATCAGCCACTGCGTAGATGAGGTTCCCTTCCTTGGCAATGATGTCGACTCCAATGTGAAGGCGACCGCCGCCACGTGGTGCATGCCAAGTGTTCTCGTATGAACAAGGACCTTGTACTGGGAACACAGCAATTTGAACTGCTGGGGGAGCAATTACACCAAGTGCAATTCCGGTACGTGTATCGAGTTTTCCTGTTGCGACAATTCCCTTTGCCGTTTGAAATGCTCGAATAGCAACAGTGGTCGCTCCACCGAAGATTCCATCAACTCCACCCTTGACGGTAATTCCCGCAGCAACCAGAGCAGTCTGAACAACTACTACGGAGTTTCCGCGATTACCGCGGACGGGGAGTTTGGTGAGGAAGTTTGATGGTGCGGGTGCGGCAACAGGTGCGGCAACAGGTGCTGGCGCTGGTGCGATAAGAGCGAGTGCAGATGCGGTTGCTGCATCGAGCAGGCCAGTGACAGGAAGACCCTTGGCAGTCTGAAAAGCCTGGATCGTGGAGGTGGTTCCAGAACCGAACATTCCGTCAATGCCACCGCGAACCGTCATGCCAGCACGTTGCAGAGCATTCTGAACAACACGAACTGCGTCGCCGCGGTTTCCGCGAACAGGAAGGGTTTGTGCAGTAAGTGGGTACGTAATGGCAGGCACCGTGGTGGTGGGTGCAACGGTCGTTGTTGGAGCAGTAGTGGTGGAGGGTGCTGGTGTTGTGGTGGGGGCAGCAGCAACTTTCAAGACCTTGGCGGTTGGTGTGTCAACTACGCCGGTCACCTTGAGGCCAACAACCTTTTGGAATGTCTTCAGGGCAGAAAGGGTTCGCTTGTCGAAAATGCCCGTAGCGCCGCCCCTGAGCGTGAAGCCGTTTCGCATAATGGCCTGTTGCACGGCCACTACGTGGGCTCCTTTCTCACCAAACCGTGGTTGACCAGGAGCAGTCTTTGCTCCACTCACCACAGAAACGTTGTTCGCTGTTGCGGCCTGGGCGGTTCCAGGTACTGCAATGAGGGCCATGCCCGCTACTGCTGTAGCCAGTGCGATGCGAGTGATGAAGTGTGAACGGTTGTGAGACATCTGTCTGCTCCCTTGTTGATCCGCAATAGGGATCGGCAGGGTTGGACAGAACTTGAGAGATTTCTCACAGAAAATGTTTAGATAACTACTCTCCGTGGTTCTTGTGGTCGACTAACTACGCAAAGTGATGCTTTGGGACGTAAAGAGAGGGCTCTTTGGGGTGTCGAGAAGGTTCTAGGGCGTGAAGCCGTCGGCGATTCCGGTGAAGCCGGACGGCTGATGGGCTCCCAGGACGAGCGTTTCCAGGACACCAATGCCCTCATGGGTGTGGCCGGTTGAAGAGGAAAAGCGAACGCGGCTCAATGTTTGAACGTGGAGATGGTGCATTGCCAAGGGGTCCTGCACGGGGAGTGGGAACCGATCGGAATCGACAACAAGTTCTCCCTTCCACGTTCCGTGGCTCCATTCGGGATGAAGGTAGCCGAGGCCAAACATTTGAAAATGAACGATGGGTTCAAATGTAAGTGTTGCCGCGGACGATGCGAATTGGTAATCGAGTGTGAAGCGCTGTGCACGTCGGGTACCGGGTTCCCATTCGAAGTCGTAAGAAATGGAATGTGCATGCTGGATGGTGTCAGGACCTGTGAGAAGAGCACCGGACTGGTGCCAACGTTCCCCATCGGAGAACTCATTGACATCGAACATGGTTCCGAAGGTGTCAAAGCAAACAGGAGCCCATAACCAGTAGAACTGTGGTGCGTGCACCACTGGTGCACCCATTTGGACGCGCTCTCCGATGCCTCGAATGCCCCAAGACCTATCGCGAGAGCCGACAATGTCTCGACTGTCGATCTCTATCCTTTCTCCGTCAATTTCGATGTGTCCGCTCCATGATCCGAGCTGAGTGAGCCGCGTGTAGTGCATGGTTGTTCTGTTACCGGTACTTACAAGGAATGGTGGTTCTTCGTAGGGGAGAGACGTAGCGGTGAAATGAAGATCTGCGGTGATTCCATGTTCTGGCGAAGAGACTGTGATGTGGTGTCTCTTCAGCGGTTCAACTATGTCGATACTGACGGGTCCGACCGTTGTGCATTTCATTCGATCAAACGGAGCGCGTGCGGAAGCGTGAAGATTAATTTGTTCACCATTCTTGATGACGCTGAACGACGTGTCCATCACGTGTCGATTTGGATACAAACCCATCGCTAAAGCAAAGAAAATCGAACCATCGCGTGAGTATCCATTGAAAAAGTATCTGTCATAGTGACTGGGGTCGCCCGACTCTGGGTGAGCCACTGGCTGCCATGTTTGGTGGATGGGATAGTCATCGAACGATGTAATCATGACTGTGACCGTAGCCACTTTCCTGACCGGGCCTGAAAGTGGGACTCTTTGCCTACGGAGCCCTACAGTCAAGGCGTGGCACGTGTGTCGGAAAAAACATTTCGGATAGTCACTGGGGCTGCGTTGGGCTCGTTGTGCGTCATCGTTTTTACGGGCGCTTTGGTACGACTCACTGGATCTGGATTGGGTTGCAGTGACTGGCCCCGCTGTAATGAGGAACGTTTTGTCGATGTCTCGACAGGGCATACTTTCATCGAACAAGCCAACCGCTTATTCACCGGTGTCGTATCGGCCAGCGTGATTGCCGCTGTTCTTCTTGCACATATTCGTCGTCCATATCGACGCGATCTTGTACTTCTGGGATGGAGCCTTGTTGTTGGGGTGCTCGCCCAGATTGTCATTGGCGGAATCGTTGTGCTGACCGGATTGAACCCGTACGCCAATATGGCGCACTTCTTGGTTTCTCTTGTTCTTATCGCTTGTGCGCTCTTGCTCTATCGACGAGCTGCAGTGTCGCAGCAGTCACCTTGGTGGCGCGTTGTTCCTCGCCAATATCGCTTGCTTCATGGCGCATTAGTCGTGGCTTCACTTGTGGCGATTGTGACCGGAACAGTCGTCACCGCAACAGGCCCACATGCTGGCGGTGAAGATGCTGTTCGTTTCGGTTTCGAATTGGTAACGGTCGCTCGTGTTCACAGTGCCTCTGTGCTGTCCACCGTTGGAACGCTCATCTATTTCATGTTCTCTGTGCGAAAGAGTGGCGAGATGGAACTTCGAGAGTCGCTGAACTCTCTAGCGTTTGTGGCCGTAACGCAGGGCGGTATTGGTTACCTGCAGTACTTCACTGGAGTGCCGGTTGTTTTGGTTGCTGCTCACATTGTTGGTGCTGTCAGTTTCTTTATCGCGGTTCTGAATACGTTGTACGTTCCGCTTCCGAAGACGATTGGTGTGTCTTAGCGACCCACAGAATGGATGATGTCGTAAAGGTGCGAGCAATCATTCAAACCAATGATGTTGATGGTGTCCGAGATGTTCACTGTCGAGATACTTGTGTTCTCCACCATCATCCATAGGGACCGTTCAGTTCCAAGAATGTGGGCAAGGAAAGCGTTGATTACTCCACCGTGACACACCACCGCAATGGTCTCGCCACGGTGCTTTCCTGCCAAATCGTGAATTCGATTGGATACACGCAATCGGAAAACCTCATCACCTTCACCATTTGGGATGCCGTCCCACGTACCTCGTAGACGCCACTCCAAGAACTCTGGGTCTTGGACAGCAGCGCGACGTCGGAACTCTCCGTGGCTCCAATCTCCGAGACGTACTTCTTCAAGATCTTCGAAAACTCCCACCGAAAGGTTGTGATGTTCAGACACAGCCTCTGCCGTGCTGAAGGCTCGCTTGAGGTGGCTGGAATACACGGCATCAATTCGTGTGTTTGACAAGCGCTGCCCAAGTAAGAGCGCTTGTTGCACTCCTTCAGTATGAAGCGGTGGGTCAATGCTGTCTGAACTTCCTGGAACAATGTCAGCGCTTCGACCATGTCGAATCAGAAGCACTCTGCAGGCATCGCCAACGGATGGATCGAGAGTTGGTTGCGGAACGCTGGTGGCGTCCGGGTTCTGAGTACCTGAAGATGCGGTCATGCTTGCTAGTTTGCCCGCATGGCTCAAGAAGACGAAGTATTGCTCGAGATTTCCGACCACATCGGCACAATTACCCTCAACGCGCCAGGGCGTATGAACACCATCTCCGGCAAGATGCTGGAACTGATGTCAGAAAAGTTTCTTGAAGCAGATAAGAACCCAGACGTTCGCTGCATCATCCTCACTGGCGCCGGCCGAGCATTCTGTGCCGGTCTCGACCTGGGTTCTCAAGCGGGAAAGACTGAATCGCTCGGAGTCTTGGACGACACTGGTGCAAACATGGTGGAGATCAATATCCGCGACACACCACCAATTGTTTTGCACGGCATCGATACGCCTGTTGTTTGTGCGTTGAACGGTGGGGCCGCTGGATACGGCCTCGATATTGCGTTGGGTTGTGACATCAGAATTGCTGCAGACACATCAAAGATGGCACCCGGTTTCGCGAAGCGCGGAATCTTGCCTGAAAGTGGTGGTACATGGCTGCTTCCCCGAATTGTGGGTTATGCGCGTGCTGCTGAAATTGCGTTCACCGGGCGAACACTCAATGCGGCTGAATGCCTAGAACTTGGTCTTGTGAATGACGTGGTGCCTGCCGACCAATTGATGGACAGAGCACGTGAGATGGCTGGTGAGATTGCATCAAACGCTCCGTTGGCTGTGCGTGCTATCAAACGAATGATGCGTGCCGCCGAGACCGAGACCTTCGAACAGAATGTGCACCACGTTTTCTTGCAGTTGCTTCCCTTGTTTCGAACACAAGACTTCAAGGAAGGCGTTGCCGCGTTTATTGAAAAACGTCAGCCTCACTTCAAAGGTCGCTAATTGTTGTGACAGAGCGCTCCGCATTTGAAGTTCTCGGAGTGTCACATGATGCAACTGAGGCGGTAATTCGGTCGGCCTGGCGCACCTTGGCTGCCCAACATCACCCCGATATCGGCGGTCAGCACGAGATCATGTTGGAAATTAACGCTGCGTTAGAGACAGCTTTGCGTTTATTGCGCTCAGCATCTGAGGGTGTTGTTGAGCAGAGAACTGTTAAACCACAACGAACTCGTGTCTCTTTTGCACTGCGCGACATGTCGAGTTTCACGATTTCTTCTCTTCCTGTGGAGGCGTGGCATCTCTTGGAGATTGCTGCAGCACATTGCGGGCACGTCATAGACGAAGAACCTCCGTATCTGATGGAGTTCTACCTTCACGATGCTCCATTCGAGGGAGTGCAGGAGAGTTGGTGTCGCTGCGAACTTGCTCCGGAAGCGGGAGCCACCACAATTCATCTCTCCCTTGTGAACGCCCCTCGATCATTCGGTGTTGAAGACCTGAGAGATTTTCTTGTCGACACCATCAATGAAGTATCTGACTGCTAGTTCAAGCGTGATGAGCGGCCTTCGTGAGGCGATCTCGAATGGCAAGCCCAATTCCGTCGGCTTCGGGAAGAACTGCAAAAACAACCTCGCACGATTCTTCGTCCGCGGCGCGTAAGTCGGAATAGAGATGTTCTGCGTATTTGCCCACATCTTCGTGCCACAGCATGCGAGTCTTGACACCTTGCATCTCCGACTGGGCGGAAAGGTTCTCGGCCTGGTCAGGTGTTTCGCACAGAACAACTCTCGCAACGGGCGCATAATGGGATGCCAACATTCCTGGTGCTCGGGAATCCGAACTATCTAGCGCGGGTAAGTCTCCGAGCACGTCAAAGATGTCGGAGGCAGTAATAGCGCCTGGTCTGAGAATTCTGACCTCGCTACCAATGCACTCAACGATTGTTGATTCAATTCCGAATTCGCAAGAGCCTCCGTCAAGGATGAGGTCTACGTCGTCACCAAGATCTGACAAGACATGGAGAGCAGTAGTGGGGCTTACCCGTCCAAATTTGTTCGCCGATGGTGCAACGACGCCGGTGTTCACTTGTCGAAGGAGCTCAAGAGTGGATTCATGCTGAGGAACACGAAGTGCGACAGTGTCTCTACTGCCCGTCACCCAATTGGGAACCAATTCAGTTCGTTCCACTAGAAGCGTAAGTGGGCCCGCCCAAAAAGCATTCGCTAGCGAGATAGCCGACGAGGGGAACACACCCCAATCCATGCACTGCTCTAACGAAGCGAGATGCACAATGAGGGGATGATTCTTCGGACGGCCCTTCGTTGAGAACACGCGATTGACAGCACGCTCATCTAGTGCGCAGGCCGCTAACCCATAGACAGTTTCTGTGGGCATGCCGATGATTCCGCCATTAAGCAGAACATCCGCAGCGCGCGAAACACTTTCTGTGATGCGTGGCGAACCTGTCATGCCATGAATTCAAGCAGGGCATCAATGAATGCAAAAGATTCAGGTGTCGCGAAGTGATCTGTGTTCTTCAGCACGACGAGACGACCGTTGGGGAAGGCGTTCGTGAGGCGATTAGCCGGAGATGTGAAGTCCGCATCCCCGAGAACAACAAGTACGTCGTTATTCAATGGTGCCAGTTCATCAACTTTCACGGGCTCAGCCGGCGGGCGCTTCATAATTGCCGCAAGAGCCGTGATGTCGTTCCCTGGTTGATTTCCGTAATGGGCGAACATTCGCGCGAAGGTGTCATCTTCAGGAGCACGTCCTTCGAGGGCATCAATGATTCGCTTGTTGCCACTTGGGTCAGATTTCTCGAAGACGCCGTCACCAATACCGGCCAAGACCACCCGACGAAATCGATGAGGTTCGGCGATGAATGCTCGCAACACCGTGAGAGCCCCAAGCGAAAAGCCAACTGCGTCTACTTGGGGAGTATCGCTGGGCAAGTTCTCAAGGAACCACTGAGGGAGATCCGCGTACGCTTCTGGGTCGTGCGGTTTGTCTTGGTCTCCGTGACCAAGCAACGTGATGCCGACTACTTGGCGGCCGATGTCTTCCAGGAGGGCATCAATTCCAGGCTTTTGCCAGGTATCGCGAAACGAGCCTGCCCAGCCGTGGACAAGGACAACGGGGATGTTCTCAGAAGGAGCCATGCTGACACGGTAGTCTCGTAGAGCCCTATGCGCTTCCTACAGCAGCTCCCAGCACACGACTTGACGTACAACGACGTCTTCATGGTTCCCAGCATGTCGAACGTCGCTTCTCGTCTCGATGTCGATTTGCGAACATCAGACAACATCGGAACGAACATTCCCATTGTGGTGTCGAATATGACCGCAGTTGCGGGTCGTCGAATGGCAGAGACCATTGCTCGCCGGGGAGGGCTTGTGGTCTTGCCGCAAGACATTCCCCTAGACATCATCAAGATCGTTGTCGATTATGTGAAGTCACGGCACGCAATCTTTGAAACCCCAATTACTTTGGCCCCCGAGGACACATTGGGCGAAGCCATCAGTCTTATTCATAAGCGCGCACACGGTGCCGTAGTCATCGTCGATGAGGCAAATCGTCCGTTGGGAATTTTTACCGAACACGACGCTGCTGGTTATGACCGTTTCACACAACTGAAGAACGTCATGAACTTAGACATGGTGTGTTTCACAGATTCGCAATCCGTTGTCGACATTCACGACGCTCTTGTCGAACAACGTCTGAACTTTGCACCAGTCATTGATGCTCAAGGGGTGCTCGTTGGCGCAGTGACACGCAAAGGCTCGCTTCGATCCACTATCTATCAACCTGCGTTGAATTCAAACGGGCAGTTCCTTACCTCTGTTGCAGTGGGTATCAATGGCGACCCCGCCGCTCGCGCACGTGAACTAGTGGCGCTCGGTGTCGACGTCTTGGTCATCGACACCGCCCACGGACATCAGGCCAGCATGATTCGCGCTTTGGAAGCTGTGCGCAAGGCTGCTCCTCATTCAATTGTTGTTGCAGGAAATGTCGTGACGCGCGAAGGTACTCGTGACCTTGTCAACGCCGGTGCCGACATCATCAAGGTAGGCGTTGGTCCTGGTGCCATGTGCACCACTCGCATGATGACAGGTGTTGGTCGCCCTCAGTTCTCTGCCGTGTTGGAAAGTGCTGAAGTTGCTCGGTCCATGGGTAAGCATGTGTGGGCAGATGGCGGAGTTCGCTATCCACGAGATGTCGCATTGGCAATTGCCGCTGGTGCTGCAAGCGTCATGTTCGGCTCATGGCTAGCCGGAACATACGAGTCTGCAGCAGATACTTTGCGAGACACTGAAGGTCGCCTGTACAAGGAAAGCTTCGGCATGGCCTCAAACAGGGCCGTTCGAAACAGAACTCGTACCGAGACAGCTTTTGAACGCGCGAAGAAGGAACTGTTTGAAGAGGGAATTAGTTCCTCACGGATGTATCTCGATCCCCAAAGACCAGGCGTTGAAGACATCATCGACCAGATTGTCGCAGGCCTGCGCTCTTCTTGTACGTACGCCGGTGCGGCAACACTTGAAGAATTCCACGAACGTGCCGTTGTAGGTGTGCAAAGTTCTGCTGGTTACGACGAAGGTCGCCCACTCGGCACAAGTTGGTAGTTGTGCCAGTCATTGCAATCGATGGACCAGCGGGCGCTGGGAAATCAACTGTGGCCCGTCTGGTTGCAAAAGAAACACATCTTCCGTATCTCGATACGGGTGCTATGTACCGCTGTGTGGCACTTCAGACATTGAAAAACAATGTGGATCCACAGAATCAGGAAGCGATCGCGCGTATCGCTAGCGAGATAAACATTGTTCTGGATGGGTCGGCAACTTTTCTAAACAATGAGGATGTCAGTAATAACATTCGCACCCCTGAAGTTGCAGCGGTTGTCAGTGTTATTGCCGCCTTATCACCAGTACGAGATGCCATGCGTACTCAACAGCGAGAGTGGATTGCGCGACATGGTGGGGGTGTGGTTGAAGGTCGCGACATTGGCACTGTTGTTTTTCCAGACGCAGATGTCAAAGTGTTTTTGACTGCTTCCCCTGAGGAAAGGGCACGACGTCGAGTTGCTCAATCTGGCGGCAACATTGACGATGTTGCCGCAGGAATCACAGAACGAGATCGCATCGATTCCACACGTGAAGATTCTCCGCTTCGACCAGCAGAGAATTCCGTGATAGTTGATTCATCAGGCAAGTCAATCGATGAGGTTGTTGCTGAAATTGTGAATGCATTCGAAGTGACAAGAAGGTGATGTGATGGCCGAGGTTGATACACGATTAGCTGGGCAGTCTGCAGCAAGCAGGGTGTTCTATACATTGATTCGCGGTTTGGTAGTGGGAATCTGTGTTGGATACACGCGGACAAAAGTTGTGGGCAAGCACAACATTCCGACCACTGGAGCCTTTCTTTTGGCGCCCATCCATCGTTCAAATATCGACACTCCGTTGGCGGCCGCCGTTACCCGACGCCGTATGCGTTTCATGGGTAAGGACACCATCTGGAAGGTGAAGCCGATTGGCTGGATTATCTCTGCCTTGGGAGCATTCCCCGTGACCCGTGGTACGGCCGATAGGGAAGCACTGAAGCGTTGTATTGCTGTGTTGGAGGCGGGCGAACCGCTTGTGCTCTTTCCCGAAGGAACACGCCAGTCTGGGCCTGTTGTCCAGCCGTTGTTTGACGGCGCCGCATACGTTGCGGTGAAAGCGGGAGTCCCCATTATTCCGGTGGGTATCGGCGGATCAGAAGGCGTGATGCCCAAAGGTTCAAAGATGATCTACCCCAAGAAGTGCATCGTCATTGTTGGTGAACCAATTTCTGTTCCGCGAGATGAAACTGGAAAAGTTGCTCGCAGTGCCGTCAAAGAACTTACAGAAACTTTGTCGGGGGAACTGCAACGCTTGTTCAATGAAGCGCAGTCCATGGCCGGAACGCCCAATATCTAGAACTTCAGAAAAGCCTGTACAAGGTTGAGAAGGTGACCTGGATCATCTGCGCCACACAATTCTCGAGCCGAATGCATTGACAATTGAGGCACGCCAACGTCGATTGCTTCGATTCCTAATCGTGTGGCAGTAATAGGCCCGATAGTTGAACCGCATGGCATGTTGTTGCGCGACACAAATGTTTGAAGCGGTAAACCTTTTGTTTCTGCAATAGACCGAAGATGTGCTGCACCTCGTGCAGATGTGGCGTATCTCTGATTGCCGTTCAGTTTCAGTGCCACGCCATTGTTTGGCAGGGGTGCATGACGCGATTCGTGACGTTCTCGGTAATTGGGATGAACTGCATGGGCATTATCAGCCGAAAGGCACCACGAGGACAGACGTCTGTCGTGTGTCTCGCCAGGAGACAACGCTTGTTGCGCATCTATAACCGCAAGCAAGTGTTCAAGCAGCGGCCCGCCGGCACCCGTGGCACTTTCTGAACCGACTTCTTCGTGATCGTTGAGCACAGCAATGCATGTGTATGAAGAATCGGCATGAACAAGACCATGAACGGCGGCCCAACAAGACAACTGATTGTCAAGGCGTGCGCTTGCAATAAGCGACGAATCGACGCCAAGCACCGACGCTTTCTGGATATCAAAGAGATGAGCATCAAAAGCAACAATGTCGTCAACTCTGGCTACTTCTTGTAACCATTCTGAGAAGAGGGGAACCTCGACGCCCCACACCGGAACTGTGTGCTGGTGGCGATCGAGAAGTAAGCCTCTGTCATTGATCTCTCGATCTAGATGGATGGCCAATTGTGGAATACGAGCAATTGCCGAATCAACAGAGAACAAAGCAACCGATCCGTCTGATGAGATGGTCCTACCAGCTATACCCAGGTCTCTGTCGAGCCACGAGTTCATCAGAACACCGCCGTAGATCTCGATACCTAACTGGGCCCACCCGTGAGACGCGACATCTGGATTGGGCTGTACGCGTAAGTTCGGAGAATCTGTATGTGCGCCCACTATGCGAAACGGTGCGTGCGCATCTCCGAGTGACCATGCGATGATTGCTCCGTCGCGAACGAAGTAGCCGCGAGACGCAATGTCTGCACCAAAACCATCGTGCGCGACAAACCCTGCGGCGTCCAACACCGTACGAGCAGTGTTGACGACGTGAAATGGGGTGGGCGAGGCGTCTAGCCAGTGAAAAAGAGAATCCAGATGGGGATTATCCATGGAACAGACCAATGGGTAGTCCGGTTCCACGTAAATGAGAAGTTTCGTTTACCGAAAGAATGCTGCGGTGGCCCTGTGATGACGCAGCAATTCGATGGATTGATGTGTAGTTCGGGTAGAAGAACTGTCCACGATCAATTCCAATCACGTGCGAGACGAACGAATTGATGACGCCGCCGTGGCAAGTGACAACAACTGTTTGTCCTCGGTGCTTGTCAATAATTCGATCGAGAGCGCCAATTACTCGATTATTGAACTCTGCAGGGTCTTCTTCTGAGGTCCAGGCACCACTCGCGAATTCCTTCCAACGCGGATCGTTGGCGGCCTTCAGTTCTTCAATGGGAATGTATTCGTTGGAGTGCTGATCCCATTCAGCAACATCAGGTTCAAGGATTGGTGAAAGACCTTTAATCTTCGACAACGGCAAGGCAGTCTGATGCGCACGCTTCATCGGGCTGGAGTAGATGGCGTCAATGTGCTCTAACGCCAAGTAGTCACCGAGATGTTCTGCCTGAGCGTGACCCTCAGCCGAGAGTTCAGGGTCAGCGGGGCCGTCCACAACCTCGCGTCGAATGGGTAGTCCGTGTCGTACAAGTATTAGTTCCACTGCTGTGAGATGATAAGGGCGTGAGCGACCCCACGGCGTATTCATCGCAGATGTTGTTGTCAGCGGTGGATATCTCGGGTCCCGCCAGCGATGTGGTTGTCCTCTTCATTCATGGTTCGCTGGACCGATCAGCGGGAATGTCGCGGCTAAGTCGGCTGGCGGCGTCCACGCACACTGCACTGCGCTTCGATCGCCGCGGGTACGGCCGCCAACGAGCACATCCGGGGCCCTTTACGGTGGCGGGAAACGTTGCCGACGTGGTTGAGCTTCTTGGCGGTCGTGCCGCTGTACTCATCGGCCACAGCTATGGAGGCAATGTCGCGCTTGCCGCCGCACAGCAATTGGGAAGTCAAGTCTTGGGGGTCAGCACATATGAAACGCCGTTGTCATGGTGTGATTGGTGGCCACAAGGTTCAGCGGGCGGTGCCGCCGTGAAAGCTACAGACCCTGCCCAAGCGGCCGAGGCATTCATGATTCGAATGATCGGCGAGAAGCGCTGGGAAGAGCTTCCTCAGAAGACCAAAGACGAGCGGAGACAAGAAGGCCGAGCGCTACAAGGAGAACTTTCAGACCTTCGTCAACGTGCACCATGGAACGGAGACAAGATCTCTTGTCGCGTGTTATGCGGAGTCGGTACTCGCGGCTCTCAACATCACATTGACGGAACGCCACGCCTTGCGACCATGGTGAACGGCCAAGTTGTTGTGATTGACAATGCGGGCCACGGAGCACCCATTAGTCATCCGCGGGAATTTCACCACCTACTGGTGGAACCTCACTTGGCGGGCAGTGGAACCTTGATGGTGACGTCCTGACCAAAGAACGTGCATGTTGTGTCTACAGAGGCAGTGGTGGTGGTCTGCGCCTTCACTTTGTCCACACACTCGGTGATCTCGGCTCGCTGTGAGTACCCGGCCAGCGCAATGGCTACGAAAACGGCGGCCGAAATCACTTTGCCAACAATGGATGACACCACTTTCATCAAGACCAACGCGATAACGATCGACACAACCGATCCGCCTAAGGCAAGGTTCTTCAGGGTTTCCGGATCTGTTGCTGCAAAGATCATGCTCATGGGGCAACCATAGATGCCCAGATGCTCGTACGCTTGTCTTTATGTCGGGCGCCGATTTCACTGTGGCCATCCTCATTGGCGGAGATAGTTCCCGAATGGGCTCCGATAAGGCCACTTTCGAAGTTGATGGTCTTCCTATGGCCACCCGCGTTGCGCAAGCCGCCAAGGCCGCTGGAGCGTCGGAGATTCTGTTAGTGGGGGCAACACAAGCCAAAGCAAAGAAACTCACGGGCACGTGGAAGAAAGACTCGTATCCAGGGGAAGGTCCGCTGGGCGGAGTAATCACTGCGTTGAAGTCCGCATCACATGACTCGGTAGTGGTCTTGTCGTGCGACATGCCTTTCATTACTGATGCCGTCATCGCAAGTTTGGTGCGTGGTCTCAACGATGCTCAAGCCTCTGTTGGCCGTACGGACCGTCTGAATTGGTTATGTGCTGCATGGTCGAAGGAAGAATGCCTTCACACCTTGCAGGGTGTGTGGAAGAGAAACGAACGTGCGGTTCACAGGGCTGCGGTACTACTGGATGTTGCCGAAGTGCCTGTTCCGGCTGTTGCTGTCCGCAACATCAACACTCCAGCAGACCTTCTCGCACCAGACGACTCCACTACTCTGAAGTAATGACGTGGTCTGAAACTGATGTGGCAACGCTCGCCAATATCTCTGAGAAAATTGTTATCGATGTTCGGGAAGAAGTCGAGTATGTATCCGGACATATTCCAGGCGCAATCAATATTCCACTCAGCGTGTTCGCAGAAGTGTTTGTAGACATTCCGCATGCAGCAACCGTTTTCATTGCGTGCCAAGTTGGTGGTCGAAGTGCACGTGCCTGTGAGTTTGTGTCGCAACAATCCGAGTACAGCTCAACGCAGTTTGTCAACGTAACAGGGGGGACAGGTGCCTGGATTCTCGAGGGATACGACGTCGTCGTCGGCAACCAACCAAGTTGACATTGATTACACATGGGTTGATTCAAATCAGGAAATAGTCCGAGTTCTGTCAGAAATATCAGGTGTTGAGTACTACTACTTAGACACAGAATTTCACAGAGAGAAGACATACTTTCCTCAGCTTGCACTCATTCAAATCGCTGCACGACAGCGTGTGTATGTCATCGACCCGCTCACCATCGATCTCGATCATTTTCACTCGCTTTTTCACAGTGATTCTGTGTGTGTCATGCACGCTGCACAACAAGATTTAGATGTCATGTCGCAGAGTATTGGGAGTATCCCTTCGCAGATCCTCGACACTCAATTGCTCGCAGGTTTTCTGGGCTATTCGCAACCATCCCTTGCGTCGCTTCTGCAATCGTTCCTCAAAGTGGCCGTACCCAAAGGGGACCGCCTCACGGACTGGCTTCGTCGGCCGCTCACACGTGATCAACTTTCTTACGCCGCATCAGATGTTGCGTACCTAGAGGAGTTGCTAGGACTTCTCATGGCACGACTCGACGAAAAGGGTCGCACCCAATGGGCAAAGGATGCGTGCGAGGAACTTCGTACAAAGAAGACCGGCCCACAACCTGCTGAAGACGCATGGCTACGAGTGAAAGACGTGCGTACCCTGAAGGGTCGGGCGCGTTGGGTGGCACAAAGCGTGGCAATGTGGCGCGAAGAGCGCGCTATGGATCTCGATATTCCTCCTCGTCATGTTCTGTCCGACATTGCGGTGTTGGGTGTTGCGCAACGGGCGCCACGTTCTCCCGACGACTTACTGCAGTGCCGCGGGGTAGACAATCGTCATGCCAATGGCGCCACAGGCAAGGCCCTGCTTGCCTCAATTGCAACAGGTGTGGAGAACGCGAAGCAGGGCGACTTATCGTTCCCTTCGAGCGATACCGATGACCTGGATAAATCTCTCCGTTCTGCTGCCACTTTGGTCTCGGCGTGGATCACTGAACTGGCACGCCAGAGTGAATTAGATGCTGGCCTGCTCGGAACACGAAAAGACATCAACGAATTGTTGTCGGGCGTGCCTGCCGCTCGGTTGCGTCACGGTTGGCGAGCCGACATCGTGGGTCGAGATATCGAGGATCTGGTTTCTGGTCATAAGGCACTGACATTCACCCAGAATGGGCCAGATGTGGGTCTACGGCTTGTTGATGTGCCTTCTGGTTGAGGCAATTCCCGCTATTCCGTCTCACTGGGCTGTAGAGTATTCAGGATTGTCCATACGGCACCTGTGCCACACACTGTTCGGAGACCGACCGTGAAAAAGGGTCGACATCGCCGGTTCGAAGAAGCGCGCAAATTAAAGCAAGCGGGTCCTTCTGCCGCAGATTTAGGTTTTGGAGATTCTCCACGTTCCTCATCAGCTGAGGACGACGAATATGCGGCAATCGCTGAACGTTACGGCGTCACTTTCGACGACGATGACGAGTCGGAAGACGACGCCGACTAACTACGTCCTACGGACAGAAATTTGAACCCCTCATGACTGCCTCTCTTCGCAATGTCGCCATGGTGGCGCACGTTGACCACGGTAAAACCACTTTGGTCGACACCCTCTTGCGCTCCACTGGAGCCTTTGCTGCCCACCAACAAGTAGTTGACCGCGTCATGGACTCGGACGCCCAGGAACGTGAGCGCGGAATCACCATTTTGGCGAAGGCTGCACGAATCACGTTCAAGGAAACCCTCATCAACTTGGTTGATACGCCGGGACACGCCGACTTTGGTGGCGAGGTAGAACGTGCACTTGCATTGGTGGACGGCGTTGTGCTCCTTGTTGATGCTGCCGAAGGCCCGTTGCCACAGACTCGATACGTACTGTCCAAGGCTCTTGGTTTGGGTCTTCCCACCATCTTGGTTATCAACAAGGTGGATCGCGGCGATGCGCGTCCACAGGAAGTCCTTGAAGAAGTTGAACAACTTTTCCTCGACCTAGCAACAAACGACGACCAACTCTCATTCCCTGTTATCTCTGCGGTTGCAAGAGAAGGTCGCGCTATGCGAGGAATTGGCATGCCGCCAGAGGACGCAGATCTCTCGTGTCTTCTCGAGACCATTCTTGACACAGTTCCGGCACCCACACACGACGCCAACGCTCCACTAACGGCGCTTGTTACAAACCTGGACGTCTCGGATTACTTGGGCCGTCTCGCGATTGGTCGCGTCCATAGTGGCGTAATGCACAAAGGTGACACCGTTGCGCTTTGGGGCAAAGACTCAAACGGAACTCCTATTCGTCGTCGCATTGTTCAGCTCAGTGTGTTCGACGGAATTGGTCGCACCGAAGTGGAAGAGATTTCAGCAGGGGACCTTTTCGTTCTCGCGGGAATTCCCGAAGTAGAAGTGGGGGACACGGTGTCAGCAGTTGAGGTCACGACACCGTTGCCACGACTTGAAGTAGACGAGCCAGTTATCCGCATGGCCTTTGGAGTAAATACATCTCCGTACGCCGGCCGAGAGGGCAAGTTCGTCACCAGCCGACATTTGAAGGAACGACTTGCCAAAGAGATTCTCGGCAACGTGTCTATCCGTATCGCCGATACCGACTCACCCGACGTCACAAGCGTTGCTGGTCGTGGAGAATTGCAGTTGGCAGTTCTCATTGAGAACATGCGACGAGAAGGCTTTGAGTTGCAGGTTGGTCGCCCTGAAGTAATCACCAAGGAAATTAATGGCAAGAAGCACGAGCCGTTGGAGTCAGGTACGTGCGACGTTCCCGATGAATTCGTTGGTGTCATCACCCAGACACTTGCTCCGCGCAAGGGTCGAGTAACAGAACTGCGTGCGGGCGACCCTGGTCGCACCATTGTTCACTTCGAAGCGCCTTCTCGTGGACTCATCGGCTTCCGTTCCATGTTGATGACCTCAACGCGTGGAACTGCCTTGTTGAACCAAACACATGCAGGCTGGATGCCATGGGCTGGAGAGCTTCCTCACCGCACGAACGGAGCACTTATTTCTGACCGCATGGGGACTACAACTTCTTATGCGCTCGACAACCTTCAGAAGAGCGGAGAGTTCTTCTTGGATCCGGGCACCGAAGTGTATGAAGGCATGGTTGTGGGTCAAGCGGCACGAAACGAAGAGATGGTGCTCAACGTTGTTCGCGCGAAAGAGAAGAACAACATTCGTACGCACAGTCACGACGACGGGCCAAAACTAGCCGCACCAATCATTCATACTCTCGAGACTGCTATTGAGTGGATCGGCGACGACGAGCTCGTTGAAGTGACTCCAAAGAGCATTCGTGTTCGCAAGCGATTCCTCACATTGGAAGATCGTCGCCGTCAATCAAAAGGGAAGTAGAAGTTCTACTTCTTAGTGGTGCGTGATCGCACTGCAGGGTGAGGAAGCGGCACTGCCGTTGGTCGAGTGAGTTGCTCCACCATCACTTTGTAGGCCTTTGCGCCCATCATCTCTGTGAGTTCGTCTTTGAAGAACACGTATGCAGGATCCTTGCCCACAAATGCGTCTGCTGACTCTGTGCACCACCAGTGGAAATCATCTCCGCCTTCGCCCCAGTCACGGCGTTTCCATTCGCGAATAGTGGAGATGACATAGCCACCATCTTCTGTGTAGTCCTCATGTCGCACAGGAACTTGCCAACACACATCAGGCTTCCAATCCATGTGGCGTTCTCCGGCCTCAACCGCAGCGATGTGGAATGCACATCCGGTGCCACCTTCGAATCCTGGCGGGTTGTGGAAAATGCACGCTCCGTTCACGACGCGGGTTTTCATGTCGTCACCTTTGCCGACAAGCCACTTTCCGTCTTTACCCTTGTCGAAATTCTTCCAGTGCTTGCGCTTCAGGCGCTTTACATACTTCTTCACCGACTTCATGTCGTCTTCATCTAAGAAGTGAGCACCATAAGAACAGCAACCCTGCATCAGTTCGGGAGTGGGATCGTCGTGCACTCCCTTGCAGCCTTCGCCATAGATGCACTTGTAATTGGAACGCAAGAACGTTGCGTCAATCATCCATGTGCGCAATTCATCGGGATCTTCAAAACTGACCCACTCGCGTGGCTGCTCTTCTCTTAACACAGTCATTTACTCTAGGTGATAACGCGCCTCCATCGTGGATGAACTGAGGATGTACCATCGATGTACGCACGATGCGCTTCGATGGAGGACCAGGGTGAAAGACCGCGAAACCATTACCTTGGAACTTCAGACAATTGCTGAAGAACTCAATGACCTCTCAATGCGTCTCCTCTCCGATGCGATTGAGGCTGGGCATACAACACGTCCACTGGAAGAAAAGAGCGTCTCCCAGGCGCGGCGAGCGGTAGAGAAAGCAATCCACCATCTCAGCAACCACTAGTACGAGTTGATGGCGTCAATAAGTGGGCGTAGATCTGCAAACCCTTTAGCTGTGTAATTCAGCGAAACTCTCGCCAAATTGAGATTGTCGCCGTCCTTCACTTCCTCAGGCGTGGGACCACTTTGTTCAAATGTTTGACCATCTGAAATGTGTGAGAACTGTTGTGACAACGCCAGCACATCTGCCGCGGGTAACGCTCTTTGCATTCTGATGTAGAGACGATTGTCGACAAATCGTATGGAGTGATAGTTGCGATAGAAGCCCACAACTTCCTCAACAGCCTCTTGAATGTTGTCTGTGATCTTGTACAGAGACGTATCGGAGGGACTGATGAGACCGTGAGCCAGCAAAAGAGGCTCCATAGTTGCCATCAGCGGAGTCCAGAAAGGGTCGCCAGGAACCTCGAGAAAAACAATGGGCACCGGGACTGACTTTGCGGTTTGAGCAAGTGTGAGGAGTTCAAAAGTTTCATCGAGTGTGCCGAAGCCACCGGGTAAACACAGAAACGCATGCGATTCTTTTACCAGCATCAGTTTGCGCGTGAAGAAGTAACGCATGCTGACGTATTTCTCATCGCCCGCAATGATGGAGTTCGCTCCGGTCTCAAACGGCAAACGTATAGACACACCAATTGAACGTTCACGCCC
>JBIIQG010000057.1:0-8032 GCA_044342185.1 Ilumatobacteraceae bacterium | reverse complement strand
AACCAAACAGCGGTTCTTTCCGGTGCCACTCCGTACTTGCGACAGTTGTCAACGCTTGTTGGCGGCTATGTCATGGCAAAGTCGGCTCATGTTGCAGTTCATTCAGACATGCCAGAACACGAGAAGGAAGCAAAGGTCAACACGGCGCGCTTTTTCTGTGAACAGCTTTTGCCTGCGGTACACGGCCTCAGTGGCGCAGTCATGGGAGACGACGCCTTGCTGATGTCATTCAGCCAGGAAGCGCTCGCTCTGTAACTACAGGTCGATGGCGTGGGCGCGAAGAGCGTCCATGTTGCAAAATTCGGCGGCGGCAATGTGGGTGCTACCAAGTTTTACCTGTGGTGCTTTGCCGGCTTCGTATGCCTCTTGCCAGCGTGGTGCACACAAACACCATTGGTCTCCTGCGCGTAAACCCGGAAACCCGTACTGCGGCATTGGTGTAGACAAGTCGTTGCCTGCGTTCTTCGAGAACTCAAGAAACTCGTCGGTCATAATTGCGCAGACGGCGTGAACACCTCTGTCGTCGCCACCCACTTCGCAGCAACCAGTGCGGTAGTAGCCCGTCATAGGAGATGTACAACATGTCTGAAGCGGTTCTCCTAAAACGTTGACTTGGTCTGTTTGTGTGAATCCGTCCATACAGGTCACGCTATCTGTCGCGTTTGTTCGTGTGGTGCACAAGTAGCCTGAGAGGGCATGTCCGACAGCCCCCGTTACCGCTTTGCTCCATCTCCCACAGGTTTCTTCCATGTGGGTGGCGCGCGTACTGCGTTATACAACTGGGCACTCACGCTGCGCACCGGTGGAACTTTCGTGCTTCGTATTGAAGACACGGATGAGTCCCGCAATAGTCCGGAATGGACTCAAGGAATTATCGATGCATTGTCTTGGCTGGGTATCGATTCATCCCACCCGCAATTCGAGGGACCGTACTTCCAAAGCCAGAATGCAGATCTGCATGTGAAGGCTGCGCATCGTTTGTTTGAGCAAGGCAATGCCTACTGGTGTGACCTGACGGGTGAACAAATTCAAGAGCGTGCAAAAGCATCGGGCAAACAGGGCTACGACGGTTACTCACGAGATCGCGGATTAGGTCCTGGTCCAGGTCACGTTCTTCGTTTTCGAGTTCCCGAAGGCACCACTGTGGTGAACGACCTTGTTCGTGGTCGTGTGGAGTTCGCTAACGACACCATTGAAGACTTTGTGTTGTTGCGCGGCAACGGAACCCCCATGTTCCTTCTTGCCAATGTGGTGGACGACATTGAAATGAACATCACAACAGTGGTGCGTGCTGAAGAGCATCTTCCGAATACTCCGAAGCAGCAACTGATTTGGGATGCACTGGGTGTGACACCGCCTGTGTGGGCGCATGTACCGGTACTGGTCAACGAGCAACGAAAGAAGTTGTCGAAGCGGCGAGACAAAGTGGCACTTGAGCAATACAAGTCTGAGGGAATTCTCTCCGATGCAATGGTGAACTACCTGATGACACTGGGGTGGGCGCCAGCAGGCGACACAGAAATTGTTCCGTGGCAACACATTGTTGACGAATTCAAGTTAGAAGATGTCAACCATTCGCCAGCATTCTTCGACATTAAGAAATTGAATGCCTTTAACGGTGACTACATTCGCGCCATGTCGCTTGACGCGTTTATCGACGCGTGTCAGCCATTTTTTGCAGACGCTCCGTGGCCAGCGCAACGCTTTGATGCAGATGTATTCAAGAAGATGGCACCATTGCTGCAAACGCGCGTTGTCACTTTGTCGGAAGTTCCCGCGATGGTCGACTTCATGTTTTTAGAGAATGCAGTGATCGACGAAGATGCGTGGGCAAAAACAATGGCATCGGATTTTGCGGCCGATGTATTGCGCGATTTCGCAGCCTCGGTTGAAACATGCGAGTGGAATCATGATTCATTGAAGGCACTGCTAGAAGCCTGGACCGAATCACGTGAACTGAAACTAGGTAAAACGCAAGCACCTATTCGTGTTGCGATCACGGGTCGCACAGTGGGACCACCACTCTTTGAGAGCATTGAAGTTTTGGGCCGAGACGAGACAGTTCGTCGACTTCAGAGTGCTCTGAACCGTTTGGCATAATTTGTGAAGACAGTTCTCCGATCGATTGTCACCTTGACATCGGCGGTCGCAATTTCTGCTTTTGCCTACATCTGCCTATGTGGCGTGTTGTTGTTTTGGCACGCGTCTCATACCGACACTCGGTCTGCAGATGCAATCGTTGTGATGGGTGCGGCGCAGTACGACGGAACGCCATCTCCGTTGTTGGAATCTCGCTTACGTCAGGCGCTCGTTGATTGGGAGATGGGCCGTGCACCAGTCATTGCGGTGACGGGTGGAAAGCGCGACGGAGATCGTTTCTCTGAAGCTGAAGCATCTCAGAATTGGCTGCGTCAACGGGGTGTTCCAGCCTCGGCCATCGTTGCCGAAAACAGTGGATCATCTACATGGGAATCGCTAGAAGGTATTGCGCCGTTGTTGAAGCAGCGTGGTGTTGCATCGGTTATTGCCGTGAGTAGTCCATGGCATGTTGAACGTGTGATGTTGTCGCTACAACAATTGGGTTTTGCCACAGTGCCGTCACCCACAACAACATCAGCTGACGGCTTTGCAGGTCTTGCGTGGATGGATAACGGAAGCTCAATTGTGAAGGCTCTTCGCGAAACCCTTGGTGTGAGCGTTGGGCGAATCATCGGTTTCGACACCCTCTTTTCTATTACGGGCTAGCAATTTTCTTCGGTGGTGACCACCGTTTCATGTCGCTAACATGGTCTGCGCACTGGGGAATGGTGTAATTGGCAACACAGCAGTTTCTGGTACTGTTATTCAGGGTTCGAGTCCTTGTTCCCCAACCAATTAGGGACGTACATCGTGGTTGATTCGCCCGATTCTGTAGAAGTTGTACAGAGGGAATTCTCAACATGGTTGGATTCGCATTGGAATCCAGAACTTTCTCTGCGTGAGTGGCGCGAAGTATTCGTGGATTCCGGTTGGTCAGTTCCTCATTGGCCAACGAATCGTTTTGGCAAGGGACTACCGGCCTGGAGTGAAGGTGTCGTCGCGAGCCAATTACGACAACAGGGAGTGCCCGGCCTGCCAATTGGTGGGGGCACATTTCTCGCAGGACCCACAATCTTGGATCACGGGACTTCAGAAATTCAGGAGAAGTTTCTGAGAGACATCTTGATTGGTGCAACTACGTGGTGCCAACTGTTCAGTGAACCTGGCGCAGGTTCAGATCTTGCAGGCTTATCTACAAAAGCGGTTCGTGATGGTGACGAGTGGGTGATTAATGGGCAGAAGGTGTGGAATACAAGTGCACACCACGCCGATTATGGAATTCTGCTCGCGCGCACCGATTCGGAGGCGCCCAAGCATTCGGGAATCTCCTACTTCATTCTTCCGATGAAGCAAGAGGGAGTACTCGTACGTCCGCTTCTTCAGATGAATCATCATGAATCGTTTAACGAGGTTTTCTTAACCGATGCTCGTGTTCCCTTGGCGTGGACTGTTGGTGATGTCAATGCAGGTTGGACCGTGGCAAACACAACGTTGGCTTATGAACGAAAGTTTGGCGCAACATTCGGCGAGATTCGACAGCGTGGAAGTGGTCGTGCAGCAGGTGAAGCACACGAGGAATGGCTTCACTACATGGAGACGTATAAGTGGTATCCACAACGAGCAGGGCGTGTTGATCTGATTCCATCTCGGTTGGCAGAGACCGGACACGCATCCGACGCAATTTCTCGAGATGAAGCACTCAAAGTTCTGTCGTTGCAAAGAGTGAGTGCGCTTACTGCAGAGCGTGCGCGAGTGATGCGCGAACTTGGCCATGCGCCGGGTCCGGAAGGGTCGGTAGGGAAGTTGGCGACAAGTTCTGCAGCGCGTGGGGCGGCACTGATTCACGCGCGCATGACGGGGGCAGCCGCAATGTTGGATTCATCTGAGGAATCAATCGAAGGCGTGATTTCTGAAGTGATCTTGTCGGTGCCAGCGCAATCCATTGCTGGGGGAACGGACGAAATTCAAAAGAACATCTTGGGCGAACGTATTCTTGGGTTGCCCCGAGAACCTCGCTAGCGGGTTTCGCGCCCATTTCTCGCCTGTAACCTTGGAAGTCGCTTCAGGCTCCCATCGTCTAGAGGCCTAGGACACCACCCTCTCAAGGTGGCGGCACGGGTTCGAATCCCGTTGGGAGTGCCACTTCTCTATTCATCTTGCGAGAACTAGTACGTGTCGCTGCAGTTCTCTCAGTGAATTCGTACTTTTTGCCCTGCTAGGTTCATCAAAATGTTGGGGGAAGAATTTTCAGCACTAACAGCTGATGTTGTGTTCGATGGACGTCATTCAGTTGGGTCACTGTGGGCACGAATCGACTAATTCGTCGTTACGCCACGCGGGGGTTGTTCACCCTCGTTCTTGGTTGCATGTTCATCATGCTTCCATTGGCCTTAAGGGTAGATGCGGTAGCTAATCCGCCGGTTGGAACTTCGTGGACTGACGTAATTCAGGTTAATCCTGGTGATCCCGGCGAGCTGAATGTGACGTGGACGGTGAAGCTTGAAACACTAACCAACTCCCAGATTTCTTTTCGGTACACATTTTTGGGTGAATTCGGATTCATTACAGATACTCCATGCAACAACCCCACTCCGCTTCCACTTCCCTTTGATCGACTCAGTTTTACGGGATCGATGACGGGTGGCGGAGCCCAGCGACCAGCAAACCTTGTTGACGAATCTCTCTTGACTGCAAAAGCCAATTACCAAGCGCCAACGTTTGTGAATTGTTGGAATATGGCCAATCCGCCTCCTAGTTATCCCAACGCAATCTCCTATGTTCGTTACCAGGGGCTTAGGTTCTCAGGGCTACATACTGTTTCACGTTCTGAGTATTTTTCTCAAGGAGCAACCGTTCAACTCAGCGCACTTACAAATGCCAGTCCAAACGGAGTGAGTTTCCTGATGGGGACTATTGCGATTCCTCCTATCGACAGTGGGCTTGCCACCACAACTACAAAGCCAAGTGCAAACTCAACTACGTCATCGCCTGGTGATTCAGTCGCAACTACCTCCACAGTTGTCGATGGGGAATCGACCACAACAGTTTTTCCCGACACAACCGACGTCACTCGCAACGCGATCCTTGATGGCGTGACGATAGGTGAGCCGGGAAACCTGGCTACCGACATTGATTACAACCTTGCGCAAGAAACGCCTGTGCAGGAAGAACAACGCAAACAGGACACTGCGTCATCGCTTGTGGTCACCGCAACAGTGTTGGTGTCATCGTTGGCCTCATTTCTTCCATCTCTTGGTTCGGTGGGGGCCGTTGGTGCAATTGGAGCAGCAAGTGGGGTTCTTGGTGTCGCGACTAGTCGTACGTTGAGTGGGGGTCAACTACTTCCCCAAGTTCCCGCACGGTTGCAAGACTCGTATCCGGATGTATCCGGACGCAATTCGCGCAGTTCTTCAATTGACTCACGCAAAGATCCGGAAAGCGATGTTGACTTCAGCAACCCATTTGATGTGCCTACTCAGTCCACTGCGAAAGATGGCGGTAGTCCCGGTGTGGAGCGAGCCTCGGTGGGAAGACTCTTTACGGGGGTAGTCACGGTCATCCAACACGTCAGTCGCGTACGGTTTTTGCGCCCAGGATTGCGCCGCTGGGCAGAGTTGGCCTTGGTCAACCCAGCGGCTGCTGCGTTGGTGCCATTTATTGTGACAAGTGGTGCTGTGGTCTTGGGCATCTTGCGGGCCAAGAGTCTTGTCGCTCCAATGGCGGCAATCTTCATCTTGTTTCTCCTCAGCGTGACCGCACCATTTTTCGCAATTCTTGTGTCGGCAGGATGGTGGCTGGGCCGAGTGATTGAAGACCATCATTCTTTTGCGATCGGATTGTCCGAGTCGCTCGCACTGTTGCCCGGACTGTTGTTCATTCCGATGATGTTGCGCGGATTGATCGGTCCGCGTGGCCAGACAAAAGATTGGGAACGAACACTTGCTTTCGTGTGTTCACCTCTCGTGGCCGTGTTTGCTTATCGAAGTTGGTCACTGCGTATTTCGGACGTAGCAGGTTCAATTTCTACTCGAATCTTTGATCCACTTGGCATGCCGTTAGGTCGACCACTCTTCGGGATGGACGGCACAACTGCGGGCGTGTATCTCTCGATAGCAATGTCGTTGGTGGTCTGTGCAATTGCATTTGCTGCAGTTCGTTTCGCAGACGATCGAGGACATCCAATCTTGATGTTTCGCTCATGGGTGAAAATGTCAGATCCACGTCAGAGACTTCGGCGTGATTATGTAGACGTAGCTACCGTGGAATTAGGAACTCCCACTTTTCGATGGAGACTCTTTCGTTTCATTTTTGCGGGAAGTCTGGCGACCTATTTGTTGTCGGAAATTCTCGGCTGGCAATCAATCGTTCTCGTCGTCTTCTTCTTGCTAGGAGTCGTTTTTGTGCGTCGTTCATCACGCATCGTTTCTACAGAACCGATTCACCCCATTGCAAAGACGATTCCAATGGTGGCGTTGGGACTTGCCATGAGCGAGTTCTCTATTTCGTCGGAACGCGCCTTTATTGCGTTCGCCCTAGTCGCACTACTTGTGGTTGGGACCACGTTGATTCGCTCGCGCGCCTTGTGGGAGTAGGGTCCACAGTTCCCTTCATTAGATAACACACTGCATTCGTAGTAGCCGTACCCACGAACTCATAGGGTGCGGTCTATCCAAAGGGGGGCATTATGTCTATTCAATCCACTAGCCGTCGAGCACTGTTGTGCGGGCTGCTTCTTACAAGCTTCATTGCGTCATGTGGGGGCGACGACAAAGAGTCGGCTGAACCAACCTCTGACACTGTGCTCGTGAACACCGCGAGCGGCAGTGTTGCTGTGCCCGCAGGCGACGTTGTTGGTTCTACTACCACGGTTGCAAATTCTTCTGGGACCACTACTCCAATAAAGAAGACCGTGAGTACATCTCCGAATTCACCATCAGCCGGACAGTCGAGCGATACCGGATCTTCAACGGGAAGCACTCCAAGTTCAGGTGGAGCCGATACGACTGTTCCTTCCTACGACGATGCGCCCACAATCGTTCATAAGTTCACCTTGAACGCAATGACAATCCAGATGAAGAATCAGGACAACAGCATCTGTATTCAGCCATGTCGCGGTTACTACCTAGGTTGGAACTCAAATTTCAATGACGACAATCGGCGCATCATCTACTCAAGCTCGGCTAATGGTTACAAAGACATCATTGCGAACATGGTTGCTGGCGATGCTGGTGACTTGTTGGTGATGTATCAAGCAAATCAAAATGCGATGCCGCAAATTGTGTCCCGTCATCCGTTTTCATTTACTGGAAGCGTGAATGCCTCTTACAATTCGGGTGTCAGCGAGCGCTTGACCTTCACCTACAACGGAAATTCAATTGAGATTTTGTTGAAGGGGTCGAACGGCGCAACGTGTCCCCAGCCATGTAATGGTTACTACTTAGGCTGGAGCGCCGACTTCGATGACAGCGATCGGACAATTACGTACAGCAGTTCAGCCAATGGCTATAAGGACATCATTAGCGGGCTGCGCGTCGGAGACTCTGGTCAGCTTCTGTTGATGAACAACGGAATCAAGGGCCGAGTCCCGTTCATCTACCTCGGCTAAGTAGGTCGCTCACTCTGACTCGTAGTTCTCGCTTCAGCGGCGAGGGCTACGAGTCATTGAGACATTTCGATGTGACACTCGTCTTTAGCCGCGCTGTGGCAGGCTGAAGAAGCATGTTTGCTGGTCTGTTGTCGCTTCCTGAAGCTGTTCTGCTGGGCGTTGTTGAGGGCATTACGGAATTTCTGCCCATCTCTTCAACAGGGCATCTCCTCGTGGTTGGCGACCTCATCGGTTTTGGCACTGGCACTTCCGAAGCAGCTGCAGACTCTTATGCGGTCTCAATCCAATTCGGAGCAATCCTTGCCGTTCTCGTTTTGTATCGCTCACGCATCCTGTCCATTCTGCGTG
>JBIIQG010000055.1:0-8080 GCA_044342185.1 Ilumatobacteraceae bacterium | reverse complement strand
CGTTTAGGAACCAGTGAGATTGTGACCACTTTGTTGCTCACCTATGTGGCATCAAGTTTGCTGAAGCATTTCATCAATACCCCCAACAGTTTCTTCCGCGCAAAGAATGTTGCGTTCCCGCAAGGGCGCAACGTGGCCGACTCTGCAGCTCTATCCCCCATAGGCGACACGCGTTTGTACCCAACCTTCTTCGTCGTGGTTGCTCTTGCGTTATTCCTCTACTGGTTAGTGAAGAAAACAGAGTTTGGATACCGCATTCAAGTTATTGCCGACTCACCTCGCGCAGCTCACTACGCGGGCGTTAATGCCAACAAGACAACTATCGCCGTCATGTTGATGTCTGGTGCTCTTGCTGGTCTTGGTGGTGCAACACTCATCGTCGGACCGTTCGCTCGCCTGGACCAAGGAATAACACTTCTCGGTTACGGATACGCCGGAATTGTTGTGGCGGCACTTGCGCGCAACAACTTCGCAGGAATCATCGTTAGTGGCATTCTGTTCGCTGGACTTCGCGTCGGCGGCGAGAAACTACAGATCTCCACCGACACGCCAAAGCACATCGGAGTCATGATGCAAGGCGCCATCTTGCTTTTCGCACTCGGTGGTGAAGCGTTTCGTCGATACAAGATTCGTGCCGTACGCATGAAGGCGGTTGCACAATGAACTCGAACATTTGGTTGTTGTCCTTTGCAGACTCTGTCGCAATTGCCACCACTCTCATTCTCGCCGCACTCGGCGCACTATTTACAGAGCGTGCAGGCGTATTGAACCTTGGTATCGAGGGCATGTTGCTCACTTCTGCAATCACCTCTTTCCTCGTTGCCGATTCAACGGGCAGCGTGTGGGTCGGCTTGCTATTGGGCATCATCCTTGGTGCTGTTCTGGCGGCTATTCATGCACTACTCACGGTTGTGTTGCGTGCAAACCAGATTGTGTCGGGTCTGGCCTTAGTTATCTTCGGTACTGGTCTTGCGAACTTCTTGGGTAAGCCCGCAGAAGGGAAGACCATTAAGACCACTATCGAACCGATGAGCTTTGGCCCATTGTCAGATATTCCGGGCATAGGTCCAGTGGTGTTTGGTCAAGACATCATCACGTATGCGGCGCTTGTAATTGCTGTTCTCGCATCGTGGTTCTTGTTCCGCACTCGTGCTGGACTTGAAGTACGTGCAACGGGTGACGATCCAGCAACAGTTGATGCACAAGGTTTGTCCGTCGCAACCATTCGCATTCGCTACACACTTCTTGGTGGTGCGTTAGTTGGTTTTGGTGGAGCGTTTCACATGCTGGCTCAAAGCGCTGCGTGGCACTTGGAAGCAACAACCAACGGCGTTGGCTGGATTGCTCTTTCGCTTGTGGTCTTCGCTGGTTGGCGACCAATTCGTCTCATCTTTGGCGCCATCTTGTTTGGGTTCACGCTGCAGTTGCCGTTCACATTGCAAGCCGAGCAAATCACGTTCATCCCATCAGCTCTCATGCCCATGCTCCCCTACTTGGCCACACTCATCGCACTTATTGCGTTAAGTCGCCCAAGCAGCCGGAACATTCTGGGAGCTCCCAAGGCATTGGGTGTTCCCTTCGTTCGCGACGAACGCTAGATACCCCTAGTAAAAGCAAAAGGAGTTGACCGAAGTCAACTCCTTTGGCGGAACGGAAGGGATTCGAACCCCCGGGGCTATTAACCCTCTCGCTTTCAAGGCGAGTGCATTTGTCCGCTCTGCCACCGTTCCGTTAACCACGCTACCTGCGCAACGGCGGTGAGAGAAAGACGGATTTAGCGGCCAAGAGCCTTGTTGATGAAGTTCGGGATTTCCGACTCTTCCATCTCGCCGGAATGGCGGGCGGCAACTTTGCCGTCCTTGTCGAGGACCACCATGAATGGGTAGCCGTCGACGCCATAGGCCACGCCAGCGTCATTGGTTTCTGTGTCGGCCATTACTTCGAACGGCCAATCGAATGACTGCATCCACTCTGATGGGGGCCAGTTCGCCTGATCTTTTCGAGATGCCGTGGCGATACCCACAACGCGTAGATCATCGGGAACAAGTCCGTTTTCATACCAACGAACAAGGCGTGGCATTTCTGCGTTGCAATGCGGGCACCAATGCGCAAGGAAAACAAGAAGTGTTGGTGAGCCATCGGTTGCTGGATTCACAGAAATTGGGAACCCGTTGAAGGAGTAACCGGAGATATTCGGTGCAACCTTGCCCATCGCTGGGTCGGTGGCATCTTTACCAAGCGGTTCAAGCCCATCGCCTTCCGCGGTGACCTTCTGATACTCGGCAGGAGAAACACCGCCAGGCACGGTGACAGCAGTGGTGTCACTTGAAGTGCTGTCGTCACCACCAGTTGCAAATATTGCGATGATTGCAGCAACGGCCACGACCGCTGCAACTGCAATAACAATCACTTTCGGGCTAATTGATGCCGAAGAGTTTTTCTTCTTGTTCTGTGCCATGTCAGTCCTCCTGTGAACTGTTCTGTGGTGTGCGCATAAGCGCTAGAGAAAATGCAATGACTGCGATGAAAGCCGAGCCGGCCATAAAGCAGAGTGTGATGAATCCGAATTCGCGAAACCAAATTGACGTGCACGGAACTTCGACGCTGCACGCGGACTTCTGATTTACAACGCCCCACTCCAACAAGTAGTGGTACACCGAAACAATGAGTCCCAACGCGGCGAGAATGAGTGCGTATGGCGCAATGTTGTTGTCTTTACGAACAGCGGCCACCAAGGAAATAATGGCGATGGAATACATAGCAATGCGTTGGTACCAGCAGTACTTGCACGGTGCATAGCCAACAACTTCGCTGAAATACAGACTTCCCACCATGGCAGTAGAGGTAATGGCACAAATAGCCCACACGCCGTAGGTACGCACTGTGGCGATCCATGTCGTGGCCCACGATGCCTTGACGACAAGGGCAAGAAACGTAATGAACCCGCCGGCTAGGGCCACCAACGTCAAAAGTGCACTAAATAACTGCACGGCGTCGGAATTCATGGTCCCCATTCTTACGCCATTTGCCCCATTCTGAGGTGGCAGTGGCAGGATTATTGGGTGAATTCGGCAACTCTGGGTATCGATGCTCTGCGCGACATGCGCACCCAGCGCCGTCGTCACCGCGTGGCAGACATGGAATGGTACGAAGCCCTCTACCGGGTGTACATCACAGCCCTGCTCGGTGGTGGCGCCATCTTGTATTTGTCCGATCTTGTCAGCGACGACCCACTGAAGATTGATCAACTACGCAACGTTCATACGCACACTCCACATGTCATCGGCCTGCTTGCCGCACTTGTTGTCTTCTTGGGTGTGCGAAGCGGTGCAAACGGTGGACCACTTGCAGTGGAAGATGCTGAAGTGCGCCACGTCTTAATGGCGCCAATTCACCACCGCGATGTCTTGCGACGCCCTGCTATTCAACGACTTCGTACATTTATGTTCTCTGGTGCCATTGCGGGCGGCGTCGCCAATCAACTCTTAGGTCGCCGCATTCCAAGTGCTGGTGCGGGCCTACCTACTTTTGCGTTGTGGGGTGCCATTGCTGGTGCGCTTATTGGTGGGCTGTTTGTTGTCAGTGCGTTGCTCTCACACGCACTGTCACTTCCACGCTGGTCTGCCACGGCCATTGGCGTTGCAGTAGTTGGTTGGCAAGGTGCTGTCACTTTCGGCTCCACAAACATTTCGGGGCCATTCGACTTCATTGGGAGTCTGTCCATGTGGTGGCTGCGCTGGTCTGTGATTGACATTGTGGGTGTTGTTCTTCTTCTCGCCGTCATGGCTCTCGCAATTTCATTGTCGGGGCGATTGTCTCTCGAAGCTCTCGCACGACGAAGTGCACTTGTCTCGCAGTTGAAATTTGCCGTCACACTTCAAGACATTCGCACAGTCGTTTTGCTGCGTCGCCAACTCAGCCAGGAGTACATGCGAGTGAAGCCATGGTGGAAGCTTCCTACGGTGTTACGACGAGATGTTGTTGTGGCGCGTGGTCTTCGCAGCATCATGCACTTCCCCGTTCGTCGTCTGTTGCGAATGGCTTTGGTCTCGGGTGCGGCAAGTTATGCATTGGTTCTTGCATGGCGTGGAACAACTCCTGCCATTGTGGTGAGCGGTCTCATGTTGTTCATTCTTGGTTTAGATGCTGTTGAGCCGCTCTCTCAAGAAGTAGATCAACCAGACAGAACAGATGCCTTGCCACTGGAACGCGGACTTCTGATGGCGAAGCATCTTGTGGTGCCAGCAGTTGTTGTGTTCCCGTTTGTTGTTGTTGGTGTTGCCGTGGCGTGGACCCTTGAACCAGCGGCCAGCACAGTCGCCTATGGATTCCTTATTGGGCTTCCTGCAGCACTTGGCGGCGTAGCTGGCGCCACCATCAACGCGGTGAAGGGCGCACCCGACCCTGTTGGTGGAGCAACTCAAGGACTAGCACTACCACCAGAAGTCAGCGGTATGGGAACCGTGTTACGCGCTGTATGGCCGCCCGTTGTTGCGACTATCTGCAGTGCACCAATACTGGTGGTGCGTCATGCGACAGAAAAGAACCTCAATCCCCTTGGTGTTTCACTTCGTGCTGCCGGTGGCGTTGTTGTAGTTCTTGGACTCACCGCCGGATGGGTTCGTCAACGCGATCACATTCACGCATGGTTCCGCCTCACACAGAAACAAGCGGCTCAATCTCTCTCTACTCCCACGGAAGGTTCGTGACATGGCACGCACTCGCACAAACATTCATGCTCCAACACCAACGTCAGCATTGCTGATTGAAGACGTCTCAAAGTCCTACGGAGAAGCACCTGCGCTCGACCCCATTTCGCTCACCATTGAACGAGGTGAGCGAGTTGCACTCATTGGCCACAACGGCTCTGGCAAAACAACATTGATGCGCATTGCTGCAGGGCTGCTCGATTCATCAACAGGCTCAATTGGAATCTGTGGCAACCCAGGTGGTTCACTTCCAGCACGCGCATCTCTCAGTTACATCGCAGACCAACCAACCTTTTATGACGACTTGTCTTTGTGGGAGCACATGGAATACGTCGCTCGCCTGCACGGCGTCGAAGACTGGGAACAATCAGCAGCCGATCTTCTTGGCCATCTAGGAATTTATGATCGTGCAGACGACATGCCGAATCGTTTTTCGCGTGGTCTGAAGCAGAAGTCGGCAATCGCTCTTGGTTTCATTCGTCCGTTCGACTTGTTACTTGTAGACGAACCATTCGTCGGACTCGACTCGTCCGGGAAAGAAGCCCTTCTGGAGCTCTTGGCTAGTGCATCTGATAACGGCTCCACGGTTGTAGTGGCCACCCACGAGTTGTCGTTCGTTCACACCGTTCGCCGCATCATTGCGCTACGCGATGGCCGTCTTGTCTACGACGGAGGCGTTGATGGCATTGATGTAGACGGACTTGTTCGCACGGAAGACCCTGCGGGTGAGCATGACGGAGAAGGGCACTAGGATTTCACCATGTTTACGTACGACGTAGTTTCTGAATCCGTTCGCAATCCACATGAATTGGCAGCTGAACTCACTCGCCGTTCCAATCAGGGATGGGAAGTTGTGCAAATCACGTACGACGGTGCCGCTTGGTTCCATGCATTCATTCGTCATTCGGGCAGTGTTCCTGTGGCTCCGCACCCAGGCATGAAGCAAGACGCAGTGCCCAGTTCTGTTGCTGGTCCACTTGGTGATGCCAAGCCTTCCAATGTGACTACACCTGTCGCTTCAGGTGCACCTAGTGCATCCACCCCTGCAGTTCCCGCTAACTGGTATCCAGATCCATCGAAGCGATACGAACTTCGTTACTGGAACGGCACCGCATGGACCGAACACGTTGCAACTGGCGGCGTGCAGTCCACCGATCAGCCAAAGTAACTCACCATGCAGGCCATCTCACTTGGCCACGCCGGCATTCTTATTCGCACGCGTGGAATCACCATCGTGTGCGACCCATGGTTCGTACCAGCGTTCTTTGGTTCATGGTTTGTCTTCCCACGCAACGACCACTTGCCTGCAGACATCATGCACGATGTCTGCAATCCAGACTTCTTGTATGTATCGCATCTACACGGCGATCATTTCGACGCATCGTTTCTTGCGGAACGAATGAACAAGAACACCACGGTGTTGTTACCAGACTTCCCTACTCGCGAGCTTGAACGAACATTCAATTCTTTGGGATTCCGTAAGTTTGAACGAACCGTGAATGCGTCGGAGCGCGAAGTTGCTCCGGGGGTCTCCATTGCTATCCATGTTGAGTCCTCCATTACCGATGGACCTGGTGGCGACAGCGCACTAGTTGTCAGCGACGGCGAAGCACGATTGGTGAATCAAAACGATTGTCGTACCAACGATTTGGGTGCGTTGTTGTCACATGGACCTGTTGATCTGCATTGGTTGCAATTCTCTGGAGCCATTTGGTACCCCATGGTGTACGAGATGGACGCTGCAGAGAAAAAACAGTTGTGCGTTGACAAAGTAGAGAGCCAGTTTTCTCGCGCACTTCGTTATGTGGAAGCGCTGAACGCCACCACAGTTATTCCATCAGCAGGTCCCCCTTGTTTCCTCGATGAAGAGTTGTTCGGCCTCAACATGGTGACGGGTGATGAAACCAGCATCTTTCCCGATCAAATGGAATTTCAGCGACGCATGTCAGACATTGGTCGACTGAATGCCGCCACCACAATTCCTGGAACTTCTTTCACTGTGATTGGTGGCGGAGTCACTGTTGAACAACCATGTTCCGGAGACGAGTTATCGCGTATCTTCACAAACAAGTTGGGATACTTGCGCACGTATCAAGCTGATTGGGCCGAATGGTTGGCTGCTGAAAAAGCATCATGGGCATCTCCCGATACCGACATCATTGGCGCGTTGAAGTTGTGGTGGGAACCGCTGATGGCGCTTGGTATCTCAGTGCGTCAAGGAATTGGCGGGAATGCGCTGATAGTTGCTGGCGATGTGTCTGTGTATGTGAACTTCTTCGACGGCATTGTGGAAGAACATGCAGGTCAGCCGTACTCATATTCATTCACTGTGCCGCGTGACTTATTGGAACGTGTTGTGGCTCAACGCGCCGTTGATTGGTCGAACTCGTTGTTCCTGTCGTGCAGGTTCACAGCATGGCGCGAAGGTTCATACAACGAATACCTATACAACTTCTTGAAGTCGCTCTCCGTGGAAAGAATGACACGGACAGAATCTGAAGCAAAACAGAAACTTCAGGGCATCCCGTCGGACGAGTCAGATATTTCTATTGGTGACTATGTGGTACAACGCAGGTGTCCGCACCGCAATGCAGACCTATCTGTGTTCGGTGAGATTGAGGGGGACAACTTGGTGTGCACGTTGCATGGTTGGAAGTTCGATCTTGAAACTGGCCAATGCCGCAATGCCGCCGAGAAGGCAATCCGCATTAAGAAACGCACCTCGTAGTTGTTTCTCCGTTTGGAGTGTTGCCTCATTTTCTTTAATACGAGCGGGCGCCGTCGAGCGCCAGGGGAAGTTCGCACCAAATGGTGAGGCTGTACTTCACGCCACTCTTGAGTGGCCGACTTGCGTGCGGATGTGTGACCAAACTTGGCCACACAAGAAGGTCTCCAACCGGAACGTCGGCGTTTGTGAAGTCTTGACGAGGAAATTCAAGTTCGGCACCCTCGTACTGATTGTTCAATTTGATGCTTGCACTCACCTGCGCAACATCGTGATGCATCCGTAGTTCCTCTTGTTCACCCAACGCATAGCGAATAACGAAAACATCACGTAGGCCGTGGTAATCCACATAGGGCCACCACTGCTGAATAGCAGGCCACATTCGCGCGCCAATGTCGTTCTCCACGGCTTCAAACAACCGGGGAGAAATGGCAGCCAAGGACACCTCGTAGCCAGGGACTGGGTCATCGTCTTGTGGGCTGAAGCCGCCAGCGGCTTGCGCAGCCTGGATAACCGTGGCGCAGAACTCGGGGGTCCAGAAGGGCATCTGAACCACTTCGGGGGCTACAAGGCGAGCGGGTCCATTGTTGGCTGCTCCCTGATATCCGAGGATGGCTTCAAGATTTCCCATCTCCCCATGCTGTCA
>JBIIQG010000065.1:0-6738 GCA_044342185.1 Ilumatobacteraceae bacterium | reverse complement strand
AACGACTCAAGGAAGACTCCCAACTTCGCGCGGTAACGAGGCAGGCCGGCGGGACGCCATTCCATAACTCCGGGAGTGGATTCAGTTAACTGATACTTGGTGTTGTCGGGCGTCTCAGGCGCATCGGCCGGGGTCACCAGATTTCCAATAAATCCGTCGCACTTATAAAAACCGTACGCGGCGTAGGAAATCTCGCTTGCAGAAGCAGAACCACCAGAGGTGGGTTCGGCCTGACGCGCATAGGTGATAAGGCCAAGCCCAAGAACCACAATGACGGTCATGACCGAAGGAAACAGAGTGCCGCCTTGAAAGCGCACTTTTCTGCCTTTGCCCTTCTGTGCGAGACGGGCGACTTTTTTTGCTGATGAACCACTAGCCACGAGTAGGAAAGGCTACCTGCTCAGCCCCGTGAGAACGCTCACGCCCCCAAAGAGTCAATGAGAGCAAGGTACGAATGCGCCACTGCTGCGGGAGAAACGTGAGCTTCCACCCATTCACGACCTCGTTGACCCATCTCTTGTGCGCCATCACCTCGCGACACCATGTCGGTGATTGCCGAGATAAATACATCGACATCGTCTGGTGGAACAGAGATTCCAGCCCCACTTGCAGACAAAATGCGTGTGACTTCGGTACCAGAGTCAATGGCAGCCACAACTGGTCGAGCCGCGGCCAAGATGCTGTACGTCTTTGATGGAACACTGACAGCACCCAGTCCGGCACGAAGCGGAACAACGTGAATGTCTCCCGACGCAAGAACTTCACCAACACGTTCGCGTGGTTGATAACCCGCAAATCTCACATTCGAGAGACCTTGCGCCAACTGTTCAAGTTCGGCCCGCGCAGCACCGTCGCCATTGATAACAAATGTGATGCTTGGTATCTGACGCGCTGCATCAATCAGCATCGTGAGAGACTGTGAGTACCCAACGTTCCCCGCGTACATCACAACTGTTTCGCTACCGATGCCAAGTTCTTCTCGGTATGGCGTCATTCGTGACGAAGGAACGATGCGTTCAGCGTCAACAAAGTTTGGGATGACGTGAACTTTTTTGGCAAGCGCAGTGGCCACTTTGGCAACAACGTTGTCACGAAGGTCGTCTGACAACACCACGACTGCGTCTGACCGGTGATAACTGACTCGCTCTAGCCATTTCGCGATTGCGATGATTTTTGTGTTGGTAATTGCGCCAGTTTCGACTGCGGCATCGGGAAACACATCTTGAATGTTGAACACAGCACGAGAGAAACGCAGTCGCGCAGCCAACCAACCCGTGAGACCCAAGGTGAGAGGCGGCGACATTGAAACAATGGCGGCGGGGCGACGATGAAGACCGCCGGCGAACAGGGTGCACACGCCGGCCAGAACACTAAATGCAATAAACCCCAGTGCTCGACGCATCAAGTTGGTTTTGCTCTTTCCCGGAAATGGATGAACCCGAATAATGGAGCCCCACGCTGTTTTTTCGCGACGCACCAGTCGGCCGGTCCAACCCTGTTCTATGGCGTGGGTGCGATACCACGGCAATGCAGTGACGACGTGAATAGTGCGCCCGGCAGCAACGAACTCATCGACGATGCGCGTAATGACTTCGCCGGTGGGTGCAGTGTCTGGTGCGAAATGCGGAACAAGAACAACAATGGGGCGACTCACGCTGCGCCTCCCTGTAGTGCAGTGTGATACTCGCGCACAAGATCTGAGGCAGAGAGAGACGCAGTGAATTCTTCGGCGCGTTTCATACCTGCACTTACAAGAACAGAGCGCTCAGATCGAAGACGCAAGAGGCTGCTATTCCACGCATTGACAGTCAGTGGTGCGACTACTCCGGCCTGACCCACAACTTCAGGAATGCTTCCGCAGTTACTTGCCAAGACAGGAGCACCGAAACGCATGGCCTCTATGAGTGGCGCACCGAAGCCTTCGTACTGACTGGGAAACACCATCGCATCTGCCATCTTCAATAGACCATTTCTGTCTGCCGCCGAAACACGTCCTGGCAACACGACACGCGATTCCAACCCCAGCGTGCGAATCATTGTTCGTACAGATTCGTCATGTGAACCTGCGGACCCAGCAAACACAATTCGCAACGATTCATCCCGCCATGCTTCGTTTCCTTCAACCATCATCTTCAACAAGAACTCATGGTTTTTGTGCGGGTGAGTAATTGCAGGAAACACCAAGACTGGCCCTGCACCTAATTGGAGACGCGAACGAAGCTCTGCTTCAGATGATGCCTCTGTTGACAGTGACGATTCCAAACCATGTCGAACAACACCAATGCGAGACAAAGGTGTTCCAAACGCAGACGTCAGCGTGTGCGCAACAAAGTGAGTGGGCACCACAACACGCGTTGCACGGCGCACCGACGACGGCACGGTTCGCTGTAAATACTTCAGCTTCAGTGGACTGACATAGTGCGGATACTCGGTCCACTGAATGTCGTGCACAGTGAGAACGGTGTGGGAATTCCCCATGCGGGGAAGAGTTCCCCCACCGTGGTGAACAAGATGAAAACCTCGCGTGCGGCGAGCGAGCCATGTGTGCTCCAACAGAACACGAACTTCACGTCGCATGCAGTCAGACGGGGCTTCGTGCACTAGGTACAGATTGGCGATAGTTGGTTGACGCTCTGAGAAACCTTTAGGCGCGAATACTTCAATAGTGAAGTCGTGATCAATTTCAGATAGCCCAAGAAGTTGACGCACGAGATATTCCTCGCTGCCCCCTACACCGGGCACACACCACAAAAGGTTCATTGCGACGCGGTATGTCATGACGCACCATTCAGTAGTTGGCGATACAGGTGTGCGGTGAGTTCTGCAGTGCGGCTCCATGGCACTTCTGATGCACGTGCATGGCCTTTGGCTCGTAACTGGTCTTGCGACTGCAAAGCACGGCGAATTCCATCTTGGATTGACTCGACACTCAATGGGTCGACTAATTCAGCAGCGCCACCGGCGACTTCTTCAGTCGACGTTCCACGAGAAGTCACTACTGGTGCACCATGAGCCATCGCTTCGATCACAGGTAATCCGTATCCCTCAAGAACTGACGGAAATGCAAAGACGGAACATGCGGCATACAGCGCAGACAAATCACGAGACGGCACATATCCCGTTAAACGAACATCGTGCGACGGGGCAAGCCCTGAGTCACCCCACCCCTCCATACCCACAATCACCAGGGGTGGCGCGCCCTCTAAGTGAGCTAATGCATCAATGAGTCGTGCCAGATTTTTTCGCGGTTCCTGTGTCCCCACAAACAACACAAACTCATTTGGCAAGTTGTATGCGGAACGCACACGTGCAATGTCTGCATCGGTGACGACCTGCGCTCGCACTCCAAGCGGCACATGATGCAAGAGATGCTCTGCGAAACCGGCATCACGGCAGTCATTCATTGTGGCTAATGACGAGCACAACACCGTTGCGTTCTGTTGCTTCAAGATGTCCATACTGCGTCTGAAGATTTTGTTTCCGTGTGCCGTAAAGAATTCAGGGTGCCGCAGAAATGCAATGTCGTGAAGCGTGACCACCAACGGCAAATCGGTTGCCGGAGGAATAATGGTGGTGGAGTGCACGAGGTCGACATGCACGACTGATTCCACTTTGGGCCACTTGAAACGAGTCCATGTCTCGTACAACCACTTGCCACCAAGAGGAAGAGCCGCCACAGAAATGGGGGGTTCATACCCTGGCGTTGGCGGTCCAGCGTGGCGCCCGGCTAGTCCCACCAACTCAATATCGGGTTGTGAACCCATGGCGGCAGCCACTTCTACTGCCGCAATTGCTGTCCCGCCGGGCACGCGGTGCCAGCACTGTTCGAGGGTGTAGGCAACGCGCACCCCTTCATTCTGTCCTCTCCCGTCCTACGATGGCATCCATGTCGGAATTCTGGTCGGGCCGCAAGGTCCTCGTCACGGGTGGCAACGGCTTCTTGGGGCGTGTTGTTGTGGGGCTTTTGGCCGAAAAAGGTGCACAAGTTGTTGCCCCTACTCACGATGAATACGACCTGGTCATTCCCGGTGTGGCCGATTCAATGCTGGCGGCCCATTCCCCCAGCCACGTCATTCACTTGGCTGCTCGCGTGGGCGGCATTGGGTACAACCTTGTGGATCCCGCTCGTTTGTACTTCGACAACCTGATGATGGGCACCCACATCATCGAAGCAGCACGTGCTGCGAACACAGAGAAGACCGTCTTGCTCGGCACGGTGTGTTCGTATCCCAAGTTCACTCCCGTTCCTTTCAAAGAAGAGTCGTTCTGGGACGGATACCCCGAGGAAACCAACGCCCCATACGGCATTGCTAAGAAAGCACACCTTGTCCACGCGCAAGTAAACAACGCGCAGTACGGCCAGAAGTTTGCGTATCTCATTCCCACCAACTTGTACGGACCAGGCGACAAATTCCATCCGTCGGTTTCACATGTCATTCCTGCACTCATTAAAAAATGCGTGGAAGCAAAAGAACAGGGTGCCAACTACATCGATGTATGGGGAACCGGCTCGGCGAGTCGCGAGTATCTATACGTAGAAGATGCAGCTGCCGCCATTGTGCTTGCTGCTGAAACGCACGAGAGTGTCGACCCCATCAACTTGGGTTCAGACAGAGAAATCACGATTCGCGAAACTGCCGAAACAATTGCACGGGTCACCGGATTCACAGGCGAACTGAAGTGGGACGCCACAAAACCAGATGGTCAACCACGTCGCCGTATCGATCCGTCTCGCGCCGCAGAACGCCTCGGATGGCAAGCGAAGATGGAGTTCTCTGAAGGAATTCGTCGCACAGTTGACTGGTACTTGTCACATCGCGACCAGGCCGAAGCAGCACCTCGCTGACGCTTCGCATCGTGAACTCACCCGTACACTTTTTCTTGTGACGCTTCCCCCGCCGTCCCTCGAGTATTGCGTTCGACACCCAGATACCGCTACTGGTCGCCACTGCACCCGTTGTGATCGCCCTGCGTGCAACAACTGCCTTACTCCGGCACCGGTTGGGTCGCACTGCGCAGACTGTGTTCGTTCGGCTCGCCCGCCAGCACGTGAACGTGTTCGTAGATGGAATGCAGTGCAACAGATTTTTGCGACTCGAATCCTTATTGCACTCAACGTGTTTGCGTTTCTATGGACATTAACGAGTTCTGGTTCCGTTGAACGCAATCAGTTCGATCTTGGGTTGTCGCTTGTCTTCATTCAGAACGGTGAGTGGTATCGCATTGTCACGTCGGGTTTCTTGCACTTTGGTCTTCTGCATATCGGCATGAATATGTTGCTGTTATGGCAACTAGGTCAACTTCTTGAACCAGCGCTCGGGCAAACCAAGTTCACCTTGTTGTATTTCGCATCAATGTTCGGTGGAGCAGCAGGCGCACTAGCGCTTACTCCTAACGGTCTCACCGGCGGCGCATCTGGTGCCGTGTTTGGCCTCATGGCAGCAGCCGCTGTGGGGCTTCAACAACGTGGCGTGAATCCGATGCGCACAGGAATCGGCACCACATTGGTTCTCAACCTGCTCATCACGTTTGCAATTCCCGGCATTTCCATTGGTGGTCACGTTGGCGGAGCATTGATGGGCGCAATCGTCGGATACGCCATGTTGGAACCGCGCTGGACACGAACATCGCCAGCAATCGCCTGGGCCGCACCCGTCATTGCAATGGCTCTCAGCGTTCTCGCCATTGGCACCATGCTGTAGCGACACACCCCATTCATAATCTCATTCGCACTTCCTCCTTGTCACTTACTTGAAACGAGGAATATGTTTTCTGCGTCGGTTCTCGATGTACCCCGCCCGCTCATCGACCCCATTACGTCGTTAGTCGAAGCACTGAGCGTTGCTGCACTCGCACTACCGCGACCACGAAACAACGGCACCATTGTGCTGTGCATGGACCAACAGCAACGGGGTGTCCATCTCTTTCGCACCTCGCACATTTCTCGCACCACAATTCACCACATAGTTCGCGAATGCTGTCATGTGCCGTCACTTCACTCTGTTGTCCTGTTCAGCATTCGGTCGGCGCCACCTATTTGCCCTAACGACCCGTTTGTTCTTGAAAACATCACCAACACGCTCAACGCGGCCGGCCTTCAATTGCACGACTGGGTCGTCATTGGAGCTGGTGGAATGTATTGCCCTCGTTCGCTAGTAGATCCTGCAGACCCGTGGCGTCATGGAAGTGTGTGCTTGTAAGCGCGTCGTTGCGATGCTGTTAGTCGCAACCCTGCATTCGACAAAGCGCGCACTATGTGTCGACTTGTGGTGGGTACGGCACCTCGCCGCACTGCTTCATCGCGCACGTGTTGTGGCAGGTCGTAGTGATCTCCATGAAACCCACGTGGTGGGATACCAAGTTCTTGTGCAAACACGTGTAGCTCGTCTAACGAAGTGTCGCTCACCATGTGGCACCACACATGATCTCGATGAGACCACCGGCAGTCGTCTACCAAGATGGTCATGCGTTAGTTACAGCATCCCCCGCCGCAACAGGACCCACCACTTGGTGGCGCACTCATGGGTGTAGACCCGTTACCTACAGAGGCGAAAACACTCAGCAATCTCACTGCGTTGTCATGTCCGCTGGGGCACGATGCTGGATCGTTGGCCTGCGCCATTGGCCTGCGCTCTTCAAACACGGTCTCGCAGGTACGGCACTTGAATTCATACAACGGCATGAACCAAGTGTAGAGCGGCCTGTATTCGTGGTTGACTGTTGGACATGGCAACTCCG
>JBIIQG010000054.1:0-8225 GCA_044342185.1 Ilumatobacteraceae bacterium | reverse complement strand
TATGCATTCCTTGCAAACAAGTACTACCTCGATCATCTTTACGAGCGAATCATCGTTCGCTCAATCGCTTATCCAATTTCGCGTGGCGCGTATTGGGTGAATCAGAACGTCCTCGACGGCATTGTGAACGGAGCCGGTATCGGTTCCCGCAAGATTGCCGGTTGGGTGTACCGCAATGTTGACCAGAAAGTGGTCGACGGAGCGGTGAACGGAGCAGGTAACGCAGCACAAGGTGCTGGTGGAGCATTGCAACCCGTTCAGTCCGGAAAAGTCAACCAGTACGGAGCATTGTTGTTCGGCGCAGCCGCCATCGGTGCTCTTGTACTCGTCATCATCAATACCTGAGGGAGCAACTCGGCATGGAAGTCCTAAGCGACCACAACTGGGTGCTGACAGTCGGCACATTTTTGCCGCTTGTCGGCGTACTCATCATGCTCTTCATTCCGAAGACAGACGAGGTGTTGTCGAAGTCAGTAGCAATCGCTACGGCTGCGGCAACGTTGGCCGTCGGCATCTTTACGTTGATTAAGTTCAACTACGACAATGCCGACAAGATGCAGTTCGCTGCAGATGCCGAGTGGATCTCGGTCATCAAGTCGTCGTACCTCATTGGTATCGACGGCATCAGCTTGCCGCTGTATTTCCTCTCTATGGTCATCACCTTGCTGGTGATGATTTACAGCTGGAACCACGTTCCTTCGCCTGGCAATGCAAAGGCGTTCTTCATCCTCATGCTTGTTCTGCAAACAGGTATGGCCGGAACATTCATTGCGCGCGACCTCATCTTGTTCTTCGTATTCTTCGAACTTGTGCTTCTCCCGATGTACTTCATGATTGGTGTGTGGGGTGGCGAGAACCGTCAGTACGCATCGCTCAAGTTCTTCTTGTACACCATGTTCGGTTCAGCGCTCATGTTGGTTGCGTTCCTTGCGTTGTTCTTCAAGACAGGCGCCGAAAGCTTCTCCATTCCGTACCTCATTGAAAACGGTGCAGGAATTGCAAAGAACACTCAGATCTGGATCTTTGCCGGAATGTTCGTGGGCTTCGCAGTGAAGGTGCCCATGTTCCCGTTCCACACGTGGTTGCCCGATGCGCATACCCAAGCTCCAACGCAGGGTTCAGTCATTTTGGCTGCCATCTTGCTGAAGTTGGGTACCTACGGTTTCGTTCGTATCGCAATCCCCATCCTTCCTGCCGCGGCAAAAGAGTGGGCACCATGGATTGGCCTTCTCGCAGTGATCGGCATCATTTATGGTGCGCTCGGATGTCTTGCACAGACCGACATGAAGCGTCTTATCGCGTTCTCGTCAGTTGCTCACATGGGATACGTCATGTTGGGTATCTCAACACTGACCGACTTTGGCGTGAACGCTGCAATGTTCGGAATGGTGGCTCACGGCCTCATCACCGGAATGTTGTTCTTCATTGCAGGTTCTGTGAAAGAGCGTTATCACACCCTTGAAATCAAGCGTCTCTCGGGCATGTTGGTGCAAATGCCAAAGCTCGGTTGGATCCTTGGTTTCAGTGCCATGGCGTCACTTGGTCTTCCAGGTCTTGCCGGGTTCTGGGGCGAGTTCCCCGCAATCCTTTCGGCGTATCAGCCTGCCGAAGGGCTCCCTGTTGAAGTCTTCCGCACCTACATGGTGATCGCCGCAATCGGCACAGTGTTCGCTGCCGGATACTTGTTGTGGCTTTACCAGCGCACCGCGTTCGGTGAACCAACAGCAGAGTTTGCAGCAGGTCACGGTCATGACGAAGACCTTCATGACGTGAACAAATTTGAATGGATCGCCTGGACACCGTTGCTCATCGCGATCGTCGTGTTTGGTGTGTATCCACAACTGATGTTCCAGGTTCTTGATCCTGCAGTTGGCGTCACACTCAAGGCTTTCGGAGGCTGATCCAGTGTTGAGCGCTATTGCCGATGCATGGACGACACCAGTTGTCGACTACCACGCACTTGCACCCGAGATGATCCTTGCGGGTGGCATTGTGCTGCTCCTTTTGCTGGATCTCTTCATCTCTGAATCAAAGAAGTGGATTCTCACTCCAGTTGCATCGTTTACTGCACTTGGCGCCTTCATTCCGGTTCTCACCCTTGCCCTCAGCGATGGGGGAGCCCGATCAATGTTCGATGGTCGCTACATGGTGGACGACTTCAGTCTGGTGCTGAAGGGCTTGTTCTTACTTGCTGGTTACGTAGTCATTCTTTTGACCACCGATCACTTGCGTGAGGGCGACTACTACCAAGGTGAGTACTGGTTCTTGTTGTTGTCCAGCATTTTGGGAATGGTCATGATGGCATCAAGCCGAGACCTCGTTTCCATTTTCGTATCGCTGGAGTTCTTGTCAATACCGGCATACATGATGGCCGCATGGCGTAAGCGTGATTCGCGAAGCAATGAAGCGGGAATCAAGTACTACCTACTTGGTGTTTTCGCCTCGGCAATCATGTTGTACGGAATGTCGTTGTTGTACGGCATCGCCAACAGCACCTTGCTTGTCGACATCGGCAAGTACTTGGGCGAAGACGTCACTGCAATTCGTGCCGTCGCCGTTTTATTCGTCGTCATTGGTTTTGCCTTCAAAGTCTCTGCTGTTCCGTTCCACACATGGGCACCCGATGTGTATCAAGGCGCACCAACCCCAGTAACCGCATTCTTGTCAGTGGCATCGAAGGCAGCTGGTTTCGTTGCTCTGGTCACGGTTGTGTACGTCGGTTTCCCTGGTTCACACGAAGTGTGGCAGCCCGTGTTCTGGATTCTGTCGGCGCTCACCATGACGGTTGGAAACGTCATGGCACTGAAGCAAACGAACATCGTTCGCATGCTTGCGTACTCATCTATTGCACAGGGCGGATTCATTCTGATGCCGCTCGCAGTTGCCGGAATGGACGGAGTTGCTAATTCCGCACTTCGCGCAGTGGTTACTTACTTGCTTGTGTATGCAGCAACCAACCTCGGTGTGTTTGCTGTTGTCATGGTCGTGTCGCGCAAAACACAAAGCGGCGAAATCTCATCGTTCGGCGGACTGTTCTCGTACGCTCCTGGTCTTGCATCACTCATGACCATCTTCCTTGCGTCACTTGCAGGTATTCCGCCTTTAGGTGGTTGGTTCGGGAAGTTCGCCGCATTCCAGTCATTGGTTTCTGCAGGGAACAACTGGGCGTATGTTCTCGCGGTTATCGGTGGTGTGAACTCTGTGGTTGCATTCGGTTACTACGGAAACATCATGCGTGAGATGTGGATGAAGCCAGTTCCCGACGGCGACACAGCACCTGTGAAGATTCACTCATCACTTGGAGTTGCACTCGGAATCACTGGCCTTGCAACAGTGGTGTTGGGTGTGTTCCCTGGACTCGTTATTCACTTCGGTGACATTGCCGGTCTCGCCGGTGCCTTCGGCAACTAGTTCACTTCGTCAAGCCATCCAGGCTGCAGGCGGATCACTTCCGTTCTCACAATTCATGTCGCTCGCTTTGTATGGCGATGGTGGTTTCTATTCAGGTACTGGTCGAGCAGGCCGCCGCGGAGACTTCATCACATCTCCCGAAGTGGGCCCATTGTTTGGCGCAGTTCTTGCCCGTGCAATTGACGATGTGTGGCAACGGTGTGGGAAGCCAGATGATTTTACGATTGTTGAAGTAGGTGCTGGTCCCGGAACCTTGGCACGCTCCATCGTTGCTGCTGCACCGCGCTGTTTAGAAAAGGGCACGTACATGGCGGTGGAAGTGAGCGAGAGTCAACGTGCGCTTCATCCAGACACGGTGATCTCTACCGAGTACATGCCAACCACTGTGCTCAACGGAGTCATCATTGCGAACGAACTCTTTGACAATCTGCCTTTCGACATATGGGTGTACGACGATGGATGGCGACAATCGCACATCATTGATACTCCACAAGGGTTCGCAGAAGTTTTGAAGTCCGCCGAAGTGCCAGCGTGTCTTCCATCGCGTGCGCCTCACGGTACGCGCGCACCTGTACATACCGAAGCAGTCCAATGGCTGCAGTTGGCGTTACGTTCGCTCACTCATGGTGCTCTCATCGCCATTGACTACTGCACACCCACCACTGCCGAAGTGGCGTCAATGCCGTGGCGCGAGTGGCTTCGCACATACGCCCAACACGAACGTGGCGTGCACTATTTGAAGAACGCTGGCGATCAAGACATCACCACACAAGTGTGTATCGACCAACTTGCGGCCGTACGTGAACCAGATGCAGTGCGTAGTCAGTCGCAGTTTCTTCAATTGTGGGGGATAGACGAACTGGTGGAAGAAGGTCGGCGTGAGTGGGAGAAATCTGCTGCTGCCCCCACCGTTGCTGCCATAAAGATGCGCAGTCGCATCACGGAGGCAGACGCCCTCCTGGAGACGTCTGGGTTAGGAAACTTCACTGTGCTGCAGTGGAACAACTGACCTGAACCTGAATTGGTGCGCCTTATAAGTTATAACTAAGGTTCTTGCATGTCTTTTTTGAACATGCGCCGGCTCTTTTCACGCAAAATTCGGCTCTTTGCGGCAGCAGCAACAGTGGTTTTCGCCGTCTCTGCAGAGATAGCCCAGCCAACTTCGGCGTATCAGGCAACAAATGGCAACTGGTCGTGGACAGTCCAAGGCACGGCGATGACTATCGATGGCGTTACTTATTACACCGGCGGAGCCAAGAGATCAACCACTTTGCAGAGCGGAATAGTGGTCAGTGTTGCGGCCACAGGCAATGTTGGAATTTCATCAACAGACCAGACTCTCGCATCGCGTGGTGGCATTAACGCAAACTATTCCGCAGTAGGAATCGCAGCCTCAACCGGCGTGCAGATGGTTGTCAATGATTCGGGTTGTACCTACGGAACTTTCTGTCCTAATCGTGGCACCATCACACTTTCTTTTTCGCAGAGTGTTACGAATCCAACGGTCTCGTTTGCAGGTATCGGCGGCGGTGCACAGATGAATAGCGGTACCTATCGGACTGTGACATGGTCAGAACTTGAAGTGACAACACCAGGTGTCACCTTGACAAATCTTGCGAATGAAAACATGTCGATTGTCGGAGGTAATCGAATAGAACCCACTGTCAAGAATCCTGACTTTCGTTGCGACACAATCACCACTGGCTCAACGTCGTATGGGAGCACAGCAAAATCAGCATGTGGATCAATTCGTTTAGGTGGAACATTTAGTTCTGTCAGTTTCGACGTTGACTTCGGAAGCGTAAACAATGCACAGCCATATCCAGGACCATCACAAGTTGAAGACGCATGGTCAATGGTGGTCAGTCTTGATGACGACTACGGGAATGCACCGACTTCCTACGAAGTGTCCAATCCAGCTAGTCATGTCATTGGTGCGCTCAAGATGGGAAGCGTTGTAACAGCAGATCAAACCGGAACTCTCAACCCCACAACTAATCCAGCGGCCGTTGCAACTGGTGCAACCATCACAGTTGACGATGGCACAACTGGATTCAGCGGGCCTATTTCATTTGGTGCAGCGGGAACAACATTTAGCTCAACTGTTTCGCTTGCTGGAGTCACGGCAAACGCCACGTTGTGTGGGTGGATTGACTTCAATAGAAACGGTACTTTCGATAATCCATCAGAGCGAGCCTGTGCATCTCCCACAACCGGTGCAACGTCGGCAACTCTCACATGGACAATTCCGGCCACAGTTTCAACGAATGGAATTACCTACGCCCGATTGCGTTTGAGCTTTGATGCCAATGCAAACAGTCCTACTGGGAAGTTGGCATCTGGCGAAGTAGAGGACTATTCAATCTCTGCCTCATACGCAGCCAACACTCCAACAACGACGACCACGACCACAACGACGACCACAACGACGACCACGACCACAACAACGACAACGACCACAACGACGACCACCACGTTGCCTCCGACGACAACGACTGCAGCACCCACCACTACCGTCGCACCAACAACGACAACAACGACAACAACGACGACCACGTTGCCTCCGACGACAACGACTGCAGCACCCACCACTACCGTCGCACCAACAACGACAACCATCGCTCCCACCTCGACGGCTGCGCCAACAACTACAACAGTCGCACCCACAACAACTCCTGCACCGACGACAACGGTTGTGTCGTCACCCCCCACAACATCTGCCCCAGTGACGCCAATGGCTGTGCCCAAAGCGAGCACTGCAAAGGTTGTAGATCACCTTCTCCGCATTGAGCCCAGCGGGACTGGTTGGTTCTCCCCGACGTACCTCGGCACTCCGGCCACAGGCGGAGCCTTCAACCTCTCTAGTCTGCGAATCTGGAATGCAGCCACACGACAGTGGTCGCTCTCAACAACAACACCAGATGGGTCATGGGCGATTATTCGTGGCCAAGCTCGGTTCATTGCCCGTCCCGGATTTGTAGGTACTACCTCACTTCCATATCGCGTGCGCGACACAAAGGGTCACTTGGTGGATGCGAAATTGACAGTGATCATTGAAGAGAATGTTCGTCTTCCTGAGACAGGATCACCGATTTCTGACATTGCTCTTAACGCTCTGATCGTTCTGATGATCGGAGTCACAATTGTGGAACGGCGTCGAATCTTCCTGCAATAAATCTGCAGTCGGTTGACATCTCTGGAGCACTCACGACTAGTTCATGGCTCGATCGGGTCGGCTGGTGAGATACGCCCCAACAATCACCACACACATTCCAATAACGGCCAACACCGTGACTGATTCGTCTCGAAACAACAAGCCAAGAATGGTGGCGACTATTGGTGTGAAGAACACGCCGATAACACCGCGTACGGCCCCAGCGCGCACCATCAGCATTCCGTACATCACATAGGCAAAGCCGGTTCCGAACGCACCCAGCACCATCAGTGCAAACAGAGCCGACCACGAAAAGTTGCTGTCAAAAAATGCAGGGATGCCGAGGGGGAGTGAGAACAACAACGCAAAAAGTTCTTGCCACAACAACACGGTGAGAGTTCCGTACTTCACTTGCATCTCGCGCGACAAGATGCTGGTGAATGCGTAGCAACATGTGGCTGCTAACAAGAACAACACTCCATGCACCGTTGCACCTTTGTCATCGCCCACGCTTCCGAACGAAATGAGTGCAATGCCAACAAAACCAATCAGTACGGCCAGCATGCGACGACGCGAAGGTGCATTCCGCGTGAGGATGGCAGCAGCAACCACTGTTGTCACCGGGATAGAACCGTTGATCATTCCAGCCACAGATGACGACACCGATTGTTCTGCCAATGGATACAGATAGAAGGGGATAGTCATGGCGACGAGACCAAGTAATGCAATTCGTCCGAGATCTTCGCGGTGAATACGTTTGCGAGCTGCAGGGAAACAGGCAAGCGCAAGGGCGCCAAAGAACAGGCGGGCGACGGGAACCACCCCGGTGGCCACGTGGTCGATGGCGATGGCAATAAAGAGAAACGATGCACCCCAGGTAATGGCAACCGCGCTGGTCATGCCCCATTCGGCTGGACCAAAGTGGTGCTGGGTGTCCTTGCCTAAATGGGTTCTTGTCACGGTCGTACAGTCTTGTCGTTCGCCCTCACCTTGGCACGGTTCATTTCACTAGTGTTCGGTGAGTCACTAGGGGGTTCTATATGACCGAAAATCACGAGACCATTGATGCACTCCAGTGGGAGAAGCGCACATTTCCTCCGTCCGATGCCTTCAAGAAGAACTCCTTGGTGGTGGGAACTCATCTCTATGACGAGGCTAATGAGGATTACGAAGCATTCTGGGCCCGTCAAGCAGAGGAACTGGTGACGTGGACCAAACCGTGGGACACCATTTGTGAGTGGAACTTGCCCTTTAGCAAGTGGTTTGTTGGCGGCCAGCTGAACGTGTCCTACAACTGTCTTGATCGTCACGTGCTGGCAGGCAAGGGCAACAAAGTTGCAATTCATTTTGAAGGTGAGCCTGGTGATTCGCGAACTGTCACATACGCGCAATTGCTTGATGAAGTCCAGAAGTTCGCCAATGTTCTCAAGGGCCTTGGCGTTCAAAAAGGTGACCGCGTCAATATCTATTTGCCCATGATTGTGGAAGCCGCCGTTGCAATGTTGGCGTGCGCGCGTATCGGCGCTGCTCACTCTGTTGTGTTTGGTGGCTTCTCTTCACAAGCACTTGCAGACCGCATTAATGATGCAGAAGCAAAGGTTCTCATAACCGCCGACGGTGGATATCGACGTGGCGAAGTCTTCGCATTGAAACCACAAGC
>JBIIQG010000031.1:0-17816 GCA_044342185.1 Ilumatobacteraceae bacterium | reverse complement strand
CACACCTTGCGTCATCTCTAAAGAGGCTACTAGTGCCAGCCAGATGCGTAAAGAAACAAGACGATGCAGCCCTTGAGAATCATCCTCTTTGGCTAAAAATCTCCGACACCAGGGCCACCAATTCAGGTGTTGCCTTTGCGGGTGATCCGGAATCAAATGGGGGCTGAGGGTCGTATTCAATTGCCAATTGAATTGCCTTAGCAGTTTCTTCACCAGCTAATTTCTGCACGAGCACAAGACCCATATCAATGCCAGACGAAACCCCCGCTGCAGTGATGACTTTGCCTACTTGTACGACGCGTTGATCTGTGGCAACAGCTCCGAGTGCACTTAGGCGATCATATGAACCCCAGTGCGTCGTTGCGGCAAGTCCATTCAACACTCCAGCGTGGGCAAGGAAGATTGAACCTGTGCACACACTCGTTGTCCATTCTGTTGTCGGGTGTATCCGTTCGATGAATTGCACTACGGCATTGTTTTCATCAAGCACACGGTCTGCGAAACCACCTGGAACCACCACAACATCAAGCGCTTCAATCTCACTAAACGCATGGGTGGCATTCAGCACAAGCCGTCCCGTGTGATCGGTGACCGGGCCTGCTATCTCGGCAACAAAGAAAACATCCAGGCCAGGAACATCCACCAATGCTTGAAAAGGACCAACAATGTCAAGTGCAGTGAACTGCGGATAAAGAACTAAACCGATCTTCGTCATTTGGTAATTTCCTTGCTGCGTGCTCTTGCGTCCGACACAATTTTTTCTGCCGCCAAGCGTCCTTCGTGGATATTTTCTGAATCAAGGCTAAGCCATTCAAAAGTCGGCGTTGCATGAGCAAGCGCAAGAATTGTGTGTGCGGCTTGATGACGTTCCCCTGCGGGGAGATTAGGAACTGCAAGTTCAAAACTCTCAATAAGGATTTCGAGAAATCTCTGATACATCCGACTCACATTGATACGGATCGTTTCATCTAAGTAGGAGGCAGCAATAAGTTGATCAATTAACTGGTTGATGTGGGGCTCTAGAAGACTCGCACCAAACAAAATCTCAATCTGTGCTTCAAGGCGATTTTCTGGTTCTATTGATGTCAAAGCGTTCAATACAATTTCTTCGACTGAAATCAATGCGCGACCAACAGCTGCTGAAATCATTTCTTCGCGTGAACCCAAATAGTGATGCACTTTGGACGATTGGGTGCCCGCCAGTTTTGCAACATCGGCAACCGTGAGCCCTGCAACGCCCTTTGACGTGATAATCCCGACAACTGCATCGAGGAGTTCTTCTTGGCGAATACTGCGCAGACTGGGCCGACCCATACATCTCCTTGGTTGGCCTGAAATCTAGGTGATTTTGGGACTGAAATTATTTGTTAGATTATCTAGTCAATCAACTTAATCGGGGGAATTATGAAAGTTGTTGTTATCGGAGCGGGACTCGCCGGACTGTCGGCGGCACGCCGTCTTGTTGCATCTGGCGTTGAGGTGGAAGTCCTAGAAGCGCGTGAACGAGTGGGTGGAAGAACCCTCAATCATGTCTTCGGCGATGGGTCAATCGTAGAAGTCGGCGGTCAATGGGTAGGTCCCACACAAGATCATGCGCTCGCACTCATTGATGAATTGGGATTATCAACCTTTGACACCTTCGACGAGGGCGATTACATCGTCTCACTAAAGGGGAAGATCAAGAAGTTCACAGGCGACACTTTCGGACTGCCACCTCACGTTCTTGTTGAAGTAGGCATTTCACAAAAGCGTCTCGAAAGAATGGCCGCGAAGGTCCCCCTTGATGAACCATGGACATCACCAAAGGCAACTGAGTGGGACGGACAAACACTCGAGACATGGCTACGCCAGCACTTACGTTTTGAACAGTCTCGAGATTTCTGGCGTGCAATTACGGCTGCAATCTTTAGTGCGGAAGCAACAGAAATTTCGTTATTACATTTTCTCTTCTACTGCCACTCAGGAGGGATGCTCGACCGTTTGATGGGCACCGCAGAAGGCGCACAAAAGAGTCGCATTGTCGGAGGATCACAACTCATTTCTGAGACGATGGCGAATCAACTTGGTGGACACCTTCATCTCAATGAACCGGTGGTCAGCATTTCTCAGTCGGCCCAAGGCGTTGTTGTGCGGACGACTCAGGCTGAGTATTCAGCAGACGCGGCAATTGTGACTATTCCTCAGCATTTGATCGGAGCAATCGCATTTACTCCACCACTTCCAACCGCACGTCAACAGCTCGTACAAAATGTTCCCATGGGTGCTGTTATCAAAATCATTGCCACCTACGACACGCCATTTTGGAGAGACGACAAAATGTCTGGTTTCGGTGTTTCTCTTGATCACCCTGTCTCCATCACTTTCGATAACTCTCCACCAGATGGTCGCAGTGGAATGTTGTTGGGATTCTTTGAAGGTGCGCATGCACGAAAGGCATCCTCTTTGAGTGTCCAAGAACGACGAGAGATCTTCATAAACACTTTGGTGGACTTATTCGGTCCGGCAGCTGCGTCTCCTAATGAAGTAGTGGAGCTTGACTGGACCGCTGAACAATGGAGTGGCGGTTGCTACGGAGGCCATCTTGGGCCAGGCGTGTGGACTCAACTAGGCGAAGAACTCACCCGCCCATTCGGTCTCATTGAATGGGCTGGAACAGAGACAGCTGCAGAATGGAACGGCTACATGGACGGTGCAATTTCATCTGGATACCTCGCAGCAGATCGCGTCATTGCAAAATCTCACCCATAGAGCACCCATGACGAACATCGTTCTCATCACGGCTGACAATCAGCCGCCAGACTTACTGGGTTGCTACGGCAACCACGAGGTATACACCCCTCATATCGACGACCTGGCGAAGCACGGAACTACTTTGACAAGGTTCTATTGCACCAATGGGATGTGTTCACCGGGGAGAGCTTCTCTTTTGACTGGACTCATGCCTTCACAACATGGTGTTCACAGTTGGTTGCGAGATGTGGATTTGCGAAATTGGCCAGATACTTGGTCTGCGATTCAGGAATTTGAATCGCTAGCAACAGTCCTCCAAGGTGCTGGCTATCACACCGCCATGGTGGGCAAACACCATCTCGGTCAACCCCGTATTCCAATTCCTGGGTTTGACGAGACCGTCACATTCGTACGTGGCCATACTGAGGACTTCTACGACAACCAAGTCATTGATCACGGCGAAGAATACGAAGTGAAAGACAGACACATTGTTGACTTTTTCACTGAGAAATCTGTTGATTTCATCGAAGAACGTGGGGACCATCCATTCTTTTTGATGGTCAACTACGACGCACCATACCTGCTGCCTCCGACCAACCTTGGCCCTGACTTCCGCAACCGTTTCTATGAAATGTTCGTTGACAAAAAGTTCGATACCTTTCCGCGGACAGCAATCTCAGATGAGATGTTGAGTCTGATTCGGGGCCCCGATGACCCAAATCGTTACAGCCGACACATGCTGTACAACTTGATGAGAATGCACAATGACCCCGCTTCAATGGCCAATGTGTGTGCACAAATTGCAATTGTCGATGATGGCGTAGGCAAGATTGTCTCGGCACTAAAAGATAAGAACCTGCTTGAAGACACAATCGTGATCTACACAGCAGATCAAGCCAACTTGTATGGGCAGCACGGGCTATGGGGACACACCATACAGACGCGTCCTTCTCATCTGTACGACGCCGCGGTACGAATCCCTTTCATCGTGCGCCACCCCTCGTTGCCCACCAATTACGTGTCGGATGCCTTAAGTAGTCAGATTGACCTGCCGTCCACAGTTCTCGACATGGTTGGGATTACCTATCAATTTTCACGGTCTGCCGGTACCTCTTTTCTGTCGTCCCTTCATGGTGAAGAACTTGAGCGCAATGAAGTCTTTTTTGAACAAGAGGAATCCCGCGGAGTACGGACAGATCAATTCTCTTATTGGTGTCGCCTACCGGGAGCGGGGCCGAACGTTCTCTTCGACCACAAGAGCGATCCATTACAAACACAGAACGTGGCTGATCAACCTGAGTATTCGGATGTCGTTGAAGAACTTCAGATAAAGGTCACTGAATTTTTTAGTAAGTATTCAGATAGCCGATACGACATCTGGAACGCCGGCCAAGCAAAAGGTTCAATCTCCTCAGAGTCATTTCTTGCTCCCCTGATGCCAGAGGGCTGGACAGCGACTACAACATCAATACTGGGGTAGAGAATTACCCGCCGGCCTTACGGGAGCGGGGATCATGCGGTTACTTCAGGCTCACTTGCTGACCGCCTCACAAGCTGGCAAGAACTGCCTCTAGATCGGACTTCGACAATGCGCCTCGTCGTGTGCTGACCGAGCCATCAGTATCAACGAACACCCACGCAGGCTGATACGGAATTTCATATTTCCTATAGATGTCACCCGGTGAATCATCAAGGTTCACAAAAGACAATTGGTGACGCTCAATGAACGCTGCGTAATCATCGTTAGACCCACTCCAGGCGACACCCACCACTTGCACCTTATTGGCAAATTTTTTGCTGACCTCCTCGACCGAAGAGGCTTCAGAATTACAAGTGCTTCAACCAGGCGCCCAAAACCAAAAGGCGACTGGCGTTTCTGCCACTGCCTCTTTTAGCGAAAACGTGCTGCCTTGGCCAATGACTCGAGAGGTCACATTGTTCTCATCAGTGGGAACGGAGTCAGGGACAGCATCGGTCACCACAGATGTACTGGGCTCGGCACCACACCCGACGAACGTCAGCGCAATACTGCCAAGAAGCAGAGCTCGGATCGCCAAACGCATTCGCGAATGATAACTGGTCGACAACCTACGGACCTGCAATACGTATTTCTGAAAATTGGGAAAGCTGATGCTTCTGAGAGATAGACCGCACTGACCCACTGTCAATGATCGCCAAGCCGTACGTAAATAACTTTCGTGGTGGTCAAACAAATAAGGAGTTTCATCTCAATTGTCTCGTTCAATAGAACCGCACAATGCCTATGTGAACAAAAAGTCCTTTACTCTTTTCATAAGTGCCATATCCATCATTGGACTTGCTATAGCGACACCACATACTGCATACTCAGCTACTTGTTCGCGCACAACCATTCCACTCAGCTCTGCCATTGCAGTAGGTCCCATTCCAGTATCGGTTGGCCTGAAGTATTTCCCTGTGAACAATCAATCTCCTTTCGTCACTGGCATGCGAATTCGAGCAGTTGTAGGAAGAACTGTCCAAGCGACAAAATACGTTGAAGGTCGAGTGGGAAGTATCTCCAATTGCAACGTTGCGCTCCTTGTCGATCGTCTCTCGGGCAGCGGAACCCTCGTGAATGCGCGATTCACAATCGCAGGAGAGATTGGCGCCCAAGGACCGACTGGTCTTACCGGTCCCATTGGTTCAGTAGGTCCCCAAGGAATCCAGGGCGTGCAGGGAGTTCCTGGCACCAACGGGCTCAATGGTCAAAATGGCCAGAACGGAATCAATGGGTTGGTTCCTGCGTACGGATCTTTCCGAGATACCACTACGCAACAAGTGGATGCAGTGAACACCCCAAAAGCAATGACTTTCAATCAAATCACACCCGGACTGAATGGTGTGTCCGCTAATGGTGTCTCGGTTCAATTCAGTTCCCACATTGTTGTTGCCCGAACTGGGACATACAACATCCAGTTCTCTGCACAGTTGACAAAAACAGATTCCGGAAATGACATCATGGATATCTGGCTTCGCAAGAATGGAGTTGACGTTCCACTGTCGAACTCAGAGATCACCATCACTGCATCCCTTCGACAGGTTGCAACGTCCAACTACATCATTGACCTTGCGGCTGGTGACTACGTTGAACTGATGTATTCATCAGCCGATATCGCGACACGAATACTCGCCATTGCTCCGCAGACCAACCCGGTTCGCCCTGCAGGTCCATCAGTTACCGTGGCCATCACGCAAGTGCAATAAGGGGAAGTCTTAACTTCAGCCACTACAAATTTTTGATTAGTGCCCATTCCGGGCGCAGTGTCGCGTTCAGTCGACATCTACTATTTGTCTTGATTCAGTTCTGGAAACCGATACACAACGTCTTTGAAGGAATCGGTTGCAAAGAAATACAGAAGGCGCAGAACTTTGTCGCCAGTATTCACCGCCATATGTTCAATATTTCCGTGAATGAAAACTGAATCTCCGGCCGACACCTCGGTGGACTCCCCTTCGATAATCACTTCGCCTCGGCCCGACAAAAAGACGTAGACCTCTGCTTGGTCGTGGAGATGCCCACGAGCAGGTCGCGGCGCACCAACGGGAATGTCGGCAATCCCCACGGTTAGTCCCTGGGTCTGTGTTCTGTCCGAGCTGAAGAGCGTCCACCAATCGACATGGCCGGATACTGGATCACGCCACGACTCTGTCTCGCAGTCTTCTCTTCGGCGAAATACCGCCTTGTGTGTCCCCATAGAAGGAACACTAATTCAGGAGTCACAACCCACTTCCGCCCAGAAAGCGCAATACTCATACGCGATGCAGACCCAGCACGAATCACGCCCAACGGTATGGGTCTTTGGCGACCAATTGAACCGGACTATCGGCGCTCTCTCCACTGCTACTCCAACATCGCATCGCATTCTCATCATTGAGTCGGCGGGGAAGATTTCCTCTCGTCCCTGGCATGTTCAACGCGCCCATTTTCTCATTACATCAATGCGCAGATTTGCTGAAGAGCTTCGAGCTGAGGGTTTTAGTGTTGATTACCGCATCGCATCCGGCATGCGTCAAGGCTTCCTTGACCACTGTGCGGAGTTTTCCCCGGCGGAAGTCACTGTCACCGAGCCAAACAGTTACACGGCACGACAACTTGTTACATCGCTTGGTTGTTCGGTGGTTCGCTCCAATCAATTCCTTTGCCACCCCGATGACTTCGCCAAGTTCACCACTGGCAAGAAATCTTTCAAGATGGAAGATTTCTACCGATGGCAACGCAAACGTTTGAACTACCTCATGGATGGCGATCAACCCGTCACTGGCAAATGGAACTTCGACGAAGACAATCGCCTTCCCCCACCAAAGTCAGATCATGACCGATGGGCAACACCAGAACTAACGCCACTCGACGATATTGACCAGCAAGTTCTTGCTGATTTACCGCCAAATGTTTGGGGCCAAAAGCCGACAGGCCTCTGGGCCACCACGCGTGCCGGCGCACTTGCACGGCTTGAGTACTTCATTGAAAATCTGTTGCCAGTCTTTGGCGAACACGAAGACGCAATGTTGGAATCCAACTGGCACCTTGCACATTCATTGTTGTCTCCGTACCTCAATAATGGGTTGCTGATGCCAGGGGAAGTTCTCGATGCGGCAGTCACTGCCTTCAACGCAGGCAAAGTACCCATCAATAGTGCTGAAGGTTTCATTCGACAGATTCTCGGATGGCGCGAGTACATCTGGAATTTTTATTGGCGGTACATGCCCGAATACGCAGAACGCAATCACCTAGGCGCAATTCGCAATCTTCCTCCCCTCTTTACAAATCCAAACGCAACATCCATGAAGTGCCTCGGTTCTGTTCTTCGCGGAGTTGAACAGCATTCTTATTCGCATCACATTGAGCGCCTCATGATTCTTGGCAACTTTGCCCTCATTGCCGGAATCAACCCACAGCAATTCACTATGTGGATGTGGAACAGCTACATAGACGCAGCCGAATGGGTGATGGTGCCGAACGTTGTGGGCATGTCGCTCTATGCGGACGGTGGCGTATTAGCTACAAAGCCATACGCCAGTGGTGGTGCGTATATCGACCGCATGAGTAATCACTGCAAGGGGTGTGCATATGACCGCAAGAAGCGCACAGGTGATAATGCCTGCCCGTTTACGAATTTGTATTGGGATTTCATGTTGCGTCACCAAGAGACGTTTGTGAAGAACCCACGCGTGGCTCGACAAGTACGTGCGGCTCAACAATTATCAGACGTAGGCGATGTGCAGGCGACCGCCGACAGAATTCTGGATTCCCTAGATTCAGGTCAGTTGTAGCGAACTACCCGCGACCAATCATGCCGCCGCCGATACTGATGGCTGCAATGTTCTGCATGATGGTTGGCATTAGAAACTCGCGCACTCGATTCAATGCCGCGTCGGCAGTTGCGTGTCCGCCGCGTTGCAGCACATCCAAGTCAGAAATGGTGTCTTGCAAGCCATAACCCAGTTGAGCGTGAGCCTCACGCACAGGCGTTTGATCTGCAGGTACTGCCACATCGGCAAGTGAGCCCAGGGATGCGGCTCGAGCGCGAATGCGATCTGCCTCCGGACCAGGGACATCACCAAGTAAGGCAGCAACTTCACGAAGGGTGCGCGTCATTTCGTTGTGCTCGTGAGCAACGCTTGCGTCCAACATGGGTAGCACTTGGCGAACTTGTTGAATCAATGACTGCATCATCATTGCCGTGGCAACCGACTTTGCGTTTGACAGATGTGGGATGATTTCATTCTGAAGCCCAACAATGAGGCCTTCCAAAAGGTCATCTATTGACGGTGTTGTGTTCATACTGTGGTCCCTGGGTAGCCCATCAACTGCGCCATCGCCGGAAGCGCTGGCAAACTTGACTGAATTAAATACAGCGGTAGCAACAACATGTGCTCTTTACGAATTCTTCGCGCTACCGATTGGTGCACTGGCACTGCAATGTTTGCCGTGCCAAACAATGTGAAGTACCCAAGTTCTTCTGGCGTGATGTCGTTGCCTGTGAGTTTGTTGTAGTAGGCGAGAAATCCACCCTCTTTCTTCGGATAGCTCATGACCTGAGTGTTGCTGAGAATGTCCATTAACACCATCCAGCCAAGATCTTCTCGAGGATCACCAATTCGACTGTTTTCCCAGTCAATGAGTGCTGACACTCTTCCGTTTTCATACAGGAAGTTGGCGGGATTGAAATCACCGTGGACAATTGCCAACGGCATAGGTCGAGGCTTGTTGCGACGAAGTGTGAGAAAGGAATCAAGAATCATCATCATCACGGGATCCCATGCGATGGTTTTGTACTCACCGATGTAGTAGTCAAACGTTGAATCCATGTATTCGTCCCACGAACCAGCACGCACTCCAACTCCACGTGGGTCAACGAGAGATCCGTCCGGATCAATAGAGCCGATGTTCGCCGAGTGCAGTTCAACTAACACTTCACACAAATGGCGCACCACGTCCTCACATTGGTCTTCATCTGTCCCACCATTGAACAATGCGGAAGTTTGTCCACTTCCCGAGGCCCTCTCAAGAACCATGGCTGGTTCACCAAATGGTGCAGCGTCGAGTTCGTATCCGTAACTGCGACTGACAGGAACCTTGGTGTTATTGCGAAGCGCTTCAATCAAATTGTGCTCTACCGCTCGACTCGTGTTCAGAATGGCTTCAATGTCTGGTGGGTTCTTGCGAACAATCAACGGAAGGGTGACTTTCTCCCCCGCTCGTATGCCGGTTGCATCGCACTTGAATGTCTCTCGACTGAATCCACCAGGAATCGGCTGCAAGTCAATAATCGAGACATCTGTGAGACCCGATTCTGCTCGCGTGAGCACATCGATAATTGCCTGCTCCATAAGACCCCCATCTACGAGCAATGGGATGAAACTACGACTATTGGCAGAAAGTGTCAAACCCTCCGCTTAGAACGGCCAGGTGTAGGTGTTCTCGAACTCGTCTTGAATAACTGTTGCGTCGTGGTCTGTGGTGTCCACCACAAGCTCTTCGTCCAGAATGCGCGAGCGGTATATCCAACCCTCTGGCAACGCCAGCTTGTCACCCAATGAATCGAGGGTGTCCAGCGAAATGGTGGGGTCAACACCAATGCACAAAGCCTGCATGACGTATGCCTTGCCCTCTGGGTTCACCAGCTCCCACACTTTTGCTCCGGCATCAAAGAAGAAGACAGCACCGCGATTCACGAACTTTTCTTCGTAGGGGACGCTTCCCATGCCAGCGCTTAAGTCAATTGTTGCAAGTCGACGCATAGTGAGACCGTTGAAATCTTTCAACACTGGGTCAACCACTGCGGCTTTTGTTCCAAGACCATCGAGACACCAATGACGGGGGCCATTCAACTTCACGAACAGCGCGCCTTCGTCCGCCTTGATCTCCTCGGCATCCAGGGTGTCCCACAACTCTGCTGGACAGTCATTCAGCATCTGTGTTCCAAAGACCTCTGCAGTAATGGTGTCGTCTTTCGCCAGAATCAGTACGACCTCGCCGTACCTCACATTTCGCATATTCGAAATAACTCGTTGTGGTGCTGTAGATGACATTGGTGCCCCTCTCTCTCCTATGAAATTAGAACACGCAACTGGTACTGGCCATAACGAATGATGTGTGTTCCCGTTGGGTCTTTCTGGGGGTGGAATTCATTGCTACGGTCATTTCTATTCCATCACGAAGTGAGGCCACCATGACCGAGAACAAGCCACTGAAGCACAAGTACGGCACCATCGACAAGGAATACGGAATGTTTCTTGCCACGCGTCCACCCGAAGAAGATGGCCCTATTTACATGGTGAACCTCATGAAGTATCACGAAGTGGCTCAGTACGACAGCGAAGGTGGCGTTGACCAACCCATCAGTGGCAAAGAAGCCGACGACCGCTACAACCCATCGTCAATTCTGAACAAGATTGGCGCGAACGTGGTGTTCTACGGAGATGTCGTCAGCAACCACATTGGCGATGAAGACTGGGACCGCATCGGCATTGTTCGCTATGCGACTCGTAAATCATTCATTGACATGCAGAGTCGCTCAGACTTTGGCGAGAAGCATGTTCACAAAGCAGCCGGCATGGCTCGCACCACATTGGTGTGTTGCCGTCCTGAAGATGTATCGCTCGACTCTCGTAATCGTCCATCTCCACTTGAACTTCGCACTGTCGCCATGATTGTGCGTCAAGCATCAGATCGTTCTGCTGCCTTTGCTGACTTGCCGGAAGCTGTTCAGTTTTCTGCTGAAGGAACAATCATTGGCGACGGACGTAAGTGGGACACCGTTCAGTTCATCCCCGTGAATTCAGTTGATGAAATTGATGCAATTGCGAAGCGCGTGTCTACCGAAAATGGTGATGCATACGTCATGGGTGTTCAGGTCACCCTTGACTCCCTCACAGTTGACTAAAAGCAAAATGGAAATTCTGCGCACGCCTGACGAATGTTTCGACGGGCTTCCTGATTACAACTTCACACCGCACTACACAACTATTGCGGGACATGAAGGTGTCAATCTTCGGTTTCATTTCATTGATGAAGGCCCCCGCGAAGCAGACCCCATCTTGTTGATGCATGGCAATCCATCGTGGTCATACCTGCATCGCCACATGATTACTGGCCTCGTCGCTCTCGGCCACAGAGTTATCTCACTCGACCTCATGGGGCTTGGTCGTTCCGATAAACCCAATGACCCACACTTCTACACGCTTGCTCGCCACGTTGAATGGGTATCTGCATGGTTCGAAGCTGAAGATCTGCGCAATGTCACCTTGTACTGCCAAGACTGGGGCGGCATCATCGGACTTGGTTCTCTTGTCAACACTGGTGATCGCGTGACACGAGTTATCGCTTCAAACACAGGTATTCCTGTTGGTGAAGGTGGAAACAAAGCAATGCGCGACTGGTTGGAATACTCCAGTTCAGTTCCGGAACTTCCCATTGGGCTGCTTGTAAACGGCGGTTCAACGCGCGAACTCAGCAAGGCGGAAATGGCTGCGTACAACGCGCCGTATCCCGACGGTTCTTACCAAACAAGTCCAAAGATTTTTCCAAGCCTCATTCCCGTACAACCAGACAACCCAGGCGTTCCACAATGCAAAGAAATTTGGAACTACTTAGAAACTTGGACGAAGCCATTTCTGACCGTGTTTGGATCATCAGACCCAATTGCATTCAAACCAGGTGCGCATTTGAAGTTCCAAGAGCGTGTGCCGGGCGCAAAGAACCTGGACCACATCGTTATTGAAGGCGCAAACCACTTCATTCAAGAAGATGCGCCAGACGAGCTGGTCGCCATCATTCACGCATTTGTGTCATAAACGAAACAGCGTTTATTGACGATTCATTTCAGATTTTACTTCTGCAGCCTTTACATCAGCGCGAGGCTTGCCTGCCTCAATGACCACCTCGTGCAAGACGCCGGTGTAGGCGTATGGCGCGGTGTACCGAGTGGATACTGGTGAACCATGATCGTGTCCGATGCTTGGGCCTACTGATGACATCATGCGCATGTACAACGGCACCGATGCTGTAGCAACTTCATTTCCGTCAACGTGCAGTGTGAGTTGACCCGCCATGCCGTCTCCACGCCGCAAGAGCACACGAAGTTCGTGGTCGCCTGCGGGAACAGCAAAAGGTGATTCGACAATGGTGTGATCCCCAAAGGCGTTGTAGTCGAGCACCAACTTGTTGTTCTGAACAAACAAAGACAAACCAGAGTTCTGTGTTCCGGTTGCGTACAGAACACCTTCATCGCCCGGAGTGAAAGTGACTGTTGCGTACAGGTCTACGTTGCGTCCGCCAAGGCCAGCTGTTGCCTGGCCGGGCAATGGTGACATTGGTGGGCGATACACATAGCGACGATCTTCAGGGTGTGGCGAGTACTTGCGGAAACGCGCACCGAACAACTGCACACCGCGATCGTCTAAGGGGAGAACGCCGTGTGTTTCTGCTTGTTCCCACCAGAGCGCGACCATCTCATCCAGCTTCTGCGGATTGGACTCTGCCAAGTCATTGCACTCTGAACGGTCCTTCGACAGGTGATACAGCTCCCACTTCTCGTCGCCGTATGGCTGACCCGACGTGTGCTTCAACACTGCCTTCCACTCTCCAGCAACCACTGCAAGACTTCCGCCATTTTCGAAATACTGCACGGTGTTGGTTGCAGGTGCAGATGGGTTAGCCAAGACAGATGCAAATGAATGGCCGGTGACGGGAAGTTGTTCTAGCCCGCGACGAACATCGGGTGGGGTAACACCAATGAGGTCATACACCGTGGGAACAATGTCGGCGACAAACACAAACTGGTCGCGCTTGCTCCCCTTTTGCTCGTTTGGAACTCCTTGTGGCCAATGGAAAATCATTGGCACGTGTACGCCACCTTCATGGGTGTTCTGCTTGTACCAGCGATACGGCGTATTGCCACACTGCGCCCAGCCCCACGGATAGTTGCAGTGACTATTTGGTCCACCAATGTCATCAATGTTTTTGATGGCTTCGTCGGGCATCTCGATGATTCCGTTAAAGAATTTCATTTCATGCATGACACCGAACGGACCGCCTTCTTGCGACGCACCATTGTCGGCGTGCACAACAAGAATGGTGTTGTCCAGTTGTCCCAAATGACGCAGACCTTCCACCAAACGACCAATTTGATCATCGGTGTGGTCCAAGAATGCGGCGAATGCTTCCTGCATACGTGCAGCGAGCTTCCTCTCGTTGTCTGAAAGATCGTCCCACGCCTTTACGCCAGGGTTACGTGGCGCAAGTTGAGTATCGGCAGGAATGACTCCTGTTTCAATCTGCTTCTTGAACCAACGTTCACGAACAATGTCCCAGCCTTCGTCGAACTTGCCGCGATACTTCGCCATGTACTCGGGTGGAGCTTGGTGTGGCGCATGCGTTGCACCAAAAGCCACATAGCCCATGAACGGACGATCTGGCCGGACACCCTTGAAGTCGGAAATGATCTTTAGCGCGTTGTCAACAAGGTCTGCAGATACGTGGTAGCCGTCTTCAGGTCCTGCAGGCGGATCAATGGGATGGTTGTCGGCAACAAGTTCTGGGTAGAACTGATCGGTTTCACCATCGAGGAATCCGTAGAACCGATTGAATCCGCGAGCAAGGGGCCACTGGTCGAACGGACCTGCTGCAGAGCACTGTTCCATTGGTGCAAGGTGCCACTTACCAACGCAGAATGTTCCGTACCCAGCATCGCCGAGAACTTCAGCAACAGTTGCCGCATGATTGCTGATGTGCCCTAACTGATTCGGAAAGCCCGTTATGAAGTTAGACACTGTGCGCATTCCCACTGCATGATTTGCACGACCACTTAGCAACGCAGCGCGGGTAGGTGAACACAACGGGGTCACGTGAAAGTTCGTGAACTGCAATCCGTTGGCCGCAAGCGCATCGATATTCGGCGTGTCAATGTCTGACCCGAAACAACCCATCTGGGCAAAGCCCGTGTCGTCCAACAAGATGAGAATGACGTTGGGCGCTTGGTCACCCGGATGCGCTGGCTCGGGATAAAACGGTTCCGAATCCGCAACGTACCGGCTGATTTTGCCTGGGAATTCGTATTTCTGAGCCATGGTCCCTCACAACTGATTAGTGCCGCACTGCGACCCTAATTGTCGCCCAGCCAGCACCGTGTACGAAAGTTCAGGGAGAATACAGAATGTTCCACGCGGCTGAGGCGCTCGAACCAGCTCCGTGAAACGATAGGGACGCACTACCTAAGGAGTTCGTATGTACCTAGAAATAGACAGAAACGACATTCGTACCCATCGATTTGTGGATTCTGCTACCACTCCACTGAAAGATGGCGAAGTACGCCTTTCCATTGAGAACTTCGCTCTCACGTCCAACAACATCAGTTATGCGCTTGGCGGAGATTTCCTTGACTACTGGGGTTTCTTCCCCGCCGAAGCTGGCTGGGGTCGACTCCCCGCCATGGGATACGGCATCGTCACAGAATCGAAGAACGATGCGATTCCTGTGGGCGGTCGTTACTTCGGATTCTTCCCCGTGGGTAAAGAGCATGTTGTTCACGCCGAACGAACAAGTGGCGGCTTTGTAGACATTGCTCCCCACCGCGAGAAGCACGCAATGGCCTACAGAGCTTTTGACAAGGTGTCTGACACTCCCGCGCCAGATGACAACGCAATTTTGCTCTTGCGCGGCTTGTTCGTCACATCGTATTTGGCAGAAGATTTCCTCTTCGAGAACGCAATGTTTGGCGCTGGACAAATTGTTGTCAGCAGTGCATCAAGCAAAACTGCAATTGCTTTTGCTCACCGTGTACGTGCGCGTGGCAATACTCACTGTATTGCTCTTACATCATCGTCGAATGTTGCCTTCGTTGAGAAGGTCAACTTGTACGACGAAGTAGCCACATATGACTCACTAGAAGATTTAGCCGACTGGGCTCCAACGGTGTTTGTGGACATGGCAGGAAACACAGATGTCATTTCGCGTGTACACCATCATTTTGGTGAGTCGCTCATGTATTCGTGCCGCATTGGAGCAACCCATTGGGAACAGAACGGCTCGCTCAAGGGAATACCTGGTCCGGCTCCCACATTCTTTTTCGCACCTAGCCAATTGGCAAAGCGCGGCAAGGAATGGGGACGCGACGAACTGAACTCGCGAATGAATTCAGCACTTGCAGATTTCACGACTGACTCACATCGATGGATGGACATTCAAGAGACTCACGGCGAAGATGCCGTTGCAGCTGCATATAACGAACTCGTCTCAGGGAAAATTTCTCCTGAAACCGGCCACATTCTCTCTTTCTAAGGACAACAGCATGAACTCACTTCGCACACCAGATGCAAACTTTGCTCAATTGGAAGATTTCCCGTATACAGCGAACTACTTCGACAACGACGGAGTACGAATGCACTTCGTGGACGAAGGCCCGAAAGATGCGCCCGTGGCACTTTTGATGCACGGAATGCCCACATGGAGCTACTTGTACCGAAACATGATTCCTCAACTGTTGGCTGCAGGCTTCCGTTGCGTTGCACCAGACCACATTGGTTTTGGAAAATCAGACAAGGTCACCGATCCTGAGTGGTACTCCATTGCTCGACATACGGCAAATATCACCCGACTTGTGCAACATCTTGACCTTCAGAACATCAACCTGTTTGTTCAAGATTGGGGTGGCCCCACTGGGCTTGCCCAGTACGCCCTCATGCCAGAGCGTTTCTCACGTTTGGTCATTATGAACACGTGGCTACATCACGCGGAATACGACTACTCCCCAGCAATTCAGAACTGGATCACGCAGAACAAGCCAGGCGGAATCTTCCGCGACAACATTCCCGAGAAGACTCAATGGGGAACATTGATGGCAATGTCAACGGGACGTGTCGCACCACAAGAGTCGCTGTTTTTGGAACTGTCGGGCGAAACACCTTCCTATAGCGAAGAGGCCGCTCGCGTAAAGCGCGGATACGACGCACCCTTTGCTGGCTTAGGTGAGGCTGGAGTGACAGGTCCACGTCGCTTCCCTCTGTGTATTCCCTTCAATGACCCAAGTGCGGGCAACGCCGTAGAGCAAGCGAAACACTTCGCCGCGGTAAACGCCACACAACTTCCCGTTCATTTCATCTGGGGCGACTCAGATGCGGTCTTCACGTTGGACTGGGGAAAGAAATGGCATTCGCTCATTCCTCACTCCACTCTTGATGTCATGGAAGGCGCAGCTCACTTCTTGCAAGACTCACATGGTCCGCAAATTGTCAAGGCTTTCCTTACGCGAGTATCTGCTGACTAACTGATGCGAACTCGATGAGTTTGCGGAGACTTCACTAGAACGTGAAGAGAACTCCACGAACCATCAAGATTCCGACAATCAACAGCACCACTCCGAGAACACGCGACACAGTCGTGCTCTTCCAATCGCCGCCCGAACGTCCGAACCAACCAGCGATTCCTGCAAGAAGCCCTGGAAGGCCCAGCAACACGAACCCGACCTTGATCATCTGTTCTGCATCCGGAACATTGCTTGTCACCACGGTTCCCCACCAACGCGCAATCAACATGATGAAGACCACCTTGAAGATGCCGCGCGGCAGATAGCGATGCAACTTGGCGAAGTTCGGGAAATTGTCAGAGACAAGATCGACAAACTTTGGAACCATGTACAACGCCGTTCCTGCCCACAAGGCCCAGTTGTTTCCGATGAAGATGACTGCAACAAATGCGAACACTGCAGAACGACCAATGATTGATGCAACCTTCTGTGTTGTCGATGGCTCATCGAGTTCATCTGCATGAATGGACTTGAACCGCCCTGATGTCGTATTTCTTGCGAGATACTCCAGTCCGATTCGAACAATCAACATTGTCAAAGCAATCAGCTGAATCGTGTCTCCACGATCCGCAAACGAAGGCTTGAACCCGGTGAGGCCTGGCAATGAGCCAAACATTCCACCAGCAGCCAATGCACCAAACAACGTGACCAAGAAAAAGTCAACTGTTCGATTCCACGCTAGAGATTTACCATCACTGGCCCTGAAGAACGGACGTGAGGCCGATGCGATGAGTGGCACTCCGAAGGAGAATGCACAGAGTCCCAACATTCCTCGAATGGAGTCAGAAGATGTGAACCCTCCACCAACACCTGCAAGCAATGCAAAGACTAGGACTCCGAGAAGACCTGACAAAGCATCGAGAATCCCGACAATCAGAATCGCAATCAGCAATCCAAATGCTGGCATCACAATATTGAAATCAGTATTGATTGCAGAGAGGACTCCGATCACCACACCTGCTAGCGGCAATGCCAACCAGAAAACACCAAGCAACGAACGCAGGTACGTACCGTCAACAACGAGACGTGCGAGCAATGGCGATGAATGCACGAGGCGATGCGGGGACTTTGAAGACCACTTATCCAGCCACGTTGCAGAACGTGGCTGGATTAGATCATCCGAGCCATCAACATCGGTCTTGCGGAATTTCACCGCTGTGTCAGAGACATCCCCCGAGCCACGGTCTTCTTCGTCGCCGGATTCGTCCCCGCCTTCCTCGTCGTCTTCCTTCTTGCCCTTCTTTGCTGCAGCAGCAGCCA
>JBIIQG010000053.1:0-8415 GCA_044342185.1 Ilumatobacteraceae bacterium | reverse complement strand
AAGGCTGGTTCTGAATACGGAAAGCGCTACGGAGAACAGGGACAAGGAAGCGGTCGTATGCCTGGCTTCGGTCAGATGTACACCGATGAGCAAGTCAAGTTAATTGTTGAATACGTTCGGAGCCTCTGATGTTGTCCACACTTCTCGCAATTGATTTCAACCCGGGCCTTCGCGGCATCGTCGTTGTTCTCGTTATGTTTGTCACTCTTATTGGTGGCACCTATCTCATCTTGGGAACAAACGTTGGCGCGCGCCTCGGCTTTCTCATCACCGCAACTGCATTTGCCGGATGGATGATGTCTATGGCAATTGTGTGGGCCATCTACGGAATTGGTCTTCAAGGACCCGTGCCAACATGGGAGCCCGCCGAGCCCATCACCATTGTTCGAGACGGATCATTACTGAATCGAGCTGAAGTACTCGATGCGCCTATCGATGTAGCCGGACTCGATGCTCCTGCCGCCGCAGAGAAGGTTTCGAAGACTCTTGTTGAAGATGGTTGGACCGTTCTTGACGAGTCCGACCCACGTCGTGGTCAAGCTGTCGCTTCATCAGATGAAATCATCCAGATTGAGGCAGAAGAGTTTTCCGCAGGCGAATACATCTCGGTCAATGTGTATGACAAGGGAGGCGAGCGTTATCCGCTCATCACCGAGTCGCTTGACTTCTTCGCGTTCTTCCACAAGCCCCGCTACTCCATTGTTGAAGTTGCACCACTTGTTGAACAGCGAACAGAGCCAGGTCGTGCGCCAGCACGCGCACAAATCGACACCACTCAGCCTCATCGCTATGTGGTCATGATTCGCGACCTTGGTGCAAAGCGTCAGCCAGCAATTCTTATTGCCATCGGCTCCGGAATTATCTTCTTCTTGCTCGCATGGGTTCTTCACCGCCGCGAAGCGTTGTTACGAGGAAATCTCGCACTCAAGTCGCCGGCGGCTTAAGCCATGGGTCAGTACCTACCAATCGTTGTGCTCACGGTGCTGGCAGTTCTTTTTGGCGTACTTAGTCTTGTAGCGTCGCGTTTGTTGGCTCCTAACCGACCCAACTCTGCGAAAGAAGCACCATATGAGTGCGGCATTGTTCCTGGTCGTGAACCACCAGAGCGTTTCCCTGTCAGCTTCTATGTCATCGCCATGTTGTTCGTCATGTTCGACATTGAACTCATCTTTGCGTATCCATACGCCGTCGATCGTGAATTCCTCGGCGCCTTTGGATTCTTTGAAATGGTCGCCTTTAGTGCGGTGTTCTTTGTTGCATTTGTGTACATGGTTGCTCGTGGCGCACTCGATTGGGGCCCAATGAAGCGTGCCAACGGAAGCGAAATCATCGCCGATGGTCCAGCGATTACTCCTCGTCGCACTGTTCGTGTTGTTGGTTCTGAAGGACGCGCAGCAAATGACGGAAAGGCCGCGTAATGGGTCTCGTTCAGAACATTGCAGACGACGGTCTTGGCGGCATTGAACATAATTTTGTCACCGCTCGCATTGAAGACTTAGTGAAGTGGGCGCGATCACGTTCTAGTTGGGGTGCTTCGTTTGGTCTTGCATGTTGTGCCATTGAAATGATGGGCACGGGTGCCTCGCACTACGACATTTCACGATTCGGAATGGAAGTGTTCCGTGCGTCGCCACGTCAGGCCGACATCATGATTGTTGCCGGTCGTGTTAGCCAGAAGATGGCTCCAGTTCTTCGTCAGGTGTACGACCAAATGATGGAACCCAAGTGGGTTATCTCCATGGGTGTCTGTGCATCAAGTGGCGGAATGTTCAACAACTACGCAATTGTTCAAGGCGTCGATCAAATTGTTCCGGTCGATGTGTATGCGCCAGGTTGCCCGCCAACTCCTGAAACTCTCATTCACGCAATTGAAACCCTGCACCAGTTAATTGAAGACGGCGAAATTATGCGTCGTCGTTCAGCAACCGGAGCAGGAGCAGGCATCGAATTGTCTGCTGAAAGTTCTTCAACTGCGTCCGTCTCTCTCGGATCGAAGTAGTCATGAGTGATGCAGTAGAGACAACGGTGGAGACTGTCGAGACTCTTCACGGATGCCCAGTTGTGTCATCGCGTGGTCAGCGGGTCATTCTCGTGTCACGAGAGAACTACGTGGCAACGGTAAAAGCCTTGTTGGCCGACGGGTACGACATGTGCGTCGATCTCACTGGTGTCGACTACCTAGGAATGCCCACGCGCACTGTTGGTGAAGGTATTCAGCCCGAGCGTTTTGAAGTAGTAGTGAACCTTTTGTCGCTTACATTGCGGGACCGTTTGCGTCTGCGTGTTCAAGTGCCAGAGTCCGACGCCGAACTACCTTCGCTGTTTGATCTGCACCCCGGCACTGAAGCGCACGAACGCGAAACATACGACATGTTCGGGATCACCTTCACTGGCCATCCTGACATGACACGAATTTTGATGCCCGAAGACTGGGATGGCCATCCGCTGCGTAAGGACTACGACCAAGGCTCTATTCCTGTTCAGTTCAAAGGGTCGCATTCATGAGCACCATTATTTCTGCAGGAACCAACGAAGGTGGACAAGAACTTCGATCACGTAGCGAACTGAGTGCCAAGGAACTCTTTCGCGAAGTAGGCGCGGTGTTGCGCCTGAGTGAATCTGAAGCAGCAAAGCTTGCTGAAGTTCAAACGGAAGCGCCCGAAGATCAGACAATGATCATCAACATGGGTCCGCAGCACCCCAGTACACACGGCGTGCTTCGCCTGATGTTGGAACTGCAAGGTGAAACAGTTTTGCGCTGCAAGCCAATTATTGGTTACTTGCACACTGGCATGGAAAAGACTGGTGAGTCGCTCACGTACATGCAGGGTGGCACCAATGTCACACGTATGGACTACTTGTCACCACTCAATAACGAGTTGGTGTTCTCGTTAGCCGTCGAAAAGTTGTTGGGAATCGATGGCGACATTCCAGAACGCGCGGTGTGGATGCGCATGTTGCTGTCTGAGCTCAACCGCATGAGCAGCCATTTGTTGTTCCTCGCCACAAACGGAATGGACATTGGTGCAGTGTCCATGATGTTGTACGGCTGGCGCGAGCGTGAAGAAGTTCTTCGTTTCTTCCAGAAAGTCACCGGACTTCGAATGAACCACAACTTCATTCGACCTGGAGGACTTGCAGCAGACCTTCCTGCCGGATGGCGTGACGACGTACTGGAAATTCTCAACAACCTTCCATCTCGCTTAGAAGAGTACGACATCCTCATGACAGGTCAGCCAATCTGGCGCGACCGTCTGCAAGGTGTCGGCGCTATCACGGCGCGTGAAGCTATGGCTCTTGGTGCAACGGGCCCCATCCTTCGCTCAACAGGAGTCCCATGGGACCTTCGTCGCGAGATGCCATATCTCAAGTACGACGACGTTGAATTCGATGTCATTGTTGGTCAACACGGCGATGCATACGACCGCTATGCGATTCGCTTCAACGAGATTCGCGAGTCAATGCGCATCGTGTACCAAATTCTCGACCGCATGCCCTCTGGTGACTATCGCATCCAGAACAAGAAGGTCACGCCACCACCACGTGCGCGTATTGACGAATCAATGGAAGCACTCATTCATCACTTCAAGATCTTCACCGAAGGATTCAAAGTGCCCGAGGGCGAAGTGTACGTCGCCATTGAAAGTCCACGTGGAGAAATTGGTTGTTACATCGTGTCCGATGGTTCTTCTACTCCGTACCGCATGCACATGCGCGCACCGTCATTCGTCAACATTCAGGCGTTGCCGCACATGATGCGCGGCGGTTTGGTTGCCGACGCTGTTGCCGTTATTTCATCTGTCGACCCAGTGTTGGGGGAGGTTGATCGCTAATGGCTCGCCTAAACGAAGACAACGTACGTCTTGCGCGTGAAATCATCGGTCGCTATCCAAAGCCGCGTTCAGCAACTATTCCGTTGCTTCATCTTGCGCAAGAGCAAGATGGTTACATCACCAACGAAGCAATGGCTCACATTGGTGAACTTGTTGGCGCAACGTCGGCCGAAGTGTACGGAACAGCATCGTTCTACGAAATGTTTAAGTTCGAACCAGTGGGCAAGTACCTCATCAATATTTGCGGAACTATGTCGTGCGCACTCATGGGTGCAGAAGAACTGATGCATCACGCCGAGGAACGCTTAGGAATTCACATGGGCGGAACAACGCCCGACGGAATGTTCACGTTAGAACGCGCAGAGTGCCAAGCAGCTTGCACGGAAGCCCCTTGTTTACAGGTGAACTACCGCTACCGATTCCGCGTAACGTCGCAGAACTTCGATGACCTTGTGAACCAACTGTCGTCTGGTCAACTCACCGATGAAATTCCACAACACGGAACATTGGCAGTGACGCGTCAACACATTCCTGCAGATCGCGGAGTTGGCGCAGTAGATCCAGAACTCGTTACCGAAGGCCCTGTATGGCTCGACGGGAAGGCTGCACTATGACAAGCAATCCCGGCGGCACATGGGCACACGCACCTGGCTTTTATCCAGGAGATCGCCCGAAGATCGTTACCTCACGTTTCGAATACGAAGACTCCTATACATTGCAGCGCTATCTCGCAACTGAGGGATATGCAGGTTTGCGTGCCGCACTTGGTCGTCCAGCATCAGACATCCACGACGAAGTAAAGACAGCAACAGTTCTTGGTCGCGGTGGCGCAGGATTCCCTGCAGGCAACAAGTGGGGTCTTACTCCTCAAGGTGTGTGGCCTCGTTATCTGGTGGTGAATGGCGACGAAAGTGAGCCCGGCACCTACAAGGACCGTTTGCTGATGGAACGCGATCCTCACCAGTTGATTGAAGGCTGCCTTATTGCGTGTTACGCCGCTGGCTTGTCGCAGTGCTTCCTCTACATCCGTGGTGAAATGGCGCTCGCACAAGAGCGTGTTGCAAACGCATTGAACGAGGCATACGCCGCGGGTTACGTAGGCAAGAACATTCTCGGGTCAAAGTTTTCTGTTGACATCGTGCTGCATTGGGGTGCTGGTGCATACGTAGTGGGCGAAGAGACTGCGCTGATTGAAAGTCTTGAAGGCAATCGTGGAATGCCACGTTTGAAGCCTCCGTATTTCCCCGCAGCGATTGGGTTGTATGGACAACCGACAATTGTGAACAACGTGGAAACGTTGGCCAACTTGCCGTGGTTGTTGCGCAATGGCGCAGATGCATACACCGCTATCGGCACGGCAACTTCTCCTGGCACACGTATGGTCGCAGTGTCGGGTCACGTTAATCGTCCCGGTGTGTACGAAATCATCAACGGAACAACAACGTTCCGCGATCTCTTGTACGGCGACGAGTTCTGTCAAGGGATTCGCAACGGTAATGAACTAAAGGCGTTTGTTCCTGGTGGCGGTTCCGCACCTTGGTTCACGCCCGATCAGTTAGATCTTCCGTTTGAAGCAAGTCAAGTCGGACCCGCAGGTTCGATGTTGGGTTCTGGCGCCATCATGGTCATGGACTCCACCACCGACATCCCACGTGCCGCACTCACGCTCACTCGTTTCTACGCACATGAATCGTGTGGCAAGTGCACGCCATGTCGCGAAGGTGGAACTTGGTTAGAGCGCATCTTGTCGCGCGTTGTCGATGGCAAGGGAACAGATGCAGATCTCGATCAGTTGATGGAAGTGGGCGAATCAATTTGTCCGGGTGCATTCCCGCACGCGTCAAACGAAAAACTCGGACTCACTGCTGTGCCGTTCCCATATCGCATGAACACAATTTGTTTCGTCGGACCATCGGCGTATGCACCAGTTCACTCGGCACTTACCTTGTTCCGCAGTGAATTTGAAGCACGCGTCACAAAGCGCACTCTCATTCCTGTTACGGCGGTGGGGCAATGACAACTATCGATAACTCCGCAGACGTGGCAGAAATGCCCGACCCAGATCCCAACGCGGTCAGCATCACCATCAATGGCAAGTCCGTTGCTGCGCGTAAGGGCGAACTCATCATCGCTGCAGCAGATCGCGCCGATGAATTCATTCCGCGTTTTTGTTACCACCCGCGTATGAGTTCTGTTGGTATGTGCCGTCAGTGCTTGGTCGAAGTGGAAGGTCCTCGTGGGCCAATGATGGTGGTCAGCTGCATGACACCCGTCGCCGATGGTCAAGTGGTTCGTACCGACACTCCACAAGTGAAGCGCGCGCAAGAAGGCATCATTGAGTTGCTTCTTGCCAACCACCCACTCGACTGTCCCGTGTGTGACAAGGGTGGCGAGTGCCCGCTGCAAGATCAGGCCTTTAGTCATGGTGCTGGCGAGAGCCGTTTCGTCGAAGAGAAGCGTCACTACGAAAAGCCAATCCCCATTAGCGACCTTGTTTTCCTGGATCGTGAACGTTGCATTTTGTGTGACCGTTGTACGCGTTTCGCCGATGAAGTAGCGGGTGACCCGCTCATTAGTTTCACGCAACGCGGCAACAACACGCAGGTCATGACATTCCCCGATGAACCGTTCGCTTCGTACTTTTCGGGCAACACTGTCCAAATCTGTCCCGTAGGCGCACTTACTGCGCAGCCGTATCGATTCAAGGCTCGCCCGTGGGACCTTGAACAACGCGAAAGCACATGCACCACATGTTCAGTTGGCTGTCGAACAGTTGTCCAATCAAGTCGTGACGAACTGCTTCGTTACCAAGGTGTTGACAGCGATCCCGTGAACTGGGGCTGGTTGTGCGACCGCGGTCGTTTCAACTTCCAGTCTGTTAACTCCGAAGACCGTCTCGAACACCCACTCGTGAAGTCGGGTGATTCGTTTGCGCAGACATCATGGTCCGAAGCAATGGACAGCATCGCGCGCACACTTCGCCATGCGTCGCCTGGCTCCGTTGCCATTCTTGGTGGTGCACGCGGAACAAACGAAGATGCGTTTATGTGGGCGCAGTTGGCCGATGCAATCGGTATCTCGCTGCGCGACGCACAACTTGACGATGGTTTACCCACCGACATCTTTAGCTATCCGCAAGCAACAATCGACTCAGCGTGTGCCGGCGGAACAGTCATCTTGCTTGCACCCGACCTAAAAGAAGAACTTCCTGTTCTTCACATTCGCTTACGTGATGCTGCTGAGAAGAAGCGCATTCGAATCATTGAAGTGTCGGCAACCGAGACCGGACTTACCAAGAATGCATGGCGTTCTGTTCGCGCTGAATCGGGAACAACGTCATCAGTTGTTCAGTCGTTACTGGCCGATGCACAAGTCGCCGCCCAGTTGTCGTCGGGGCCTGTAGTTGTTGTCGCCGGTCGCGGCAACTTGGCCGAGTCTGCTGCTCACACACTGTCTGCAGTCGATGCAGTCTTCAACGTTGTTCCTTCAGCAACAGTGCTTCCTGTATTGCGTCGCGGAAATGTTCGCGGTGCACTGTCGGTTGGCCTTGCTCCTCGTGGTGGATCCGATGCCGCAGCAATTTTGGAAGCATCAGCAAATGGTCGGGTTGAATGCCTCATCTTGCTTGGTGCAGACCCACTCAGCGATGTACCCGATGCCGATCTCGCCCGTCGCGGAATTGCCGGAGCAAAGTGTGTTGTTGCACTCGACACATTCCTCACGCCATCTGCTGCACATGCAGACATAGTGTTGCCTGTGGCGGCATATGGCGAAAAAGACGGCACAACAATGAATCTTGAAGGCCGGGTAACGAATGTGGTGCAGAAGATCACTGCACGCGGCACATCACGCGCCGACTGGATGATCGCTGCCGAACTTGCCGACTCGCTTGGTCATGATCTTGCAGTCACCACTTTGGCCGACGTACAAAAGAAGATGGCGTCAACAGTTCCTGGCTTCGGTTCAACCACAACATCGGTTGCCATCAAGCGAGACGGAGTGGTTGTTTCGGTGCCATCGCCTGTTCGCACACCTCTCGCTGTAGCGCCTGCTGCTCCTCGTAACTCCTACGAGTTCCGTGTTGCAATGGGACGCAAGTTGTACGACAAAGCAGTGGGCACTGCAACAAGTCCAGCATTGTCCAACCTTGCTACTGGTGCATGCGTCACTATTCACCCACTCGACCTCGAGCGTGTTGGTGCTGCGGTCGGAAGCAATGTTCGTGTTTCAAACGCACACAGTTCTGTTGTCCTGCCAGTTTTTGTTTCCGAGTCAGTGCCACGCGGAACAGCAATCGTTCCGTTCAATCAGCCAGGCGCAGACATTCGCGAATTGGTTCGTCGTAACGAGTCCGTGATTGATGTGAGAATCGAGTCCGTCTCATGATTTCTTTGATTGCTGTCGATCCACTTCTTGAAGGTGGGCTTTTGTGGACTCCACTGTTCATTGTCTTGTTGAAGGTTCTCATTGTTTTTGTGGTGGGTCTTGTGGCCACCATGCTCATGGTGTGGTTTGAGCGCAAAGTCATTGCGGGCATGCAAAACCGTGTTGGTCCCAACAAAGCAGGTCCATGGGGACTTCT
>JBIIQG010000052.1:0-8539 GCA_044342185.1 Ilumatobacteraceae bacterium | reverse complement strand
CGGCCGCGGCGCGACGTAGGCGTGAACCTCCTCGACGCGAGTCGACATCGGCAGCAACAATGAATGCTTCCCGTGCAATGGCATCTTTGTTGTCGCAACTCACCGCACCACCTTCACGCATGACAAAGTGCCCTGCAGATGATCGACGCATAGCCAAACGATCCGGGTAGGCAGACAACACGATTGCTCCACACAATGTGTCCACCATGTCGGCGGTGACATAGGCGTCGGAACCAATTCCGCTTCGGCGCGCAATGTCTTTTGCTGCGTCGCGCACTCGGTGTAGCGCACCTCTGTCGGCGAGGTCGTGGCGTTCTAGGTCCAGCACCAGACGCACGCGAAGTGCGAGATCGGCAGGCAATGTGTCGGGACGACCGCGCAAGATGTCGCGTTCTTCCAAAAGTGCCGCCAATACACACGCAATCCAACCTTGCGCAGGCGAGTCTGCGTTACGAGCAACCATTGCACCCAAACGTGGATGCAAGGGCAGACCCAACACGGTGCGGCCAAGTGGCGTTACTGCACCTGAGAGATCTACGAGATGAAGCATGTGCAGTGTGTCTGTTGCCATCGCCAATGTGCGCAATGGCGGAGCATCGAGAAACATCAGTTGATCGACGGGTGTTCCCCACGATGCAATGTCGAGTGCGAGCGAACACAGGTCTGCTTGAGTGATCTCGGCGGGAAGATGTGCAAGACGGGTGGAGTCTTCAATGCGGCTCCACAATCGATACGCCACACCCTCGCGAATTCGACCCGCACGGCCACTGCGTTGATCGGCCGATGCGCGCGACGATGTAACGGTAACGAGTTCTGTGAGACCAGTGCGCGTGTCTAGCCGTGGTGTGCGAGCCAGACCAGCATCAATCACGATGTGTATGCCTTCAACGGTAAGAGATGTTTCGGCTATATCTGTGGACAACACCACGCGCCGCCGACCTTCTGTGCTGGCGTTGAGGGCTGCATCTTGTTCTGCGAAAGGCAGAGCTCCCGCAAGACGCACAACATCAACAGTTGTAGGAACACGTTCTTTTAGGAGTGTTTGAGTTCGATTGATCTCGCCAATGCCTGGAAGGAAAACAAGGATGTCGCCATCGTCGTTCTTCAGTGCGTGAAGAACTGCATCGGTGATTGCGTTTTCTAATCTGTCGTCGCGTTGTCTTGGTACGTAGCGGACATCGACAGGAAAGATTCGCCCATCTGATGTGATGACGGGAGCTGGGCCGTCAACGTCTGCAAGTACATCGGCAAACTTCTCTGCCTGTGCGGTTGCAGACATGGCCAGTACACGCACATCACTGTCGAATGTTTTTCGTGCATCGAGGAGAAATGCAAGGCCAAGATCAGTGGGCAGGTTTCTTTCGTGCACTTCGTCGAAAATCACTAGCGCGGTGCCATCGAGTGTTGGATCATTTTGTAGGCGACGCGTCAAAATTCCTTCGGTCAGCACTTCGATACGTGTGTTCGCGCCAATTTTGCGTTCATCACGCGTTTGGTACCCGACGGTGTCGCCAACTTTTTCACCAAGCAGTGATGCCATGCGTTGTGCTGCCGCACGTGCGGCCAAGCGGCGCGGTTCCAGCATGACAATGCGACGGTTACCCACCCACGATTCGTGAAGAAGACGCAGCGGAACCAAAGTTGTTTTGCCCGCACCAGGAGGCGCAACGAGAACGGCGTTGTGGCGAGACTGGAAAGCATCGCGCAATGGCGCAATGGCCTCCTCTACGGGCAGACCCGAGAAGGGAAGCGGGTTAGACAAGCGCGGGCGTACCGCGGAATGCGCCGGGGTCGCCAGGTGCAGGAATTGTTGGCTTTGACCATGCGGTCAAAGTTGCAACTGCCGATGCCACATCTTTCCAGTCGGCTGCGGTCCAACCCTGTGCGGCGTGCGGAATAGCGCCGTTTGACTGGATGAGAACAAATGCGGGAAGTTCGCTTAAGCCGAGTGCCTTCACAGCAGCGCGGTCGGGGTCGCAGTACACCAAGAACTCATCGGCATACGGCCCAAGGAATGCACGGGCACTCTCTGCATCGCACGTGACAATGAAGTTCACGCGAACAGCAGCACCAGAGAACTGGCGCATAATGCGTACTGCGGTTTCAAGAATCCATGAACTCTCGTTGGTGTAGGGGTCGAGCACAACGGAAGCGAGATGGAACGTGGTGAGCCATTCACGCAGTGTGCGACCGCCACCAGACAACGGGGTAAGGGTGAGATCGAGGCTTGGGTTGGGGAGAGATGCACTTGCCACGCCCTTCACGCTAGTGGCTGCGACCCTCGTGAGAGAACCCTCGTTCAGCCGAACGGTGTGGCAGATGTCGGTCTAAGTTGGGCGCAGAGCCCGCCACCGTGGCGGTGTTGCGCAAAGGAGACGTTCATGGGCGAGATGGTGGAATTCAAGAGCAATGGCGGAACATGCGCGGGGTATCTGGCCGGAGACTCGGGTCCGGGCGTAGTGGTTATTCAGGAATGGTGGGGTCTGAACGAGCACATCAAGGACATTGCCGACCGATTTGCCGCTGCTGGCTTTACGGCGCTTGCACCAGATTTGTATCACGGTGAAGTCACCACGGAACCCGACAGCGCTGGCAAGTTGTTAATGAGCATGAACCTCGCAACTGCTGCAAAAGATTTGAGTGGCGCTATTGACCTGCTGCAACAGCGCACTGGTCAAACAAAAGTCGGTGTCACCGGGTTCTGTATGGGCGGTGGGCTCACATTGATGGTTGCATGTCAACGTCCCGACGCGGTTGCGGCTGCTGCGCCGTTTTATGGCGGTATGCGTCCCGACACCCCTATCAATTGGGAGAACATGTCGGCAGTGGTGGAAGGCCATTACGCCGAACATGATCGCGGTACAGCGGCGCCAGAGGCAATCAAAGCCACCGAAGCAGAACTCCAATCACTGGGAAAGAACGCAATCTTTCACGTCTACCCCGGAACCCATCATGCGTTCTTCAACGACACGCGTGAAGAGGTGTATGACGCAGAGGCGTCAGCAATGTCGTGGGCTCGCACCGTGGCGCTGTTTCGCGCCAACTTGTAACGAGTAGTTACTGCAATTCGGCAATTGCTTCAGCAATCGCCAATGCACGTCGTGCGTTGTCTACGTGCAAGTTCTCAATCATGCGGCCGTTTAACTGCACCACGCCTTTGCCTGCAGCAAGTGCTTCATCAAACGCTGCAATCACTTCACGCGCATGGACCACTTCATCTTCAGATGGTGACCACACGTCATTTGCAATTCCCACCTGATCGGGGTGAATGAGAGTCTTTCCATCGAATCCCATGTGTTGTCCCTGAACACATTCATCACGGAACCCATCGGCATCCTTAATATCGTTGTACACGCCATCCAAGATGACTTTGCCGGCTTCACGTGCAGCTAACAATGCCATGTGCAAACTTGGGGTGAGTGGTGCGCGACCAGGAACTTGCGCGGCGCGCAGCTCTTTTGCCAAGTCGTTTGTTCCCATGACCAAAACTGCCACGCGCGGGTGGGCGGCAATTGCACGGCAATCCATAATGGCAGTGGGCGTTTCAATCATTGCCCAGATCATCATTTCTTTTGGTGCTCCAGCCGCATCAAGTGCTGCCGACACTTCATCAACTTCTGCAACAGAGTTGATCTTTGGAATGACCACCGCAGACACACACGCCTTTGCAGCTGCGGCAACGTCTGCATGACCCCATGGTGTTGCCAGTGCATTGCAGCGAATAGTGAGTTCGCGCTTTCCGTATTCACCACTGTTCACTGCAGCTACAGCCTGCGCGCGTGCCACATCTTTTGAATCGGGAGACACCGCGTCTTCAAGGTCGAAGATGATGGCATCGGTAGAGATTCCCTTTGCCTTCTCCAAAGCGCGCTCATTGGCGGCGGGCATGTACAAAGCGGAGCGGCGTGGGCGTAATGAACTCATGGCTGTCTTTCCGTGTGAAGTGTTTAGAAACCGTACTGAGCGGCAAGTTCTGGGTCGCGTGCTGCCAACTGGCGTGCAAGCTCTACAACAACCTTGCACTGCTTCACAGATGCATCGTCTTCCATCTTGCCGTCCAGCATGATTGCGCCGGTTCCGTCACCCATTGCATCGATCACGCGTTGTGCTTGCTTCACATCTTCTGGACGTGGGCTAAATACGCGCTTTGCAATGTCGATCTGAACGGGATGAAGGCTCCATGCGCCAACACAACCCAGAAGGTATGCGTTGCGGAACTGGTCTTCGCATGCAACGACATCTTTAATGTCACCGAACGGTCCATAGAAGGGCAGAACTCCGTGCATCACGCATGCATCAACCATGCGAGCCATTGTGTAGTGCCACAGGTCTTGTTGGTATGTGGTGCGTGCACCTTGGTAGTCGTCGCCTTGCGGGTCTTGACGCACGATGTAGTCGGGGTGTCCGCCACCAACGCGAGTGGTTTTCATACGGCGGTTTGCAGCGAGGTCGGCTGGTCCGAGGGAGATTCCCTGCATGCGCGGTGATGCGCCACAGATTTCTTCCACGTTGGCAACCCCACGCGCAGTTTCAAGAATTGCGTGCAACAACAATGGCTTCTTCAAACCCGCACGAGCCTCAAGTTGAGCCAACAAACGATCCACATAGTGAATGTCTTCTGGGCCTTCCACTTTCGGAATCATGATGACGTCGAACTTGTCTCCGGCTTTGGTGACAATTTCGGTGACGTCGTCTAAGAACCAGGGAGAGTCGAGGCTGTTGACTCGTGTCCATAACTGAGTGGTGCCAAAGTTCAGTTCATTTGCAACCTTGATGAGGCCTGCACGAGCTGCTTCTTTGTCGGCCATTGGAATGGCGTCTTCCAAGTTGCCAAGGATGATGTCCACATTTGGAATGGTCTCCGGAAGCTTCGACACCATCTTTTCGTTGTGTGGCGGGAAGAAGTGAATAACACGACTCGGCTTGAATGGAATTTCGTGCAGAGGTGCGGGAGCACCTGCAGCAAGCGGCTTAAAGAAGTCTCTGGCGGAACGCATTTGTGAGACCTTACTTGGCGGCTTCGCAAAGGTTCTTTGCGATGACCTTCAAGCAGAGTGTCTCGTCTGCACCTTCGAAGATGGACAGAACGCGAGCATCTACATACAGACGGCTCACGCTGTATTCCTCGGCGTATCCGTAACCACCGTGAATCTGCATTGCTTCGCGAGCAACCCATTCGGCCGCCTTACATACGTATGCCTTCACCATGCTGGCTTCCATTGCGCCCTCGCCCTTGCCCATAAGGCGGGCAACTGCATACGAGAACTGACGAGATGCCTGAGTGATAACCGCCATGCGACCTAACTTCACTTTGGTGAGTTCGTATTCGCTAATGGATGAACCAAACACCACGCGGTTCTGCGCGTAGTCAAGCGCTGCTTCGTATGCAGCTTGCATCACGCCAACTGCACGAGCGGCTGTTTGCAGGCGACCGTTTTCGAAGCCAGCCATTTGCAGGTAGAAGCCCTTGCCTAAACCATCGCGCTCGCCGATGAGGTTGGTCTCGGGGACCCACCAGTTTTCAATGGCGATTTCGTAGCTGTGCATGCCGCGATACCCGATGGTGTCAATGGGGCGACCTTCCATCTTTCCGCCACCGTCCTGGGTGAACATGAAACCGTGTGCATCGCCAATTGGCTTTGGAACAATGAACAAGGACAAACCGCGGTGCGTCTTTGAACGATCGGGGTCTGTACGTGCCAGCAACATGAGGACGTTTGCGCGTGCACCGAATGTGCACCACGTCTTCACGCCATTGATCAACCAACCGGCTTCACCATTTGGACCAAGTGCTTCTACTGCAGTGGTCTTCAACCCGGCAACGTCGGAGCCGTAGTCGGGTTCAGTCACAGCAACAGCAGACATCACTTCAGCGCTAGCCAGTTTTGGCAGCCATTCGTGCTTCTGTGCCTCTGTTCCACCCTTCACCAACGCGCGGGTGAGAATTTCTGGGCGGGTGATGAGCGATCCGCCAATTCCAAGTGATGCTTTCGACAATTCTTCAGTTGCGATAACAGAGGCCATGTATTCGCCTTCGCCACCTTCGGAGAAGCCGTCGTATTCAACGGGAACACTCAGACCGAATGCGCCGATTTCTGCGAGGCCAGCGATGACATCTTCTGGAACATCGCCATTGTGGCGGTGAACATGCTCGGCCTTTGGCGCAATAACTTTCGTTGCGAATGAGCGGAATGTGTCTTGCACCATTTCAAAATCGTCGGCAAGGTGGCGTGGACCTTGAACGTCGGCGAGAGATGCAAGGAATTCTGGGTCGCGGTATGTGGCGACGAAGTCGTGTGCACCAGACAACGCAGATGGATCGACGCCCCACAACTTTTCGCGTCCGATGAGACGAGACACAAAGTCGTGCACCATGTCGGCGGTGAATGCACACGCGATGTTGCCTTCAGCATTTCCCTTTGCGCCGTAATCAAGAAGCGAGCGAGCGGTTTCGACTGCGGCAGCTACGTGCGCAATGTCGTAGGCAAGGGTCTGATTCTTGTCCGGACCACCTTTTGCGATGAGGCTCTGAATGGCGGTGTCCACCATGGATCGAGCGGTGGAAATCACCGAGGCGGCTGTTTGGAGGTCTGGCGCAGTACTCATACGGTGAAACGCTAGTGAGCGAGCCACCGATTTGGCATGTCCGTGGGGCATTTGTGGGGGTTCAATGTGTCTCAGTGGGCTGGTATTTGGTCACGCTTCAGTCACCCGCTACCTAGCCCTGCGCCTAATCTCGGGGGGTGGCAGATCGAGTGTTCCCTCAGGGTGACTGGACCCATGGTGACCTTGGGGACAGGGTTCATACGGGTCTTCTCGACGCCGCCATTGATGAGCTGGTGAATCGTCCCGAATCCCAGGGGCGTACCCATGGCTTGTTGATTGTGGCAAATGGTCGCGTGGTGCGCGAGTGGCACGGCGAAGGGTTCACCCCTCAGTCCACGCACATCTCGTGGTCCATGGCAAAGAGCATCACTCATGCTCTTGTTGGAATCGCGGTGGGCGATGGATTGCTGTCGCTCAACGACACGCATTTGTTGTCGGAGTGGCAGAACGATGAACGTTCGAAGATCTCATTGCACGACCTCTTGACCATGCGAAGCGGTTTGAAATGGATAGAGGATTACGTCGACGGAACAGCATCTGACGTTATTGAAATGTTGTTCGCTGAATCTGACTTCACGGGCAATCACGCGGCGTACGCAGCTGCCAAACCATTGCTGCACGAACCCGGAACACAGTGGGTGTATTCATCGGGAACCACAAACATCGTTGCGCGAATTCTTGCAAACGCGTTGGGGGAGAAAGTTGAATCACACGAGGTGGTCGAAGACTTCATGCGGACTCGGCTTTTTGCACCACTTGGCATGAGCGCAACTCCAAAGTTTGATACGGCAGGAACTTTTGTTGGATCGTCTTTCCTCTACGCCACCACGCGAGATTTCGCAAAGTTCGGATACTTGTACCTGAACGGCGGCAAGTGGGGAGAGAACCAAATTCTTCCCATTGGGTGGTCACACGATGCTGCACGCTCTGTAGTTCATGACGATGTAACGGGAATGGGCTATAGCTCACATTGGTGGACGTGGCCAACAGATACCGGGTCAATGATTGCGCACGGATATGAAGGGCAACTCACTTGGGTGTCGCCTCTGAGAGACGTAGTTGTTGTGCATGTAGGGAAAACATCGGCCGACTACAGCGACCAATTGCGGCGCGGGTTAGAGCGGATAGTGGTTGAATTCCCTGCATACGGCTAGGTAATCGGTCACGATGGTAGAGATGAATTCAAAGAAGAGAAAGAGGCCCGCTTTTCTGCGGCCTATTCAGATTGTGCTGGCCGGCGCAGTCGTCTACTTCTTTGTGTTGCCGCTCATCCCAGGGTTCAGAGATGCAGTAAATGACCTCAACACCATCGATCCGTCATTGCTTATCGCGGGAATTGGTTTTCAAGCACTTTCACTTTTTGCTTACTCGTTGCTGACAAAGGCGGCGCTAGGTGAAAGCGGAAATAACGTCAGTGCGCTTCGTCTCTACCGAATTCAGTTAAGTACCAAAGCGCTCGGCAACATCGTGCCTGGTGGAAGCGCTGCAAGTTCGGCGCTTGGCTATCGACTCATCACGATGTGTGGTGTGAAAGGGCCCGATGCTGCATTTGCACTCGCGACGGCCGGAATTGGTTCAGCGGTTGTATTGAACATCATTCTGTGGGTGGGTCTCATCGTTTCCATTCCTGCACGTGGGGTCAACCCTGTGTACGGATCTGCAGCAATTGTTGGTGTCATCCTTATGGCTTTTGCTGCGTTCATCATCTTCGGTCTTGTTGAAGGACAAGGGCGTTCAGAACGTCTTGTGCGAACACTTGCTCGTCGGTTGCGGTTCGATGAGCAGCATGCAGCAGAAGTGTTGGCACATCTTGGTTCACGCATTGAAGGTCTGTATGCCGACAAACAGCTTCTTCGTCGAGTTGTGATGTGGGCAACGGTGAACTGGCTTCTCGATGCGGTCTCCTTGTGGGTCTTCCTACGTGCATTTGGCG
>JBIIQG010000016.1:0-26631 GCA_044342185.1 Ilumatobacteraceae bacterium | reverse complement strand
TCTGTTGCAGGTGCTGCGTTCGTGCTCATAACGACCACAACGCTAGTGCCGACAGGGGTGTTCACCCTGCTCCGTGGGGATGTGAATTGCCCTCAGTGGGCGAAAAATCAGCCGTAGTGGGCGCGGTCGAGTTCGCGAACTCGGGTGGCGAGTGCCTTCAGCAACTTGCGTGAAATGGCGGGGATGTTGTCGATAGCGCCCTTCAGTGCGCGCTCAGAAACAACAAGCAAACGAACATCGGAATCGGCGATGACTGCTGCGGTGCGGGGACCATGGTCGAGCAAAGAAAGTTCACCAATAACGGATCCAGCCTTTGCAGTGCCGATCTTTTTGCCGTTGCGCTTCACAGTGGCGGAGCCTTCAAGGATGACGTACGCCTCGCGACCGGTTTGGCCTTGGTCCATGATGACCGTGCCGGCCTTCAGAACACGCTCAGTGGAGTTCTTCACGACAAGACCAAGTTCTTTGGTGGAGCACTCGGAGAAGAGTGCGATTTTGCGAAGGTGATCAACGGTGGACTTTGTTGCTGCCATGTGCATAAGTGTAATCCACTTTCAACAGGCGAATTTTCACTGAAGCACAAGAGATGTGTTGAGAGGTGTCACATGTGACGTGCATCAACACGCATAGACCGATTTGGCTATTTAGCCTTTGCCTGATTGGCCACGCCTTCAATGGCGGCCCGGATCTTCTCTGGGTCACCCAAATAGGACACCTCTTGTACATCGAGCGAATCACTCAATGAATACAGGCGTGGAACGCCCGTGGGGATGTTCAATTCCGCAATATCTGCTTCGGCAATACCTTCTAGTGACATCACCAATGCACGAAGCGAGTTTCCGTGGGCGGCAACAAGGACATTCATCCCATCACGTAATTGGGGCACCACTGTTTCCATGAAATGGGGGACAACTCTGGCCACCACATCTTTCAGACATTCGGTTGCGGGCAACACTTTCGGGTCAATGAACCGATAGCGCGGATCGTTCACGGGGTGCTCGGGACTAGCAGTCTCAACCGGCGGAGGGGGTATGTCGTAGCTACGACGCCAAGCCGTGGTTTGTGCCTCGCCATGTTTCTCCGTGGTGGCTTTCTTGTCGAGACCCTGCAGTGCGCCGTAATGGCGTTCGTTCCATTTCCAATGGCGCTCCACCGGGAGCCAGACCTGCCCCATTTCGTTGAGGGCCAGATGACAAGTCATGCATGCACGCGTCAATAAAGAGGAATGGGCGACATCAAAGGAAAGTCCGGCGGCCTTCATGACCTGGCCGGCTTCAGCGGCCTCGCGCTCGCCTTGGGCCGAAAGGGGCACATCGTGCCATCCAGTAAAGAGGTTCAGTTCGTTCCACGTACTTTGGCCGTGGCGGAGGAGGACAAGATTTCCAAGCACATTGCCATCGTAGAACTGCCCTCCGCGGGAGGCGAACTTTCCCTCTCCACAGAAGTTGAGTGACTTCGTATCAAGTTTCCTGTCACGAGGGTTGTGATGGGGCTCTGAAGTCCTTATTCTGACCACATCTATCCACGCCGAATCCCGGCCACGATCAGGAGAACCCCCATGGCAAAAGCAGTCGGAATCGACCTTGGAACCACCAACTCAGTGGTTGCCGTTCTTGAAGCAGGCGACGCAGTCGTCATCCCTAACTCAGAAGGTGCACGCACCACTCCATCAATCGTTGCGTTCTCGAAGACCGGCGAAGTGTTGGTGGGAGAAGTGGCAAAGCGTCAGGCCATTACAAACCCGGACCGCACGTTCCGCAGCATCAAGAGCAAGATGGGCCAGGCGTGGCAGTCAGAAGATATTGATGGCAAGAAGTACACGCCACAAGAAATCAGTGCACGCACACTCATGAAGTTGAAGCGCGACGCCGAGGCGTACTTGGGCGACACCGTCACCGACGCTGTCATCACCGTTCCCGCATATTTCGACGACGCACAGCGCACCGCAACGAAAGAAGCAGGTGCCATTGCTGGTTTGAATGTGTTGCGCATCATCAACGAGCCAACTGCGGCTGCGCTTGCATACGGATTGGAAAAGGCCGCAGAAGACGAAACCATTTTGGTGTTCGACCTTGGTGGTGGAACCTTCGACGTTTCGGTTCTCGAAATTGGTGGCGGTGTTGTTGAAGTAAAGAGCACGCACGGTGACACACACTTGGGTGGAGACGACTGGGACCAACGCATCATCGACTGGCTGGTGCAACAGTTCAAAGCAGCACACGGCGTCGATCTTTCGCAAGATCGCATGGCGCTTCAGCGTTTGAAGGAAGCTGCCGAGAAGGCAAAGATTGAACTGTCACAAACACAGCAGACACAAATCAACTTGCCCTTCATCACTGCAACAGCTGAAGGCCCATTGCACCTCGACGAAACTTTGTCGCGTTCTAAGTTCCAGGAAATGACCGCCGACCTCATTGAGCGTTGTCGCGTTGCATTTGAAAAGGCGCTGAAAGACGCTGGCCTCACCAAGAACCAGGTCAACCACGTCATCCTCGTTGGTGGATCAACACGTATGCCCGCCGCACAAGAACTCGTCATGTCGCTCACCGGCAAAGAACCCAACAAGACAGTGAACCCAGACGAAGTTGTTGCCGTTGGTGCAGCAATTCAGGCCGGAGTCATGAAGGGCGACGTCAAAGACGTTTTGCTGTTAGACGTCACTCCGCTTTCCTTGGGAATTGAAACCAAGGGTGGCGTTATGACCAAGCTCATCGAGCGCAATACCACTATCCCTACGCGTCGTACCGAAGTGTTCACCACTGCAGACGACAATCAGCCATCCGTAGAAATCAATGTTCTTCAGGGTGAGCGTGAGATGGCTAGTTACAACACATCGTTGGGCAAGTTCCAGTTGGTAGATCTTCCTCCAGCACCTCGCGGAATGCCACAAATCGAAGTCACCTTCGACATTGACGCAAACGGCATTGTTCATGTGTCTGCAAAAGACCGCGCAACAAACAAAGAACAGTCAATGACCGTCACTAATTCAAGTTCCCTTAGCAAGGACAAGATTGAAGAGATGATTCGCGACGCCGAGGCACACGCCGAAGAAGACCGTCGCCGTCGTGATGAAGCCGAAGTGCGCAACAACGCGGACTCATTGGTGTACCAAACCGAAAAGGTCTTGCGTGAACAAGGTGACAAGGTGTCTGCTGAAGAGAAGGACGCAGTAGAAGGTCCGTTGTCGGCGCTAAAAGCTGCAATCGCCGGAAACGATCTTGAGCAGATTAAGTCAGCCACTGAAACCCTGATGGGTGCAAGCCAGGCGTTCAGCCAGAAGTTGTACGAAGCAGCAGCACGTGACTCTGGTGCTGCAGGTTCGTCAGCGTCGGGAGCATCCGCAGCATCAGATGACGACATTGTTGACGCAGAAATCGTGGACGAACAGTAACCATCATGTCTGAGCAGGAAAACGTTGAACAGCCCGACGCGGGCGCAACCAACGAGCCGAACGAAGTAACTGCCGATGAAGCAGTTGTTGAACACGACATTGCTGCGTTGCTTGCAGAGCGAGATGAATTCAAAGACATCGCGCTTCGTTTGCAGGCCGACTTCGAGAACTACAGAAAGCGCGTTGCACAAGTACAGGCCGACGAAGTCGACCGTGCTACTGGTCGCATTGCCGAAGCCCTTCTTCCTGTACTCGATGTGTGTGAAGCAGCGTTCGCGCATGGTTCCGACGGCGTAGAGCCTGTGTGGAAGTCATTGCTTGGCGCACTGTCGACACAGGGTCTCAAGGCGTACGACTTGTTGAATCAACCATTTGATCCGTCTACAGCTGAAGCGGTCATGCACGAACCAGGTGATGGCGGCGAACCCGTTGTCGTGGAAGTTCTGCGTACCGGATACGAGTGGAAGGGCCGCGTCTTGCGCGCGGCCTTAGTGAAGGTGAAGGGGTAGGTCTTGACTGCCCAACGCGAGTGGTTCGAAAAGGACTACTACGCAGTTCTTGGCGTGTCGAAAGATGCGTCCGATAAAGACATCACAAAGGCGTACCGACGACTTGCGCGTCAGTATCACCCGGACACAAACCCCAATAACCCCGAAGCAGAAGAGAAGTTCAAACACATCTCTGCTGCATACGACGTTGTGGGGGACGCTACGAAGCGTGCCGAGTATGACGAAGTGCGTCGCATGGGCCCCATGGGTGGTCCTGGTGGTGGCGCGTTCAACTTCGACATGGGGGACGATGGTCTTGGCGACATCCTCGGGCAAATGTTTGGTGGACGTGGTCGTCGAACTGGCGGATCTGGTGTTGGTCCACAACGAGGTCGCGATATTGAATCGTCACTCACGTTGTCGTTTGAAGATGCAGCACATGGTCTCACCACCACCCTGCATCTCACGGCCGATGCAACATGCACATCGTGTACCGGTTCTGGTGCCCGACCCGGCACGTCTCCAAAAATGTGTAGTGCGTGTGGAGGTCGCGGGTCCATTGCAGACAACCAAGGGTTCTTCGCAATGTCATCGCCGTGTCGCTCGTGTGGCGGCAACGGCACCGTCATTGAGTACCCGTGCGCTACGTGTCGTGGCACCGGAATTGAACGACGTCCACGTGAAGTGAATGTTCGTATCCCTGCGGGTGTCAGCGACGGACAACGTATTCGTTTGAAAGGTCGCGGATCACCCGGTCGCAATGGCGGACCAGCTGGCGACCTGTTTGTTGAATGCAGAGTGACTCCACATCCCATCTTCACGCGCGAAGGCCTCAACTTGTTGGTGCGCGTCCCAGTTTCTTTCACCGAGGCTGTGCTTGGTGCAACAATCTCTGTTCCCACGCTGACACATAACGATGTGATGTTAAAGCTCAAGCCCGGCACGCAGTCGGGTTCTCGTCATCGCGTGAAGAGCAAGGGAATTGAAACTCCTAAAGACACGGGCGATCTCATTGTCACCGTCGACGTTGCTGTTCCCACGTCGTTGTCAGACAGTGAACGCACTGCGGTGGAAGCGCTTCATTCGGTTCTTTCGTCACCACGCGAGAAGGAGAAGTCATGAACAGGCCGCATCATCAGGCCGTGTATGTCATTTCTGTTGCGGCAGAACTGGCGGGCATGCATCCGCAAACTCTTCGCATTTACGAACGTCGTGGATTACTCACACCCGCACGCACATCTGGCGGTAACCGTCGATACAGCGACGCAGACATTGCACGGCTTCGTCGCATTGCCGAACTGGCGTCTAGCGGAATGAATCTTGAAGGCATTCGTCATGTGATGTTCTTAGAAGAAGAAGTACAAAGATTGCGTCATGAAGTGGCCGAATTGCGCCAAGGTCTTATGGACGCAGTGAATGCGTTAGAACACAATTCGCGTGGAGCATTAGTTCCACTGCGTCAGGCCATTTCGCTCTTTGGTGAGCGACCCAGCATCTTTCATCCCAACAGGTAACGAGGGAATTTTCTATGGCTATTGATCCGAAGAAGTGGACAACAAAAACTAATGAAGCAATTGGCGCTGCCGGAGACCTCGCACGCCAATACGGCAACCCCGAAGTAACGCCGGACCATGTCATGTTCGCTGTTACATCTCAAGAAGACACCATTGTCCCTGCATTCCTCCAAAAACTCGGAATCGCTGCTGGAATGTTGCGCACCAAGGCCGAAGAAGCTGTTCTTGCGTTGCCGCGCACTCAGGGCGGTGTTGAAGCACGTATGAATCGCGAACTCAGCAACGTGTTCGAGAATGCAGATAGCGCCCGCAAAGACTTGCACGACGATTACTTGTCAGTTGAGCACTTGATGTTGGCAATGAACCAACGTGTGGGAATTTCTACAGAAGAAATGCTTCATGCACTTCGCGACGTGCGCGGTTCACATCGAGTCACCACGCCAGACCCAGAGACTCAGTTCGCTGCACTGGAAAAATATGGTCAAGATCTCACAGCCCGTGCTCGTGCCGGAAAGATTGATCCGGTGATCGGTCGAGATGAAGAGATTCGTCGAGTCATTCAAGTGTTGTCGCGTCGCACCAAGAACAACCCTGTGCTTATTGGTGAACCTGGAGTAGGGAAGACCGCCATTGTGGAAGGCCTTGCTCGCCGTATTGCCGACGGCGATGTTCCTGAAGGTTTGAAGAACAAACGACTTGTTTCCCTCGACCTTGCATCAATGCTCGCCGGCGCAAAGTATCGCGGCGAGTTTGAAGAGCGTTTGAAAGCAGTGTTGAAGGAAATCATCGATGCTGAAGGTGAGATCATCACATTCGTCGATGAGATGCACACACTTGTTGGTGCTGGTGGCTCAGAAGGCGCGATGGACGCGGGCAACATGATTAAACCCATGCTTGCTCGCGGAGAACTGCGCATGGTGGGCGCCACCACGTTGGACGAGTTCCGTAAGTACGTTGAGAAAGACCCGGCTCTTGAGCGTCGCTTCCAACAGGTGTATGTGGGTGAGCCAACTGTTCCCGACACCATTGCAATTTTGCGCGGCTTGAAAGAACGATACGAAGTTCACCACGGTGTGCGAATTCAAGACTCAGCCTTGGTGAGTGCCGCGGTGTTGTCGAATCGCTACCTCACGAATCGTTTCTTACCCGACAAAGCAATTGACCTTGTTGACGAAGCCGCCAGCAAGCTTCGCATTGAGATTGACTCATTGCCTACCGAGATCGATGTTGTGCAACGTCGCGTTCTACAGTTGGAAATTGAGAAAGTAGCGCTGGAAAAAGAAACCGATGCTGCATCTCAAGAGCGCATTAACGCATTAGATGTGGAACTCACAGACTTGCAAGCCCAAGTAGACAAAATGAAGTCTCATTGGGAAGCAGAGCGCGAAGCAATTTCTGCAATTCGCACCCTGAAAGAAGAACTTGAATCGTTGCGTATTGCGGTAGAGCGTGAAGTGGATCTCGAGCGCGCAGCAGAGATGCGTTATGGCCGCATTCCAGAATTAGAGCGTCGCATCGATGGTGCAACGGCGCACCTTGATGTGTTGCAAAAAGACAATCGCATGCTGAAAGAAGAAGTAGATGCCGAAGACATTGCAGAAGTGGTGTCGAAGTGGACTGGCGTACCTATCAGCAAGTTGTTGGAAAGCGAGATGCAAAAACTGGTTCACCTGGAACTGTCGTTGCACAAGCGCGTCATCGGACAAGAAGATGCGGTCTCCGCCGTTGCCAATGCAATTCGTCGTAGTCGTGCCGGTTTAAGCGACCCAAACAAGCCCATTGGTTCGTTCATGTTTTTGGGCCCAACCGGTGTTGGTAAGACCGAACTTGCCCGAGCCCTCGCTGAGTATTTGTTTGACGACGAGAAGGCCATGGTGCGTATCGACATGGCTGAGTACATGGAGAAGTACTCCGTGAGTCGTCTCATTGGTGCCCCTCCGGGATACGTGGGATACGACGAAGGCGGCCAGTTAACGGAAGCGGTTCGCCGCCGCCCCTACAGCGTGGTGTTGCTTGACGAAGTAGAGAAAGCACACCCCGATGTGTTCAACGTGTTGTTGCAAGTGTTGGACGATGGCCGCTTAACCGATGGTCAAGGCCGCACGGTGGACTTTTCCAATGTGGTGCTCATTATGACCAGCAACTTGCCTGGTGAACCCATCGACTATTTCCGCCCCGAGTTTGTCAACCGAATCGATGAAATCGTGCGCTTCCGTTCGCTCACACGAGATGACCTTGCACAGATTGTGGAGATTCAGTTGGAGCACATCGTCAATCGCTTGGCTGATCGCCGTATTACTTTGCAGGTCACGCCTTCGGCACGCACTGCATTGGCAGAACAGGGCTTCGATGAATCCTTTGGTGCTCGGCCCTTGAAGCGGCTCATCCAGCGAGAGATTGCCGATAAAGCTGCGCTTCTCATTCTCGAGGGATCAGTCGGAGAAGACGGCGCGGTTCGCGTCGATGCTCCCGAGGGCGTTCTCGAGGTGCAAGCCGTCTAGGTCTTCCCGTAGTCTTCGTGCAGGCACTGAACTGCGAGGGGGCACAGTGAGCACACCTATTTATGTGTTAGGCGGATACCAAACCGACTTTGCGCGTAGCTATGCACGCGACGGCATGGACATCTCCGACATGATGCGTGAGGCAATTGAAGGTGCACTCACAGCCAGCGGCGTTGATGTCTCTGACATTGACACCGTTCATGTGGGCAACGCATTCTCTGAGTTACAACGTCAGCAAGGCCACCTTGGCGCAATGGCATCGCAGGTAGTGCCCGGTCTGTGGGGGAAACCCGCCATGCGACACGAAGGTGCTTGCGCATCGTCGTCTCTTGCGGTTCTTGCCGCAATGGCAGAACTTGAAGCTGGGCGTTATGACTGCGCATTGGTGGTGGGTGTGGAAGAACAAAAAGCGCTGCCGGGGGATCAGTCGTCCGTTGCACAGAATGCTGCATCGTGGCAGGGCCACGAGGGAATTTCATGCACGTTCATGTGGCCCGCTGTTTTCGGACTCCTTGGCGAAGAGTATGCGTATCGTTACGGCCTCGATCGTCAATATCTGAATCGTATTTCTGAAATCAATTACACGAATGCAAAATCAAATCCGCTTGCACAAACTCGTTCATGGAAGTTCACCGACCTCAGTTTTACTGATGACGACGTAGCTAACCCCATCATCGAACCCGGAACTCGTCGACAAGATTGTGGTCAAATCACTGACGGCGCAACTGCGGTTGTTCTGGTGTCACAACGTTTCATCGACGCGCAAGCAACTCGACGAAACATTCGTGTCTCGGAAACAGCACAAATTTTGGGTTGGGGTCATCGCAATGCTGGCATCAAGTTCTTAGACAAACTTGAGCGGAGCAAGAACGACAAGTATGTGTTTCCACACGTGAACGACACCATTAGCGATTCATTGCGTCGTGCAGGAATTACCGATGTGTTTCAACTAGACGGTATTGAAACTCATGACTGTTTCACTACAACTGAATACATGGCCATTGACCACTTCGGAATCACGGCTCCTGGTGAATCTTGGAAAGCAATTGAAGACGGCACTATTGAGCGCGACGGAAAACTGCCAATTAACCCAAGCGGTGGCCTTATTGGTGGTGGACACCCCGTTGGCGCCACCGGTGCCCGCATGCTGTTCGACGCAACCAAGCAAGTCACCGGAACTGCAGGCGACATTCAAGTTGATGGAGCAAAGACCTTCGCAACTCTGAACATTGGTGGCTCGTTATCAACGGTTGCAAGCTTCGTCGTTGGAGTTCGTGACTGAGATGGCAACCAAGAAGGGTGGTCCGCGCTCAAAAGCGGTGTGGGAAGAGTCGTCGCCCTACTCGCGAATTTCATTGAGTCGGTATACGCCAAATGTTGGAGTGGTCATCGACAACATCGATCTTGCAAACATTGATGATGAGACAACGAAAGAAATTCGTCGTGCATTGGCTGAACATTGCGTGGTGTTCTTTCGAGATCAGAATCTCAGCGTTGAACAACACATTGAGTTCGGTCGTCGCTTTGGCGAACTAGATGTGCACCCCGCCGCGGCAAACGCAACGGGACATCAAGAAATCTTGGTCGTCTCTGCCGACGAGAATTCAGAGAGAGCAAATGGGGAAGCGTGGCACTCCGATGTGTCGTGTCAGCCGCAACCACCCATGGGAAGCATCTTGTACATTCACGATGTTCCACCGAGTGGTGGCGACACCATGTTCTCCAACATGTATGCCGCCTATGACGCTCTCAGCGACAAGATGAAGGAATACCTGGACGGACTTGTTGCTGTACATGACGGCGAGCATGTGTATCGCGGTCTGTACACCGGGGTAGCCGATAAGCCTTCCTACCCGCGGTCAAAGCATCCCGTGGTGCGTACTCATCCGGAAACGGGCAAGAAGTGTTTGTTCGTGAATCGTTCATTCACCACGCACATTGTTGGTGTACCTCGCGACGAGAGTGATGCCATTCTGCATTTCTTGTACCAACACATGGAACATCCAAACTTCCAGTGTCGGTTTCAGTGGGAACCAAACTCCATTGCGTTCTGGGACAACCGGTGCGCACAGCACCGCGCCATTTGGGACTACTGGCCACATCGGCGTTATGGCCACCGCGTCACAGTGAAGGGCGACACTCCGTACTGACAATTGCTTGGCGCTATCCGTCAGTGCAGGTGTATGGGATTCTTCCGCCAGTCACACAACACGCCAGCCGTTCCAGAGGGGAAGGCATCGTCGCCTCAGCCAACCAAGCCGGTTGTCACCATCAATATGGGCGGGGTTCGTGCCGAGCTTGGTGCTGGTGACCATCTGTCGGGACGCCGCGAAGTGGCTGGAGTTGACGTGGTCTTTGCTTTTGACACCACAGGGAGCATGAGCGGGTTCATTGATGGGCTGGTGTCTGCAATGTCATCGTTTGTTGACGTGTTGCAAGAACGAGGCCTCGATTGGAGAACCACCTGTGTTCCGTTCGGTGATTTACTCATTCCCGGCGACAAGGTTGTAAGCACTGTGCCATGGGCAACGAGCGTTGGTGCTGCTCGCTCTCAACTTCAATCCATGCCCCGATTCAACGGCGGTGGAAACTTCGGTGAATCTTCGTATGAAGCCGTCGCCGTCGCGCTGAGAAAGAAGTTTCGGCACAACTCAATAAAGATCGTGATTCTGATCACCGACGACGAGCCACATCAGCACAAGTACTCGACGGCCCAAATCATTACCCAACTGAAAGAAGCAGACGCGCTGTGCTTTTCAGTAAGTCATGCCTCACAGACGTACATAAAACTGGTGAATGAAACCGGCGGGACGCTTATTCCCATCGGATCTTCAGTGAATATGTCTGCAATCATCGATGCTTTCTTGCGCCTTGCAGATGATTTGGCGCAGCGAAGCAAGAAGATTCATGAGCTCGCTAACGGCTCGCCCCAAAGACTGCTGGAGATTGAGCGACAATGACGCAGGCATGCGACGTTGACAAGTTCTATGAGGTGTTGGGTGTAGTTCCATCTGCTTCACCAGAGCAAATTCGTTCTGCGTATCGAACGGAATCAAAGAAATGGCATCCAGATGTCAATTCTGATTCGGCGGCCACTGCTCGCATGGCTCTCATCAACGAAGCGTTCTTTGTGCTGAGTGATCCTGTTCGACGTTTCGAATACGATCGAAAACAACCACCTATGCCGGTGATTTCATGTTCCACATACGATGCATCACTTGGGCGAACAACAAAGAAGATTGCCGTTACCGTGACGTCAAACAGGACGATTGGCAACATTGATTTCCCAACTCCGTACGGAGTCGGGTGGACTGCCACTGTGCAAGTCATTGACGCGACATCTTTTGTCATTGAAGTGACAAAGGAAAAGTCAGGTGCCGTGGGCGTTTCCTATTTGGATTTTTCAGTTGATGGATGCAAGCAGTCCATTCGGATTGACGTTGTTGGCGCGAAGGCTCGGAAGGCAGTGGCCGCTAAGCCAGGCGCTTTGGGCACAGTTCTCGCTGGCATGAATTCATTTGCGGGACTGTTTCTTGTTGTGACCTGCTTTGGCGGTATCGGATTATTCGTGGGCCTCTCTGGCAGTCAATCAATCAACTTGTGGTCACAGATGCAAGTTCGCGACTCGCAGACATCTCTCCAAATGTTGAAACTTCTGGGGTATGTCGTTGCTCTGTGTGTCCTATACCTATTCAACGTGCATGTGGTCACCGGACATTGGTCGCTGAATCCGCAACTGCGTCAGACTTTGGCAATTGCGTCGTATGTGGTCTGCCTGAATGCGGTGTGGCCAATAGGTCTGTCGTGGCTTCTTCTGGTGCTATTTGTTATCTGGGCATTGCGAACTTGGGTACGGTTGTAACTATGGGCGAAAACGCGGGTTGGACTATCGACGACAGGGCCCTCTTAGAAATCTCTTCAGTTCCCTTTGAACAATTGTTGTCACGTGCAACGGAGAAAGACCTGCTGGCAATTAACCATCTCTATCGCGTCTACACGAAATCAATCTTGAAGCGAAAAGCGATGAGGGCATGCTCACACCTCTCTCACATGGGAAACAAGTGCCAAAGCACAGAGTCCGACATCGAACATGCCTATGACGCGGCGTTACAGCACGGCATAGAGAGAGTTTTTGGTTATAGATCAAAGAGCGATCAGACCGACTTGTCCATTTCACTCAAGGATCAGTTTGACGCGAAAGATCTAGCCAATCTTCAATCTCAACGCTCATCTGTCTTGAATCAGATCAACAAAGAGTTGAGTGACAAAAAGAATACGTCCAGATATTCGTCTGTTGAGTTGTGGGGAATGCTCGTATCTCAATTTCTTAAGACCGGATTTGTTGATGAGTCCCGCCGCAAGTGGAACATGTCGAGGGGGCTGGTTGCACGAATTGACCAGTCCGCCTATTTCTTCAAAAAGTCATCTAGCGCAGCAGTAAATTCTGAGTTCACAGAGTTCTTCAATAGGTTTTGTGAAAATTGGACGTCAACGACTCGCGCAGTTGAAGTTGCGGTGACAGAGGGGCGGGGTACACCCGAAGCAGTGGCCCTCATGAAACTTCTGTCGATCATCGCATGTGATTTTTTGGATCCGCGCGATCTCTTAAAGTTTCTTCGCGTTCTCTACTGGGATGCGTGCGAGAACACTTTGCAGGATCGGCATCCCGTCGATACTGAACGGCTGTATCGATCTCTGTGCACCTTTGACTTTCTCCCCGCCATTGGCCGTGAGGAAGTGCCTCACGAGTCAACGGGGTATCTGGCAACTGTTGTTGAAGCGTGTCTTGCACGGTCGTACCCAGAAGGAACACCAGAGGACAAACAAGCCATTTCAAATAACTTGAGACGAGCGCGGGACGCCTCCCGAATTTTGTCGAACCTCTCATGGACCGATAGCGAGTACCTGTTCGATAAACAGGGCGAGATGGATTATGTCGACACTGGTGACGACAGCGAGGCGACGTACTGATCATGAGTGATGAACTTGGCAATCACTCGGGTCTGTATTTCCCGCCGCGAGTGGTTGACGCAAATGGGCGCCGTGTTCGACCAGGATGCGTTGTGACAACTCAATTCGATGCGCTCACGGTTGAAGCGCAAGTGCAGGGATGGTCAGAAGAGGGGCTTATCCTTCTTTCACTTGACCGCCTGCACGAAGATTCACCGCTTCTGTTCGTGGCGCATCCATCAGTGGTGGAAAAAATAGATGCCGAACCCGACGAAGCCATCCTCTCTGATGATTTTTTTGTCGAGGTGGGCGGGCCATCCTCTGTGCTCATTGTGAGTGTGGGTACAAGAGATCTCATCTTGCGTCGGGGTGCCGATGGCAAGCGTCAAGATTGCATTTTGCCGGATGTCTTCGATTTTGTTTTCACCGATGCGTCCTCCACACACTCACGAGTCGGTATTCGTGAGTGGTCCTCTGCAGTCAAGTCAGCACTTCTTGCTATGAGCGAGGAAGAACGACACAACGTCATTCGGCGCGAGCTCCATGCCCCCATCTTGCAGCGCGTTATTCAAGAATCAGTGTTGCCAAGGACGCTCGAGCGAGTTGTTTTGGTTGCGACCGATCAACGAGTTCCACACCCGCAAGACACGGTGCACACTGCGGAAATTCTCAAGATGTGGCTTGAAGCCAACCATCACGTCGTAGGCATTGGAGTGCCTCAAATGGAACGTCGCTGGTTCAAAGAGGTTCTTATTGAGAGCGTCACAGCACTTCCACACGTGGTGGAATCTGTTGCGCATTTCTGCCAACTACGAATGGGTGCTTGGGCCGCAGGTGCTGACCGTCTCGTGGTTGTGCATGGCGGTGGTACTCCGGCCATGAAGATGGGGGTCCTGGTGGCGGCGTCACAATCCCGGCGACACATCGTGAGACACGTGCAAGTGCCCGCCCCCAACCCACGTACGGGCCAGAATCAATCTCTCATTGAGATGGATCTAGACGACATGCCCGAATTGGGAGACGCCCTCGGTCGCTGAGTTATCCGTCAATAGTTCGTGATGAACTTTTCACTTTCACGATTTATTGAAGTCACAATTGCCGTGGCCATTGGACTAGCTGCTCTCGTTAGTTGGAACTACTTCAAAGCCAAGCCGCTGGAGGCCTATCGCTTTGATGAGTCTCTACGGGCATTGTCCCATCCAACTGTTGTTGCTGAAAACCTGAGGTCAATGGAAATCGCATGCAACGATCTGAGGCCCGTCACAGCGCAAGAGTTCGTCGAGTTCGAAGGGGTATGTGCGTCAGATTCGGCACCATTGAGATTCTTTGCTTTTGAGAACCCAACAAAACTCATGTCGGCAATTTCTACGAAACAACTCGCGCCGTCGTGTCGACTGGGACGCCGCCAGTACCTCGTGATTGTTGGGCTTAGTGCAGTGCGCAGCCCTAGCGCGAGGTTGATGGAGGATGTACAAAATGTGGTCGGTGGAGCAGTAATGAGAGTTGACTGCGTGGAGCGTTGATGCTTCCCATCACGCTGTGCCGATGGTCTGTACGTTCAGCCGAAGCGGCGACGAATGGCGTTGCCGTGAGCCGAGAAACCTTCGTGGTCGGATAACGCCACAATGCTGGGTGCCATTCTGCGCAATGCAGATTCTGTTGCCTTCGCAATTGCAGTCTTTTTCAAGAACGCATCGACAGTGATTCCTGATGACACGTGTGCGAATCCGCTGGTGGGAAGCGATGCCGGACAACCAATGACAAAGTTTCCCGCACTAAATGGTGTGTGCTGACCAATAAGAATCTCGCCAGCATTCACAAGAAGGTCAAGCATGTCTTCTTCATATGAAGCGTCAACAGCAAGTTGAAGATGTTCGGGTGCGTACAAGTTCGCAACGTCGGCAGCTTCGTTGAGAGTACGTACCAGAACAGCACCACCGTTCGGCCCAAGTGATGCTCGTGCTGCAGTTGCGCGAACTTCAGGAAGATCACCAAGTTGAATTGCAAGTTCTGCATCGACTGCGTCGATGAGTTCTGCGGACGTGGTGACCAGTACAACGGACGAGTCGGTTCCGTGCTCTGCCTCGATGAGCAAGTCGGCTGCAAGGCGTCCAACGTGTGCGGTGTGATCGGCAACAATCATGCTTTCGGTGGGTCCCAACAACATCATGGTGGCCAAACCGAAACGTTGCATTTCCACCTGAGCGATGGTGACCGCTGGACTTCCTGGTCCGACAACTTTGCGAACTTTCGGAATTGTTTGTGTTCCGAATCCGAGTGCAGCAATTCCGGAAGGCCCGTTCACGCGGAACACGTTCTTGATTCCGAGATGACGACACACCACAAGTACAGCGGGGTCTACTTCACCCTGGCCACCAGGCACTGGGGGAACAATGAGTGAGATGTGCGGAACACCGGCCACCACTGCGGGGACTCCTAATTGATAGGCAACAGATGGGTAACTGGCTTTCCCGCTGGGTACAAACAGGCCAACACTGGAAATGGGAGACACTTTTTCCCCCGCGGTGAGACCGTGCTCAATTTCAATGCTCCAGTCGCTGGCGCGCTCGAGCAGTTGGTCGTTGAACGCACGAAGGTGGGAAATAGCGTCGAGAATGCCGTTCTCTACGGCGGGGTCCACCTGGGCTGAGGCGATCTCTTCTTCGCTCACTCGTAATTGGTGGGGTCCGAGGCGAACACCATCGAATCGGGCAAGGGCATCGCAGAGTGCCTGGTCGCCACGTACCCGTACGTCTTCAATGAGTTCCCCAATAGATGCTCGAAGTTCTGGGTGGAAGATGTCGTCCATTCCGCGATGGCACAGGGCCTCACGTTGGGCAATGGTCATCTCGGACCAGTTCTGGCGACGAAGAACGGAGTTCACACAAAGAAACCTACCCGTCTTGGCCCATTCAGGAGCCAGACATTAGCGAGAGCAAGTAGAGTTACTTCACGTTCCGAAAGGGGAGCGTTCATGTCCGTCACCGTTGTCGTAGGTACCCAGTGGGGTGACGAAGGCAAAGCCAAAGTCATCGACTTGCTTGCCGCTTCTCACAGCATCGTCGCTCGTTATCAAGGTGGTCATAATGCTGGCCACACCGTCGTTATTGGCGACCAGAAGTACGCATTACAACTCACACCAAGCGGAGTGTTCTACGACTTCGTCACTCCCGTAATTGGCAATGGTGTTGTGGTGGACTTACCCACACTGTTCAAAGAAATTGATTCTTTAGAGTCACGCGGCATTTCCACTGCGCGTTTGAAAGTATCAAGCCTTGCCCACCTCATTTTTCCGTGGCACCAAGCTATTGATGCTGCGTTAGAGAATGCTCGAGGCGAAGCAAAGATTGGTACCACTCTGAAGGGAATTGGGCCCGCTTACGTCGACAAAGTGAAGCGTGCAGGTATTCGTGTTGGCGAAGTTCTCAACCCTGCGGAGTTTGAAAAGAAAGTTCGTGAGCGCGCCATCGCAGCACGACGCGAAGTTAGCGACATAGGCGGCGACACATTCGATGTTGAGCAAGTGGTCACCGACTTTGTTGCGTACGCGAAAAGGCTTGCTCCGTACGTTGCCGACACGGTCAACCTGTTGCACGATGCGCGCGAACGTGGAGAAAACATTTTGTTGGAAGGTGCACAGGCCACGTTCTTAGACGTTGACCACGGCACCTATCCGTTCGTCACATCGTCTAACCCCATCTCCGGTGGTGCAGCAGTAGGTACTGGCCTTGGACCACGTCATATCGATCGCGTGGTGGGAATTGCTAAGGCGTACACCACTCGAGTGGGTATGGGTCCATTCCCTAGCGAACTTACAAACGATCTCGGCGACAAGCTGGTGGACATTGGTCGCGAGTTCGGGACAGTCACAGGTCGACGCCGCCGCACCGGCTGGTTAGACACCGTCATGCTTCGTCATGCCATGCGAGTGAACTCACTCACAGAAATTGCACTCACCAAGCTCGATGTGTTGGATACCTTCGATGAAGTGAAAGTGTGTGTGGCGTACAAAATCAACGGCGAAGTTGTTCGCAATTATCCCGACACGGTGGAGCGTTTGGCTTCTGTTGAACCGGTATACGAAACATTGCCAGGCTGGAACAGCAGCACTGAAGGAATTACTGACTTCTCAGTTCTCCCCGCAAGTGCGCAAGCCCTTGTTGCCATTGTTGAGCGCGAAACAGGCATTCCGGTGTCCATGGTAGGAACAGGCCCTGCACGTGACGCCATGGTGGTGCGATCATGATTTCTCGTTACTCAACGAAAGAGACAGACGAACTGTTCTCAGAACAGGCGAAGATGTCACGTTGGTTAGAGATTGAACTTTGCGTAGTTGAGGCCATGGCCGACGCGGGCGTTGTTCCAAAAGAATCGGCGGCGTATTGCCGTGCGAATGCACCAGAAGTAAATGCGCAGTTTGTTCAGCGTGTGCAAGAACGCGAAGAAATCACTAATCACGATGTGGCTGCGTTTGTCGACGTAGTGCAAGAGTCAATTGGCGCACCTCATGGTTCATGGATTCACTACGGCTTAACAAGTACCGACGTTGTTGACACCGGCTTGTGTTGGGCATTGCGTGATGCGTGTTACCTCATTGAACGTGAACTCACTGAAGTCACGCATCTTCTGTTGAAGGGCTCAAATCAATACTCGCGCACGGCAATGATTGGCAGAACGCACGGTATTCATGCAGAGCCAACAACATTCGGAATGAAGACCGCATTGTATGGACTTCAAGTTGCTCGTGATCGTGAACGACTCAGGAACGCGTACCGTTCTATTGCGGTGTGCAAACTGTCCGGCGCTGTTGGTACATACTCAAACATTTCTCCAGAAGTGGAGAGTGCTGTTGCTGCACGTTTACGGCTAACACCAGTTCCTGCAACACAAGTGATTGCCCGCGATCGACACGCAGAGTTCATGTACGTGTGTGCGTCCATTGGATCTACTCTTGAATCGTTGGCGGTAGAACTTCGTCACCTTCAACGCACTGAAGTGAACGAAGTGCGCGAAGGGTTCTCTGCTGGACAAAAGGGTTCCAGCGCAATGCCACACAAGCGCAATCCAATTTCTGCAGAAACCATCACCGGATTATCTCGCGTGCTTCGCGGCCATTTACAAGTGGCTTTTCAAGACATTCCACTGTGGCACGAGCGCGACATTTCACATTCGTCTGCCGAACGAATTGTTCTTCCAGACGCAGTTTCTTTGGTGGTGTACATGTTGCGCCGTACAGCAAGACTGATTATGAATCTTGAAGTTGATCAAGAACAAATGCTTCGCAACTTGAACTCACTCCATGGCGTGGTGTTCTCTCAGTCCGTGCTGTTGGCAATGGTCAATAGTGGCATGGACCGCGATTCCGCATATCGAATTGTTCAGTCAGCCGCAAGAACTGCAATTGAGACCGGAACCCACCTACGCGACATCTTGGAAGAAGATGCGTCAAGCACATTGACAAAGGAACAGCTAGACAACGCGTTTGACTTGGATCGTGTACTCGAACACGCCTATCGCGCGGAACGCGAGCTGCAAGACGTGTGTATGTCGTACGTCGGTCTTGACTAATCAGCCACAATTCCAGCGCGTTTCAACACTGCTGGAGTAACACCAAATTCACGCCATGCGTCAAAGGTGATGTCGTTGCGTTCGCTAAATGACTTTGCAACTTTCACAAAGCGTGCCTCGGCAGCAGCAATTTCTTGCTTGGTCTTCATGCCGGCCAACTCTGTTCGTAGGTTCAGTCGTTCTTGGATGAGGCGAACTTTGGTGACGGGGTCAGCAGTCTTCAATTCTGCGGAAATAATCGACAGGCGCTTTGCGATCGATTCAGGGGTGCGCCGGCGTCCTCGTTTTGGCTTCGTCACTTCCACAATCTCGAGGTACTCGCGGATAATGCGGCCCTCATTGCGACCATTGGCAAGCGCCTTCTTGTGCGCCGTGCTCATTGCTGATTGTTTTGCTGAAGTTCTTGGTGCCATTTCGGATTTGTGCTCAAAACTGTGTCGGGTAAGTCATTCTTACCCACCGCTCACTAGTTCGTAGTGTCAGAAAACCTACTTTTTGATTGGTATGTACAACCTTTCCTCTCTCCGTCAGTTTCAACAGATGACTCACGACCACGACAAGTAGTGTCGCCGTAATGTCTTCGTTGTATCCACATACCCCTGATGGTGTTCCTGAACTTGACCCAATCCGTGCCCGTCTTCGCGATCACGTCTTTCAGCACTCGTTGAAAACTGGCGATTTCACTTTGAAATCAGGCCGAAAGAGCTCGTGGTTTCTCGACACTAAACAAACGGTTTGTCGACCTGATGGCGTGTTGGCGGTAGCCGAAGCAGCACTCAGCGTTATTCCTGCTGATGCAACGGCTATTGGTGGTCTCACTATGGGCGCCGACCCCGTTGCCTACGGGATTGCAGCAGTTGCCGCCACGAAGGGGCGAGACCTCCGCAGTTTCAGTGTTCGCAAGGAAGCAAAAGATCACGGTGTGACCGGACGAATTGCTGGTGCTTTGCAACCTGGCGACAAAGTCATCATCACCGAGGACACCGTCACGCGCGGCACCAGCATTTTTGAAGCAGTAGAGGCCGTGTATGAATTTGGCGCAGTGCCTGTTCTTATAACGGTCATAGTTGATCGCGGTGGAACATGTGCAGCGATGGCCGCAGAAGCCGGAATTGCATACAAACCGCTGTTGACTGCACCAGATCTTGGATTTGAATTCGGTTCGTGAACCGCCATTTCATTCTGCGTATTCAGAATTGAAAGAATGAAGTTATGAAGAAAATTCTTGTATTCACCACCCTTGCGTTGTTTCTCGCCTCCTGCGGATCGGCCTCTTCTTCATCCGACACGTCGTCGGTTGCAAACAAACAAATGGCTACAACCGTTCCCGACGCAAAAACTTTTGAGTACACCATCACTGTTGGGGAGAACACCGGCACCGATGTAGTAATTGACGTGGTGCAAGGTGCTCAAGTTGTTCTCAATGTTGTCAACCCCAATGGACATGACGATGTTCATCTTCACGGCTACGACCTGTCTACTGGTTCAATCGAAAAAGGCGAGACCGGAACCATGACATTTCAGGCAACAAAAACAGGCGATTTTGACATTGAAAGCCATGAGTCTGAAGAACTCATTTCAATCCTGCGAGTCACTGCGCCGTGAGCCTCGAAAAACTCTTTGAACTCACATCACACGGAACAGACGTGATGGTGGGTGAGGGTTTTCCGTACCCGTGGGGTGGACTCTATGGCGGTCACATCGTTGCTCAATCTCTGCGTGCGGCATCAACGACTGTTGAAAATGGTTTTCTTCCTCACTCTGTTCGTGCGTACTTCATTCGTCGCGGAGATAACTCGGAAACAGTTCGCTACGAAGTTGATCGCATTCGTAATGGGCGCAGTTTCTCCACACGACGTGTCGTTGCACGTCAATCTTTCGGCGCAATTCTGAACTTGGAAGCCAGTTATCAATTGCCCGAAGCGTCACCAGAGGTGTCAGCAGTTGCAATTCCTACCGATATTCCATACCCCCACGAATTGCCAGAAGCAGAAACGTGGTCGCCGTTCATTGAGCAACGTGATGTTCCACGCGACATCGTGTCAAGTGATGGCCGCGATGGTTCGGGTCGACTCATGGGTTGGTATCGCACCACCGAAAACTTTGGTGGCGATCAGTTGTTGAATCGTTGTGCATTGGCGTACTTGTCAGACGATTTGCCGACTGGTGCAGTTATTCGTGGTGTTCCAGAACTTCGTGAGAAGTGGAATGTGGAGAATGCATTCTTTTCAGCAAGCCTCGATCACACGGTGTGGTTTCACAGAGATGTCGATGCGAGTGCGTGGCACCTGTATGACATGAACTGTCATGCGTACATCAATGGCCGGGGACTTGCTTTTGGGTATGTCTTCCACGAAGACGGGACTCACGTGGCAACGGTGGCGCAAGAGACGCTTGTTCGACTGCGCGAGTCGCAGTAAACAAAAACGACGACCCCGAAGGCCGTCGTAGATGGTGGTCGAGACCGGCGTCGATCCGGTGACCCCACGCTTTTCAGGCGTGTGCTCTGCCAACTGAGCTACTCGACCGTGTTGCAATCAACTTGCGTTGTTTGAACAGATTTTCAATGACGCTTCCGCCATTGATGGCGGTCCCGACGGGACTCGAACCCGCGACCTCCGGCTTGACAGGCCGGCGTGAACTCCAACTTCACCACGGGACCTAGAGAGAACCTCTTGCGAGAAAACCTCTTGGTCTCTTTGCACCCCCAACGGGATTCGAACCCGTGCCGCCACCTTGAAAGGGTGGTGTCCTAGGCCTCTAGACGATGGGGGCTAGAACGACTCCGGTTGAGAGCACTATGACACTATCGGGAGCATCTCAACAATACGCCCAAAATGGTTCTATTCCCCTGAAAGTGCCGAGACAGTCCACTCGAGCAGCCAGCCCAAGTATTCATACAACTGGGCCTGCCCGTAGGCCGGGCTGTCTTCGGGAATGAGGTCGAGGTCGTCCACCTCATCCACATCGAGCAGTGTGCCAAGCACCAAGCGCAAGCTATTCAGCACGGTCATGAACGCGTACAACTGCCTCTCGGTTAACGGGTCTTCAACACCGAGAACTTCGCGAACAGTCTGAATTGATGCAGCACGTGACTGTGCAAGTTCATCGCGCATGTAGTTCTGGTACTCGGCATCGAACTCAGCGTTGTCGTGATACGCAGTGGGAAACAAACGACGTAAGCGTGGATCGTCGGGTGGAGCCAACATGACTTCTTCTAATTGATCGACAAACCCCAGCAATGTTGCGCGTTCATCAGCCGTCAGGCGAATCTCGAAAAGGCCATTGTCTATTGCTTCAATTGGGCCCGATTGACGTTTACGTCTCATGTGTCCTGCTGCATTGTTGCCCACAAACCATGTTCGTGTAATCGAAAGACATCGATCTCTGCTTTCTCGCGTGGACCATTTGAAACAACCGCGCGACCTTTCTCGTGAACGTCCAACATCAATTCATCAGCTTTCTCTTTTGAGTAGCCAAATAGTTTTTGAAAAACGAACGACACATACGACATGAGATTGATGGGGTCATTCCACACCAGAACGATCCACGGGCGGTCGTGGTCGGCCACTTCGTCGGTGAGCTCCTTCAGGTCGGGGTCGGCAACCTGGGTCATCGCCGCGGTGCGGCGGGTGGGTGTGGTGAATGGCACGGAAACATTCTGCGTGCGATTGGTCGTCAATGCCTACCCCCCATACGATGAGTACCCGTGCCCCTCAATGTCCGCCCCGTCGTCCCGTCGCGATTCGCACGGCGAAGCCATGAGTCGGGTCGCGCCCCACAGTCGGTCGTTGGTGGCTACATTGCGCTCACAAAGCCCAGAATCATTGAGCTTCTGCTCATCACAACGGTTCCCACAATGGTGGTTGCCGAAGGTGGCTGGCCAGACCTTGGCCTCATTCTCATCACACTGATCGGCGGGTCACTTGCTGCCGGTGGTGCCAACGCCATCAATATGTACATCGATCGCGACATTGACGCCCTCATGGAGCGCACCAAGACGCGGCCTTTGGTCACTGGGCTCATTTCCCCCCGAAATGCCCTCATTTTCGCTATTTCGTTGGAAATTCTGGCTTTCGCCGTTTTGTGGGCGGGGGCAAACCTGCTGTCGGGCATCCTCGCCCTGTCCGCCACCCTCTTCTATGTATTCGTCTACTCGCTGTGGCTGAAGCGCACCAGCAAGCAGAACATCGTGATTGGGGGCGCTGCTGGGGCTGTTCCGGTTTTGGTCGGATGGGCTGCGGTCACCAATTCGCTCGGCTGGACCCCATGGTTGTTGTTCCTTCTCATCTTCTTGTGGACTCCGCCCCATTTCTGGGCACTGGCCATTAAGCACAGCGATGACTACAAGGCAGCCGGAGTTCCCATGCTTCCCGTGGTTGAATCCCACGAAAAAGTCATCGCATCAATGGTCCGTTACACAATTGCACTAACTCTGTGCAGTCTGGCCGTGGTGCCGGTGGGCAACATGGGATGGGTCTATGGCATTTCGGCGGCCGTGCTGGGTGGGGCTTTCCTGTGGGGCACAATTGCACTAGGCCGAAGTACCAGTCCTGCTGCATCCATGCGCCTTTTCACGTTCTCCATCTCGTACGTCACTGTGTTGTTTGTGGCGCTCACCGTCGACGTTTTCGTCCGCTGATTTCTTCGCAATTGCACTAAGTCCCAAAGCTCCGAGGATTTCCGTTTAGAACAGGGGCGATGGGTAGTGTTAGTGCGTTACATCTAGGCGTACTCACCCCCGAGGTCCTGTGGACTAAAGGGGTGCACCGGGAGACCATCCGAAAATGACCACCATCGACACACACGTCGGCGCAACAACGAAGGCCACTGGCACTTCGTTCATTGCCGCCGTCGGCCAATGGGTGACCAGCAGCGATCATAAGAAGATCGGCAGGCTGTTCATCGGTTGGTCCCTTATTCACGCGATTGAAGTCGCTGTACTCGGAGCCATCTTTGGTTTCGAACGCATGAGTCCAAGCGGACTTGAACTCATTGCAGGCGATGCAGCGTTGCAGTTGTCGTGGTACTCACGTCACCTCATGATCTTGGGCTTGTTGGCGCCGCTCTTCCTCGGCATTGCCATCGCAATAGTTCCTTTGCAAGTCGGTTCGCGCGCAATCTCGCTGCCACGTCTTGCTCAGTTCAGTTTCTGGTCATGGTTGTTTGGGTCAGGTCTCGTGCTTGTTTCCATTCTGGGCAACGGTGGACCTGGTGGTGGCAATGGCGACATGGTCGACTTGTTCCTCATGGGTGTCGCACTTGTTGCCGTCGGCATCATCGCGGGCAGTGTCTCTGTTGCAACCACAGTGATGACATCGCGCGCTCCGGGAATGAGCATGGACATGGTTCCAGCGTTTTCGTGGTCGGCACTCGTTGGGTCAATCACCAGCATCCTCAGCCTTCCTGTTGCCATCGGCACTCTCATCTATCTCTATGTCGATCACACCGCCGGCCAAGTTGCTTTCGGATCCAACAAAGACATCGAAAAGTGGCTCGGATGGGTGTACGCACAGCCGATGTCGTTCGTTTTCGTTGTGATGGCCATTGGTGTCCTGGCTGAGATCGCACCAGTTGCTGCTCGCGTTCGTCAACCTTTGCGTCCAGTTGTACTTATCGGTCTTGGTCTCGCAACATCGGGCGTTTTAGGCGCTGTTACTCAAAGCAGCCACACCTTGAATCTCGACGGTTCTTCCAGCGACAAGATCAGCAGCACATTGCCTTTCTTGTTGTTCAACGGTTTGCCATTGCTCGGAGTTTTGGTCAGTGTTGCGGTAGCTCTTCTTGCACTCAAGGAAGGTCGCCCACGCGTCAATGCAGCATTCGCATTTGCGCTACTTGGTTCGCTCATGATTCTCGCCGGAATCGCTGGCAGCTTTGTTCAGCACATCGAATCCGCAAACATCGTCACCACCTCATTTGGTGAAGGCGTCACCGCGTATCTCGTCTACGGCAGCGTGTTGTGTGCACTTGGCGCACTTACACATTGGGCACCGAAGTTGTGGGGCGTCATTCTTGACGACAAGAAAGTGTTGGGACTTGCAGGTCTCGGTTTTGTCGGAACGGTTCTCGCAGCACTGCCGCTGTACATCGCAGGCTTCTCAAAGCAACCCGCTCACGCATTGTTTGGTTTCGACTACGACGGTCCCGTCGCATTGTGGAACCTTCTCGCAGGTGCTGGCGCGGCCATCGTTGCTCTCGTCGTTCTCGCGTTTGTCGGATTGCTTGTTCAAGCAGTTCGCGCAGGCGCAGGTGCAACCGACGATCCGTGGGATGCACACACGCTTGAGTGGTCGGTGCCATCACCAGCACCACTCAACAACTTTGCCGCTCTTGCAACTGTGCATTCCAGTGAGCCACTTCTCGACGCAAAGCCTTCACAGGAGGTACCGGCATGAGCCTCGCATTGCCCGCTGCACCGCAGCAGTCATCACGTCGTCAACTTCTTGTCTCCACAGCACTGGTTGCTGCGGGAGCAGCAATGTTGATGGCCGGAATGATTGCAATGTGGATGAAGTTCCGCGCAGGCGCGCCAACCCGCGAATCAAGCGACGGACTTCGCATCATCAAAGACTGGATGCCAGAGTCCATCACCATTCCAGAAGTTGCGGCCAACACCATGTTCGCAACGTTCCCCTTCGCCGCTCTTATGGCTCAGTGGGCTGTGTACTCAGCGAAGCGTCGTGACGGCGGACATCGTTCACTCGCACTGGTCATTACGTTCGGTTTGGGCATCGCAATTGTGAATGCTCAAATTGCCATCTACTTGCAAATGGAACTCGGTCTCGCCGAAGGCGCATTCCAGACTCTCTTCTATGCAATTACCGGAACAATGATGTTTCTTGTTATTGCTGGCATGGCGTTCACTGCGGTGACGTTCTTTCGTTCTATCGGTGGGCGCGACGATGACCAACAAGTTGTCTCGGCTCACGCGTTGTATTGGTACTTCCTCACTGCGGCATTCACCGCAGTGTGGTTCTTCGTGTACGTGCAGAAGTAGGGCAACATGTTTACTCCAGGTTCCAAATACTTTCTCGGCCTTACGGGCTTGGCGTTGGTGTCAGCAGTTCTGTACACCATCTTCGTTAACCCGTCAGACATCGGTTCATTTGCACTCTTTGGCCTCTTAACAGCAGGTGCGCTTGTTGCAGGTTTCTCTCTCTTCACTCGCGATGGCGATGCAGAGTCTGAAGCCGAAGCAGTAGAAGCTGCAGCCAATGCTCCAACACCGTCGTTCTGGCCAATCGTCTTCGCACTTGGTGTGGCAGTTGTCTTGCTCGGCATCGCAACACACCCCATCGTGTTTGTTCTCGGTATCGCAGTCCTTGTGGGTGGCGGCGTTGAGTGGACCATTCAAGATTGGGCCGAACGCGCATCTGCCGACGCTGAGTTCAACAACCTTGTACGTCACCGCGCTATTGGCGCTCTCGATTACCCAGGTCTTGCAGCAGTAGGCCTAGGCGTCATTGCGTACTTGTTCTCACGCATCATGCTTGCCGCATCAAAAGATGGTGCATCAGTCATCTTCATTGTTGTGGCAACAGCAATCATGGTGTTCGCATTTTTGGTGGCCACAAAGCCAGCGTTGCGGGGCAAAAGTGTTGCTCTTGTTGTTACCGCCGGCGCTTTGTTACTTGCAGTAGCCGGTGTAGCCACGGCAATCTCTGGCGAGAGAAGCCAGCTTGTCGAGTACGCCAAGAAAGATCCGTATTCCAAGTCACAACGTAAGTGTGGTGAAGAAGAAGGCAAGTACTACGACCACGAAGCAAACAACACTGTGTCGTTGCGTTCCGCGGTTCTTGCCACCGTGTTTGTAGAGGACGGCAAAATTCGCGCACAAATGATTGGCCTTGAGAAGGACGTCGACACCATCTCGGTTCCACGTTCAAACGCCACCAACATCTTGTTCCGCAACTTGGACGAAAAGGATTACCGCCTTGTTGTCAATCTTGGAAAAGCGATGAATGCCGAGACCGGCAAAGAAGAGGAACTGGGCACCTGCACCCAACTTTCTGGCAAGAACCAGGAACAAGTTCTCACCCTCAATATCAAGAAGCCATCTAGCGAAGAACAGAGCTACTCGCTCACAGTTCCTGGCGCAGAGGGCGAAATTAAGGTGGTAGTGCCGTGAGCCACATCGACCCAGCCCTGACAACAGAGAAGGCAATGGATACCGTGACACCCGTGAAGTCCTCGCGCCGTCGTATCGTCACCGCCCT
>JBIIQG010000015.1:0-26727 GCA_044342185.1 Ilumatobacteraceae bacterium | reverse complement strand
GAACTCTCCCCATCTACAAGAGTTGATGACCCAATTGAAATGGTTCCGAACGTTGACGCAGGTGTTGACGAACACGCCGAACGTGAACCATTTCCCGCGGCCGCGGCAACGAGGACGCCTTCATTCATGATCGCAGTAATTGCGTTGTCTACTTCAGTGACTTGCTCGCCGAAACCAACACTGAGATTCAGCACTGCTTTCTCCCCTGCGTCGTGGTCAGCAAGTATCCAAGCAAGGCCTTCCAGAATCATGGTGCGCGTTCCGTTGCCGCACGAGTCAAGTGCGCGAACAGGAACGATTGTTGAGTTCTTCGCAACACCAACACCATCACCAGCGGCAATACCCGCAACGTGTGTGCCATGTCCATCATTATCTGTTCGCCCAACATCACTGGAATCAGGATTCTGTGGGCTGTCGAAGACGAGTGGGTTCACTGCGTGACTGCCATCGTTTGCGCACGCTTCGATACCTGACTGTGGATCATTTTGATATGCGGCAAGTGCATCTCGGTAACTACTAAGTGACGTGGCGCTCGAGCGATAGCTCCATCCGTTTGCTACTCGAGATCCGAATTCGGGATGATTTCCTGCGACGCCAGAATCGAGAATGTAAATGGTGACGCCCGTGCCATCGTTGGCAAAGTTGTACGCACGTGTGCCACTAACGGACGTTCGTTGATCGATGCGATCAAGCCCCCATGACAACGACCCTGTTGGCCCCGTGGTTTGCGGAGAGGCTGTCACCATGGTGTGCGCAACGGGTTCAACTACTCCGATGCTGTTCGCTTGCGCTGACGTTGATGGAAGCACAACGGCAACAAGTGCCGCCACAATGGCAACACCGCCCCGTCGCTTCATGGCACGCTAACGCCCTGCATGATTGCTGCATTCACTGTGTTCTCCATCAGGCACGCAACAGTCATTAGTCCTGTTCCACCAGGCATTGGGGTAAGCGCAGATGCAATGCCGTGAACAGATTGTGGGTCAACGTCGCCAACAATTCCTGCTTCGGTGCGCGAGATACCAACATCGATAACGACCGCTCCGGGCGAAACATGTTGCGCGGTGATGGAATGAGCAAGACCTGTTGCCGAAATAACAATGTCTGCACTGCGACACACTGCGGCAAGATTCTGAGTGCGTGAATGTGCAAGCGTGACCGTGCAGTCGATTCCTTTACGCGCAAGCAGAACCGACAACGGCAACCCCACAAGAGTTGACCGCCCAATGACCACCGCATGTCTTCCGCTTGTCGGAATGTTGTAGTGCTGGAGAAGGCGCACCACTCCGAGTGGAGTACACCCAACATGCCCAGGCAAACCACGCATGAGAAGCCCCATTGACTCACTGGTGAGACCATCAACATCTTTGTGCGCGGGCAACAAGTTCAATACAGCATCTGCGTTGAGATGCGACGGAAGTGGCAGCTGCACCAAGATTCCGTGAATGTCTGGGTTAGCGGCAAGCTCACGCACACGATCTTCTAGCTGTTCTTGCGTGGTTGACGCAGATAGCTCTACATGTACGGACTGAATACCAATCTGGTGTGCTGTGCGATGCTTACTGGCCACGTACTTCTGACTTGGCGCATCGTTGCCCACAAGAACAGTTGCCAACACAATTCGCGGCGACCCTGCGGCTACCAAACGAGAGGACAAAGCATCCAACAACGCGTCGCGAGCAGGGCCACCTGCAAGAACATGCGTGTTGATGTTGGAACTCATGGTGTCAGCGTACTTGTGACCCCATTTTCTGTGACTTCAGGAAGTGAAGAATTCCTTAAGACTCCACTGAATCTGGTCGTGCGGGAAGGAATTTCAGCGCAAAGAGTGAGCCCACTAACGCCATTCCAGCAGTCACCAAGCACGCTGTAGAAAATCCGTGCATAAACGAATCGCTCACGGCATTGAGGACACTTTGCTGAGCAGCAGATGGTGCTTCTTGAGCAACAAAGTAAGCCGCGCCTACTGAATCTTGAGCACTCTCAAAAGCTCCTGCTGGAAGCGCCTGCACAAGGCCCGGCAATGCCGTGAACTTCTCCACCAACTTGGGTCCGTACATGCTGACAAAGACTGAGCCGACAACTGCAACACCGAGTGTTCCACCCACTTCACGACTGATGTCGTTCACCGCAGAACCCACACCAGCTTTCTCCCGTGGCAGTGATCCCATGACGGCATCGGTCGATGGCGATGTCACCAGCGACAATCCGTTCGCCATGAACACCATTCCGATGACCACGTGACCCCAGTACGACGATGTGGCATCCATGCGAGACGCAATCACGAAGCCAATAGACATGTTTAACAAACCAAGTGCAACCACTCGTTTGGTTCCAAACTTCAACGCTGCGCGTGCTGCAAACGGTGCGGTCACACCTGCGCCCACTGCGAACGGCACTGTGTGAAGACCCGCACTCAGCGTGTCGTAGCCACGAACAAACTGGAAGTACTGCGTTACTAGGAATGTGAAGCCGAACAAGCAGAAGAACGCAATACCGATGCTTCCTGTTGCAGCACTAAAGCGTGCACTCTTGAAGAAGGACACTTCAAGTAGTGGTTCGTCTTTGGTCATCTCAACCTTCACGAATGCAATTAATGCGATTGCACCAAGAATGAAACCGGCGTTTGACTTCAGGCTTCCCCATCCCCAATGTGGCGACTCAATCACTGTGAAGACAAGAGCAGAGACCGCAACAACGGAGAGCAAGAATCCGGTCTTGTCGATCCTGTGTGCATTTTCATTTCGTGAATCGGGAATGATGCGCGCACCAATCAACAGTGAAATTGCAACGATGGGAATGTTGATAAGGAACACCGAGCCCCACCAGAAATGTTCCAGCAAGAAACCACCTGCAACGGGACCAAACGCAACGGCCATACCCGACACTGCCGACCACAGGCCGATGGCCTTTGCTCGCTCAATGGGGTCGATGAACAAGTTGGTGATGATGGCGAGGGTTGCTGGGAACACAAGTGCTGCACCAATTCCCATTGCGCCGCGCCAGAAGATAAGAGAGCCGCTGGTATTGGCAAACGCTGCAGCGGCACTACATGCGGCAAACAGAACTAGGCCAATCTGCAGCGTTCGCTTGCGTCCGTACCGATCGCCAATACCTCCGCCGGCCAATAACAAACCAGCAAAGACCAACGCATAGGAATCAACGATCCACTGAAGACCAGTAGTCGTTGCGTTGAGTTCGCGTTGCAGTGTGGGAAGAGCCACGTTCACAATGAGGTTGTCGACAACCACCAAGAAAACGCTGACGCTGAGGATGCCCAAGATGAGCCACCGCTGGGCATAGACACGGTCGGAAGGAGCTGATGCATTCATACTTGACATTGTCTAACAAACCCTCTTGACACTGTCAAGTTCTCTTGTAATATCCATTACGTATGGCGCGCCAACGTTCAACTCCTGCATCCCCAGAGGCAAGTGTTGACGTTCAGCGCGCTGTATTAGATGGTGCCCTCGACATCATTGCCACCGAGGGCGCCGAAGCAGTCTCTATGCGAGAAGTGGCCCGACGCGCAGGAGTGAGCCACCAGGCGCCGTACCACTACTTCGGAGATCGTGCCGGAATCTTTGCGGCAATTTCCGAAGAGGGATTCCGTCGCTTTACCGATGAGTTCCGTCGTGCTCTTGACTTGCCGGGAAACATTGCCGCTAACTGTTTGCGTGCATATGTGTCATTCGCAGTGCACCACAAAGGTCACTATCGCGTGATGTTCCGTTCAGACATCTGTGGCATCAGGACTCATGAGCAAACCCTCAGTGCCGCCGATGATGCATTCTTGGCTCTCCTCGACTTAGCCGAAGCTGTTGATCCGGAAAGAGATCCAGCCGACGCCATGTCTTTACCTGTTGCGCTTTGGGCTCAAGCGCATGGCTTGGCCACTCTGTTCATCGATAGCCCACTTCTCGACAAACTTCCTCCCGAAACAAACCTTGAAGAACTTGTCGACAAAGTCTCACAACTCACAACATGGAGTACACATGGCAACTAGAAGCAATCCGTTTCTAGCTGGGAACCTTGCACCAGTACACGAAGAAGTCACTGAAACAAACCTGCGTGTCACCGGCACGTTGCCGCCACAACTAGACGGTCGATATGTACGCAACGGACCAAACCCGTTTGGTGCAGTTAACGAAGAGAAGTACCACTGGTTCTCCGGCGACGGAATGGTGCACGGCATTCGTATTCGCGATGGAAAAGCTGAGTGGTACCGCAATCGTTGGGTGCGTGAACCAAACCTTTCACAACAAATGGGTGAAATTGCACCGCCGTCTGATTGGCCTGCAGATCACAACACTTTTTCTGCCAACACAAATGTCATTCAGCACGCCGGAAAGACATACGCAATAGTTGAAGCAGGTTCGCCCCCCATTGAGCTGGACTTTGAACTTGACACCGTGCGCATAACAAATCTCGAAGGCACGTTGCCGATGGCGTTTTCTGCCCACCCAAAGCGTGATCCACGTACGAATGAGCTTCATGTCATGACGTACTGGTGGGGTTGGGGAAATCAAGTGCAGTATGTCGTTGTTGGCACAGATGGTCGCGTCTCGCGCACTGTAGACATTCCACTTCCTGGTGGTCCGATGATTCACGACATTTCCATCACAGAAAAGTACGCACTGGTGTTTGACTTACCGTGCGTGTTCAACATTGACGCCGCTATGAACGGTGCAAGTCTTCCGTACTACTGGGACAACAATTATGAAGCACGCATTGGTTTGTTGCCTCGCAACGGAAGTGCAAGCGACATCTCGTGGGTCACCATTAACTCGTGTTACTTCTTCCATCCAATGAACTCCTACGACCTGCCCGATGGTCGCGTTGTTCTCGATGCAGCACGTCATCCGCGCATGTTCGACCGCGAACGTCGCGGACCAAGCGAAGGCCCACCCACATTGGTGCGATGGATCCTCGACCCAGCAACAGGTCGTGCAACCGAAGAAGTTCTCGACGATCGCGCACAAGAGTTCCCGCGCATTCACGAAGGGCTCATTGGACTACCCAACCGGTACGGCTATTCCGCAGGTATTGCAGAAGGCTTCTCACAAGATGTGCTGTACAAAGCCGACTTGGAAAAGAAAACGTTCACGGCGCGTAACGATGCGGCCCAGTTTGGGTATGGCGAACCTGTCTTTGTTCCGCGCACAGACGCACCGGTCACGGCCGACAACGAAGACGACGGGTTCGTCATGGCACTTCGACAAAACCTGGACTCTGGTTTGTCCGAGTTGGCCATTTTTGACTCTCGAGGCTTCACCGATGACCCCGTGGCCGTCGTACACCTGCCGGTTCGGGTGCCCAATGGCTTCCACGGCAACTGGATGCCCATTCACCAATAAAGACGGGACAATCAGGACGGGACTTTATTCCCGACCAATCTTGTCGGGAATAGGATTTTTCGCCCTATCCTCATTCGGAGTAACCGTTCCTATAAGGAGGACATCATGACCGTGCGTCTTGGCGACACCGCCCCCGACTTCACTGCCGCAACCACCCAAGGCACCATCAACTTTCACGAATGGCTTGGCGACTCCTGGGGAGTTCTCTTCAGCCATCCAAAAGATTTCACTCCGGTGTGCACCACCGAGCTTGGTTATGTCGCTCGCATTAAGCCAGAGTTCGACAAGCGCAATGTGAAGGTCATTGGTTTGTCTGTAGACCCAGTTGACTCGCACGAAAAGTGGGAAGCAGACATTGCAGAAACACAGGGAACACCGGTGAATTTCCCCATGATTGGTGATGCAGACAAGAACGTGTCGAACTTGTACGACATGATTCACCCAAACGCCAGCGACACCATGACTGTGCGTTCCGTGTTCATTGTCGGACCAGACAAGAAGATCAAGTTGAGTATTACTTACCCCGCGTCAACCGGCCGTAACTTCGACGAAATTCTTCGCGTTATCGACTCGCTGCAACTCACTGCAAAGTTCAAAGTGGCAACACCAGCTAACTGGACAGATGGCGGCGATGTCATCATCGGTGCAGCAGTGTCTGACGATGAAGCAAAGACTCTCTTCCCACAAGGATGGAAGACGGTAAAGCCGTACCTTCGCGTCTTGCCACAACCTAAATAACCTTCATTTCTATTGCCTTTTTGTTCTGTCGGAGTTGGGTCTATGACCTAACTCCGACAGACTTGTTTTATGACCTCCCCCACCCTCACGGTTGCCGCTTCAGCAAAGAACGCCACGAAAAAGTACGGAAAAGATGAGGGCGTGGTGTACGCACTCAACGACGTGTCCGTCGACTTCTACTCCGGACAGTTCACCGCCATCATGGGCCCCAGTGGTTCGGGAAAATCCACACTCATGCATTGCATCGCCGGCCTCGATGAACTCACCGAAGGCACAGCCATCATTGACAACGTTGAACTGTCAACGCTTAGCGACAAGAACTTGACTCAACTACGTCGCGAGAAGATTGGCTTCATCTTTCAGTCTTTCAACTTGGTGCCAACACTCACTGCAGAAGAGAACATTCGCTTGCCACTCATGTTAGGCAACAACAAGGGTGACGAACAGTGGATTCAACGAGTCATATCCACCGTTCACTTGAACGATCGCCTCACACACCGCCCAAGTGAATTGTCTGGTGGACAACAACAGCGTGTTGCTGTGGCGCGCGCATTGGCTAGCCAGCCACGAATTATCTTGGCCGACGAACCAACTGGAAATCTCGACTCCACCACTGGAAGTGAAATTCTGAAGTTCATGCGTATGGCAGTTGACGAATTAGGTCAAACAATTGTGATGGTGACGCATGATCCCGTTGCTGCGGCCTATGCCGACCGCATTGTGTTCTTGGCAGACGGAAAAATTGCTGGCGAAATGCTGGAGCCCACTGCTGAAAAAGTCCTCGACCGTATGAAGAGCCTCGGCAACTAATCACATGTTTCGCATTGCACTAAAGAGCATTGTGGGCCGAAAGGCTCGCTTAGTGCTCACCTCGCTAGCAGTCATTCTGGGTACGGCATTTTTGTCTGGCACCTCAGTTTTCTCCGCCACTCTCGACCGTACGTTCAACAACTTGTTTGAAGACGTCTTCAAGAACATCGACGGTTACGTGCGTTCCACACAAGTAGTGGAAGGTGACTTCGGCGTTATTGAACGCCAACGCATTCCCGCCGATTATGTCGACAAAGTGTTGGCTGTTCCCGGAGTCAGCGATGCCGTTCCGGACATCCAAGCATTCGCACGCATTGTTGGAAAAGATGGCAAGCCCATTGGCACCGAAGGTGCGGGCCCTCCAACTTTCGGCAGCGTTGCAGTGGAATTCAAGGGTGCTCTTTGGACAATTGCCCAAGGCCGATTTCCAAATGGCCCTACCGAAGTAGCTCTCGATGAAGCATCTGCAGAGAAGGCTGGCTACGTCCTTGGCGACACGGTAAAGGTTGTTGCGCAATCTGGTAGCCGCACGTTCACCATGGTGGGTATTGCCTCCTACGGAGATGTTCGCTCACCTGGTGGTGCAACATTTGCACTGTTCGATGTTCCCACGGCAGCCGAGTTTCTTGGCAAGCCTGGTTTTGTAGATGCCATCTTGGTTGTGGGCGACGGGTCACGTTCCGACGATGCGCTTGCAAAAGACATTGACACCATCTTTGAACCGCGCCAGAAAGTGGAAACACTGACTGGTGCAGAAATCACCAAAGAAACTCAAGACGACATCGGACAAGCTCTGTCGTTCTTCAGCATCTTCCTCACTATCTTCAGCGTGATCGCATTAGGAGTGGGAAGTTTCGTTATTTACAACGTGTTCTCCATTAGTGCGGCTCAACGACAAAAAGAGAATGCACTCCTTCGCGCTCTCGGCGCAAATAGGGCTCAGATCACTCGGTCCATGCTGATTGAGTCACTAGTTGTTGGACTATTTGGTTCATTGCTCGGATTTGTTGGCGGCATCGGAATTTCGAAGTTGCTCTCCGTTGCCCTGCCCGCTCTTGGGTTTGACCTGCCAAGCGGCGGACTTGTCATTACCGCATCCATCCTCATTAACACCGTGGTTGTGGGACTGATTGTCACGGTTTTGTCTGCAGTACTTCCTGCTCGACGTGCCGGCAAAGTTCCACCTCTTGCCGCTATGCGCGCAACAGCAATTGAAACTGCCGGACCAGGTCGAGTTCGGTTGTTCTGGGGACTTGGCTCCATGCTCGTCGGACTAGGAATCATTGGTGCGGTCATCGGCGGCAGTTCCAACAACCTTTTGGGCTTTGGTGTCCTCTTTGTCTTTGTCGGAACAATTGTGATTGGTCCATCCATTGCCAGACCTGTCGCTCTGTTCTTGGGACGACCCGCAGAAACATTGCGTGGCGTCACTGGGCAAATGGCTCGTCAAAACGCAGCACGTAATCCGAAGAGAACGTCGCGAACATCGGCACCCGTGCTGATTGGTGTGGCATTAGTGACTGCAGTGTCAGCGCTTGCAGCCAGCATTAACGGCCAAATTTCGGACATCTTCACAGAACAGTTCAAGGGTGACTTCGCCGTCAACAGCAATGCACAGGGATTTGGCGGCCTTAGCCCCAACCTTGCAACAACGCTGTCGGGTATTGATGGTGTCGACGATGCGTCAGGAATTGGAACCGCCCTCACAAAAATCAACGACAAGGGTCGCACTCTCATCGTGATCTCGCCGTCCACAATTGGTGGCAACTACGACATCGGTCTGGTCAATGCGGACTATTCAGTGCTCGACAAAGACGGAATCCTTATTTCCGAATCATTGGCAAAGCGCGACAACCTACAGATTGGCTCCGTCATTCCGGTGACTTTCGGCGATGGAGTTACACGAGACCTCACCGTTCGCGCGTTGTACGTTCATAACGATCTCGCTGGTGATCGCGTCATTAGCCGAGAGACTTTTGCTGGCACCACAGTGTCAAGTTTTGACTTCTCTATCTACATCACACTGGACAAAGACGCGAACAACGAGAAGGTTCGCGCCGAGCTTCAGAAGGTTGTCGATGACTACGGTCAAGGAAAACTGTTGTCACGCGACGAGTACATTGACGAGCAAGCAGGCCAAGTAAACCAACTTCTTGGACTCATTTATGGATTGCTGGCCTTGTCGGTCATCATCGCAATTGTCGGAATCATCATCACCTTGCTGCTTTCCGTGTTCGAACGCCAACGTGAAATTGGACTGTTACGAGCCGTGGGCATGACTCGATCACAAGTACGCACCACTGTGCGTTGGGAGAGTGTCATCACGTCACTTTTGGGAGCGGTTTTAGGCATTGTTCTCGGGCTGGGACTTGGCTGGGTCATTGTGTACGCGCTGCGCGACCAGGGTCTCACGTCGTTCCAGGTTCCCGTGGGCTCCACTGTGTTCATCATGGTGATGTCGTTTGTCGTTGGCGTTCTTGCTGCCGTGTACCCGGCATGGCGTGCAACCAAAGTCGACATGCTCGACGCGTTGAATACAAACTGACATGAAGACACCAAACGACATCACTCCAGAGATGTTGGAATTCTTGCGCGAATATCATCTGGCGTCGCTTACCACTATGCGTGTAGACGGCTCGCCTCATGTTGTTCCTGTTGGATTCTCATACGACCACGATGCACGTGTGGTGCGCGTCATTACCTTTGCCTCATCGTTGAAGTACAAGAATGCGCTTCGTGGCGGACGAGCAGTGGTGAGTCAGGTGGATGGTGGTCGCTGGCTCACACTAGAGGGCACCGTCAGCGGCACCGCCGACCCAGACCGCGTTGCTGCTGCGGTTGCCGGATATGCGGGGCGATATCGCCAACCTGGCGAGCGTGAAGATCGTGTGGCAATTGAAATTGCCATTGATCGAGTAATGGGCAGAGCGTAAAGAACGTCTACGACGCTGTGCGCGACCGCAAGATGTCGCCCACAAACTGAGAACCTGCGGGATGCGGGTCTATCGAACGCGCAATAGGGTCACTGTCGTCGCGTTCTGGGTATGGCTCACATCCCACTTGACACCCGGGGCACCAATATAGAAGACGCGCCATTTCGCCCATTTTTGTTAGCCGAATGACATCACCGCAACGCACGCATTTCTGGCCATTGCGTCCGTACACCGCGAGACCACCAGGTACATCGGGAGCAGTGACTCGTACTGGTGAATTCAAGTTTGCGCGCAATTGCGCAGCTGCGGTGAGAACCAGGTCGAGGCAGGTTGACTGCGGAACGTTTGACACTTTTGCCCACGGATGAATGCCGCATGCCCACAACACTTCGCATCGGAAAACATTTCCAACACCGCTCATGACACGTTGGTCCAAAAGAGCATCGCCGATTGTTGCATCGGGATTGTCGTAGTGAAACAGACGCGCAGCGCATTCGTGCAAGTCAGCATTTTCATTACACAGGTCGGGACCCAAACGTCCTGCACGTGGATGACGAGTCTGGTCAAACTCCCGATACGTCTCCACTACAGGTGCGTTAAAACACACAGCCACCCATTCATCAGTTTCAATAATGACGCGAGCCTGATGACGACGCTTGCGCCATTTTTCTCCGGGGTGATACAAGTGCCAAGAACCGGTCATACGCATGTGAGTGTGCAAAATGATTCCGTCGTCAAACACAATTTCAAGATGCTTGCCGTGGCTTTCCACTCGCTCTACTGCTGCACCTCGTCGAGGTGCCGGACCTACTAAGCGTTGTGCTTCAAATTTGGAGACAGTTCGACCTACTAACGCTGTTCGCAACGCTGCGGCTGCGCGATAGATGGTGTCTCCCTCGGGCACGCCTTAACAGTAGTTCAGGGCAATTGACCAACAGATGCAAGAGCCAGACGAATGAGTCGATCGTGACCACTTGTCATTTCACGAATGACATCTGTACTGACTGCTTGTTCTGGAGTGAACCATGCAAGGTCGAGAGCTTGTTGGGTGGGATGACACTCGCCGGTGACGGGCACCACAAACGCAAGACTGACGGCGTGGTGACGAGGGTCGTAGAAACCCGACACCGAGGGATCTTGAAAATACTCGACCACCGTGAATGGTGAGGGCTCTGGTGGGATGCGCGGGAAGGCCATAGGGCCCAGATCCTTCTCCAGATGGCGCATGAGAGCGTCTCTAATGCGTTCATTCAGCAAAACGCGACCAGACACCACCATGCGGCTGATGTTGCCGTCTGCAGCTTGGCGCAACAGCATGCCCACATGTGTGACGGTGCCATCGTGATCTGTGCGCACGGGGACGGCATCGACATACACCAGGGGCACCTGGTTACGCACGGCCTGAATGTCTTCAGGGTTCAGCCAGGCGTGCTGTGTGTCTGTTTGCTCGCTCATTCCCGCCGAGATTACTACGGGATTTTCACCACTCTGTTGATACGTATTTGGTCTCGAGGAAGGCAAGCAACCCCTCGTGGGCACCTTCGCGACCAAGCCCCGATGCCTTCACGCCACCAAATGGTGCTGCCGGGTCGGAGACCAACCCGCGATTAAGACCCACCATGCCTGTTTCCAGCTCGTTGGCGATTCTCATTCCGCGACCCACATTGCGTGTGTAGATATACGACACCAAACCATGTTCAACATTGTTGAACAACGGCAGCGAATCTTCCACTGAATCGATTCGCACAATGGGAGCAACAGGACCAAAGACTTCTTCATTCAGAATGGGGTTGGTGGGTGACACGTTGGTCAGAACTGTGGCATCGACACCGTGCATTGGCGCTGGAGTTAGCCCACCACCACAGGCAATTGTTGCACCTGCATCTACCGCGGCTGCAATGAGGTGCGCTACACGAATTTGTTGTGCGTTGCTCACAAGTGGCCCCAGCGTGACACCTTCAGCAAGGCCATTACCCACGACGAGCGCAGACATTCGTGCCGTGAACTTCTGAACAAACTCGTCGTGCACTGCCGAGTGAACAAAGAATCGGTTGGCAGCAGTACATGCCGCTCCCCCATTACGCATCTTTGCAATCATTGCGCCATCTACGGCGGCGTCGATGTCTGCGTCGTCACACACAATGAACGGGGCGTTCCCGCCGAGTTCCATTGAACAATTCACCACGCGCTCTGCCGCCTGTGTTAACAACAATGACCCCACGCGAGTACTTCCGGTAAATGACAATTTGCGTACCACGCCCGATGACAACAACGCCTGAACCGCTTCGCCAGGTGGGTCGGGAGTGATGACATGAAGTACGTCTCTCGGAACGCCACACCGGTACAAGATGTTGGCAATTGCATACGCGGTAAGCGGGGTTTCGCTCGCTGGCTTCAACAGAACTGTGCATCCGGCTGCCAGAGCTGGTCCTATCTTTCGAGTAGCCATTGCCGCAGGGAAATTCCATGGCGTGATGCACAGTGCAACCCCCACTGGCTGGCGAGTTATTGCGAACCACTGAGATCCATTCGGTGCTTGGCGTAAGTCACCATCAATGCGAACCGCTTCTTCGCTAAACCACCGAAAGAACTCTGCTGCGTACAGCACTTCTGCTCGTGCATCAGAAAGAACTTTTCCGTTCTCCCGAACGATGAGTTCGGCCAACTGCTCTTGCTCGGCCAGCATCAGTTCATACGCACGTCGCAACATCTCACCGCGGTCGCGACCTGTGCGCTGGCGCCACGATATGAACGCTTCAGATGCAGTGACTGCAGCAGCAATGCAGTCCGCCGTGGTGTGCAGTGGAACATCCCCCACCTTTTCACCAGTTGCAGGATTCAGAACAGTGAGAGTTGCCATGGCACCATTCTGCCCGACAACGAAGAACGACCCGGTGCGAATGCACCGGGTCGTTCCGTGATGGGGATGGGAAGAATCAGCCTGCGCTGATCTTTGCAACCTGTGAGAGTGCCTTCGCCAAAATGGCTCCCTGAAGGGCGGTGTAACCGGCTCCAGCAGCATTCTTTGGCGCGCACTGGCCAAGGAAGTAGCTGAAGAAGCGCTTCACGCCTACGTTGTCAGAGTTATTCACTGTTGATGACAATCCGTACGAGATGGCGTTGATGGGGTACGCATCTGCTGCGGTTGCGGCATAGTTCTGGTTTACCAGACCTTCTGCTGTGACTTCAGCAGCTTCGAACCAGATAGCCGATGACACTGGAGAAGGCGCCACGTACTTTTTAGCAGGATTCAACACCGCTGCAGCCTTTACGCTGCGCTCTTCCAAGAAGGACACTTCAGCGTATGTAATGGAACCATTGTTGTCGCGTACATAGTTCGCAACACCTTCGTTACCACTTGCTGCCTGGAACGTACCATCTGATGGAACTGAGGTGGGGAAAGCAGTAGTGAAGTTGTCATTCGTTACTTTGGTCCAGATTGCTGGGAACGTCTTGTTCAAGTAGTTAATGAAATTGTTCGTGGTACCAGAACCGCCACTGCGGTAAGCAACACGAATTGCAAGGTTGGGGAAAGTAATGGTTACACCATCCCTCACTTGCTCAACTGCCAAGGTACCAACAGTGGTCTTGCCAGCCTTCACGGTGAAGATGGTGTTCTTTGCATATGCAATGGAGCGTGTCAACGTAGCCTTTGGCGCTGCAGACAAGACCATCTTTGGTGATCCACCAAGTGAAGTACGAGTAATAGTCACCTTTGACTTTGCAAACTTCTTGCGAGCTGCAGCATTCATCTTCACAGTGAAGTTAACTTTGCTGCCAACCTTGGCTACCGATGCGGTCACGCCAGCCACTGTAGAAGTAAGTTTCTTCTTCACGCTTGTTGCCTTGTTGACTGCAGCAATAGCTGGGTCGTTCCAGTTGGTGATCTGACCGGCAAAGATCTTTGCTACCAACTCACCGGTCAGGCGAATTTGTGCATTTGCTGGGCTCATGCCGTCAACGCGATAACCGATACCGATTGGTCCACCTACCAAGGGGACATACACCAATCCGGCGGGAGGGTTAGACGGGTAGGCAGACTCAGATCCACCAAACTTGTAGGTGCCATTCTGAAAATCTCGCCGACCGTTTGATGAACCAACCGAAGCATAAGTAATAACGTCAACAGGGTTTGTGTTGAACTGCGTGTTGCGGTTGTACTGAGCCGCGCAGATGTCCATCATGTTGGCAAGGAATGTGGCGCCACCACCACCCAGGTTCGCAGCACTAGCTGGATTCACTGGAGTCATACTGGTTGCCGCGACGGCAAGTGCCGCTGCCACAACAAACTTACGACGTAATTTCATTTGGGTTTCTCCTTTTGGTTTTCTTCCCAAGGAGAAACTATGAGACCGACTTATCGCCAATCCTGCCGTGTTCTGAACACATCAGGATGATTGAGTGAACAATCGGTGAACGACCAATCAGCCGAAACGACCCTGCACATAATCAGCTGTGCGCTGATCTGAGGGATTCGAGAAGATGTTTGTGGTGAGGTCTGCTTCCACAAGTCGGCCCGGTCCACCGTCTGACAAGAAGAATGCGCAGTAGTCACTCACACGAGCAGCCTGTTGCATGTTGTGAGTGACAATAACGATGGTCATTGTCTCCGACAATTGAACAATGGTCTCTTCAACACGCAATGTTGAGCCAGGGTCGAGAGCTGAACAAGGCTCGTCCAACAACAACACATCTGGCTTCAACGCCAAGGCGCGTGCAATACACAGACGCTGTTGTTGGCCACCCGACAGTGAGCCACCTGCTGCCTTGAGGCGATCCTTCACTTCATTCCAGAGTCCTGCGCGAGTAAGGCAATCTTCGATAAGTGCGTCTTCATCGTCTGTCTTCACGCGTGCAAGCTTGAGGCCTGCGATGACATTCTCACCAATATTCATTGCAGGAAACGGGTTTGCCTTCTGAAATACCATGCCAATTCGGCGGCGAATTTCAATGGGGTTTACACCGGGAGCGTAAACATCGTTACCTTCGAACAACACCTCGCCCGCCATTGCGGCCTTAGGAATGAACTCGTGCATTCTGTTGAGGAGGCGTAGGAAGGTGGATTTGCCACACCCTGATGGGCCGATGAGCCCCGTCACAGTGTTCTCGGGAAAGTGCAGGGATACATCTGCCAAAGCATGGTGCTTGTTGAACCACGCGTGAACGCCTACTGCTTCAAGGCCTCCGCGGCGAGACACTTCTAAGTTCCCCGCATTGCGCTGAGTGCGATCTTCCACCACACCTGCATCAGCAGGAACCGACGGAACAATTACTTCAGATGAGTTCAGATCGTTATTGATGTTGTTATCCATTGTGTGTACTTACTTTCGACGTAAACGGGTACTGGCAGTGCGAGCGATTAAGAACAGAATGAAGACAACCCCGAGGAGGACCAATGATCCACCCCACGCACGTGTGGTTGCGTTTGCATCTCCGAGCCCAAGATTGGAAAAGATGTAAATGGGCAGACTGGCTATCGGGTCCGTAAGGCTGGTGCTCTTTGCGACAAAGTAGGACGCAGTCAGAATGAGTGGAGCTGTTTCGCCTACCACTCGAGCTATTCCAAGAACTGCTGCTGTCACTAGTCCTGAAGCAACAGTTGGAATTACCACTCGGAACGTGGTTCGGGCTTGCGAAGCACCAAGTGCATAACTAGCGGACCGAAGATCTTCTGGAACAATCTTCAGTACCTCTTCCGAAGTTCTCGCAACGGTCGGAAGCATGAGAATGACTAAGGCCAGAGCACCGGCCGTAGCGCTAAATGACCCAGTGAGAATGACAACTGTTGAGTACACGAACAGACCAGCAACGATAGAGGGAACACCACTCATTGCTTGAGTGAGGAAGCGAACCATCGTGGCGAACCTTCCCTTCACTTCAACGATGTACACCGCGGCCAAGATGCCGAGTGGAACTGCGATAACTGATGCAACCAACACCATGACCAAAGTTCCGATGATGGCGTGGGCTACTCCGCCGTACTGCAAAAGGTCGCTTGACGGAGTGATCTTCATGTCGTCGGTGAGATACTTGGCGTGAAATGCTTTTGAGCCCTTGTTGAAGACCTCAACAAAGATGGACACCCAAGGAATCGCCACAGTGACGAAGGCCATGGAGATTAATGATGTGGCAATTCGATCACTTGCAATGTTCCAGCCGTGGCGCACCGTACCGATGAACGCAATCACGGGAACCGCAAACGCCAGCCCCACATACCACCCAAGGAAGCCACTGAGGCCGGTGAGATTGTTGACGATCGAACCGAATACACCGGAGAGAGCGAGCAGTACGAGAGCACGTAATGCAGTGCTTCGCGAATGATCCCACGGACGACGTGGCTGTGGAACGACATCGGTGTGCTGAAACGTGGTCATACAATTTTCCTTGAACGATTCACGATGACAGTCGCGAGGAAGTTGACAGCCAACGTGACAAGGAACAACACCAAACCTGCCGCCATTAGGCCCTTGATTTCGTAGTCCGATGCTTCGCCAAACTTTGTAGCAATGAGCGAAGCAACGTTTCCACCCGCCGACGCGAGAATCTTGAAGTTCACCTCGAACACCAAGTTCAACGTGAGGTACACCGCCACGGTTTCACCGAGCGCACGGCCAAGACCCAACATTGCACCACCGACTAACCCACTTCTCCCGAAGGGCAATACCACGGTCTTGATTCCACCCCACTTTGTTCCGCCAAGTGCGTAGGTGGCATCTACAAGGTCACGCGGTGCTTGGCTGTACACCTCTCGCGCCACCGATGTGACGATGGGCAGGATCATGATGGACAACAACAAACCCGCGAGTAGTGGCGACCGTCCAAATATGGGTGAAGGTACCGAAAAGAGTGGGATCCAACCAAGGTAATTGTTGAGGGTTGCGGACCAATCTTCTACCAAAGGAAGAAGAACCACATAGCCCCAGATTCCGTAGATGACTGAAGGAATCGCAGCTACAAGGTCAAGCAAGGCGGTGAGTGCGGTGCGCAGGAAACGCGGTGCGTAATACTCAATAAACAAAGCCGATGCAATTGCAAAAGGCACGGCGAAGATAATTGCAAGAGTGGCCGTGATGATCGAACCCACCAACATCGCTGCGATTCCAAAAGTTGCTGTCGATGGAACAGCAGGGTCAATCATTTCCCACTTTGAAGTCGTAATGAACCTGAGACCAAAGTCGGCAAAAATTTCAAATCCGCGATACAGCAAGAACGCCGCAATCAGAAGAAGGACAACGAGCGAGAACAGTGCCGAAGCCGATACGAACCCGCGGAACACTTTGTCGACCTTGGTGTAATAGGCCCGAATCTCGCGCTGCTCTGGTGGGGTGTCCAACGTTTGCACGCACAAAGTTTCTCAGTGGTACCTGTACCCAAATAGACGGCAAGGTGAACGAGGGGTGAACAGGTAGATGAACTTTTCCAGTCTCCCCCGTTAACCGTGGGAGAAATTGGCCTAACCGCCGAGGTACGCGGCCCGGACAGCTGGATCCTCCAGCAGGTCGTGCCCGGAGCCATCTTTCACCACGTAGCCCGTTTCCAGCACGTAGCCACGATGAGCAACGCGAAGAGCTTGCGTTGCATTTTGTTCCACCAACAACACCGAGATTCCCTCGGAGTTGATTTGCTTGATGATTTCAAAGATTTGAGCGATCAGCATGGGAGCAAGACCCATTGATGGTTCATCAAGCAAGAGCAATCGCGGACGGCTCATGAGTGCTCGACCAATAGCGAGCATCTGTTGCTCACCGCCAGACAGCGTTCCGCCCAACTGAGAGATTCTTTCCTCAAGGCGTGGAAACAAGTGAAACACGTGAGCGAGGTCTGCCGCTTTTTGTGCAGCGTCTCCCCCACGTACATATGTGCCCATGTCTAAATTCTCGCGAACGGTCATACCAGGGAAAATGCCTCTGCCTTCTGGGGCCTGACAAATTCCCAATTTCACGCGATCGTGCGGCGCCATCTTTGTGATGTCTTGACCATCGAAGATGACCGAACCCTGGGTAACTGTGCGAACTCCCGAGATGGTGCGCATGGTGGTGGTCTTGCCTGCACCGTTTGCACCAATGAGTGTGGTGATTTCACCCTCGCCTACACCGAAAGAGATTCCCTTCAGTGCTTCAATGCGGCCGTAAAAAACATGCAGATCTGAAACTTCAAGAAGCATTGTCGTCCACTCCTAGATATGCCGCGATGACATCGGGGTTGCTGCGAATATCAGCCGGTAAACCGTCGGCAATTTTCTTTCCGAAGTCGAGAACAGCAACACGGTCACTGACTTTCATCACGACATTCATGTCGTGCTCAATTAACAGAACTGTGTAGCCCTGCTCGCGAATCTTCAGAATGAGTTCGTTCAGTTCCTGCTTCTCTGCCGGGTTGAAACCAGCGGCGGGCTCGTCCAAACACAACAGTTGCGGTTCGGTTGCTAACGCACGTGCAATTTCAAGACGACGCTGGTATCCGTATGGCAAGTTACGTGCCGCATTGTTCGCACGGTCTGAAATACCCATAAATGTCAACAGTTCCATGGCACGCTCGCGAGCTTCATTCTCTTCTCGACGTTGACGCGGAGTGCGCAAAATGGCGCCACCCACCGATGACTTCTTGCGAGCATCGGCTCCCACCATGACATTCTCAACAGCTGTCATCTGTGAGAAAAGGCGAATGTTTTGGAATGTGCGTGCGATGCCTGCCTTGGTGATTTCAAATCGCTTTAGTCCAGCCATGGATTGACCATTGAACGTGACTGATCCGATAGTTGGTGAATACACGCCAGTCATCACGTTGAAACACGTTGTTTTTCCTGCGCCATTGGGCCCAATGAGGCCAAGTATTTCACCACGAGATATTTGCAAGGTGACTTCGCTGAGCGCCGTGACACCACCAAATTGCATGGTGACGTTGTTGAAGTCGAGAAGAATGTCGCTCACTGTGCCACCTCCTCTTTCTGGGCAGACCGACGTCGTTTCTTATGTTCATCGCCCACTCGCTTGGGCAAAATCCCCTCTGGGCGGAAGACCATCATGAGAACAAGAACCACACCGAACACGAAGACACGCTTGTCGGCAAAGTTGCGAAGACGCTCGGGCACGTAGGCCACCAAGATTCCTCCCAAGATTGCTCCGTACATGTTTCCGGAGCCACCCAATACAACAGCGGCCAAGAACAGAATTGATAACTGCAGCGGGAAGTTGTCGGGGTTAATGAAACCCACTTTGCCGGCATAGTGAACTCCGGCAAGACCACCCACGGCTGCGCCAATGGTGAATGCCCACAGTTTGAACTTGAAGGTATGAACACCCATGAGTTCGGCAGCATCTTCATCTTCGCGAATTGCCACCCATGCACGTCCCACTCGCGAATACTCCAAACGATGCAAGACGAAGACCACGATAAGCACCAACGTGAGCCCGAGGTAGTAGTACGGCTTTGCATCGAGAACACCAAACTTCAATCCCAGAATTGATGGTGGCTTCCTGATGTTGCTAATTCCGCGACTTGCGCCAAGCCAGTCCATGTTCTTTGCAGTCAAACGAATGATCTCTCCGAAGCCCAAGGTGACAATTGCCAAGTAGTCACCACGAAGTCGCAAGGTTGGCGCACCAAGAACGACGCCGAACAACATGGAGACAACAACCGCAATGGGTAACGACAGAAGCCAGGGAAGGTTGCCATGTTCACTGGTGAGAATTGCAGTGACGTAGGCACCGACGGCATAAAAGCCCACGTACCCCAAGTCGAGAAGGCCTGCGAGCCCCACCACCACGTTCAGACCAAGTGCAACCAGGACGAAGATAATCACTTGGTCGTTCAGAACAGTGGAGAACTGAGTTCCGGGAGTGTTGATGATTTGTCCGAGAACAGGAATGTCTGTCCAGAACGGTGCGAGGTAGAGCGCAATGACGACGATGGCGTAGAAGGAGTACTTCTGCCACTTAGTCATGCGATGAAATGCATCGCCCACTGAATCCATTGCATCTCTGACGGGTGCGAGAATGTTACCGATGGTGCTCATACGCGTGCCCTTCCAAGCGATTCACCAAGTAGTCCCGTTGGTCGGAACATAAGAACCACCAACAACACCGTGAATGCGATGACATCTTTCCATTGGCCACCAAAAATTGCAGAGCCATAATTCTCGACAAGTCCCAGGACTAGTCCACCCAACAGAGCGCCCTTTAAGTTGCCGATACCACCAAGAACTGCGGCAGTAAAGCTCTTGACACCCAAGATGAAACCAATGTTGAAGCGAGTCTGGTCGTAGACCAATGTGAACAACATTGCGGCACCACCGGCCATGACTCCGCCAAGGGCGAAGGTGACGATGATGATCATGTCTACGTTGACACCCAAAATGCGTGAGGTTTCAGCATCTTGTGCAACTGCGCGAACACCACGACCAAGTCGAGTTTTGTTCACAAACAAAGTGAGTGCTGTCATCATGAGCAATGCACCCACAATCACAATGAGATAGTCAATTCGAACATCAGTGCCGAACAAGTTGAAGACTGTCTTCTTTTCGAGAATTCGCGCTGTTTGGTACTGATCGCGTCCATGTGTGCCCCAAACGCCAACAGCTTCGGCAATTGCTGTTGATGCGCCGATAGCGGAGATAAGAAAAGCGAGACGTGGCGCTTGGCGACCACGTTTGAAAATTCGTAAATAGCTATACGCAATTGGTGCAGTGAGAACCAGCGAGACGATGACATTGATTTTTGTGTCGTCAATGAAAATGAGCGAAACAATAAACGCCGTCAAAAAGGCAAGTGCGACCGCGCCAATACTGTCACCATTGCCGCGAAGCGGTCGGTACGCAACGCGTTCTAGCAAGACGGCACTAATGCCCGAGAACAACATCGCGATAACGAGGATGACAACTAAGAAGAAGATGAGCGTCATACCTGCGCGGTATGGATAGTTGCCGTCTTCAAGAAGTGGAATGTTCAAGAACTGCGACGAGGCGAGCAGCGATCCAAACGTGCCCACCATAAAAATCTCTGAGTGCGCAAAGTTGATGAGTCGCAACACGCCGTACACCAACGTGTACCCAAGTGCGACCAACGCATAGATGGATCCGAGCGCCAAACCTGTGACGGTGAGGTCCCAAAATGTGCGGATAATGAGCCAGTCAGGCATTGGTGAAACCAGTTCTGTAATTGGACAATGTCATTGTGCGACGGTTAGTACAGCGTAGACAAAACAAACGGCCGAGGAACAAAGTTCCCCGGCCGTTTGCCAGTCTTTTAGTAGTCCCTAAGGATTACTCGATAAGGCCGAGCGAAACGATCGCCCCATCCTTAACTTGGTATGCGTATACAGCCGCGCCCGAGATCTCGCCGGTCTCGTCCCACTTCAGCTGCTTGGTAACGCCAGCAGCGTCGTAAGAGTTGATGAAGCTGAGGATGTCAGCGCGTGTTGTCTTGCCGTCCTTGATGGCTGCAATGAACACGGATGCTGCGTCGTATGCCTCTGCTGCATAGGTTGCTGGATCTTCACCATCGAACTGCTCGCGATATGCGGCGAGGAACTCGGCATTGGCATCGAACGGTGCACAGGTGCAAGTAAAGATCGCGCTTTCTGCGGCAGGTCCTGCTGCCTCGATGAATCCAAGTTCCTTGGATCCGTCACCCGAGTAGAACTGAGCTGTTACGCCAGCGTCTGCCATCTGCTTTGCAAGCTTGCCTGCTGCAGCGTAGTAACCACCGAAGAACACTGCATCAACGCCTGCGTCCTTCGCTGCGGTGATAACTGCTGAGTAGTCAGATGCTTCTGGGTCAATGCTGTTGAGTTCAACTGCCTTGTCACCGAGTGATTCCTGAACGATGTCTGCGAGGCCCTTGCCGTACTCGGCATTGTCATCAATGACGCCAACCTTCATCTTGCCGTCAGCGATGATCTTCTGCGCAGCACCTGGGCCCTGCTTGTCGTCACCTGCAAGTGCACGGTGGAAGATGTCCCAACCGTTGGTGGAGAGTGCTGGGTTAGTTGCCGAAGGAGTAATGATTGGCAATCCTGCTTCTTCAAACTTCGGGTTGACTGCTCCAGACTCACCAGAGAATGCTGGTCCAACGATGCCAACGACGCATGGATCTGCAATTGCCTTGTCAGCAAGAGCAGGTGCCTGGTCGGGGTCACCCTGGGAGTCGTAAGCCTCAACTACGAGTTGGTTGTCTGCGTTCTCGGCGTTGTGTTGTGCAACAGCGAGGTCGAGACCCTTCTTGATGTTTTGGCCAAGGTTTCCGTTATCGCCTGTGAGTGCGCCGAAGAATGCAATCTTCAAGTCGCCTTCACAACCGTTACCGGAAGCGTCGTCACCGCCACCGCAGGCAACGCCTACGAGTGACAGAGCGAGCAATGTTGCGCCAACGCGCAGCACACTCTTCTTCATGTGTTTTCCCCTTTAAGGAATGTGGCGGTTACCCGCCGTTACTGGGTAGTAGAGAAAAACTACCTGTAAATCCATCCCTAACTCAATGGTTGGCCAGGTGTTCTGCCAATTTCACTACATCGGCGTATGAGTTATAGAGGGGTGCAAAGCCGAATCTCATCAGGTCGGGAGGCCGAAAATCGGCAATGACACCCCGTTCGGCCATGGAGTCCACCAATGCCTGACCACCCGCAAACCCAAGCGCCACATGGCTTCCACGCTGTTCTGGGTCCCTAGGGCTACCCATTGTGAAGCCTTTGGCGGCCAAGAACTGGTCGAACAGCTCCACAAAGAATGAGGTGAGAGCCATGCTCTTTTCGCGAATTTGGGCCATGGTGACCTCTGAAAAGACTTCAAGCGATGCCTCAAGCGACTTCATGCTGAGAACATTGGCCGTGCCGGTCAGAAAACGTGAAATGCCAGGCGCTGGCCGGTAGTCAACTTCGAACTGGAATGGCTCGGCATGGCCCCACCACCCCTGGAGAGGTTGACCCGACACTTCAAGGAGACGCGGCGCCACATAAATGAAAGCAGGCGCGCCTGGCCCCCCGTTCAGATATTTGTATCCACATCCCACCGCGAAATCCGTGTCAAGTTCTTGAGCATCGAAGGGAACTGCACCGGCTGTGTGAGCAAGGTCCCACACCATCAGTGCGCCGTGTTGATGTGCGACACGAGTGATTTCTTCTGCATCAAGGATTCGCGCACTGCGATAGTCAACGTGGGTAGCGGTGACCACTGCAGTGTTCTGAGAGATTGCACCGGCAATTTCATCTGCGGTGACAGCCACAAGAGTGAGCCCGTGCTGAGAGGCGACACTTTGCGCAATGTAAATGTCGGTAGGGAAATTATTGATATCCACCACAATCTCCGTGCGGCCAGGTCGCAGAGCAACTGCTGCATGAAGGGCTTTACTGAGATTGATTGACGTGTTGTCTGCACAAATAACCGTGTTGGTTGCAGCGCCAATAAGTGGAGCAATTGCATTGCCCACCCGCATAGGCATGTCTAACCAGTTTTCATTCCACGAGCGAATCAATCGTTCACGCCATTCGTGTTCAATTGTTTGGTGAAGCACTTCGCGTGATCGAAAAGTGAGTGGCCCCAATGAGTTGCCATCGAAATACAACGTCCCATCGGGGATGTCGAAATGAGCGCGTTGCGCAGCAAGGGGGTCGCGTGCGTCTAACTGAGCAGCTTTTGCGTATGCGGCCTGCAGTGTCATTGCCTCACCCTTTCAATTGTGCGAGTACCCAGTCTCCCACGCACGTGCCCTCGCGTAACAGGTCATACGGAAGATTGAAATGGTCACGGTCGTCCACTACTTCAATGGTCACGCATGCACCGTTGTGTTCCAACAGTTGTCCATACTCGCGGTTCTGTCGAATGAACTCTTCTGATTCAAAACGACCAACCGCAAGCAATGCATCGGCTGGCGAGACAACAAATGGAAGTAGCTGCGGGCTTATCTCTGCTGCGGTTTCAATAGTGAGACCGAGTGGATCATTAGTGGGGGTGCGCACAATGGGTCGCACGTCGTAAATACCGCTCAGCAATGCAACTGCGTGAATACGGCCTTGTAGCGACGTATCTCGCGCGCACATGGCCGCTAGGTGAGCGCCCGCACTACAGCCCGCCAACACAACGCGGGAAGGCTGAAGCATGTCCAGAACACGGCAAACATCGGCAATGCATTCAGTAACAATCTGTGGCACCGTTGCATGTGGAGCCAAGGTGTATTCCACTGCGTGTAGAGAAATACCGTGCTTGATGGCATCGGGGGCGTTAAAGAGAGAATCACCAGCCGACAGTCTCTGCCAGTACCCGCCGTGAATGTAGATGAGAAGTGGTTGACCCGGCGTCGCTAATGATGCGCCGCGAAATGGCTCACTGAGTGTTGCGTACTCGGCGAGATACTCATCTAACGGGCGAAGTGCAAAACGAGAGGGCGAATATTGGAGGTCGACGTCTTCGTCAGATGCTTCACTCCAGGAAAAGTTGCTCACGAAACTGGACGGCTTCCAGCAACCGTGGTGCGATGAAGTTCACGACGAAAACCGGCGTAATCGTTTAGCGCGTAATGCTGTGTTGATCTGTTGTCCCAAATTGCCAAATCGCCAACGGTCCACTTGTGGCGAACGCTGAACTTTGCATCTGTGGTGTGCAGATGTAGCCATTCCATCAGACGAAGTTTTTCTTCATCACTGACACCGACAAGATCTCGCACATACGCACGGTTATAGAACAGAATCTTCTTACCTGTTTCAGGGTGTGTCGTGATGAGAGGGTGAATCTCGGCTTCATTAGCGGTGTCATCACACACAATGTTCATGCTGGACAGACCGGAGTGGATGGGTTGCATCTTTGGCGAATACGCATCTCGCGCGGTGTGCACAGCGTGGATGCCAGCGAATTGTTCTTTCTGTTGGTCAGAAAGAGTGGCGTATGCGGTTGCCATGCACGACCACAACGTGTCTCCCCCATACGGCGGAATATCGAGTGCAAACAAGATGGTGAATGACGGAGGCGTTGCAAGAAAACTGAAGTCGCTATGCCACGCTCCTCCGAAATTGAACGCCTTGCCATCACTGGCTTCTTTCAGAACCTTGATGACTTCCGGGTGGTCAGGACTTGGTTCAATGAACGGCGATTCCGCCGCTGGCCCGAAACGCTGTGAAAGTTCAACCTGCTGCTGAACTGACAATTCTTGATTGGGTAAGAAGACCACGCCATACTCACAGGCCAACGCTCGAAGTTCACGAAACTCAGAATCGGTTAACTGAGCAACGTTGACATCTGTGAGTCGGGCGCCCAGCACCCCTGTTAACCGTTCAACTTTCATCTCCCTACCGTAGAGCACCATCGCCGTGCAGTGAACTGGTGGGGCTCTGTGCCAACATCTAGTTCGTGGGATTTCGAGATGGTGACGGATGGGTGTTGTGCCAACAATGCAATGCGCGCCATTGGGGCCGGTTTGGGGCCGCTGGCCTTTTACTGGTTCGCACCGACCTCTCCCCTGTCTGCGTCTTGTTGCAGTTACGCGCTGGCTGGGTACACGGTGGTGGCACCTGGGCGCTTCCCGGCGGCGCACTCGATTCACACGAAAACCCCGTCATGGCCGCAGCACGTGAGGCCTACGAAGAAGCAGGAATCGATCCAGAGATTCTTGACTTCAAAGCTGTGTTTACTGACGACCACGGCAATTGGCGATACGACACAGTGATTGCTCACGCTCATTCGGACATTGGAGAGTTTGAAGCGAATGCTGAGTCGGAAGATTTGCAATGGGTACCCATTGACAATGTTGGCGGTTTCAACTTGCACCCTGGTTTGCGTGCAACATGGCCAACTCTTATTGACCACGTCAAAGCAACGCTCACCGCGTAAACGTCACTGCCATGCAGAAACGACTCGTCACGATTCTTCAGTCTGCAAGCGCGCTTGGTGCTATGAGTTACGGCGTCATGTTCACTGTTCTGGACGACTACAGGGATCAATACGGAATCTCTGAATCAAAACTTGGCCTCATTGTTGCATCGGGATTTATCGCCGGTTTCTTGTCGAATGTTTTCCTGGCACCCATCGCCGATAAAGGGTTCGCTCGTCGATTAGTGATGTTGGGGCTTGTCACTCAGATTCTTGGCTGTCTTGTGATGGCGTTCGGATCGTCATTCCTTGTTCTCTTCTTAGGAAGATTCCTCACGGGTATCGGCGGAGGTGCCGCAGACCCGGCACTTCGCCGCATCATCATCTTGGATAATCCACAAGAGATGGGATCAAATCTTGGTCGCATTGTTTCTGCGGGTGTCGCCGGCTTTGCGCTTGGTCCCGTTATTGCTGCAGTCACAGTTGAACCACTTGGCTTAGCTAGTCCATTCCTCATTGTTGGCGGATGTCTCGCAGTTGTGTTCTTATTGCTGTCGAAAGTGAACGTCAACGAAGCCGACGAGCACACTGCACCCTCCCAACGTTTTGCATTCGACCTGTTAAAGATGCGCGCAATTCTTGGAGTCATTGTCATTGGACTTGCGCTGTACATCATGATCGGCACTTTCGATTCCATTTGGTCCGTCATGATGGACGACATCAATGCCCCAGACTGGGTAGCCAGTGTTGGCATCACTGTGTTTGCTTTGCCCATGATCTTTCTTGCCCCGGTTGGCGGACGACTCACTCAAAAGCATGGTCCGTTTCGCGCCAGCATTACTGGGCTTTCCATCGCCGCTGTGTTTATGGCGCTGTACGGAACATTGTCATCTCCGTACATCATGTTGTTTGTGGGAGTTCTTCACGGCGTGGTGGATGGACTCACCATCACCGGTGGTTCCGCAGCGTTGGCATTAGTGGCACCTCCACATCGTCTTGCTTCTGCTCAGGGTGTCTACAACGGACTACTGACGTTGTCCGGTGGATTAGCTGCAGGTGTTGCAGGGGCAACCTATGACCGCATCGGGCAAAGTAC
>JBIIQG010000116.1:0-2560 GCA_044342185.1 Ilumatobacteraceae bacterium | reverse complement strand
GTTCTACGGCCGGCACTTCACCCACTTTGGTTCCCGATGCATCCACGACGTCGGCGGAGTTAAACGTGAGACGAGGCTCGAGGAAACCTGCACGACCAATGGTGGAACCAATGAAGCACACATCTTGGCTGTCGGGTTTTGATGCGGTTCGCAGTCCTGCGCGTGTTGCCTCTTCGCGCACTTGGGACTTTTCCATGTTGCCCACCGGGAACAGCACGTAATTCAGGTCTGCACCAGCCAACATGTGCACCACATAACTCTGATCTTTTTGTGCATCTTCGCCCCGAGCAAGACGCGGTTGACCGTTGAACATCTCAATACGCGCATGGTGGCCGGTGGCAACCGCATCGAAACCAAGCGTTCTGCCGCGCTCGATGAGCCGGTCGAACTTCAGGTGACGGTTGCATTCAATGCACGGATTTGGCGTGGTTCCATTGACATGTGAGGCAACATATGGCTCGACAACGTGCTCATTGAAGTCGTCGGAGAAATTGAAGACAAGGTGGTCGACACCAACTTGCTGCGCAACACGGCGAGCATCGTCAACATCGGACACCGAACAACAACCTGTGTCGCTTTCGCCACCCCACAAACGCATGGTGACGCCAACAACCTCGTGCCCTTGCTCACGCAAGATGAGTGCTGCAGCAGACGAATCGACACCGCCAGACATTGCGACAAGAATTTTCACGGTTTCACCGCCGTGAGTCGTTGTGCAGCCGCCACGGTGGCGGCAATTGCGCTAGAGATGTCGTCATCTGTAGTGGTGTGCCCGAAGCTGAAACGAAGAGAACCATTGATCCGCGCTTTTGGAACGCCCATAGCGGCAAGAACATGCGACGGTTCCATCGCGCCGCTTGCACACGCAGATGCAGCTGAGACACAGACGCCAGCGGAATCGAGCAAGTACAACAATGATTCGCTCTCGAGACCTTCTAAACACACGTGAGCAGTTCCGGCACTTCCCTCACCATCTGGCAACGTAGCAACAGCACAGTCAATGTTGTGCGTGAGTTCGCTCAGAAGGCGATCTCGTAGCGAACGAATTCGTGCCACTTCGTGCTCTCGAGTTTCATCGGTAACGCGAAGAGCAGTAGCTGTTCCCACTATTCCCGCAACATTGTGCGTTCCGCTGCGACGATCTCGTTCTTGACCGCCACCAAGAATGAGCGGCTCTAGATGCACGCCTTCGCGCACCACCATGACACCCATTCCTTTTGGACCACCAAACTTGTGCGCCGACAATGTCAACACATCTACATGTGGCCACACGGTGCGAAGGTCTATCCAACACGCAGCTTGAACCGCATCGGTATGAAGAATTGCACCTTCTGCGCGTCCGCGAACGGCATGCGATACCAATTCCAAATTATTGATTGCGCCAGTCTCATTGTTGACAGCCATCACCGACACAACGGACACGTTGCTCGTGTTCGCCAACTGTTCGCGCAACACATCGGGGTTCACTGGACCCTCGGCAGTAACGGGAACAACAACACCATCTACGTGTTCGACGCAATGCAGCACAGCATGATGTTCTGTTGCTGTACATACTGCGCGACCGCCCGAACGCCGAACAGCGCCCAACACTGCAGAGTTGGCACCTTCAGTTCCGCCACTGGTGAAGACAACTTCGCCGGGTCGACACCCAATGGCCGCAGCGACAACATCGCGTGCTTCGTCTATAGCGCGACGTGCCTCACGCGCGAACTTGTGTGAGCCAGATGGGTTCGCATACATGACGTCACCAAATGGTTCCATTGCCTCACGTGCTTCGGCCCGAAGCGGAGACGTGGCGGCATGATCGAGATAGATGTATCTCTCTGTGCTCGACGACGTTGCCATGGGCTTCAGGCTACCGATGCCACCAGTTCAGGGTGGGCGTGGTGGACTAGTGATGTGACTCCGCAGCCGCCACCCGCTTCACGTGCCGCTGGCGAACCCTCGCATGACCCGTCGTCATATGGAGATGCATTTGCTGATGTGTATGACCAGTGGTATTCCTCGCTGGAAGACGACGACTTTGTTCATCTTCTCGCTCATCATTTGCCACAAGAGTCTGCGCGCATCTTGGAACTCGGTGTGGGTACCGGCCGATTAGTGGACAAATTGCGCGCCGTTCGGCCACATCAGAGCGATGAGATTGTGGGAGTTGACGCATCAGAAAAAATGCTGACCATCGCACATGAACGTGGTGTCCACACCATGGCAGAACTTGTATGTGGCGACTTCTCTCACGCCCTTCCCGCCGGACCATTCGATGCCGTCTTCGTGGGATACAACACCTTGTTCAATTTGCCATCGGAGGCAGCCATTGCATCGTGCATGTCACTAGTGGCAAGTGTTCTCTCCCCTACAGGTTTCTTTCTCACCGACTTAGTCATCCCCGACACCACGGAAGAAATTGAGCATTCCAGTCTTCGCACCATGGCAAATGGTGACGTGATCAAAAGCGTGAGCCATCTGAATCCAACGGAGCGCACCATTTCTGGCTATTTCGCGCACCTGGAAAACGGAGTGGAAACTGCACAACGGAAGTGGCGAGTTCACTTTGTGATGC
>JBIIQG010000051.1:0-9153 GCA_044342185.1 Ilumatobacteraceae bacterium | reverse complement strand
ACTGTTTCTGCTTCAGGAAACAACGACTTCTTTGCATCAGCTCGCGCTTTGTCTTCCGATAGTGGAACGGTGTTTGACTCGAATACATCAGCCACTCGTGAACAGGGCGAGCCAACTGTTGCGGGTGCTACAGCGTCTACGCGCTGGTATTCCTTTACTCCGAATTCAACGGGCTCCCTGAGTGTCAATACAAATGGAAGTTCATTTGACACTGTCCTCGGTGTATTCACGGGTTCATCCGTTACCGCTCTCACGTCCCGCGCATCTGACGACGATTCCGGAGATGGAACCGCAAGTCTGTTGTCCGTGTCCGTTTCATCGGGCACCACGTACTACATCCAAGTTGGCTCTTACTACTCCACATCTACGGGATCCATCACATTGAACTGGTCGCTTGCTGGTGCAACGTGTTCCGGGACACCCTCGAACGATTCCCTGGCGTGCGCGACCAACATCACCAACCTCTCTAGTTCGGCGTCGGGTTCAAACGCGTTAGCAACACTTGAGCCAACCGAACTTGATACGACGAGTGTCTGCCGTTCGGTGTGGTATCGGGTCACACCAAGCGGAAGTGGTACGGCAACATTGAGTACAAGCGGAAGTTCGTTTGACACGTACATGCATGTGTATCGCGCAACATCCTCGGCTGCCACCTATGGATCACTGACGTATGTTGATAGCAATGATGACTACTCGTCTGGCACACATAGCTATCTCTCCAATGTCAGTTTGTCGGCTGGTTACACCTATTTCATTCGTATCGCTGGCTATTCGGGCTCTTCCGGGTGTTACTCGGGCTCATTTACCTTCGCGTGGACAATCTCAATTACAGGCACGGTCACTACACCTGGGGCGCCAACTGGCGTAACGGCAACGGGCGGAAATAGCGCAGCGACAGTGTCGTGGACTGCACCGTCATCTAATGGTGGAGCTGTTATCTCGTCCTACACGGCGGTGTCGTCACCAGGTGGCTACACATGCACAACAACCACATTGTCCTGCTCGGTTGCCGGGCTTACCAATGGAGTGTCTTACACATTTACGGTGTCTGCACGAAATGTTGCAGGTAGTGGTATGTCATCAACTGCATCAAACTCGGTCACTATCGGACTTCTCAATGACAACTTGTCAGGCGCAATTGGTATTGCATCTGGAACGGTTTATTCAAGCAATACAAATGCGACACGTGAAACGAATGAACCTGATCACGCCGGAGTTGCTGGCGGAAAATCAATGTGGTTCCGTTACTCATCTACCACGTTAAAGAACATTCGCTTGAATACTCGTGGCAGCACATTCGACACGGTTCTGGCCGTTTATAAATCAACCGCCGTGTCATCAGGCTCCTCTGGTTCGGTGTACGGGGCGGTTCACGAGGGCAGTTCACTTTCGTTATCCGCACCGGCAGGGTCAGTCTTTACTGGGATTACTTTTGCAAGTTATGGCGACCCCTCAGGCGATGCGGGCCAGTATGCATTGGGGTCGTGTCATGCCGCGACGACCGCAGCAATCGTCTCGAATACGTTTATCGGTCAAAGCACTGGCTCAGTTCTCGCAGCAAACAGCACGTTTGGTGATCCATGTCCTGGGACCTTCAAGCGTTTGTATGTTCGACTCACCTATGGTCCTGCAACTGGAGTGTCGTACAGCAATCTTCAAGCAGTTGTTTCAAACGACGACGCAACTGATGCCGTTAACGGGTCAAGCTTTGTTTCGTTTACGGCACAGCCAAACATCGTCTACTACGTAGTGGTTGATGGTTATGACGGTTGGAATGGTGCAGCTTCTGGCTCCATCACGTTGAATACAGAAGAAGAGTCAACTCAACTTCCCGGAACTCCAACGCGTGTTCTGGCCGCGGCCACTAGTGGCGGTGCCGCAGTCTCGTGGCGTCGACCCGACACTAACTTTGCGTCAATCACGGGCTACCGCGTCACAAGTTCGCCAGATGGGAGAACTTGTGAGGCAGGTGCCGACGTCTTCTCGTGTGTCATCACGGGTCTTGTCAATGGCCGTTCGTACACATTCACTGTTGTCTCGCTGAACGCACTTGGTGCATCTGCAGCGTCTATTCCATCAAATGCCGTCACGCCTGCGGCAACTGACATCACCCGTTCTCTTGCGTCAGCATGGGGCGTAGACAGAGTGGACGAACGCAGTTCCACACTTGATGGCTACATTGCAATGGCTGGGCGTGGGCAAGGCGCTCGACTTTACGTAGTAGATACAGGTATTCGCGCATCACACGTCGAGTTCGCAGGTCGAATGGCTACCGGTTACTCCTCCATTAATGACGGTTATGGCACCAGCGATTGCAATGGTCACGGCACTCACGTGGCGTCATCAGCAGCTGGCTCAACATATGGCATCGCATCCGCGGCCACAGTGGTACCTGTGCGAGTCCTCGATTGTGACGGCTCTGGAACAGATTCAGGTGTTATCGCTGGTTTGAACTGGGTAGCGCAGAACATCCGCGCCACGAATACAACGGCGATCGTCAACATGAGCCTTGGTGGCTCATACGATTCAGCACTCAACGCAGCGGTACGTTCAATTGTTTCTCTTGGCGTTCCAGTTGTTGTTGCCGCTGGTAACGACGGTCGCGATGCATGTGGTGCATCGCCTGCAAGTGAACCCACAGCAATCACCGTTGCTGCCTCCACAGTCTCTGATGAGGAAGCTGTGTATTCCAACTACGGTTCATGTGTTGACATTTTCGGACCAGGTAGCTCGGTCCTTGCGGCAGGTATTTCTTCAGACACTTCAACCAGCACAAAGAGCGGTACGTCAATGGCGGCACCTCACGTTGCTGGATACGCCACGGTGGTGAAGGGCTTGTTCCCATCTGCAGGTGCAACTGCCGTTGCAGCTGCCGTAGTTGGTTCGGCAACTCCAAATGTTCTTTCGTATGTGTCGAGCAATACTGCCAACAAACTGTTGTTTGTTGGCCTTGCACGATGTGACGTGGCAGCACTTGCAGGTGTTGTGTGTTCTGCATTGGCTGCCCCTGCCCCTGCCCCTGCTGCGCCAGTGCCTACCAAGGTCACGCTCATCACATCAAAGACACCCGCAACAGCAACGAATCTGGCCAAGACAGCAAGGCTCACAGTGCCCACTGGTGCGAAAGTTTCTGTGAAAGTTGCGAGCAGTGCATCGCGTTATTGCAAGGTGAGGTCCAACAAGGTGTATGCCGTTCGTTCCGGGACCTGCACTATGAGCGTCACAGTTGCTGCAAAAGGCAAGAAGACCGTGACAAAGACCTTGAAAATCAAAGTCAAGAAGTAGTTATCTAGTGGCGCGTGCCACTAACTCCATAAACAATCCCTGATTGTGTGGGTCATCTTCCGCCGTGTCTTCAGGGTGCCACTGAACTCCAACAACCCAGGTGGCTGTGGTGTGTTCCACGGCCTCAATAGTTCCGTCTTGAAAAGTTCCTACGACGGCTAGGTCTCTCGCGAGTTCGTCTATCGCTTGGTGATGAAATGAGTGCACAAGCGGTTCATGTGTGCCCATAGCAAGTGCAACGCGAGATCCTGGAACAAGTTGCACATCGTGCATGGTGTCTCGATGGTCGGGGGTGGTGTCGAGATGTTGAATTAATGTTCCGCCAAGAGCAACGTTCAGAATTTGGTGTCCGCGACAAATTGCGAGAATAGGAATATCTCTTTCGATCGCACGGCGAATGGCCACAATTTCAAACTTATCAATGAACTCATTGACGCCGTATAAACGTGCACGTTCGGTGTGCCCATAACTAGTGGGAGACACATCTCCGCCACCCAGCAATACCATTCCATCGCATCGGTCAACAGTGGCTCGAATCAAGTCACGGTCATCTGTTGGTGGAAGAACAACAGGTAGTCCACCTGCTCGCTGCACTGCATCTGCATACAAACGCCCACCACTTACGACAGGGGTGCGATGTCCCTGCGCTTCGTCGCTTCGTCGACCCGGAATAACGATGAGCGGTGCGCTCATCCGGGCGTAATTTCATCAACGATGTATCCACCAGAAGTCGCTGCTGCCATCACCGTTGCAGCGTGTTCGCGTGAACGAACCTCCAGCACTACTTGTACGCCTGTTTCGCGCACGTGCAGGTCAACACCTTCTCTGACGTGTTCTACTTCAATGAGGTTTGCACCCGCTTGAGCAAACAATGCAAGAAGTCCTGCGAGTCCGCCGGGTCGGTCGGAAATACGAACAAACAGAATAAGACGACGCCCTGCTTGTGTTTCGTGGCGACGAATGAGGTTGGGAACAAGTCCGAGGTCGACGTTTCCGCCGGAGAGAACGACACATGTAGTTCCCGAGGACGAAGGCGTTACTTGTCCGCTCAAAAGCGCAGATACACCAACTGCGCCACCACCTTCTACATACAACTTTGCACGATCCATTAAGAGAACCATTGCATCGGCAACAAGATCTTCTTCGACGACAACAATCTCGTCAACCCATTGTTCAATGATGGGGCGCGTGAATTCGCCGGGCTCCTTCACGGCAATACCATCGGCCAGCGTGACAATAGGTCCGTCCGCTGGTGGTGAACCTGCGTATGGCGCGCATGCTCGAACTTGAACACCAATCACACGCACATGTGGCTTTAGTTGTTTCATTGCGAGTGCAACACCGCCTGTGAGCCCACCGCCACCGAGAGGAACAATGACGGTGGTTAAGTCGTCGATGTCTTCAATGAGTTCAAGTCCAAGAGTTGCTTGCCCCGCAACAACCATCGGATCATCAAATGGATGACAGAAATTCATTCCTGTTTGTTCTGCGTGCTCGCGTGCACGGTGCACTGCGTCAGACAACGTGTCGCCACCTTCAGTGAGTGTGGCTCCGTACGAACGGACTGCTTCCATCTTTGATAACGATGCTCCGGCGGGAACAAAAATTTGACACGGCACACCAAAGTGTCGAGCAGCAAATGCAAGCGACTGCGCGTGGTTGCCTGCGCTACCTGCAACCACACCTCGCGAGGCAAGTGATCCAAGAGATGCAAGCTTGTTCATGCCGCCACGAATCTTGAACGAACCAGTTCGTTGCAAGTTCTCTGCCTTGAAAACAACAGTGCCGCCACATCGCTCGGACAGTGCCGCCGATTCCGTGATGGGTGTGTGCTTCACCACGCCACTGCCTGCCTGGCGGGCGGCGTGAATTGTGGAGAGATCGATAGGGAAGTCGGCCATGCGTCACCTACCGTAGTGGTCATGCGTGCAGCCCTAATTGCGAACTGCGATGATGCCGACCCAGGTTTCGTGGGTCGCTCGTTGCGCCAACGCGGATTTTCATTCACCGAATACATCCGTGAGCAATGGGAGCACTGGCCATCTCTTCAGGGAATTGACCTCGTGGTGTCGATGGGTTCATCGTGGAGCACCTACTGGGAGAAGCACGCTGGTCCCATCAGTGCGGAACAAGACCTCATTCGCCAAGCCCTGAAGGACGGCATCCCGGTCTTAGGCATCTGCTTTGGGGGCCAACAATTGGCAACCGCCCTCGGTGGAACAGTCACAAATGCACAAAGTCCAGAAATCGGGTGGTTTCGGGTGGAAAATGTGCCAGAAACAGCAGATTCGGCCCCGAAATGCCTTACGGAAGGGCCATGGATGCAGTGGCACTACGACCGGTTCTCCGTTCCGTCGGGGGCCACGGTGTTGGCGGAATCCCCTGTGGGGCCACAGGCCATTATGTGTGGTCGAGCCCTTGGGCTGCAGTTTCACCCCGAAGCAACCGAATCGATTGTCCGGCAGTGGGCATCGGGCGAGGGCGCCGATGAACTGGCCGCTCGGAAGATCTCCGCTCCCGACCTGCTTGCTGAGACGTCGGACACAGTCGTCGATGCCGAACGCCGATGCGATGAACTTGTGGCCTGGTTCCTGAGCGATGTGGCACAAAGGCACATGCCGAACACCTGATTTCAGGCAGTGAAGTTGGGGGCGTAATGGGCCCCCGTAGTAGTTTCGATAGCGATGTCTCCGTTCCTACGGTCTTATCTCACTGTTGTGTGGTTTGGCCTCGCCGCCTTTTTGATTGCCGGATTGTTGCTGGGTATCTCTGCATTGGTCCGACCCAATAAGCCAACTGCTGAAAAGTTGCTCACGTACGAGAGCGGAGTAGATCCCGTTGGTGAAGGTTGGTCGCAAAGCCAAATTCGCTATTACGTTTTCGCACTTCTCTTCGTCATCTTCGACGTTGAAGCAGTGTTCATTTTCCCATGGGCAACTCAGCTCGAGCGATACGCCGTTTTTGGTCTCGTTGAAATGGGCATCTTTGTCGGCGTTTTGTTACTCGGTCTTGTCTACGCGTGGCGCAAGGGCGTCCTTCGCTGGGTTTAGGAAGAAGGATTTCACTCGTATGGGTCTTGTAGATCGTGGCCGCCTTCCAAAGCCACTCACCTCTCTCTTTAACCTCGGTCGCTCATACAGCTTGTGGGTGTACCAGTGGGGTCTTGCATGTTGCGCCATTGAAATGGGTGCAGCGTTCGGTTCTCCTCGTTACGACGTTATGCGCCTCGGAGTTATTCCTCTGCCAGCGTCGCCTCGTCAAGCAGACCTCGTTGTTATTTCCGGAACTGTGACAGACAAAATGGCACCAGCCATTAAGCGTTTGTATGAACAGATGCCAGAACCCAAGTACGTGATCTCTATGGGAAGTTGCGCCAACTGCGGCGGCCCGTATTGGGATAGCTACTCGGTTACAAAGGGTGTCGATCAAATCATTCCTGTTGACGTGTATGTCCCTGGTTGCCCACCACGTCCCGAAGCATTGCTTGAAGGCATTGTTCTTTTGCAGCAACGCATCAAGAACGAAGACATGGGTGCACGTTGGCGTGGCGAAGGCACAAAGCCAATGAACGTGGTCGATGGTGAATCGGCTGAAAAGGGAGGTGTTCCCGTTGTCGTCAACTGATACAACAACCGAAGCACCACGCGATGAGCGTCGCGATGCCGAAATGGCACGCATCACAGGCGCACTTGGTGCCGTCGTTCTTGATTCTCTGGTCAAGGCAAACGACGACATGTGGATTCGCGTGTCGGCCGATGCGTGGCGTACCACTGGTGAAACGTTGAAGTCACTCGGTTATAGCTATTTCTGTTTCTTGTCAGGTATCGACTGGATGCCATCGCCATTTGGCAAAGGCGAAGATGATCCCACCGAGCCAACACCAGAGCGTGATTCCACTATTAAGCAGGGTTACACCGGCGGTGCCACTCGCTTTCAAGTCATCGCTCGTGTCATGCAGCCCTTCACGTCGCTTGGTGTCAACATCAAAGTTGATATCGACGATTCAATGGCTATCGATTCGTGGTGTTCGGTGTACGCCGGTGCTAACTGGCACGAACGTGAAACTCATGAAATGTTCGGCATTGGTTTCAATGGCCATCCCGACCTTCGCAACATGTACTTGCCTACAGACTTTGAAGGATTCCCGCTTCGCAAAGATTTCCCGTTGCTCGCCCGCATCGTGAAGCCGTGGCCGGGAATTGTCGATGTTGAACCGCTTCCGGGCGACGACGAACAGGAAGGCGAAGCATCATGACCATGCTTGGCGATCGTCAACAACTCGCGTACATCGCAGCACAAGCTGCAGATGCTCGCGTGAATGTCGAACTTGAAACCGAGGGCATGACCCTCAACATCGGGCCGCAGCACCCTGCTACTCACGGAACACTGCGCATCATTGCTCGTCTCGACGGTGAGCAAGTGGTGTGGGCAGAACCGTCTGCTGGCTACATGCACCGCGGTTACGAAAAGCTCACGGAAGTTCGTACGTACCCACAAGTCACTGCGTTGGTCAACCGCATCGACTGGCTTGGTTCATTCGCAAACGAAGTTCCCTTCATTCTTGCCGCAGAAAAGTTGATGGGTGTTGAAGCACCTGCACGTGCACAGCACATTCGCACCATCTTGTTCGAACTCTCTCGTATCGCGAACGTGTCGTTGTTCTTGGGCGACCTTGGTGTGCAGCTCGGCGCTGTAACTCCAGTGTTCTTCGCATTCCGTGACCGTGAGTATGTTCTCAACCTCATCGAAGCAGCAACGGGTGGACGCTTCCATCCCAACTTCGACCGCATTGGTGGATTGAAAGACGATCTTCCTGCTGGCTTCATTGACGAAACACGTATGGTCATGAAGAAGTTGCGCACGTTCTGCGATCAAATTGAAGACTTGTTGTTCGGAAACGAAATCTTCCAATCACGTACACGCGGCATTGGTGTCATTCCAAAAGATGTTGCTTTGCAATACGGACTTTCCGGTGCCAACTTGCGCGCAAGTGGAGTCGATTGGGACCTTCGTCGCGATCAAGAACTTCCCATGGCATGGAACAAGGCCGATTGGAAAGTATGGACACACCCCGACGGCGACTCATTCGCACGTTGTTGGGTACGTCTGCAAGAAGTTCGTGAATCCACCAAGATTGTCGACCAACTGCTCGACACCATTCCTGCTGGTCCAGTCATGGCCAAGGTTCCCAAAATCATCAAGGTTCCTGAAGGTGAAGCATGGGTGTCTACCGAAAACCCACTCGGTGAAATGGGCTACTACGTCGTGTCGCAAGGCGATCAAGGTCCGTTCCGCGTCAAGATTCGAAGTGCATCGTTCAACAACATCTCCATTGTTCCTTGGCTGTTGAAGGGTGTGTATGTCCCCGACATCATCACCATCCTTGCGTCGCTGTATTTCATTCTCGGAGACATTGATCGCTAATGAGTAGTGCATTAATTGCTGCCGACTTGGCCTATTGGGCACAGTCTTTGTTGCGAGTCCTTGGCGGACTGGTGGCAGTGCTGTTGCCTGCAGGCACGGTTGTGTACCTGTTCTTGTTCAAGATGATGTCATTCATGCAGTCACGTCTCGGACCAATGGAAGCTGGTCCATACGGATCCATGCAGTTGTTTGCCGAAGTAGGCAAGTGGTTGCAAAAAGAAGACATCGTGCCCGCCAATGCTCAACCAGAGGCACGCATCTTCAAAATGGCACCGCTCATTGTGTTGGCCAGCACGTTCCTTCTTGTTGTCGTCGTTCCGTTCGGACCCGACGCATGGTTCACCGATTTTGAAGTCGGAATCTTCTACGCACTTGCAGTGTCATCGGTGTCAGTTCTTGGCATTCTCATCGCCGGTTGGTCAAGTGCGAACAAGTACTCATTGT
>JBIIQG010000050.1:0-9216 GCA_044342185.1 Ilumatobacteraceae bacterium | reverse complement strand
AAACACCAAGACGTTCAGCCGCTAAACCAATTCCAGCCAGTGGCGCACGCAAGTTCTTTTCTACGTCGAATGCAAGTGCACGCAACGGTGAGACATACAGCACACGCGTGCGTTGTTTGGCGGGTGGTGCTTCGGTGGTGATGAGTTGATCGAGGCTGGACAGAAATGCAGTGAGAGTTTTCCCGCTTCCAGTAGGTGAACAAATAAGGGTGTGTGCACCGCCAACAATGGCCGGCCACCCCTGCACCTGGGGCGGTGTTGGCTGGGGGAAAGACGTGGCAAACCATTCGCGTACTGCGGGCGAAAATGCCTCGAGCACTTTGTGATCTGCCATGCACGCAGGGTACCCACTACTAGTGCCACGAGTAGAATGGGGCCATGCCAAATCCCGGAGAACACCACCCCGCCTTCGAGGAATATTGCGAATGCATCTTTGAATTGCGTGAAGACAATCTGGATGTCATTCAGGCCCGTATTGCCGATCGCCTCCGTGTCTCTCGCCCATCAGTCTCCGAAATGATCAAGCGCCTCATCGAAGAGCGCCTCATTCTGGTCACCGATGGCCACATCACCCTCACCGATTCAGGTGAAGAATTGGCTCAACGTGTGGTGCGTCGTCATCGAATTGCTGAACGGTTCATGACAGACATCTTGGGATTGTCGTGGGCATTGGCTCACCGCGAAGCGGGTCGCTGGGAACATGTCATGTCGGACGCTGTGGAAGAAGCCATGCGCCAGAAACTTGGCAACCCCACCACATGTCCACACGGAAACCCTATTCCTGGCTCGGGGTACGCGGCGCCGCCAGCGGTGTCATTGTCGAAGTTGAATACGGGCCAATCGTTCACCGTGTCGCGCATTCCGGAAGAACTGGAATTCTCACCAGGAATGTTGGAGTTCTTAGAGAACACAAACCTCATGCCTGGCATGAGCGGGCAAGTGTCCACCACTAACGACAAAGGCGACATGACCTTGTCGGTCGAAGGTCACGACATTGTTGTGGAGAAGTTTGCCACCGAACGAATTCTCGTCACGGTATAACGGTTCCATGAGATCATTTCCCCGGTTTGCTGTTGTTGTGCTTGCATGCACGACTGTGTTGTCATCGTGTGCGACAGAAATCATCGGAGATCTCAACACAACAGTTCCCACAGAATCCACCACCACAACTCTTGCTACTCCCACTGGTGACATTGAGCAATTGTTAGAGCAGTTAGACACTGCAATTGTTGGGTTGGGTCAAAAGATTGTTGATGCAGACGCTTCTGCGTACAAACAGACGTATGCAGAGGCACTTGCTATTTGGGAAGTGTTGAAGCCACAAGTGGAATCAAGCGGAGTCATTGGACTTGATGCCGATGTGCAGCGCATTGTGGAATTGGTACGCACTGCTACAGAACGCAAGCGCCCAGCCGATGCAGACAAAGCAGCCCGCTTCTTGTCTCTCTTGCGCGAATCGCTTCCCGAATTACTGAACCGCTAACGCATTGCGTCGGGAAGGGGCAGTTTGTGCACCACCGACAAGCTGCGAGTTGAACGCGTGAGCGTTACATACAGCAAGCGCAAACCCTGAGGGTCTTCAGCAACAATGTCTGTTGGTTCCACCACAATGACATCGTCTAGTTCCAAGCCCTTCGCAACGCTCGCTGGGACAATGGACAATCCTTGATCCAAACCAGCAGCTTGCGCACGACCATGCGGCAACGACGCTGCGCTTAATGCATCGGAGACTTCGTCCACCATGTGGTCCGGGCAAATGACTGCAGCGCGACCATTGCCGCGTGCAACAAGTTCTGCGGCACGACGAGCAACAGCGTCTGTAAGTGATTCGTGTTGTGGAACCTGAGTGATGACAGGCAGCTCGTCACCATCGCGAACGCTGCGCGGTGCGCGCAAACCAGGTGTTGCCGCCAGCATCACCTTGTCGGCCAATTCCATGATTTGTGATGGGATGCGATAGCCCACCGACAAACCAACAATCCGCGGTGCTTTGCGAGAGGGCAAATGGTCGAGAACATCGCTCCACTCGTTTGGTGCCAGCGGGCCCGTGGCTTGCGCGATGTCGCCCACCACAGTCATAGAGCCACTGAGAGAACGACGCGTGACCATGCGCAACTGCATGGGCGTGAGGTCTTGCACTTCGTCCACCACAATGTGTCCGTAGGTGCGAATTTCGTCTGCTTCGTCAATCTTTCCGTTGCGACGTGGCTTTGGCCCCAGCAGAAAACGAGCTTCGTCAAGCAATGCAGCATCGGCAGTGGTCCAGCGCACATCTTCAACGCTGTTGGAACGTTCACGATGCAATGCCAAGTAATCGGTTTCTGGAATGATTCCGTTTGCTGCCAACTTCAACAACGCTTTTGATCCGAAAAGATCGTGCAGCAACTGTGCAGGCGACAACAGTGGCCACATACGCTCTAACGCCGCGCGCATGTCTACGTTTTCACGCAATGCGTCGCGCACATCTTCTGGGTCTGTTTCAAAGCGAACAGATGCAGCCATTGCCGCCCACACTTCGTTTTCCACGAAACGACGTGCTTGATTGTGGCGGTGATATCGACGACGCGCCGACTTGACGATGGCAACACTTTCTTCAACGCTGAGACGCGCATATGAAGTTCCGTATGGCAACACCAAATCTTCGCGAAGTGGACGTTCACGATCAGAAATTGCTTTGTCGACAACGCGAGCGATTTTCTTTTGACCCTTCACACGCGCAACATGTGAAGGTTCTTTGCCGCCGAACTGCACATCGGGAACGAGGTCAGCAAGGATGACTTGCTCAACACCTGCTTCACCAAGTGACGGCAACACGCGTTCGATGTAACGAAGGAACACTCGGTTTGGTCCAATGACCAACACACCTTGGTCTTCCAACGGAAAACGATGCGTGTACAACAAGTACGCAGCGCGGTGAAGTGCCACAACTGTTTTGCCTGTTCCCGGACCACCTTGCACCACTAACACTCCACCTTGTGGTGAACGGATGATTTCGTCTTGTTCGGCCTGAATTGTGGCAACAATGTCGCCCAACTGACCCGTACGGCTGCGGCCCAATGCAGTGAGAAGTGTGCTGTATCCGCGAAGACCTTGGCGTGGGCTGTCTTCGGCAAGACCATCGTCTTGACCAATGCCCAGGTGGCCTTCGCCAAACAATTCGTCTTCAAGTGCCAACAATTTTGCACCTTCAACAACGAAGTGACGGCGGCGCAACAGACCCATGGGTTCGCGACCAGTGGCGCGATAAAACGGTTCGGCAACAGGCGCGCGCCAGTCGACAACAACAGGCTCTCTGTTTGAGTCGGCCACGGCGAGACGACCAATGTGGAAGTTCTCGACATCGTCGTTCTCGGCAATGCGATCGATACGGCCGAACACCAACGCGGCATCGCCAAGGTCGAGTTGTTCGAGACGGTGCACCAAGTTTTCGTCAAACACGTTGCGTTCAAGCCGTGCTTGGAATGTTCCGCCAGGTCCGGCAGAGGTGAGCTCTCTGATTTTCATAGCGCCCGTACGGCTTGCCTCGAGGCATTCGTAGGCGAACAGGATGTACTCCTGCTCTTGCGCAAGTTCAGGGTGCTGCTGGGTCATGGACACCAATCGCTTTCGGCTCATGCCTCCCGAAATGGGGTTAACGAATGCTATCGGCGTACACATTCACCACCACCTGGACGTGACTGCACAATTGGTGCGTCATTCGTCATGCTTTCCCTCTATTTCTCTTCGGCTCATTTGGGCCAATGAAATCAAGGGGTTTCACCATGCTCTGGTCACGAATGTCGTCTCACTGCCACACCGTTGTGTTGGGCGTTCTTGTTGTTGTGGCCACCAGTATGGGAGTCATCGCTTATCCACAGCCCGCGCATGCTGGCGCCAGTGGTGACGGGTCGGTGAGCGACAACATTCTGACGGCAGAGGTGCGATTCGACTCCCCGCCCACCGATTCTGCCTGCGTGTGGGAAGCCGTATCGGGTGTTCGGCCCATCACGGTGACAAACGGGAACGTGTCGCACACGGAGACATTGGTGTACCAAGCGTGTGACAACCGCATTGTGTCGTATCACTGGATTCGAAACGATGCGCCAGGCCGTATTGCCGAAAGCATTCGCTCTCGCGTGTCGCGCGCGATCAACATGTTGTTGGTCCGTACGGCACCATCGGCTACCGACATGGTGGTTAATTCCGATATGTGGTTCTGGGTGCCACGCGCAATATGGAAACCACTACGACTCACTGCGTGGGTTGCCACTCCCGTTGGCCCCATTTCTGTCACAGTCACTGCGCGACCTCATCAGTTGAGCTACACACCCGGAGATGGAAACGCCGCTGTTCGATGTGTGGGTCCTGGTCGGGCGTGGTCGGCACGTCTTCGCGACGGTGGCGCATCGCTTTGTTCGTATACGTATTCATCGGCATCACACACGCGACGTACTGGTACATATTCCGCTCAGGCCTCCATTGTGTGGAACCTGTCGTGGACCTCGAACTTGGGAATCGGAAGCCCGCTGCCCAGCGTTCGTACCTCGTTACCCATCACCGCACGCGTAAGAGAAGTACAGGTTTTACTGCGATAAACGAGCGGTACTGCTTCGTTCTCGGTTCTACCAATTAGCCTTGCGGGGTACTTCTGAAAGGCACGCCATGACTGACGAAAAAGATCGCTTTCTTCTCGACCGCCGCTACAGCGCAGCATTTGAAAATCTTGAGGACTCGGTGCTTGCCGACCTTGCTGCTGCACTCGAGGGCGATTTGAAAGATGGCTTTGCTCGCATCATCGGTTTGGCAGAAGGTGCATTCGATGACAAGGCAACTCTTGGCGCCGCGGTGCGCGAGGGAATCGCAAAGCGTCGCATGGCTCACGATGCCGGCGTCATTTTGGCCGAGCCCTGCACACAGTGGGCCATTGAGGAACTCGGTGATTCCTCGGAAGACCCCACTCTCGATGAATTGAACGCGTTACTGCCACAGGCCATTGAGAAGTTTGGTCTTGAGGCCGTTCGCCTCATGGTTATTCAGTACTCGCGCTCATTGAAGGGTTTCCGTGAATTGGTGAACTCTGATGAGCGGTTCGCAATGGGCGGCACTGCAGCCCCCGTCGTTGTGCTGGAGAAAGACGAAGCAGAACAAGCTGCAAAGCGTGAAGCACGCAAGGCGCGCAAAGCTGCCGAGGCTGCAAAGAAGGCCAAGCAATCTGGCTCACGCCGATAAACGAATGATTGGTGAATCCGTTAGCGCGGATTAACCGAAGAACACAGTGGCCACATTGTCGTATAACGACAAGTCCACATATCGCGTTTTGCCCACCACATCACTGAGCGGCACTCGCACCATGTCGTCGTTACGTACGGCAATCATCATGTTGGTAACGCCTTCGTGAAGTGCAGACACTGCTTCAATTCCGAGGCGTGTGCACAACACTCGGTCGAATGCGTTTGGTGTGCCGCCCCGTTGAACATGACCGATTTGCACAACGCGTGTTTCAAAACCTGTGCGCTCTTCTAAGGCGCGCGCAACTTCAACACTGATCCCGCCAAGGCGTGGACGACCAAATGGATCGAGGTCGTACTTTGGTTGCGGCATGGTGCCATCTTTAGGCATTGCACCTTCGGCGACCACCACGATTGATGCGTAACGACCGCGAGCGTGTTTACGCTTGACGGCGTCTGCGATGTGATTGATATCGAAGGGGCGTTCAGGGATGAGAACTGCGGTGGCACCACCAGCAATTCCGGCGTGTGTTGCAATCCAGCCAGTGTCGCGTCCCATGACTTCCACCACCATGACGCGGTCGTGACTTTCTGCGGTTGTGTGTAAACGATCAATGGCGTCGGTGGCAATTTGCACGGCCGTGTTGAATCCGAAACACACATCGGTGCCTTCAATGTCGTTGTCGATTGTTTTGGGAACACCAATAACGTTCAGACCCACTTCGTTGTGCAGTTTTGACGCCACCCACAATGAACCATTTCCGCCAATGACGATGAGTGCATCAACAGCGAGTTCTCGAAGGTTTTCCTTAACTCGTTGTGGGCCGTCGGGATAATCGAATGGACTTCCTCGACGCGTTCCCAGAATTGTTCCCCCGCGCGGCAACATTCCCGCAAGTGTTGCGACAGATAATTCCATGGTGCGTTTTTCCAATACACCGTCCCATGCGTCGAGGAAACCAACAACGGTGTCCCCATGGTCGTTGATTGCTTTGCGTACTACTGCGCGAATGACAGCATTCAATCCAGGGCAATCGCCGCCGCCAGTGAGAACACCAATACGCATAGGGCGAAGACTAACCAGTGTTTATGCAGATGCTGGTGCAGGTGGAGGCGGAGGGACAGGCATCAGCGAATCATGTTGCGCCTTTTCTGCTTGCAATTCAGCGAGGTACTGAGGAAGACGATTTCGAGCAATTGCCGCACCAAGTTCGATGCGAAACTGCACTTCCGTTGCAACGTCTGGACCGAATGCGAGTCCCGCTGGCTTGCGATTTCCACTGAGGGCAAACACAGAAAAGCCTTTAGGTGAATGCGTAACGCTGAGCATCTTTGAAAACTTCCACTCAGCTGTGCGAAGTGAGCCGGTGAACATAATGCGCTCTGTCGTAATCATGGTGGCGCCTTCATCGGTGGTGTTGATTGATTCTTCACCGGGAGTGATCTTGCCGCCAGTACGTCCGGTGTTGAGGCGAATTCCACCAAACAAAGGAAACGACACGCCGCCATAACCGCCGCTGTACTTTGCCGGGGACTTCACCACTTCGAGATACAACGATTTCGGAAGGTACGCCACTGGAATCTCATCTTCGTTCAACATGAACCCGTAATCGGTGTGATCAGCGAGCTGTTCATGCATCCGACCATTCGCGCAGTCACTCACCACCGTGATGTACTCGTTGATCTTGTCGTCTTCGACTTTCCAACGACTGTAAGCAGCGGCGTAGGCATCGGCAGCTGCGCGCGCTTTTCTTGCGGCGTTTTTCGCCTTCAATGATGCAAAAAATCCCATGGCTCGACATTAGTGATTGACTCTGTCAGAAAGTCCTAATTACATCACCGTAACTTCCTCTATTTCCCTTTATCCATAAGGGAAAAAAGTTAATTGGATGAACCGTTTATAGCCTCGTCACGTGGAATCGGGGGCACCTATTACTAAGGGACGTTTTGCCCTTCGCCGTGTCGTCTCGCTCTCCACCCGACTGTCCGTTGTGCTGCTTGGGATTTTTATTTTTGTCGTTGCGGGCGCAACAGCCATCTATGCACTAGTCATTACAAACCAAACGAATACGAATGTTGTGCTCTCTTACGGAATCTGGGATGACACATCATTTGACCTCACTGCCGATCTAGAGGGCGCAACCGGACCTATCGTGTGGTCGACAACTGGAGTCCCCACCAATGTGTCCGCGGTGTTTTCAAATACTTCAAACACCGGCGCAACGTTGACATTGAATCAGTTGAACAACGGACCAAATGCTGGCAACTACCAGATGTATGTTGTTGCGACTGCACAAAGCGGCGAGTCAACGAACACAATGATTGCAATCACTGTGCAGCAGCGTGCATTTTCTATTCGCGGAAGTTTCACAGCTAACAGCAAGACATACGACCGAACCGCATCAGCCACCATTGCAACTAACTCACTAGTCCCTGGCTTTATTGATGTCATGGACGGTGATGATGTGCAATTGGTTCCGGTTGTTACTTTTGCAAATGCAAACGCTGGCGTTGGGAAAACGGTCAGCATCTCAGCAACGTCAACGTTGACCGGAGCCCAGGCAGGCAACTACTACATCACTTTATCTGGTGCACCCACCGCGACGGCGACGATTGCTCAACAGGCGGTCACCATCACACCACCAACCTTCAACAAGACGTACGACCGCACAACAACGGCAACGGCAATTGGCACGCCAACTCTGAATGGTGTGCTGAGTGGCGACAACATCAGCATCTCTGGCTCCCCCACGTTCACCTACACGCAAGCGTCAGTTGGCACATCCATACCGGTCACGGCGAGTGTGGCGTACGGCTTGTCGGGAACAACAGCAGCCAATTACTCCCTTACTCAGCCAACGTTGAGTGGCGACATCACAAAACGCTCGCTCAGCATCACATTCACGGGCACCAACAAGACCTACGACGGCACCGCAACTGCAGCATTTACCGTTGCTAGCGACACAAGAGTGTCAGGCGATGTCCTTGGAACAATCTCTGCTGCGACGTCTCAATTCACACAGGTCGGCATCGGGACTGGAATCACCATCAACCTGTCGGGCATTACGGGCGATGGTGCTGATGCCGGCAACTACACGTTCCCCGCGAGTGCAACAACAACTGCAAATATCACCGCTCGACCCGTCACCATTGGTGGCACATTGCAAGTGCCTGCAACTCGTGTGTACGACCAAACTGCCAGTGCAACAATCACAAATGCCGGCGCCCTCACCATCGCAAACGTGATCTCAGCAGATCTTGCCAACCTCTCGCTTTCTGGCGTGGTTGCTCAATACGCAAACAAAAATGTCGGCACTAGCAAAACCGTCACCATCGCTGCTGCATCGCTGGCTGGTACCGCACGATTCAACTACACGTTGTCATTAACGGGTGCGCCGACGGCTACATCCAACATCACCGCTAAGGCGTTGGCCGTGACAATTAGTGCAACCAACAAGCAATACGACAGCACAAACACTGCAAGCGTGACTTATGCAGATGATCGAATCACAGGTGACAACATCACCGTTTCCGGAACAGCGACCTTTGGCACAGATGCCATCGGAAACTCAAAGACGGTGACTGCAACGGGAATCACACTCTCTGGAACCGACGCCTCCAACTACGCACCGAATACCTCTGCAACAACGACCGCAAATATCACGGCACGATCATTGACTGTTGGCATCACTGGCGGCGGAAAAACCTACGACGGAACCACAACTGCCACCGTCACCTACACAGATAACCGAATCTCGGGCGACAACATCACTGTTTCCGGAACCGCCACGTACGCAAACAAAGCCGCAGGTTCAGGCAAAACAATCACTGCATCAAGCATCTCGGTCACTGGACCCGATTCTGGCAATTACACCTTCAACACCACCGCTACGGTCTTTGCAACAATCTCCGTGCGTTCACTCACTGTTGGAATCACCAGCGCTGGGAAAACCTACGATGGAAACACAACAGCCACCGTCTCCTACACAGACAACCGCATCTCGGGTGA
>JBIIQG010000115.1:0-2605 GCA_044342185.1 Ilumatobacteraceae bacterium | reverse complement strand
AGCCATCACGGGTGAGGGCGCTTGGAATGACTCGTTGACCTGTGAAAAGCAACGCATCGGCGAGTTCGCCACCCAATAACAACTTTGGACCAAACGATGGAATGGGGAGAACTGCGGGGCGAGACACCGCACGGCCGAGTTCTTTTGCAAAGCCAGCGTTGGTGACTGGTTCTGGAGCAGTGAGGTTCACAGGTCCGCTCAATTGCGATGTGAGCAAATGAATGATCGCGTTCACTTCGTCGGTGATGCTGATCCAGCTTTGCCAATGCTTTCCGTTACCGAATTTTCCACCAGCACCCAATTTGAAAATTGGCAACTGCTTCTTCAGCGCGCCGCCATTCTTTGACAACACAATTCCGGTGCGCAGGTACACCGTGCGGATTCCTGCTTCTACTGCGGGCGCGGCTGCTTCTTCCCACTGCTTGCACACATCGGCCAAGAATCCGTCGCCAAGAGTTGCATTCTCGTCCAACGATTCGTCGCCACGTACTCCGTAGATGCCAATGGCCGAACCCGACAAGAACACGCGAGGCTTGTTGGGAAGTGACGCCATGGCGGTGGCGAGGAGGCGAGTAGAGAGTGTGCGGCTTTCAAGAATTTCTCGCTTGTAGTCGTTGGTCCAACGCTTGTCACCGATTCCGGCACCGGCCAAGTGGACCACGGCATCAACGCCATCGAATGCAGAAGCTTCCAGAACACCCGCTTTTGGATCCCACTGCACTTCGGCGGCGGACTTCGGTGTGCGACGTACAGCGGCGACCACGGTGTGACCTTGAGATGTCAACTCGGCGGACAACGCGCGCCCAATAAGTCCAGATGCGCCAGTAATCAAAATTTTCATATACACAGACAACCGTTTCTGTGCTGGGGTTGTTCCGCAACCGGTGGTGACCTACGACCCTTTTCGTTCTGTTGGCTGAGTCGGTCGTAGTCTGAAAGGCGCATGAGCACCAGAAAACTCATCTTGACGGCCCTTGTCTGTGGTCTTGCCATCATGTTGGCGGGCGGGTTCAAACTGTTTCAGGTAGCCACCGAAGATGTTGAAGCCGTGGTCTATGACATAGGCACCGAACAGACATTGGGGGACATGTTGGTCACTGTCGTGTCGGTGAATCAGAAGCCAGATGGCACATTTGTCACTGTTTCTATGCGTGGGGTTGAAGGTGCCGATGGTTTTGAGGGCTGGAAGTTGCTGGCCGATGGTGAGTTATCTGACCCGGTCATTGCTGCTTCCACAGAACCCTGCACCACCAAGGTTGCTCAATACGTTGAATGTGTTGTCCCGTTTGTGGCGTCGGTTGGCTCGTCTGTGACCGTTGCCTATCAACGCGCAGACACCCAATCTCAGTGGGCTCCGTAGCCGAAACGGCTACCGTAGAGGGCGTTGGATACAGCGTCGTATCCACGTGATTGGAGTAGACCCCCATGGCTGACCAGTTTGACCTCATCATTGTTGGTGGTGGACCTGGCGGTTATGCAGCGGCCTTCTATGGTGCGTCCGCAGGCCTCAATGTTGCGCTGGTGGAGAAAGACACCATTGGCGGCACCTGCCTCAACCGGGGTTGCATTCCTGCAAAAGCATTTCTGGAAACCGCAGCAGCTCGCCGTCACGCGGAACACGCAGCAGATTTTGGTATCGCGGTCACGGTTGGTGCCACTGACTTTGCAGTAGCGCAAGCACGTAAGCAGAAAATTGTCGACGGTTTGGTGAAGGGCCTCACTGGTCTCACCAAGGCAAAGAAGGTCACCTACCTGTTGGGCAAGGGCGCATTGAACGCCGACAACTCGGTCACCGTGACAGCCGAAGACGGAACCGTTACTCAATTGAACGGTGCTGCAGTCATCTTGGCGGCAGGTTCTGTTCCGCGCATCATTCCTGGTTTCGAACCCGGTGGTCCGGTCATGACATCTGATGAAGTTCTCATGTTGAACAACATTCCAGCGCGTATCGCCGTTATTGGTGGCGGCGCAATCGGGTGTGAGTTTGCATCAACGTTTGCCGACCTTGGATCACAGGTAACAATTCTTGAAGGTCTTCCAAAGATTCTTCCTGGTCTCGACGCCGACCTTGCAAATGTTGTTGTGCGTTCTTTCCAGAAGAAGAAAATTGATATCAAGACCGGAGTTGCTGTCACCAAGCACACGCCAACCGGATCCGGTTCCACTGTTATCTCGTTTGGTGAGGGCGAAACTCTTGAAGTTGACGCAGTCATCGTTTCGGTGGGTCGTCGTCCATTCCCCGATCAACTTGGTTTGGCCAACACAAAGGTTGCTGTCAGCGATCGTGGTTTCGTAGAAGTCGATGCGTTGTGCCGCACATCAGTTCCAAACGTGTGGGCAATTGGGGACCTCATCAACACGCCACAACTTGCACACGTTGCATACGCAGAAGCAATTCTTGCGGTGAAGCAAATTCTTGGCGAGGAAGCAATTCCTGTTGATTACGACCGAGTGCCGTGGGCCATTTACTGCAGTCCAGAAGTTGCGTGGGCAGGTCCCGGTGAAGAGGCAGCAAAAGCTGCTGGTTACGACGTTGTTGTTGCGAAGCACCAATTCCGCGCAAACAGTCGCGCACAAATTCTTGGCGAGATCGATGGCTTGGTGA
>JBIIQG010000049.1:0-9296 GCA_044342185.1 Ilumatobacteraceae bacterium | reverse complement strand
GTGATGAAGAGATTCTGCTGGCCTTGTGTTCTGGTGGAACATCTCCGTTAAAGGCCATCTTCACTTCATGCGCACACGTAGCAACAAACCCCTTCACAACCGATTCAAATGGTGATGACGCTTGAGGTCGTGGGCGACTGGTGGATGTTGACCGTTGACGTGGCTGCGACACTGGTGGATGGGTCTCTGTTGCTGAACGCGTACGCGATGACGACCGCGATGCTTCGCCACGACTAGACGATGACCGTAAACGCGACGATGACCGAGACGAAGACTGCTGTTGCTGAGAACGTGACGTTGATTGCGAACGCGATGATGACTGCGAACGCGACGAACGAGGCGACGGTGATCCATGCGAGCGCGTACCGCGACGAGACTCGCTCACGGCGCACCGACAACGGCTACTTTGAGACGACCGAACTCGTCAAGTTGAGACTCTTGAGCCGACGCAACATCGGAGTCAACTTTTCCAACTGTTGCAGCTACTTCAGCAGCTACTGCGGCCGGAATGTCGATGATGCGCGTTGACACGCTTGGCACCATTCCCATTGCTCGAGCATTCGCAATGAGCTTCTCTGGCGACTGGAGCGCTGCACGTTCGGCGCGCAAAGTGTCGAAGTGTAAGCGCGCACGCGAGATGTCGTAATTCAAGGAGTCAATCTTCATCTGCTGATTCGCCATGTGAGCACGTAGCGCAACCACGAGACCCATTGCTACGACGATGAGAGCAACGGTAGTAAAGACCCGCACGTAACGTCGTTCAGACTGTGGAACAACAGAAAGTGGTGTACGTGCGCCAGATTCGCGTGGCGCAAGGACGGACGGAAGACGAAATGCCACAGCCATAGCTACTTGGCCACCTTCGACACATTCAGCTTGCGCACCACGCGAAGACGAGCAGAAGTGCTGCGCGGGTTGCGAACTTGCTCATCGCGGCTTGCTTCACGGGACACACGCACACGCTCCACGGTTCGTACAGCGCCGCAACCACATGGAAGATTCGATGGACAGGTGCAATTACCCGTTTCTGCGTCCCGCATGACCGACTTGACGATGCGATCTTCACCCGAGTGATACGACAACACTGCAAGGCATGCGCCGGGAGCAAGAAGTGCAATGGTGTCGCGAAGCGCACCAGGAAGAATGTCGAGTTCAGCATTAACTTCGATGCGAACCGCTTGGAAGGTGCGCTTTGCTGGGTGCCCTCCACGTCGACGTGCAGGTGCAGGAATAGCCGACACCACTACTTCTGACAACTCAGTGGTGGAACGGATGGGACGCGCCGCAACAATGGCACGCGCAATGCGGCCTGCAAATTTTTCGTCTGCATTTCGGCGCAACATGTCAGCAAGCGCCTGTTGGTCGTACTCGTTCACCACAGTGTCTGCGCTCACGGCCTGCGAACGATCCATCCGCATGTCAAGCGGCGCATCGAAGCGGTAGGAGAAGCCACGTTCTGCGATATCGAACTGGGGAGACGACACGCCGAGGTCGAAGAGAGCACCGGCCAACGAACCGATCCCCTCTTCGGCCACGACGCGTGATACCGAATCGAAGCGGGCGCGCCGGAGGGTTGCGCGTCCACTAAGACCAGCGTCGGTCAGAACTGAAGAAGCTGCAGCAAGAGCAACGTCGTCGTGGTCGATTCCCAACAACGACAGGCTTGGGTGCGCAGCGAGAAGTGCGCTCGCATGGCCCGCACCGCCCAATGTTGCATCGAGATACACGCCGTCATTCATGTCGGCAAAGACCGACAAGATTTCGTTCAGCATCACTGGCTCGTGAATGAAGGTGTTGCTCATACGAGCCATACCCTCGGCCTCTGGCAGCCCCCCGGACAGCGAATGCCGTCCGGATTTATCCCCGGTACGTGCGCGATGGCAGCGGGCGGAGTTGGAGCTAACCACCGTGCCATCCGGGAGACTGCCAGAGGTCGTGGACCTCCAGAGTGTTGATAGGACATTCGAAGCATCAGCAATCACGCGCCCGCTCCAGCGATCATTTCGGTACCAGCTCCGATGTTGCGTTCGTGACGCTCTGGCTCCCAAATTTCGACTCGGTCAAACGAACCAGCAACGGTGACTTTTGCACCCAACAAAATTCCTGCGTACTCACGCAACTTCTCATCGATGGTGATGCGACCCTGCGCATCGATGGTTGCTTCCACAGTGCTCACTGCAAGGGCGCGTGACTCACTGCGGCCCAATTCACCGCGACGAACCTTTTCCAAGATGTCTGCGGCCTCATTCTCAAAGGCTTCTGCTGTCATCACGTCGATGCACTTATCGCGACCAAAGGACAGGTAACAGCGAGGTTCTAGGCGTGGACGGAATGCAGCAGGCAGCGCAAGTCGACCCTTTGGGTCGAGCTGTCGCTCATGCACTCCTACGAACACGTCTCCGCCTCCCGGGGGAGTTCTCCGCCTCCACCTCGCTGGTTACTCTATTCCCCACTTTCCCCCTATGTCAACCATTATTCCCCACTTTTCTCCACCAATCCCCCCACTGGCCCCCACAGCCTCCCCCCGACCCACACCAAGGCGTGTAAGGACAGCACAAAAGAAGACTGGAAAAACGGCTACGAGAGATGGTGCTGACTTACAGCGGAAGGGCGTTGTGCACGGCGGTCACAATCTGGTCCGCCGTCGCAGCAACTGCGGCAACTCGCAAAGAACTAGCGGCGTCTGCCGCAGCACGTGCGTCTATGCATGGTGTCCACTCACTCGGATTCCATTGGCGATACAGCACACACTGAAATCGAGCGCCATCTCGAGTGCGTCGTTGACTAATGCCGACAACCTTTGCATCGCCAGCAAACACTTCGCCGGGTGAATGGCTAACGAAGCAGATCTCACGACCAAACTCGCCTGCCGAGAATGCATCTGTATGCACCGATGTCGTCAGCCATGGCAACAACGCGTCAACAAAGACGGCACCAAGCCACAACATGGATGAACTGACATCGTCCACCCACAGCGGATCTTCGCGAGGAATGGTGATGTCTACCCACACAGAATCGGAGGGGTGCACATACACGATTCCTCCCCCGCTTCGTCGCCGCACAACATCGATTCCGTTTTCAGCTGCACACACTGAACGAACAGCGTCAACGTTTTGGGACGAGCCAACAATGAGGGCCGGAGCGTCAACATTGCACCACCACAATCCGCGCTCAGATGATGGTTCGAGCGAATGGAAATCTGCGGCAGTTCCTTGCCAATCGTGGCGTTGCCAGGTGCCATCCGCAGAAGTCATAACGACACTCTTGTCGGTTTAGCTGGCTTCAGCCAAGTACGGCTTCCATTCGTCGGGAACCCGCGGAACCGCGTACACAATCCACGACATTTCACGTGGAGCACGCGGAACTGAAGACAATTTCATACCCGCTTCATCGGGGGTGCGATCGCGCTTACGCAAATTGCATGCACGGCACGCTGCAATGACGTTCTCCCAGACATTCTTTCCACCACGTGAGCGCGGCAACACATGGTCAATGCTGTCTGCATGATTTCCGCAGTAACCACACTTGTGATTATCGCGAGCAAAAACTGCGCGACGAGACATAGCCGTGTTGCGGTGATACGGAACCTTCACCACATAGCGCAAACGAATGACGATGGGCGACGACATAGACATGCGTTCGGAGTGAATTTGAGTGCCATCATCGGCGACAATGTCTGCTTTGTCGAGCAGTACCAAACAAATAGCACGCCGAGCGGACACAACACTGAGCGGTTCGTACGTGGCATTGAGTACGAGCGCGCTCCTCATAGTTATCTGACCCGTGTCCTGCGGAATGACACAACGAGAGACACGCGCCTACTCATTTCCCTGCATCCCAGTCTTTGCACCATTGGAGATAGTCCACCACATCGACGGCCCGAATGTCGCCACGAGCGACACCGTGTTCGCCGCCGTACTGGGTGACAAGGCGAAACTCGAGATAATCGGCACGCGGTACAGGGAGAAACGGCCGTTGTTTCCACCAACGCTTGGGAGCAAGCCGGACAATCTGACGCAGAGCCGTGGGCCACAAAGCGGGCCTAGCTAGGACGGACCCCACGATGTTCGGGCGAAGAAGTGCGCGTGCGCCCGATGCAGACATATTTAGTCGCGAGGAAACCGCACCCGCGGCTTCGGCATTTTCTGAGCAAGATCTTGAACTCCGGCACGACCGATTAGGCGCAGTTGGCGTTCGATGTTCAGTGCACAGCCAAGCATTCCCACAAAGGCGACGAATGCAACGAGGTAATGAACTTGCAGTGTGAGTACTACGGCGACGAGACACACCAGCATTCCAACAAGCGACCACGACACACGTCGGGCGGAGTGTCGATACAAGCCCGACGACGAGACTGCGGATGCAAATTTCTCGTCGGCACTGAGTTGGTCTTCGATTTCTCTCAGAATTCGTTGTTCATCATCTGACAATGGCACGGTCTGATTTTCGCACCCCGCGCAACGGAACACAATTCAGATGGTCATGTTTTTCTTCCTGAACAGGGAATATTCTCAGGATTCGTTGGATGGGTCATCGGGGACACCGAATCGATTGGTGCCTGGCCGATGCGAATCGAGGGAACTCGCCGGCCCAATCACGCCTTCGCCGAATTTCTCCACAATGGAGTCTATTGCCCGGCTTGCTGGCACCCATTGCTCTTCAATGTCGGCCAGGCTGGCCTCTCCTTCGGTGGACATATCAAACAAAGTGAGCGCCCCAGCACGCTCCTCCGACAGTTTCTGTGCATGGACACCCAACAAGCGAACACCTTGCGAAATATCGATTGCGGTGAGAAGAGGTTCCAAGGCGGCAACCATGGATGGGCCCGTTGTGAGCGGAACCGACGGCGTTGTTGACCGGGTGATGGTGTCGAACGACGAGAACTTCACTTTCAACATGACAGTGCCCGCAGCCACGCCTGCGTCACGCGTGCGCTTGGCTACCGCATCACACAGTCGAACCAGATGATGTCGCAGATCGTCATAGTCAGAGATGTCCCGCGAGAAGGTCTCTTCATGCCCGATGGATTTTGCATTTCGTTCTGGCTCAACTGTTCGTTCATCGATGCCCTGCGACAATGCATACAAGTGCCGTCCGTGTGACTCCCCCACCGCTGAACACAACACGTCAACGCTGAGTGCTGCCAAGTCGCCGATGGTGTGAATACCCAATGTGTCGAGCCGCGCCAAAGTTTTGGGGCCAACACCCCACAGACTCTGCACGGGTAGCGGATGAAGAAAAGCGAGTTCTTCACCAGGACGCACTTCGAAGATTCCAAAACCAGGATCGATCCCCTTTTGTGACGCACGTGGCTTGGCATGCTCTGACGCCATTTTTGAAATGAACTTGTTCGGCGCAATACCTACCGTGCAAGGCAACTGCATGTGATCAATGACGCGTTGCCGTAACTGTCGCGCAACTTCATGTGCGTCTCCTATCAATGCCCCGGCACCCGTTACGTCTAGGAAGGCTTCATCAACAGAGATCTGCTCCACCAGCGGAGTGAACTCCTCGAACAACACTCGAAGTTGTCGACTGACGTCGATGTAGTGCTCCATGTCGGGATGAATGAAAACCGCATCGGGACACAGTCGCTTGGCCACCGCCGACGACAATGCGGAATGCACACCAAATTGCCTCGCTTCATACGACGCGGCCGACACCACTCCTCGGCCACCCGTGCCGCCCACAACCACGGGAAGCCCACGCAGTTCTGGACGCCGCCTCAGTTCCACCGATACATAGAACGCGTTCATATCTATGTGAAGAATTGAACGGTTCAGGGCCATCACTGAGGGACGCTAGTTCAGGTTGCTGTGTCCACGCCTACGATGGGAGCGTGCCAGATCCCGCCGATTCACTCTCTGCTCTTCCTTCGACTGCTGCCCGCGTCATGGCGTTCGTTGCAATTCTCATCGGAGGTCTTGCAGGTGCGCTCATCGGATACTCGCTCGTCGATGTGCAATGCGACGGAGATTGCGGCGTTCCCCTCGGGCTCGGAATCTTTATTGGTTCCATCTTGAGTGCTGGCGGCACCGCGATTGTTTCGGTATTGGTATTGCGTGCACTGGGTGAATGGCGCGAGCTAGCCGACCGGGCACCACGATGACAACTGGTCAGGAACTACTCGCAGTTGCAGAACAACTCGCGAGAGAAGCTGGCGACATGGCTCTACGAGGACGCAAGAGCGGCGATCTTTCTGCCACAACAAAGTCATCGCCCACCGACATGGTCACGCAATACGACAAAGCCAGTGAAGAAATGATCACTCGTGGATTCGCAAGCCTTCGTCCGCACGACGCCATCATCGGAGAAGAAGGCGCCAACTCAGATGGCACGTCGGGAATCACGTGGCATATCGACCCCATTGATGGAACGTCAAACTTCTTTTTCGACATCCCCATGTGGGCGGTGTCTATCGGCGCAGTTGACGAACATGGTCCACTTGTGGGGGTGGTGTATGCACCGGCGCTTGACGAGATGTTCACAGGTATCCGCGGTGAAGGTGCGTGGCTGAATGGAACACCCATCGGTGTTCGCCAAAACAATGATCTCTCCGACGCCTTAGTGTGCACTGGTTTTAGTTATCGAGTACACGAGCGTGGCGCTCACGCTGCACGTGTCGCACAAATGGTCACGCATATTCGCGACATCCGCCGATTCGGTGCAGCAGCAATCGATTTGTGCTTCGTCGCATGCGGGCGATACGACGCCTATTTTGAAGAACACCTTCATTCATGGGATCTCATTGCAGGCCAGGTGATAGCCACCGAAGCAGGTGCCCTGGTGACGAACTACGCCGGTAGCAAAGTCACACCCGCGCAGGTCTTGGCATCACAGCCCGGAATTCAACAACAGCTCATCTCTCTCATCGCACGCACTTCATAGGAGCCGCCATGACCGTTGTTCTTGCTCTCGATGCCGGCACAACCGGAGTACGCACCCGCGCAGTATTCGACGACGGAACACCATCGTTTTCCTCGTATCGCGAGTTCACCCAATACTTCCCTCAACCAGGATGGGTAGAACACGATGCAAACGAGATTTGGAACGCAATGGCACACACCATTGCCGATGTTGTTCAACAACTCTCTCAACCTGTAGCCGCAATTGGCATCACCAACCAACGAGAAACTGTTGTCGCATGGGATGCACGCACCAACGAACCCATTGCACCGGCAATCGTGTGGCAAGACCGACGTACCGCATCGACATGCGAAGAACTTCTCCCCCACCTCGACACGGTTCGTCACACCACAGGACTTGTACTTGACCCCTATTTCTCTGGAACTAAAGCGGCATGGATTCTGCGGCACTCAACTCCACCACCGGCGCAACATCTGCGCATCGGGACAATTGATTCGTGGTTGGTGTGGAAGTTAACGAACGGCGCTGCATTTGTGACCGACCCCAGTAACGCAAGTCGCACCATGTTGTTCAACATTCGTTCCATGGAATGGAGCGACGAGATGTGCGAACTCCTCGGAGTGCCCCGTTCATCTCTAGCGGATGTTCAACCATCTAGTTCGCGCTACGGCGTCACCTCTGGTGTACCTGGCGTCCCGAACAACATTCCCATCTCAGGTATTGCCGGTGACCAACAATCGGCATTGTTTGGACAAGTGTGCACAACACCCGGCATGGCAAAAAACACCTACGGCACCGGAAGTTTTGTTTTGCTGAATGTGGGAACCACGTGCCCCGATCCAACAGACGGCATGCTCACCACCATTGCGTGGGACCTGGGCAACGGATCTCCTGTGTACGCACTTGAAGGCGCCATTTTTGTTACCGGCGCCGCGGTGCAGTGGTTACGAGATGGGCTGGGCATTATTGCCAACTCATCAGACATTGGCGCGTTGGCCGATTCCGTTCCCGATTCAGGCGGAGTGTTCGTCGTGCCTGCATTCACTGGTTTGGGCAGTCCGTGGTGGGACCCGTATGCACGTGGAACCATCGTTGGCATTACGCGCGGAACAACCCGTGCACACATCGCACGCGCTGTGGTCGATGCCATGGTGTTTCAAACTCGAGATGCCATCGATGCAATGACGGCAGCAGGTGGCGTTGCCCTCAACGAACTTCGCGTCGACGGTGGCGCGTCCGTGATGGATGCAATGCTGCAACGGCAGTCAAATGAATTAGGAGTTCCTGTACTGCGACCCACCGACCACGAGACCACTGCACTTGGGGCCGCTTACCTGGCAGGTCTTGCAGAAGGCGTGTGGTCGTCCACCGACGAGATTGCATCAATGTGGCATCTGGACAAGAAATTCTCGCCGCAAGAGCCCAGTGGACAACATGACCAGTGGCTGCGCGCAGTAGAACGATCACGCAAGTGGGCTGACTCCGCCCCCGACTAACTGTTGTGTTGCACCAACAATGCAGCACCAATGGCGCCTGCGCGCTCGCCAAGCGATGCTGCAACAACACGAGGATGCGGACGCGCGTCTGATGAATACAACGCTTTAGCAAAATGATCGGTCACAGCCGTGAGATCCCCTGCAAAGGACTCCACGACGCCGCCGCCAATCACAATGATTTCCGGGTCGCAAATGTTTGTGAGGCTGGCAAGGCCAATGGCAATCCACTCGGCATAGGTGTCAATGACAGTGGCCGCAGAGGTATCACCCGTGCGAAATGCTGCGAAGACATCTTCTCCGCTCATGCCGCCACTGAGGTGCTTCAACGCCGAGCCCGATGCATACCGCTCCCAACATCCTCGCAAACCGCACGGACATGGGATGCCATTTCGCTCCACCACCATGTGGCCAATCTCGCCAGCGAACCCGTGGGCGCCACGATGCAAAACATTTCCCATGACAATGCCGCCACCGATGCCGGTACCCAATGTGACCATGACTGCGTTATGCGCACCGCGTGCTGCACCTACTTGCCACTCACCGAATGCGGCCGATGTTGCGTCATTCTCCACATGAACCGCAATACCTAACGATTCTCGCAACGCAGGACCAACAGGCGTGTTGTGTGCACCTTTCAGATTTGGCGACGCACGCACAATTCCGTCGTGCGAAATGAGACCGGGAACACCGATTCCCAACGTTGAATCTCCTCCAAGCTCATGAAACATGGATTCCAACAACGCAACAAGATCAGAAGCGTGTGGTGTGGGATAGCGAACTTCAGCACGAAGTTCTCCCGACTCATCGACGAGGACGCCGTGACATTTCGTGCCACCAACGTCGATTCCGACGTGGTTCACGACTCGGCGCGAGCCTTTAGTTCCTTGACGGCTTCAATGAGAATTCGCGCTTCAGCACGACGCTTCACGAATC
>JBIIQG010000117.1:0-2626 GCA_044342185.1 Ilumatobacteraceae bacterium | reverse complement strand
CCGTTCGGACCCGACGCATGGTTCACCGATTTTGAAGTCGGAATCTTCTACGCACTTGCAGTGTCATCGGTGTCAGTTCTTGGCATTCTCATCGCCGGTTGGTCAAGTGCGAACAAGTACTCATTGTTGGGTGGCTTGCGTGCAGCTGGTCAGCTCATCGCATACGAACTTCCTATGGTTCTCGCCGTTGTTGGAGTTGTCATCCAGGCCGGCACCATGAACCTGCAGCAGATCGTGGTTGCCCAAAACGCTGGGTCCATGTTCGGGTGGAACGGTGTTGGTAATCCGTACATCCTCACTCAGTTCGTCGCATTCATCATCTTCATGATTTCTGTTCAAGCAGAACTCACACAGACTCCGTTCGACATGCCCATCGCTGAGTCGGAACTCGTGTCGGGTTACATGACCGAATACTCCGGTTTCCGTTTCCTTATTTTCTTCATTGGTGAGTTCGCTACCGCAGGCGTCTTTGCAATGATCGCGTCCGTTTTGTTCCTGGGTGGTTGGGGTGTTCCGTTTGCATGGTTTGGTTGGACCGACATGGACAGCATCGACAATTGGATGAATGTTGCCGGACCACTCATTCTCTTCACGAAGATGATTGTCCTCGTGTTCTTCATCATGTGGGTGCGTTTCTCATTCCCACGTTTCCGTGAAGACCAGTTGCAGCGCTTCGCGTGGAAAATTCTTATTCCTGTCTCGCTCGTCAACATCATGGTGACGGCTGTGCTGAAGGTGGCGTTCTAATGGCTAAGCCCAAAGTTCCTGGTTTATTCAAGGGTCTCGGTGTCACATTCGGCACGCTCATGCGTACGGCTACTGAAGGTTCCAACACCATTCAGTATCCGCACGAGAAAGAAACCCCACCTATTCGTGCGCGTGGTGTTATCGCATTGCACGAAGGCAACTGCACATCCTGCATGTTGTGTGCACGTTCATGTCCCGACTGGTGTATCTACATCGAAGGACACAAAGAACTTGCTCCACCACGTCGTGCAGGCGGTGCGCCTCGCAAAGTAAACAAGCTCGACCGATTCGACATCGACTACGCGTTGTGCATGTATTGCGGTATCTGTGTTGAAGTGTGCCCATTTGATGCACTCTTCTGGAGCCCTGAGTACGAATACTCAGAACCACGAATCGCCGACCTTCTTCACGACATGACGAAGTTGGGCGAGTGGATGGAAACAGTTCCCGAAGCACCAGAACTTGAAGCCGGTGCAGAGAAGAAGGGCAAGAAGTAATGGTCGCTGCAGATCTTCTTATTGCTCAGAACATTGGGTTCTATCTCATTGCCGCCATCATGGTGTTTGGCGCATTCCGTGTTGTGACCACGCGAAACGTGGTGCACGCTGCGTTGTGGTTAGTAGTAGTTCTTGCCGGAGCGGCCGCTCAGTACATTCTTCTTGCAGCAGAATTTGTCGCAGTCACCCAGGTGCTGGTGTACATCGGCGCGGTCATGGTGTTGTTCCTTTTCGGCACAATGTTGACCCGCGCACGTATTGGTACCGATTCGGAACTGAACAACAAGAACTGGTTCATGGGAATTCCAGTAGCAGTTTTGCTGCTTGCTACTTTGATCATTGCTCTGAATGACGGATTTGGCGACGAACAGTTGCCCACCGACGCCGCTGTTGTGAACACTCAGCAAATCTCCGATCAAATCTTCGGACCGTATTTGTTGCCATTCTGGGCGTTGTCGTTTGTTCTTCTCGCAGCCACTATCGGAGCCATCGTGCTCGCCCGGAGGGACTAAGCCATGTTGGTTAATCAGTTCCTGATGCTCGGAGCAATTCTTTTCTGCATTGGCGTCTACGGAGTCATCGCACGAAAGAATGCAGTTCTCGTGCTGATGTCTATTGAGCTCATCTTGAACTCGGTCAACATCAACTTGTTGGCCTTTTCGTTGCGCAACGGGTCAACAGATGGCCACACGTTCGCTTTGTACATCATTGCTATTGCTGCGGCCGAAGTCGGCGTTGGTCTCGCAATGGTTCTTCTCATGTATCGCAACCGTCGTTCCGTTGGTCTCGACGAACTCTCAGAGATGAAGGGCTAGGCACATGCTCGTTCAAGCCACGGAAACTGCAGAGACTGTTCTCACATCGGGCTGGTTCTTAGACCACGCCTACATCATCCCGCTCATCCCAGCGGTTGCCTTCTTCCTCATCATCTTCTTCGGCAAGCGCATGCCAATGAAGGGCTCAGAATTTGGTATCGCATCCATGGTCGGAGCGCTCGTGTTCTCTGGTGGCGCTGCATACCAGTGGATCCAACGCGTGAATGGAGTGAGCGAAGAAACCTTCGTTGAACCAGTCATTAAGTCGTGGACATGGTGGCAAAACGGTGGATTCAGTTTTGGAATTGGCCAGCACATCGATGGTTTGTCGCTCACCATCCTTGTTGTTGTTGCGTTCATTTCAACCCTGGTGCAGATCTACTCAACTGAATATCTGCACGGCGATCGTCGCTACACACATTTCTTCGCATCGCTCACACTGTTCTCTGCAGGCATGTTGAACATGGTGGTTGCCGAGAACATGATCCAGCTCATCTTGGGTTGGGAAATCATGGGCTTGTGCTCCTTCATGTTGATTGGCCACTGGTGGGAAGATGGCGCCAATAG
>JBIIQG010000048.1:0-9343 GCA_044342185.1 Ilumatobacteraceae bacterium | reverse complement strand
GCTGCAGACCCTGGGACTCCATCACGACGAATCGCAGCGAGTGCGGACTCAACGTGGGAGATTGCTGCGTCCATGTCTGACACATCGGCAGTAGTTGTGAACGACGCAAGAATCAATTCACGCACTCGCTCCGCCATACGGATTCGTGCCATATCGGAATCGGACAGCTCACGGTCTCGTGAATGAAACGAGGGAAAGGAAAAAATCTCATCGGCCACTAGTTGTCTACCTTCAGCAGAACGGGGGCATGGTCGCTAGGTGATTCACCTTTCCGAGCGTTTCTGTCGACTGTTGTCCATGTTGAACGCGCCGCCACCGACGCGGTAGCCAGCAAGAGGTCGATACGCATGCCATGCCCCTTATAAAAACTTCCGCCGCGATAGTCCCACCACGAGTGCAGACCCTCTTCACTATGGAACTTGCGGAAGGTGTCCTCCATGCCAAAGTCACACACATTCTTGAGGGCGTCGCGCTCTGGTTGACTGACATGCGTTGCGTTCGCAAATTGCTTGACGTCCCACACATCGCGATCATCGGGCGCAATATTGAAGTCTCCAGCAACAATGACATCGTCGGCGGGAGAACATGTTGCATCGAGATGTTGACGAAGACGCGATAGCCACGACAATTTGTATTTGTAGTGATCGTGATCGAGTTCTCGACCATTCGGTACATACACCGAACTGATGCGAACGCCACCACATGTTGCCGAGATAATTCGCGCTTCTGTGTCTTGCTCAATGCCTGGAGCAAAGTTGTGAACAACGTCGGTCAACCCCACTTTGGACAAAATGGCAACTCCGTTCCACTGCCCTTGTCCGAAATGTGCACTCTCATAGCCCAGCGCCGCAATTGCATCGGTAGGGAACTTTTCTTGAGCCAACTTGGTTTCCTGCAAGCAGACAACATCGGGCTGAATCTCAGAGAGCCACTCTTCAACTCGCGGTAACCGCGCTTTCAGAGAATTGACGTTCCACGTAACAACAAGCACGCTACGACGGTAGTTGTCTGGCCTGCCTCAGCAGGAACTGACCACTATTTTTTCTTTGCTGTGGGCTTCTTTACAGGTGTTTTCTTTGCTGCCACTTTCTTGGCGACAGCCTTTTTCGGTACGACTTTCTTCGCCGGGGCTTTGGCCACTGCCGCCTTCGCAACCTTCTTGGCAGGTGCTTTCTTCGCAACAGCCTTTGTAGCGGGCACCTTCTTGGCAACAGCTTTGGTGGTCGCAGTCTTCGTTGCTTTCTTGGCGGGCGCTTTCTTCGCTGCTGACTTTGAGGCTGGCACCTTGACAAAAGATGCCACTACATCGGGCACACCGAGGTCCACACTGCGACGAGCCGGCGTGTACCCCACAACAGTGAGAGTGACCGTGTCACCAATTTTGAATACATCACGAGCACTTCGCGGAATGGGTGTTGCCATGTTGCGCAGTGGCACGTAGCCCGCAACATTGCCGATGGAAACAGTGACGCCGTTTGCTGCATACGACTGCACCACGGCCTTCACTTTGGTTCCCGCAGGATGCTTCTCTACAAACTCCAGATACGGAACAACATCGTTGGCCATAACAATTGGAGCCGCAGAGCGTGCCTTTTCTGGCGCACTCTTCTTTGCGCGTTTCTCTGCTTGGCGCTTCTCGGGTTGTGGCCTTGACGCAGGCTGAGCCTTCATACGCGCATTTGGTGGTGGAGTCTTCGGAACCGGCATTGGCTTGCTGGCTTCGGGACTTGCGCTGGACTCTTTCTTCACCACCGCTCCCGTACGAACGGACCGACGACTTGTTGGTCCGCGCACCGGAAGACGCTCTACAAACACCCAGCCAACAAGGGGAACGGGCTTGCCGCCGATGAGACGCCCCTCATCAAACAACCACTTGTATTTCCCGTGAAATTCCTGGTAGCTGTCGTTCGAAAGAATTGCTGCGTTCGCTTTATCTGCAATAGCCAAAATGAATGCATCGCCACGACCAACGGCACCGGCAGGAGGCGCCACCAGCTCGTTGTTTGCGATTGCAGTTTCGAACTCTGCACGCTCTTTCTTGGCAATGCGATGCCCAAAAGTGGCATCAACGATCACGGTGATCTTGGCGCCCTTGTATTCAGCAATCAGGGCGGTCACGGCCTCGTCGAGTTGGGCAAGGCTGGGCTCGGTTCGGCCCTCGGTCGCAATATTCGACCCGTCGACGATGATGTGCTTGGTCACCCATTCATTGAACCACTCACCACCCCTGCGAACGGGGCAATCCGACACGGTCGGGCAAGGTTTTCGCGCCTAGCCTGACCGTCGTGACGAATTTGCCTATCCGTGCCGTGCTCTGGGACTTCGGAGGAGTCATTCTCTCTAGCCCCTTCGAGGCTTTTCGCCGCTACGAGGCCGAAAAAGGCCTCCCGACCGACACCATTCGCACGGTCAATGCAACGAATCCTGACTCAAATGCTTGGGCTCTTCTGGAGCGAAACGACATCTCCCCTGGCGAATTCGACACCCTCTTTGCTTCAGAAAGTGAAGCCCTTGGGCATCGCATTCCAGGTTCCGATGTACTCGCGTTACTTGCAGGCGATGTGCGCCCACACATGGTGGCAGCCCTCGACACCGTTATTGGCGCTGGCCTGCTTACCGCTTGTCTCACCAACAACGTGGTGTCAACATCGCCCACGCCCACAGACCGTCAAAGAGAAGTGTCGGCAATTATGGCCAAGTTTCACCACGTTGTAGAGAGCAGCAAAGTGGGTTGCAGAAAGCCAGAGCCACGCTTTTATGAAATTGCGTGCGAACTTTTGGATGTGTCACCACTCGAGTGCGTCTTTCTCGATGACCTTGGAATCAACTTGAAGCCGGCCGCAGCCATGGGTATGCGCACCATCAAGGTGGTCGATTCATTTGACGCGCTCGATGAGCTATCGGCGCACTTGTCGTTAACGCTTCGCTAGACCTACAGGCCAGCGAATGTCTCGTCCATGAGGTCTTCGTGTTCTTGGTCGTGAATCGCCTTTGAACCAGTAGCGGGACTACCCGATGGCACACGTGATGCATGGCGTAGGTCGTATCCACGTTCCTTCAGACGCCAGATGAGGTGTTCCACGAAATGCCATGGCCCCATGTTCTCTGGTTCTTCTTGCAACCACACCACTTCTTTCGCATTGGGATAACGCAACAGAACCTCGTTGATTTGGTCAATGGGGAACGGATACAACTGTTCAACACGCACCACAGCGACAGGCGCATTGCGCTTTACTCGTTCATTCATAGCGTCGTGTGCAACTTTTCCGCTACACAACACAACGCGCTTCACGGATGCCTTGTCTGTCACGTGCGGATCGTCCAAGACTTCCAGGAAAGAACCAGACGTGAACTCACTGATGTGTGAGCGGCTTTCCTTCATGCGAAGGGGCTGCTTTGGCGTGAAGATAACAAGTGGCTTACGTACGTCACGCAAGAGCTGTCGACGCAACACGTGGAAATACTGAGCTGATGTTGTGGCGTTTACAACTTGAATGTTGTCTTCTGCACACATTTGCAAGAAGCGTTCAATGCGAGCGCTTGAGTGTTCCGGACCTTGACCTTCGAATCCGTGTGGCAACAACAGAACAAGTCCGTTCTCCTGCTTCCACTTGTCTTCGGCAGCAACGATGTACTGGTCAATAACAATTTGAGCACCATTGACGAAGTCGCCGAACTGGCCTTCCCACAGAACGAGTGCATTGCGGTTTGCATGTGAGTAGCCGTACTCAAAACCAAGCGCGGCGTATTCAGACAGCAATGAGTCATAGACCCAGAAATGACCTGGAGCACCAGGAAGATGCTTCAAAGGCAAGAACGTGTTCTCGTTCTCAACGTCAACGAGCGATGCGTGACGATGGCTAAAGGTTCCTCGGCGGGAATCTTCACCAGCAAGACGCACGTCGTACCCCTCGAGCAAGAGAGATCCAAATGCGAGTGCTTCACCCACACCCCACTCAAAGTCACCATCGGTTTGATAGGCCTTCTCGCGTGCTTCAAATTGGCGCACCAGTTTGGGATGCACGTTGAAGCCTTCGGGGTAATTGGTGAGTTGATAGAAGATCTTCTCGATTGTTTCCTTATCGACACCTGTGTTGACATGTGGCAGCACGCCAATGGGTGCTGGCGGCTTTGCCGCTTTCACCTTGGCCGGAGGATTCTGGCGAGTGTCGTCAAGAGCTAACTGCAACTTGCTTTGGTAGTCCTGCAACGTTTGCTCGGCAACATCCATGCTGATGTCTCCGCGCTTCACCAAGTGCTCTACATACATCTTTCGCACACTGCGCTTTTCAGCAATGGCCTTGTACATGAGTGGCTGGGTGTAGCTGGGGTCATCACCTTCGTTGTGTCCGTGTAAGCGGTAACACATGAGGTCGATCACTACGTCTTTGTGGAACTTCTGGCGGTACTCATACGCCAGGCGAGCAACACGTGCGCACGCCTCTGGGTCATCGCCGTTCACATGGAAGATTGGTGCCTGAACTGTCTTGGCGACATCTGTTGCGTACAACGATGAACGCGCAAACTTCGGCGAGGTGGTGAAACCAATTTGGTTATTCACAACAAGGTGGATTGTTCCGCCAACGCGATAACCGTTGATGTCGCTCATTGCGAGACCTTCGTACACAATGCCCTGTCCCGCAAACGCAGCGTCGCCGTGCATGAGAACGGGAATGACGCTGTACAGAAGTGGTGGCTGAATGTTGTCTTGCTTTGCGCGCACCATTCCCAACACAACACCATTCACTGTTTCCAAGTGGCTGGGGTTTGCTGCAAGTTCAACTTCAATTGCATTTCCGTTGGCTGAGTGGTACGTGCCGTGTGCGCCAAGGTGATACTTCACATCACCGCTTCCCTGCACCGAGTCGGCACTGAGGTGACCCTCGAACTCTTTGAAAAGTTTCGAATAGTCCTTGCCCATCACGTTGACCAACATGTTCAACCGACCGCGGTGTGGCATACCGAACACAACGCCATGCATTCCGTCGTCGGCAGCGGAACAGAGAATTTCATCCACCATGGGGATCATGGATTCAGCGCCTTCAAGGCCGAATCGCTTTGTGCCCACATACTTTGTTGCCAAGAACTTTTCGAATGCTTCTGCAGCATTGAGACGCTCGAGGATGCGCAACTTCTTGTCGAGAGTTGGCGTGAATGTGACGCCCTCCATCTTCGACTGAATCCAACGCTGCTCATCGGTGTCTTGAATGTGCATGTATTCAACACCAATGGTTCGGCAATATGCATCGCGCAGAACACCAAGCAATTCGTCCAACTTCATCTTGGAACTGCCGGCAACACCACCGGTAAGGAATTCGCGCTCGAGATCCCAAATAGTGAGTCCGTAGTTGGCGGGGTCCAGCTCGCGAGGAAGTCGTGGTTCTTTCCAGCGAAGTGGATCGAGGTCGGCGATGAGGTGCCCACGAACTCGGTGCGAGCGAACAAGAAGACTGACCTGCATCTGCTTATGCATCATGGTCTCTTCACGATTCATTGGCGAATGGTCAGACGCCCACTGCACCGCTTGATAAGGAATTTCCAAACTGCGGAACAAGTCGTCGTAGAAGTTGTGCTCCCCTAGCAACAACTCGTGAACACGCTTCAGGAACAAACCGCTTTCGGCGCCTTGAATAATGCGGTGGTCGTAGGTACTGGTGACGGTGACAACTTTTGAAACACCCAAAGTGTTCAAGTTGGTTTCATCGGCGCCTTGAAACTCGGCGGGGTAATCGATGCTTCCCACACCAACAATGACACCTTGACCCGGCATAAGGCGTGGAACCGATTGAACTGTTCCGATGGTGCCGGGGTTTGTGATGGACACATTCGCACCTTGGAAATCTGCAATGGTGAGCTTGTTGTTCTTTACTTTGCGAATGATTTCGTCGTAAGCAACAAGGAATCCGGCAAACGACAGCGTGTCGGCTTCACGAAGAACTGGCACGACAAGGTTGCGGGTTCCGTCACCCTTGTCGACGTCCACAGCAAGGCCCACATTGACATGCGGATTACGAATGATTTGTGGCTTTCCGTCGGCATCGACTGTGAATGCGTTGCGCATGTTGGGAACTGCGTCGGACACTGCGCGCACAATTGCGTACGCAATTATGTGAGTGAATGACACCTTTGTCAGGCCATGGCGAGAGCGGTAGTCGTTGATTTGCTTACGGTTGACTTCCAACAAACGCGCAGGAACATTGCGGAAACTTGTTGCGGTGGGAACCGACAAACTCTTTTCCATGTTGGTGACAATTGCGGCGCCGACACCACGAATAGGTTCAGGCGTGATGTCGGATGCAACGGGAACAGCAGCAGGAGTTGCTGGCGCAGGTGCTGGAGTAGCGGCAGGAACAGCGACAGCTGGAGCTGGTGCGCTTGCTGGCGCAGGTGATGCAGGTGCAGCAGTGGTCTGCGCGCCATTTGTCATGCTTCGGTAATCGCTAAAGAACTCGCGCCATGCTTCGCTGACTGATGCGGGGTCAGCGCGGAACTGTTCGTACATCTCTTCAACGAGCCATGAGTTGGCCCCGAAGTCCTGCGTGCGGTCAGCTAAGTCAGCCATGTTGTCGCCTCAGATCGTTGCCCCGAAGGGCGATGGGGTACCTGGGCTAGGCACCACGGACGCCATTGTCCGCGTGACGAATGGTACTTGTCAGCCATGCCCCAGCCGTCTCTTTAGGGGGCATCGGGGAGTAAATTCGGTCTCATGAAGCGTGCACTCCCCCTTACCGCCGTCCTCGCCCTTGCCTTTGGCCTTGCTGCGTGTGGTTCTCCATCTAGTTCCACCCCGTCAGACCTTCCGCCATCGGCAGAAGAAGGTCGCCAGCTTTCCAAGAACAACGGATGCGCTGGATGCCACGGCTCAAATTTCGGTGGCGGTGTTGGACCAACATGGCAAGGACTCAGTGGCTCATCGGTGTCGCTCGCAAACGGAGACAAAGTTCTCGCAGACCGCGCGTATCTCATCGAGTCCATCAAAAACCCCAATGCAAAGCGAGTCGCTGGTTTCTCTAGCGCAATGCCTGCTGTGTCGCTGACCGATGACGAGATTTCAAAGATTGTCGACTTCATCGAGACGTTGAAGTAACCACTTCGCGCTTCATCGCACAATAAGAAAGAGCCACCCTTTCGGGTGGCTCTTTCCGTTAAGTACTGAATTCGGTTGTGTTAGCTGAACACCGAGATGGAAACCAGGAACAACACAGCCCACAGAACGACGGAGCTGATGATGGCGTTCTTATGGCTTTCGTATGGCCACAACATCTTGTTGCCAGCCTTGATTCCACCAAACTTGCCCAACGCGTTCAATTGCAACAATGCAATAATGACGCAGGAAATGAGCACGAATGTGTTGGCGTTCCCTGGAGTTGCTTTGAACACGGTGTAGAAGTGCGACGTACCAACCATGTAGAACAACATGGAGACCGAGAAGATCATGTTCTGACGTGACGCGAGCAATGCGCGACGGCCAGCGGTTGCTGCGTCGGGATTTGCCTCTCCACCATTAAGAACATTGGTGGCATTTGCAATGACAACCTTCTGGTTCTTCCAGATGATCATCCACACGTTTGCGGCCATGAGAATTCCGAGCGTCATACCCACGGTGATGGCTGCGTTTGTTGCGTTCGCAGGTGATGAGCCTTCGTGGTTCATGAAGTTGTTCATGTAGTCGGGCACAACAATGGTGATGAGAAGGCCGGTTGCCAAGGTGGCAATGGCTGCCCAACGGAACCACCACAACGCGCGGGTTGCGATCTGTGTGATGGTGATGTTGCGTGCTTTGCCTTCATCGCCATAGGCGGCCAAGCCAGGAACCTGGACGAAGTTGAAGTAGTACAGCAAGCCAATCCATGCAATACCCGCCAAGATGTGCAGGTACCTGAAAAAGAAATTGCCGATGAGTTCTTGCGTGAACCATTCCGCTGCAATCATGTTTTACCCCTTAGGTGAGGGCCCGTATGGGCGCAGTGGTCAAGTTACCCCGACAGCGCACGGGAAGGGTGGAATCAACTGTCCCCAACTAACCTCAGAGACACCATGGCCCACGAGTTCATCTATACCTGTTACAAACTGGCGAGGTTCTACCCTCCCGACCGCACCATTCTCGAGAACATCTCGCTCTCCTTCTACCCAGGCGCCAAAATCGGCGTCATTGGCTCGAATGGCAGCGGTAAGTCCAGCCTGTTGCGCATCATGGCCGGCCTCGACGACGGCTACTCGGGCGAAGCGCGCCTCACCCCAGGTTTCACGGTGGGCCTCCTTGACCAAGAGCCCCAACTCGACTCCACGAAGAATGTCTTGGAAAACGTCATGGACGGCGTGGCCCCCATTCGCGACATGTTGGCCCGCTACGAAGAAGTGATGGCCATGTGGGGTGACCCCGATGCCGACTACGAAAAGGTGGGCGCACTCCAGGCAGAACTGGAAGACAAGATTGCGGCCGCCGATGCATGGAGCCTTGACCGCAACGTTGAAATTGCCATGGACGCATTGCGATGCCCACCAAACGATGCCGACGTCACCACCTTGTCCGGTGGTGAGCGACGCCGTGTTGCGTTGTGTCGTCTTTTGTTGTCTCGTCCCGACTTGTTGCTGTTAGACGAACCAACCAACCACTTGGACGCAGAAAGCGTGGACTGGCTGGAACGATTCTTGAAGGAATACCCCGGAACAGTTGTGGCCATTACCCACGACCGCTATTTCTTGGACAATGTTGCTAAGTGGATTCTTGAACTCGATCGCGGACGCGGCTTCCCATTCGAAGGCAACTACTCATCGTGGCTTGAACAGAAGCAAGCACGACTAGAGGCCGAAGACAAGCAGAGCGACAACCGTCAACGCACATTGCAACGCGAATTGGAATGGGTGAAGATGTCGCCCAAGGCACGCCAAGCAAAAGGTAAGGCACGACTCGCTGCGTACGACAAATTGCATGCCGAAGCAATGGCTGCTGAACGCGGACCAGACAAATTGGAAATCAATATTCCTGCTGGTCCTCGCCTTGGCGACAACGTCATCAAAGTGGAGAACCTGTCAAAAGGTTTCGGCGACCGACTTCTCATTGAAGATCTTTCGTTTTCACTGCCGCCCGCAGGAATCGTTGGAATCATCGGACCAAACGGTGCGGGTAAGTCCACCCTGTTTGCCATGCTCACGGGCCAACAAGCACCGGACTCGGGCACCATCACCGTGGGTGACACAGTTCAACTGAGTTATGTCGACCAGAACCGCGACTCACTCGACCCAGCAAAGAGCGTGTACGAAGAAATCACCGAAGGTGTTGAACACATGAAAGTCGGCGGCCGTGAAATTCATGGTCGCGCCTACGTAGCAAGTTTCAACT
>JBIIQG010000118.1:0-9389 GCA_044342185.1 Ilumatobacteraceae bacterium | reverse complement strand
GTAAACGATGGGGTAGCAGCGGTGGCGGCGTCGTACTCCTTGTTAGCAGCAGTCATGCCACTAATGGTCAGCGCTTTAGTGGCAACAACAAATGTTTGCGTCACGGTGTTAGCGGCGTTGTAGTCAATGTCGCCAGCCTGGCTTGCGGTAATGGAGCATGTGCCGGTGTTAATGACGGACACGGTCGCACTTGTTGTGCCCGCTGAGAAAGTTGGTGTGGCAACTGTGCACACGCTTGTGGTGGTGCTGGCAAACGTGTTCTGCAGTGACACGGAGTTGGAGGATGAAATTGTGAAGTCGGCAACTCCGTAGACACGGTCTGCAAGAGAACTAAATGTGATTGATTGATTCGCCTTCGTCATGGTGAGTGTTCCGGCCGACGATGTCACCGTGGACACAGCGCCGCTTGATCCAAAACTCTTCACCACAACGGAGTAGTCACCCGCACTCGTTGACGTTAATGAGTTGAGTGTGTACGTGGATGATGTTGCGCCAGAGATGTTGACGCCATCTTTGCGCCATTGATATGAGTAGTCGCCACTGACAGCTCCAGTTGCCGATGGTGTCACGCTGAATGTGTGTGACTGCGCAGTTGATTTCGTTACCGCTGCAGGTTGTGTGGTGATGGCGGGCACGTTCGCATAACGAATAATGACAATGCCAGAACCACCAGCGCCACCAGATGCACAACCGGCAGCACCGCCACCGCCACCGCCACCAGTGTTTGCTGTACCCGCGGTACCTGCCGCGGAACCTGATCCTGCGCCGCCGCCGCCAGTTCCGCCGTTTCCTGCTACGCCGCCGCCCCAAGCACCGCCACCACCACCGCCACCGTAAATCGTGGGAGTTCCTGTGATGCTGTTGCTGAAGCCGTTGCCACCAGAGGATGCGTTCAAGCCTGAGGCTGCGCCATCGACTCCGCCCGTACCACCCGTTAGTGCAGTACCACCAGAACCAGATCCCGTGCCGCCAGCGACGGTGGTGTTTGTCCAGCCCGTGCCGCCACATTTGTTGTCGGCCCAGTGTGTTTGTCCTCCGTTGCCACCGTTGCCGGTGAACGTGTTCGTACTCCACGAGACGCTCGATGCTCCACCGTTTCCGCCGTCGCGCTCCGTTGTTGCGGTTGAGCTGTCGGCGGGATAGGTGCCAGCACGACCGCCGGCTCCGATGATCACTGTCAGCGCAGATGAAGATGATGCTGCCACTCGTTCGGCATAGTACGCACCGCCGCCAGAGCCGCCAGAGCCAACGTTTTCGCCAGCACCACCGCCGCCACCAACGACGAAAACATCCACACTTTCAACGCCCGAGGGAAGAGTGCTGATTTTGCAACCGCCAACTTGAGTCACGCGCAAGAATGTGAATCGGCCTGTTGTTCCCGAAGAAGTACTGCATGCGCCGTAGTCAACGGAGACTGAAGACGCAGACGCCGTGGTGGATTCCTTAAATGAGGTATCTCCCGTAAACGAGGCCGTGATGTTTCTGCTGCCAAATGTTGTTGGTGTCCACGTGCACGAGGCTTCTCCGCCAATAACGCTTGTTGTGCCACATGCGCCGATGGTGGTTCCATTTTCCATAAAGCGAACGGTTCCTGAAGTGCTTGATGGTCCGGACACCGTTGCTGTCAACGTGTAATTACTGTTGGTCACTGGGCTTGCGGGTAGTGACCCCAATGTGATGGACGACGTTCCCCATGTCGTCGCATCGGCAGTAATGGAGGGGCGGTTAGGTGCAGCGGAGTCAACGGGGGTGACACGCGTGTTGTACGCGGTAGCGGTTTCCAGTCCGGTGATTGTTGACGTGGTTCCCGATGCGCTAGCGGCAAACGTGGTCCATGTGGAGTCGGACGACTTTTTGTATTCCACTTTGTAGCCACTCACGCCGGTGGTGTCTTGTGGTGCAGTCCACGTGAGACTTAATTGAGTGGTGTTGCCGGTTGACGCGGTTCCCACTTTGGATGCGGACAACGTTCCCGGGCCGTTTGCTCCCAATGGGGTGTTGGTGAAGTCGAAACCTTGGAGGTCGTATGTACGTGCAAGGTAATTCTCTACTTGACGAATCTGTGTCGTGGTCAATTCCCCATTGAACAGAATGATTTCTGCCGCGTTGTAATCGGAGGTTTCGTCCCCCCATTGTGTGAACCCTTGGCCGCCGATTCCGAAGTAGCCGGCGTTGATTGCAAGCTGAGTATCAAACGTGTGCCCCGATCCACCAGCAGGACGCAACAAACCGTTTTGGCGAAAGAGCGTGTTCTGGTCGGTCATTAATTGCCAATTCAGCATGTTGGTGCCTGTGTTGGGCGGGGCTGGTGTCAACCACGACGATCCGTGCCATGCAACACCAAGGTTTCCGCTCCAATAACCCGACAACCAGTTCGAGTTCACGCCATCAAGGATTCGCCTTCGGGTATTGCCGGAAAGTCGAGTTACCTGGAAGAGGGTGTATCTGTTGGTGGTGGTGGGCGTGAAACTGGAGAAGCGAATTGCATCTGTAGTACCGCCACTTACTGTGCGAATTGTTCCCGCGGTTCCATTGCCCGTAGTTGTACTGACAGTAGGCGTACCTAAGACCGAAACCGAGTGGCGGCCATTTCCTGATGAGTCAATCCATTGCTTGCGTGTGGAATCGAGTGCTTGATAGTTCTCTGCTATGTAGCGATATGCGGGTGTGCCAATAGATGCGGGGAATGCATCAAGTGGGTCTGTTGCGTATCGAATAAGGACAACACCACTACCGCCGGTTGCGCCGTCGGGGCGGCCAGCGCTTCCAGCACAACCAGCACCGCCACCACCACCACGAATACCTGCAGTGGGTGTGGTGTTGGTTGATGTGGTGGGAGATCCACATCCGTTTCCTCCACCGCTTGCGCCAGCGGGGACCGCAAACGTATGTGACCCAAAGTTGTAAGAGCCGCCTCCGCCTCCACCTCCGTACTGAGTCTCGGCTCCGAAGAAGAAGTTCGATGCGCCCGTCTTGCCATTGCTGCCTGCCGCTACGACTGACGTGCCAGCACCACCAACACCGCCAGCAAATCCATTCGGCGATGTTCCGCCTGTACCGGCAGCCTGACCTGGGCCGAGTCCGCCACCAGCGCCACCGTTAGCTGACGCGATGGTTGTTCCGCCACGCGTGAAGGAAGTTGATCCGCCACCAGTGGAAGCCGCGGCACGCGCATGTGAACCGCCAATTCCTCCAGCACCAATGTTTGCTGTGAGATTTTCGCCTGCTGTCACGGCTACGCCGGCAATGGGCTGGCTTGCACCGCCACCGCCACCGCCACCGCCATCGGCACCGCCACCGCCACCAGCACCAACAACAAACGCATCAATGCTTGTGACACCTGTTGGAACGGTCCATAGACATGACCCGCTGCTTGTTACTTGCTCAACTGTCCACTTACCAACAACGGTGCTAGATGTGGTGCACATTGCTGGTGTAGTGGTGATTGCAAACGATGCGGTTGTTGCGGTTCCGTCGTTTGCATCTGTTGCACGAATAGTGATTGTGTTTGACGAGCCGGGACCGGACGTTGTACCACTGATGATGCCAGTAGAAGAGTTCAGCGTGAGGCCAGTGGGGAGTGATCCACTTGCAACCGAGTAGGTGTAAGGCGATTGTCCGCCGGTTGCGCTGAGTGTGAGTGAATATGCAGTTCCGTTTGTTGCTGCAAGTCCAGACGATGGGGCTGTAAGGCTCAGTGCAGTAGTTGTAGTGACGTTGAAGGTAACAGTGGTATCAATAGGGGAGAACTCTGTGATGGAGACATTGTTTCCATCACCACTGTCGTCCCAGTGCGCCTTTGAATCACCGAAGTTCACGGTCATGAAGTTGCCCGAATTATTCGGCTCACCTGTTGGGTCGAAATAGGTCACGGCACCAGCAAGACCATTCTCAAAATCTGAATAAATTTGGTATGCGTCTGGTGAGTTCCATGTCCACTGACCTTCTGAAACTTCGTCAGTTCCACCGGACCATGTCCACGTCGACGTGAGAGTACGGACAGTTGCCTGCTCTGCTTCGGATGTGATGGTGACGAGATATCCGGATGTGCCAGCCCATCTGCGACCTTCGGCAGTTGATTTCGCTGTCGCATAATTTCGAGTAGTTGTGTCGGCCAAATAAAAGTGATCGCTCGTTGCGTTGTAGATGTAGCTTCCTGTCGTTGCGCGCTTCACTCCGTACGTCAAGGACACCGTGCTACTGCCCGCTGCTGAGGGTGTCACTGTTGCGGTATTGAGTGCGGTGTTTACGTTTGCCACACTTCCTTCGAATGTCACCGTTGAAGAACCAGATGAACCAGACACAAGTGTGGTGGAGCCTGCGGTATAGGCAACGGTGCCTGCACTTGCTGTCAGTGTGACACGAACTGTTTCACCATTCGCCCATGTTGCGGTGTTTACGAATGATGTTCCAAGACCCAAGTTTCGGGCCGATTGTGCCGTTGCGGCAAGCGAACGCGAGAAATCAAGTTCCGTCATTGTTCGCGAAGCAAGCGGATCGAATTCAACAATGACCGATGTGCGGTTGCATGCATCTTGGCAGTCATTCCAGAGGCCATCCGGTCGTTGCTCTACCCAGTCTTCTGATCCGTTCTCTCCGTTCGGCTCAAGGTTGGCAAAGTTGGTGAACCTGTTGCGGTAGGCATTGGGGGACACTCGAAAAATAGAGTTGGTGTCATTCCCTTTCCAGCGATAGGTGCCTTGTAGGTCCCTGTCGCTACCACCGACGTACGAGTTCGTTCCATTAATGCCGCTGATTGTCGTGTTCTCGCTAGAACTTTGAATTGTTGCAAGATAACCAGGACGACCACCGAGTGACATTGATTGTGCAGTGGAAAGGGCAACTGCGTAGGTGCTTGATGCTGGGATGACGCGTGTGTAGTAATGACCGTTTGAGTTCCAGGTGTAGGTTCGCCCACCCACCACTTGGTCCCCCGGTTTCATGCCAATATCAAGAGTCACACGCGTGGGAATAGGGCTTGTGGCGGTCACTGTTGCAGAGTTCAGTGCGGTGTTGACTGCAGATTGTGAACCATCAATAGTGACGGTGGAACTGTTTTGTGCGCCACTGGCAATGGTGGTGCCGCCTTGCGTCAGGTTGATGACACCGTTTGTTGCAGACACTGTCGCGCGCACAGTTTCACCGAGGGTGTACGCAGTGGCTGGGTTGTTGTAGCCAAGATTTGTTGCAGTGCTCAACGTTGCGACAACGTCTGCTGTTTGTCGGAAGGATCGAGAACTAGCCATTGGTTGTGAAGGTGCGGTAACGGTGAATGTATGCGTCGCTGTTCCGTTCACTCCGGTGACGGAGTATGTAAACGTGTCGTTTCCTGACACGCCAGGGTTTGCTACGTAACTGAATGCACCGGTACTAGCCGATACGGTTGCTGTTCCTTTGGTGCCATTCTGCGTAATGGCGTACGTCAATGCGCCGCCAGTGTGATAGTCGTACCCAGGTAAGAAGCCATACACATTTGCCGCCGTGTACGTGCTGTTGACCGACGGCCACGCTGCAGAAATTGTTGCACTTGTATTCGTACCGTTGAGCGTTGAGCCCATGGATGCTGCATGGTTTGCAACAGTTGTTCCTACTGATTCATCAAAAGGGAAGTACAGAACATTCGATGCAATTCGTTTGTTGTAGTTGTGCGCAATTGCCGATGCGGATCGCGCATAGTTCCAGAGTCGGACATCGTCGACGTAGCCCGTGAAACATTCAGTACTACAAGTAGGTCGACCACCAACAACGAATGCATCTGATGAGTTAAAGAACGCATCGGTGGGTACACCAGTTGTCGTTGTGAACTCCGAGCCTCCTGCTGCGCTTCCACCATTCTTGTACACCGTGAGTCGGCTACCAGAACGCACAAAGGCAAAGTGTGCCCATGTGTTGATGCTCACGGGAATCGTTGTTTGGTACCAAGCCCAGGTAACGCCACTGATGCCTCGAAGGGCAAAAGAAATGACGTTGTTACAGACTGCAAAGAGGTAGGAGTTTTCTTTTCCGATGAAGGTGTGGTTGCCTGTGCAGTCAGTAACGGTGGGGTAGATCCACGCCTCGGCAGTGAGGTCCAAGTTCATGTCGAGGGCATTGTTGTCGTTCACTGTGACCTTGCTGGTCGAACCGCCCGTGAAAAGCATCGAACGATTTGTTGTGTCGATTGCAGCAGTGGCTGCATAACTGATGATGACAACACCACTGCCGCCAAAACCTGCCGTTTTCCACGTGCCTTGGTCTGCACGGCCACCACCGCCGCCACCACCAGCACCTGTCCCGCTCGATCCGCTTGCACCAGTGGCAGTGCCACCTGCACTGCCTGCAGAACCAGATGTCGTGTATGCGTTGCCTGCACCACCTGCTGCATAGAACACAGCAGTTCCTGAGATGGAGCTGGAAACTCCAGGCCCAGCGGTACCGCCAACTGCACTGCCGTACGTTCCGGTTCCTGCGCCACCGGCGCCTCCGGCACCTCCACCACCACCAGCTGTACAGCAGTCGGCTCGTCCTGCACCACCGTTAGAGCCTTCGCCCGCGGTGCCCGTGCCGGCAGTAGACGCGCCGTTGTACGTTCCTGCACCACCACCAGATCCGCCGTTACCGGCCGGCAGACTAGATTGACCGCCGTAACCGCCACCCACAGTTGATGTTGACCCGAGGATGGAAGCTGCACCATTAGTGCCGAGAAACTCCGCGTTATTGCTTCCGTTCTGTCCGCGAAGACCACCACCACCCACGGCAACAATGAGTGCACTGCCTGGTGTAACTGCTGACATGGAGAGCGTGCGTAAACCGCCACCGCCACCGCCACCGCCTGACCAACCATCGGAGCCCCATCCGCCGCCGCCGCCACCACCACCGGCAACAACAAGTGCATCAACACGTGTAACGCCAACAGGCACAGTCCATCCGCCATTACTGGTGATGTATGAACGTTGAAAAGAGACAACGGTTCGTCCGTGCTGACTCGCGGGATTGCTGACTGTCTTGACATCGGTATAGGTCACGGTGCCATAGCGGGTGAGATTGGTTCCAGTGGCCGCAGATGGTGCATCGTTCACCAATGTTGCAGAGTTCTCATTGAAGTCGTAATACGCAACAAGGTTGGTGGCATTTGTTGCGCCGTAGGTATACATGTCTTGGCGAATGTTTGCTTGGCTCCGCACACCTGAGTACAGGCGAACTTCGTCAATATCGCCGGTGTAGGTCTCGTTGAAGGCAGCGCGGTTGCCAATACTGAAAGCACCTGCCGAGTTGGAGCCCGTCGTGGGAACACTGGTTGAACTAAGGGTGTCGCCGGATTGTTCACCGTTGTAATACACCGTAATTGTGTTGGTGCTGCGTGACACAACGAAAGCAATGTGATGCCACACACCTGCTCGAAGAAAAGCGTCAGTGCTGTACCAGTTCCACGAGCCAGAGCTATTGGTGAGTGCGTACTCCAACTTTCCACTGCTAATTCCGAACTCGTAAGAGTTTTCTTTGTTGATGAGTTGGCAGTAAGTCGTCGACGTCATGCAGGCGACATTCGATGGTCTGATCCACATTTCCGCTGTCATGTTTCCCGTGAGGTCGAATGCAGCGGCATCGGGTGCTTGGAAGTATGACGATCCGTTCAACGTTGCGTAGAGGTCAATATCACCGGCGCCAGATGCCCTCGCAGGTGCTGCTGCTGGCGCAACAACAGCACAAACAATCGTGGCCACAAATGTGGACACGACAATGCGCGCGGCAAGCCGAGTGAATGAGCGAAGTGTTGGCATGACAGGAAAGTGCGTGCCTAATAAGAGGCATGTAAATCATACCTAGGGTTTAGACTGCCTGTCTAGGGGGTGTCTTCCAGCAAAACCCAATACCCACAAGGGTTTCAGGTGGGCGAGACCAAGCGGAATGTGGTGCCAACGGCCACGAATTCTTCGCCGTTGCGCGCAGGGTCTTCGGCATGCAGAAGAACAGTGTGTACTCCCTCACCTTGTGCGGTGAGTGGAGTGAATACGACGTCGTGATTGATGCCAAGTTCAGTCCATCGAATGGAACTCGCTTGTGGGTCTTTCACGGCGACTTCGTAGCCAAGAATTCCAGTGGTCACCGTTGACATTCGTCGTTCTTTCCACTTTTTTCCTGCCCATGGCCATTCACCGGGAATGTCCGTTTGATCAATAGAAACAAGGGTTCCTGACGTGTCGCGTGGATGCATGTGGTGACCGCGTATTCCGGGAACGGAACCTTCCCACACAAATCGAACTCCGTTGTTCTTTGCATGAGCAACTAAATCGTCAACGTTGTCGGTGTCGTAAATGGCCATGTAGCCGCCGTCGCCGCCGCGTTTTTCGAGGAGTCGACCTGCCGTGGTGTTCTCTGAGATGGGGGAGACAATCTCCAAAAACTGATCCCCGATACAGAACAAAGCGTTCGCTAAACCGAACTGGGCAACGCCCGGGTCGCGATAGATGACGTCTACATCGAGCGCTGTCGACAGCTCGGAAATGGCGGTGTCGAGGTCGGCTGCCACAAGAGCAATTTGTCGAATTCGGATCATTTCCACACCCTAGACCCTGGGAAACCCTTGCAAATCAACGAGTTCAGAAAGCCTGTGGATATCCACCACTTCGGTGTGACATTCGTTACATTTCCTGTGGGCGGGGGCTTACTCGAAAGAGGTATCCCTATGTACACACTTGGCTCACTCATCTTGTTGGCCATCCTGCTCGGCGCCGTCATGCCTGTGTTCCACAGCATCACGAGCACCGTCAAGTTGGATGCAATCATCAACCGCTTGCCCGTTATCAAGGATCACATCACTCTTGCAGTGAGCATTCTTCTTGTCTGGGCTCTCGACATCAGCATCGTTTCCACAATGACCGGCTCCATGCGCGAATCATGGATGACAATTGTCGTTGACGGATGCATCGTGTACGGAATGGTTCCTGTGAAGGATGCCATCGTGCAATTCATCAGCCGCGGTCTTACCAACCTTCGCGCTGCCTAACAGTTACTTAACAACCTCCAAAGTAGAAGAGCCACCGCGAAAGCGGTGGCTCTTCTTTCTTTCGTGCTGGTACGTGTTAGCTACGTGGAACTTTGCTCCATGCAATGTCTTTGTCAACGCGTGGTTCTCCGGGTAAACCAAGCACTTGTTCACCAAGAATGTTGCGCATGATTTCGCTGGTGCCGCCTTCAATGGAGTTCGCACGCACTCGCAAGAATGCATGACGAACTCCACCTTCAGATCCGTCAACTGAAAGTGAATCAGGGCGACGGAAGGAGAAGTCATAACCAATCATTCCTTCGGCACCCATGAGTTCAATACTGAACTCGGTCACCTTCTTGTTGAAATCAGCAAGCATCAACTTTGAGATGGAACCCTCTGGTCCGGGGTTGCCGGCCTTTGC
>JBIIQG010000114.1:0-2672 GCA_044342185.1 Ilumatobacteraceae bacterium | reverse complement strand
GCGCCCTGCAACACACCAAGAGCCGACACCAACGCGTCTTGACCGCGTTGTGGGGATTGCAAACCGTGCCATGCGGGAAGGAAACGAGCCAACGCGGGTTGTTCGACGGGTTCTACTTCCTTGCGCAACGCAGCAAGCGAACGGCGACGCAACTGACGCAAGACATCGGCATCGCACCATTCGCGTTCAGACCCTGTGGGGCGGAACTCGCCACGCACCATGCGACCGTCTCGCTCTAATGATTCACACGCAGCAGCAATACGTTCCACTGTGGTGCCGAAGTGGTGTGCTGCGTCGGCCGACACGAACGGGCCGTGCGTGCGTGCGTATCGCGCCACCAAATGTGTGAGTGGAGTTTGCACAGGGTCGGTGAATGCCGCGGGCAAGCCCAACGGCAGTGCGCACCCCAATGCGTCGCGATACAAAGCAGCATCTTCGGCAGCAATCACACGCTCTTCACCTGCGACAACAACGGAAATCACTCGACGATCGTGAATGAGTTCGTCTAGCCATTGTTCCGCAATACCATCCGCGCGTTGGGCAAGACCTGTACGCGTGATGTCTCCGATGCGGCGCAACACATCGTGCACTTCATCGCGACTCTTCGCACGGCGGTGCCCCACCAAACACTGCAGTTCCAATTCCAGGTCTGCAAGAACACCCGCGTCGAGCAACTCGCGCAGTTCTTCTGCACCCAAGAGCGAATTCAGTAAGTCGCGGTCGAGAGACAACGCAGCCGCCCGGCGTTCGGCCAACGGTGCGTCGCCTTCGTACATGTACGCAGCGATCCAGTTAAAGGTGAGGCTTTGTGCAAACGGTGATGCCTTCTGCGTGTCTACATTGACCACACGAATAGAACGCGAACGAATGCGCGACAACAAGTCGCACAATGCCGGAACGTCAAACACGTCTTGTAGGCATTCACGGCTTGTCTCTAACAAGATGGGGAATGTTGGATACTTTGCTGCAACAGCCAAAAGGTCTGCTGCGCGTTGACGTTGCTGCCACAGTGGTGTGCGTTGGTCGGGGCGACGACGAGGCAGTAACAGTGCTCGTGCTGCACATTCGCGGAAACGAGCCGCGAACAAACTGGTGGACGGCAAACCGTTCACCACAATCTCGCGAACCTCGTCGGGGTCCATGATGATGTCGTCGGGTGAGATGGAGTCGACCGATTCGGGGAGACGAAGCACAATGCCATCGTCTCCCCACATGACTTCTACTTTCATGTCGAGGCGTTGTTCTAAGCGTTGCTCAATGGCCATTGCCCACGGAGCATGAACAGGCGTGCCGAATGGCGAGTGAATGCACACGCGCCAGTCGCCAATTTCGTCACGGAAGCGCTCCATAACAATGGTGGTGTTGTCAGGGACAACCCCCGTTGCTTCGGCTTGTTCGGCCAAGTAATTCACCACATTGTTTGCAGCAAACGCATCCAACTGGTGATGCTGCATTAAGCGTTCCATCGCTGCATCTGGTTCTAACGCGCGTATGTCGTGTACGAATTCGCCCAGTGCGCGCCCCAATTCCACGGGACGACCCAACGAGTCACCACGCCAGAACGGCATTTTTCCTGGTTGACCAGGTGCAGGCGTAACAACTACTCGTTCAAAGGTGATGTCTTCAATGCGCCACGTGCTGGCACCCAACAGGAACGTCTCGCCAGGCCGCGACTCGTACACCATTTCTTCATCGAGCTCGCCCACTCGTGTTCCATCGGGAAGAAACACACCAAAAAGTCCGCGGTCGGGAATGGTACCGCCATTGGTAACGGCTAAGCGTTGTGCGCCATCGCGTGCGCGAAGTGTTCCGGTGAGACGATCCCACACAATGCGCGGGCGAAGTTCCGAAAACTCTTCGCTGGGGTAACGGCCCGATAACAAGTCGAGAACGCTGGTGAAGACGGAATCGTCCAGATCTGCGAATGCAGCACAACGGCGCACCATGGCCGCCACTTTGTCGACAGTTGTTTCGCCCGTAATGGCAAGATGCGCGACGATGTGTTGAGCAAGCACGTCGAGTGGTTGACGCAGGTACCGCGTTGTTTCAATTTTGCCATCCAACATGTGGCGAGCAACAACTGCTGTTTCCAATAAGTCGTGACGGTGCTTGGGATAAATAGTGCCAAAGCTGGGTTCGCCCACACTGTGACCTGCTCGACCAATGCGCTGTAGTCCCCTGCTGACTGCGCCAGGTGATTCCACTTGAATCACAAGATCGACAGCACCCATGTCGATACCCAGTTCCAAACTGCTGGTGGCAACAATGGCGCGTAGTTGTCCGCGCTTCAACGCATCTTCAATGACCACTCGTTGTTCACGTGCCAACGACCCGTGGTGCGCTTTCACTAACTCGTCGCGCACTGCACCCGTTTCGGGGTCAACACCAATTCCTTGTTCGGCGGCTAGTTCGTTGAGATGGGCAGCAAGACGTTCTGCTTGTCGACGCGCATTACAAAAAATGATGGTGGAACGATGCTGAAGAATTTGTTCCAAGATGCGCGGATACACGCTTGGCCAAATGCTGTTGCGTCGCGGCGTGAGTGCAGCAGTTGCTGGGCCCGACGTGAGTTCGCCCGGTGCCGACAGTTGCCCCATGTCTGACATGTCTTCCACCGGAACAACAACGGACACATTCAGTGTTTTGCGAACGCCAGTATCGACAATGGTGAC